>JAGQUT010000019.1:38027-38440 GCA_020438355.1 Solirubrobacterales bacterium | reverse complement strand
AGGACCCGGCCTGGAGCGTCGCCCTCGGTCAGGTCAGCGGCGATCCACGTCGTCTCGCAGGGCAGTCGTTTGGCGAGTTCACGAAGGCGATCCTCCCGGCGGGCGACCAGGATCAGCCGGGTTCCGGGCTTGCGGGCCAGTCGCCAGGCGACGCCTTCTCCGATCCCGCTCGAGGCGCCCGTGATCAGGGCAACGGTCGGTTTGTTCTCCATCGGGGCTTCCACGCCCGCCACCCTACAGCCGTGTGGTTCGAGGTGGCGGGGGGTATGCCCGGAAAACCGTCGCTTCGCTCCTCATTCCGGAGGTTTTCCGGGCACACCCCCCGCCACCTTGCGAGACAGGTTGGAGGTGATCACCCGAGCAGGTCGTTTACTGCCTCGCCGAAGACTTCGGTGTGGCGGTCTACGTCGGCG
>JAGQUT010000019.1:0-37986 GCA_020438355.1 Solirubrobacterales bacterium | reverse complement strand
ATGTTGTGGAACGGCGTGATCAGGACGCCCCGGTTCAACGCGTGGAGGTGGAGGTAGCGCTCCAGCTCCGGGTCGGAAGCATCGTGAGCCTGGGTTCCGTTGCGTGCGGGTGCCTCCTCGAAGCGGTACTCGGCCCGCGCCCCCAGCTGGGTCACGTTCCAGGGCAGACCGTGCTCGTTGACAACCTCCATCACCCCTTCGCTGAAGCGGGTGGCGAGCGGGATCGTGTGCTCGAAGGCTTCCTCGGTCAACACTTCCGAAAGCGTCGCCCGGACCGCGGCCAGGGAAAGCGCATTGCCGGCAAGTGTCCCGCCGACGCCACCCGTGTCCTCGTAATCGGCGTCCTGCTGAGCGAAGAGCCGCTCGGTGACTTCCTCGGTCATGCCGAGCGCACCGGCCGGCACGCCGCTGCCGATCGCCTTGCCGATCGAGAAGAGATCAGGATCGAGACCCCAGGCGGCAGTGCAGCCACCCGGCCCGGCCGAGAAGGTGTGTGTCTCGTCGATGATCAGCAGGGTGCCGTGTTTGCGGGTGAGTTCCCTGAGTGCCTCGTGGTAGCCCTCATCGGGCAGGACAATGCCCATGTTTGTCATCGCCGGCTCGGCCAGAACGCAGGCGATCTCACCGGTCGCCAGGGCCTTCTCGAGAGCGTCGAGATCGTTGAACTCGATTGCGACGGTGGTCTCCGACGGATCGACGGGCGGACCTACGTTGCCCTCCCTGGAAACGGTGGTCCCTCCGGGCCCGGTCACCGCGAATGCCTCGTCGACCGAGCCGTGGTAGCTGTAACTCATGACCAGCACCTTGGGACGTCCGGTCAGCTGACGGCAGATCCGCAGCGCGGCACGGTTGGCGTCTGTCGCGGTGAGGGTGAACATCCAGCGGTCGAGACCGAACCGGCGGGAGAGCTCTTCACCCACCCACGGGGCGTCCTCGGTCGGAAGCATCGTGGTTATGCCCTTGCGTTCCTGATCAGTGATCGCCCGCACCACCGGTTCCGGATCGTGGCCCGGCATCGCGCCGGTGTCGCCAAGGCAGAAGTCGATGTAGGTGTGGTCATCGACATCGATGATCCGGGCTCCGATCGCCAGCTTCGCGAAGACCGGAAAGCCGCCCGCCCAACGCATCATCCACGGCATCGGGACGCCGCCGACCAGTGACCTGCGGGCACGCTCGTACAGCTCTTTCGACTTCGGGTTTGCCTCGACGAAACGGTCCAGCTCGGCGCTGGTCAACTCGGCCAGGCGCTCACGGTCGATATCGGTCATCTCTCCTCCTCGGTGGTCGCCACGATCATATGTCGCAGAATGGGTTGAACCGCAACAAGGAAGCCGCAACACTGTTCAGAAGCTCAAGAGAAGGGCTGAAGGTGGCCCCGGGGACGGAACAGGCACAGGTTGAGAAAAAAGGCTCTGACATTGGTCGCGGCGCTGGCGCTGCTTGCCGGACTCGTCACCATGGCGGGAACTGCTTTCAGCGCCACCCCGAACGGCAAGTGCGCGGACAACAAGAGTCCAACGACCGTGACGGTCGGGATCGTCCAGATGCTTGGCTGCTGGACCGAGTCGAGCGTCAACGGGGTCGACTACTACACCGCCGATCTCTCGCAGCAGCCCACCTACGGCAGTTCCGACCTGATCTCGGCACTCGACATGAACGGATTCCTGGTTACGGGCTCCAACTCACAGTCGCAGATCGTCGTGAACCGCAAGACCGATGCGATTCGCAGCGTCAAGGCCGACGGCACAACCGCCGACAATGTTCAGCTCTGGTCTATCGGTTACCCCAAGGCGACCGAGCCGACCAAGCTCGGGGAGCTCTTCAAGATCAATTTCACCCCTCCCCCCAGCGGCCAGGTCACGCTCGAAGACCTGCGGCTCGGCGGCAATGACTTCGTGACCAATCTCCTGGCGGGTTTCAACCCGGTCGGAGACGTCGAGACCCCGATAATCCTCGCCGAGGACGGAAAGGGCTCGATGGACCTGACGATCCGCCTGACCGGAGTCTTCACCCTCAAGGGCCACCCGCAGTCGGCCTCGATCAAGATCCCCTCCAAGGTGGGGGAAGGATCCAGAGTTGACGGCTTCAGCCTGAAGCTGGAAGAAATCGACGGGATCAAGCTTCTTGACATCAGGGGCCTCGAAGCGGAGTACTCCGCCAGCGAAAAGAAGCTGGCCGGGACCGCCGATCTCGCGTTTCCCTTCATGAGCGGCAGGGGGATCAGCTTCTCGATCGAAATCGAGAACGCCATCCCCACCAAGGCAGCGGTAGGAGTTTCGGGAATCAGGGTTCCGATCGGTGCGCCCCCGGGAGGCTTCCTAACCGCCCTGAACGGCGGGGTCGGGTTCAAGCAGACCGCCAGTGAATTCGTGCTCAACCTGAACGCTGCCGCGACGGCCGAGTTTGGCCCCGAGCTGCCGACCCCCTGGGGGAAAGTGGTGCCAATCGAAGTCAGCTCCGCACTGAAGCTGGGAAAGGAGAAGCAGGACTGGTACTTCCTGTTCGACGGAGGGGTCAAGGTATTCCGCCTCAATGTCGGCAACGTGTACCTGAAGATCCACACCGACAGCGGTGTCCAGTTCGGGTTCAGCATCGGAATTGGCTTCCCCAGCTACTCGAACAACCCCGACGACCCTTTCTACATCGGCGCCGGTGTCGACGGCTGGGTAGCGAAGCGGCACTTCCAGTTCACAGGAAACGGCCGCGTAAGGCTGGCGGGACTGAACATCTTCGACGGCTGGATCCTGATTAACACCCGGGCCGCTGGTGCCTGCTGGAAGGTCCTGGGAATAGACGGCGGCGCGGTTTACGAGTACGGCCAGAGCGTCCAGACTTTCGGTGTGACCTGCGGGCTTGACCGCTACCGGGAGGCCTACCCGACCGCAACCCGAAGGGGTGACATCGTTGCTTCGGCAAGCCAGCCCAGGCGCCTGAAGACCGGGAATCGCACCGCGATCCTGACCGTGCGAGGCAAGGACGGCGCACCGCGCTTCAGCCTCCGGTCGAAGGACGGACGAAGCTTCAGCGTTCCGCGCGGCAAGGATGCGGTAAGGACGAAGAGCTACATGATCGTCGCCGACGAGAAACACAACAGGACGAGCGTCTTCACACCGAGGCTCCGCAACGGCCAGTGGACGATCACTCCATACGAAGGCTCGACCCCGGTGATCGGCGTGAAGATGGGTCAGTCGCTGCCGCCGGAGAGGGTTCGCGCCAGGGTGAGTGGTCGCGGTCTCACGAGGACACTCGCGTGGAATTCGACCGGCAACCCCAACACCAGAATTTCGTTCACCGAGGTGATGCGGGGTGGCTACGAACAGCCGATCCTGACGACCAACAAGGCGAGAGGATCCTTCCGCTTCAAGGCCACAAAGGGAAGCCACTACGGCAAGCGCCGGCTGCGGGCCTATGTAATCCACGGCGGTGCGCCCCGGGAGGTAACCGTTGAGGATCTCTACACCGTCAGGAAGCCTGGCCGACTCGCGGCGCCCCGGAAGGTTCAAGCGTGGCGGAACGTCTACACGGCGGCGACCACCTGGCGGGGTGTGAAGGGAGCCCGCGGATACGTGGCCGAGATCGCTGTGAAGAAGAACGGCCGGAAGATAAGTTCGTACCGACGGGTCACTGGGCCGCGCGTCCGCCGGTTCGTGGTTCCACGGCACCCTGGGGGTACCTGGGCCCTGGCGAGCGTCCAGGCTCTCAACGCGGACGGTGTGCCCGGGAAGGTCGCGGTCCGGAAGTTCCGCCTGGCTCCTCCCAAGTCCCTGAACCTGAGACAGGCCAGCCGTCAAGGCGCGGCAAGTGCCCGGCGGATCGGGGGCAAGGTCAAGTTGCGGACCTTGTGCCCGATCAATGGCCACTGCCAGACCCGGGTTCTTCTGCGACTGAACGGCAAGACGATCGGCCAGGCATCTTTCCAGCAGGTACCCGGCACCTATCGTCATGTCGAGCTTTCTCCAGCCAGTCAGCGCCTCAAGCGCCTACTCGCACAGGGACGCCTCAACCGGATGCGGGTAACCGTTCAGCAGCACCGCTCCGGGACCCGGGGGGTCCGATTCGGTTCCGGCATCGGCGGCCTCTAGGGTTCAGGGCCTGAGGTTGCCGAGCAGGCCTGCTCCGCGGATTGCCGCGCCTGCTGCGGCCATCGCAACGCCCTCGGTGCGACTGCCGATTCCAGGCCAAAGGCCCAGTGCACGCAGGTTGCCGACCACGTCGTAATAGGAGTGCTCCCGGCAGACCTTGCCGTCCCGGAACTCGAAAATGTCCGTGCCCTGCGACTCGAGCAGCTTCCCGGTCGCCGGCAGTCCGATCCAGATCGGACCAGAGTTAACGCCCCTGAATGCCCAGGGCTCGGTCACGCGGTTTCCCTCGCAGATCACCGGTTCCCTCATTGACCAGGTGCCGTCCGGAAAAGCCGTGAAGAAGTTGTCGCAGTGCGCGGCGTAGGCGTCGATTCCGTGGATTGGCTCCGGCAGGGTCACGTCCCAGTACTCGATGTCCTCGGTGACGTACTGGAGGACCGCTTCGGTCCCGGTGCCCCAGGCCCGCTGCCATTCGATGAAGAAGTCGTCAGCCCAGCCGGCCATGGTCGCCCTCAACCCTCCTGCTTCCAGCCCGCTACCCGTGCAGACTCTGCGATCCAGTTGGCCATCTCCTCGGACTCCGCCTCCTCCAGGGTCCTGACCTTGATGTAGCGGCTGCGATCCGTGTCCCCGAGCGGCGGCGGTGAGTCGAAGTCCGCTCCGCCGAAGAAGACCAGGTTCACCGAGACGTCGTAGGAGACCATTTCCATGATCCATCCGCGGTCCGGAAGACCGTAATAAGCCTTCTTCCACTTCACGGCGTATTGCAGGTTCGGTATCTGTTTGCGGATCTGTTCATCCAGCGATCTGACGATCGGCTGCAGATCCGGCATCACCCGCGAGGCCCAGTCGTCCACCTCGGCGGAGTCTTCCGACGGCACCGGTGGCTTGCGGGTGGAGAGTGGCTTTCGCTGCATCTTTGCCATTTCGAATCCTCCTCTTGGTTGCCGAGCGATCACGCCCCGAGCTGGATTCGAACCAGCGGCCTTCCGCTTAGGAGGCGGACGCTCTATCCAGCTGAGCTATCGGGGCCGGAGGCGGATGCTACCCGCGCGCTCAGTAACGCAGCAGGGCGAGCACGCCACCGGCTTCGGCCAGCGCCGGGACCTCATCGACTGAAGCGGAACTGACCCGGGCATCGGTGCGAAGTGCCAGCTCGACCAGAGCTTCCTGAATCGACGCTTCACCGGCGTCCTCGATCGCCTTCCGGGCACCATCGGACAGGACATCTGCCTTGGTATCCAGGTAGGGATCGAAGATCAGATGGCTGACCCGCCCCTCACCGAGGGCGAGGAGGGTCTCGTCCGCGCCCCCGGCACCACGGTCTGCGGCCTTGATCCGCGCGAGCGCCTGGTCGGCGACCTCTCCGACCGCCTTGCGCCAGTCTTCCCGCAGGCGCTCGTCGACGTGATCGGCGACCTCGTTTGCGGACTGGTCGATCAGGTTGACGGGGATGATGTCGATCAGTCGTTCACGCAGCGAGTCCGGAACCGCCGCCTCGAACTCGGTCCCCAGCTCGCCGTCAGCGCAAACGATGATCCGCTCGAATTCCAGGTCATCGGCGGCTTCCGCAATCGAAACGGCGCAGTCCCGCGTGAACTTGTTCCGCCACTCCTTGACCCGGTCCTTGAAGGCTTCGCTGTTGACGACCGACTGCTGTCCCCGGGTGGGGTTCGCCCGGGCCGCACCCCGGTACTCCTTCCAGTCGCCGAGCTCGAGATCGTAGGTCGAGGACTCGATGTCGTGGGCGTTGCCGTCGAACCATTCGAGCAGCCGGATGTGGTCATTGCTCATCAACACGATTCCGGTGCGCTGCCCACGGTCGATCACGTCCACCATAGGCCAGACCACAGGTCCCGAGTCAAAGGTCACGTAACCCTGCCGGACCGGGATCTGGAAGGTATGGAACTCGTCGATCGAACCGTCGGCACTGAGGAAGAGAGCGACGCTCCGGCCACGCTCGGCTGCCGATGCGGAGTGGAGCCGGCGCTCGGCTTCGGCGCCAAGCTTGAGTGCAGTCTGGTGGGCTTCGTGTTCGTCGCCGACCGACGCCGTCGCGTCCCGAATTCCGTTCTTCAGGTTAATCGACCAGCCGGGATGCTCGCTGCTGTTCTCCGGATCACGGGGATCGGTCCTCGCGAAGACCGAGAGTACGGTCCCCCCGGTGTCGCGATCAACAAGGCCCCGGAGTTCCTGCAGTCTGGTCTTGGTCATGCCCGGATCAAATCAGAAACGATTCCGCGGCAAGATGATTCTCCCAGGGAAGCCTTTGACTACGGTGCTTCCTGTTCCGGGACTTCCGGTTCCTCGATCTCGTAGAGCGACTCCCGGGCGACCTCCCGGCCACGCGATGTCCAGAGCTTCACTTCCAGGTAGGCATCGTCGCCGTAGTTCTTCAGCGCGTCCGGGGCGATCAGCGTAAAGCGATCGGCCTTGCTTCCCTGGCCTCCGAAGAGCGGGTCCTGGTCAACCGTCACCCCCTCCAGTTCCGCCGTTACGGCAAAGGCATCGCGAACCAGTGAACGACCCCAGACCAGCGTCATAGACGCTTCCCGCCCCTGTTCGCCATGCCAGGTGCCGATCACCTCGTCGGAGATGTCGATGCTCCAGTCAGGGTTGTCGGCCGCCACGACGTCGGTGAAGTCCGCCGAAGCC
Organism: Solirubrobacterales bacterium; assembly: GCA_020438355.1. GTDB lineage: Bacteria > Actinomycetota > Thermoleophilia > Solirubrobacterales > 70-9 > 67-14. Next base: position 31,249 of record JAGQUT010000019.1, on the reverse strand, counting down.
CGGAAGTCGGTCGGATCTCCCCCCTCGGGCTGGACGAAGCTGACGAAACCGTAGAGCTCGATCGGCTCAGGCTCGCCGCCTTCCTCGAGGATTGCCTCACCGTCACCTGACACCGGCACCCAGACGCGTCCACTCCATGAACGCTCGGGAAACCAGGTCAGCTCGTCGGGCACTTCGGTGCCCTCGGGCAGGTCCTCGATCTCTTCGCATGCGGCCCTGAATGCGGTGGCGAGACGCTCGGCGAAGCGCCCATGGGGAATCCCGTGGCGGGAGGCATCGGCGACGAAGCGGGGGAATGGTCGATTGTCGATCGGCATCGACCGAGCTTATTGACCAGCCACGGCGGGCGGGATCAGGTGATCGCTTCGCGAAGGGTTTCCGCGGCTGCTTCCGGCGTGACGATGTTGATGTCGACCCCGGTCGCCATCTCGAATGCTGACGAGGGTTCAAGCCTCGGGATCAGGTCAAGATGCCAATGGAAGTGCTCGACACCCCTTGGTGCCGTACGGACCCAGAGATTGAGCTGGCACGGGTCTCCGAAAAGACTGGTCAGGGCGCCCACCGCCCGGCCGAGCATGGTCGCTCCACCCTCGTCTTCCTCGAAACGGGAAGTCGGCCGCCTGGGAATGATCCTCATCTCGTACGGATGGCGCGAGGCCCAGGGGCAGACCAGCGCAACCTCGTCATCGATCGCAACCAGACGGTCACCGCGGCGGATCTCTTCCCTCAGAATCTCCCCCAGCAGGCTGGCTCCGGCGGTCCTTTCACGGTAGGCCCCGACCCGCTCCCGTTCCCGCGCGACCGACGCAGGGACGAACTCCATCGCGCCGAGCTGGGCGTGGCTGTGCTCGAGCGATGCTCCGGAGTCCGGCCCCTGGTTGAGGATCAGCTGGACATATGCCGCTTTCTCATGAGCACGCATCCTGCTTCTCCAGGCGCGCACGGCCGCAGCCATACCCTCCTCGCCAAGCTCGGCCAGTGAGGACAGGTGCCGGGGTGAGTTGATGATCACCTCATGGGCACCGTAGGCGGGGCGGGTGGAGAACATGTCCGGTTCGGAACCCCGGCCAGAAGCCAGCAAAGGGTCGGCCGGACTGGAGTAGGCGCTTGACTCGCTCCCGGCCCGGTCGGCGACCTTCCGCGAGTCTTCCGACTCGCCGCTTTCGCGGGCGACCACCGCCGGGTAAAGATTCGGGACGGTCCTCGTCAACCAGCCGGGACCGTTCGCTCCACCGGCGCCGGGCCGCTCGGCCTCGAGCTCCGGTGGGGTCGCCGACTCGTTGCCCTCACAGAAGGGGCAACCTTCCCCGCCCGACGGATGCCAATCACCGGGGCTGAAGTCATCTGGCCTCTGCGAACGGCCGGGTGCGATCAGCACCCGGCTGCCAGTCAGCTGGTCAATCCTGATTTCGGGCGAGGACAAGCTGCGCTATTCAGGGGCTGGTGGCAGGTCTTCTGTCGTACCACCCACGGTGGGCTTGACTCTCACATCGGGAACTTCGCTCGAGTTGCCGATGCTTCCGATCGCCTGCTGGAAGGCGGAGATCAGGTCCATCGGCAGCGGGAAGATCACCGTCGAATTCTGGTTGCCGCTGATCTCGAGCAGGGTCTGGAGATAGCGAAGCTGGAGCGAGGCGGGGTTGCGGCTGATGATGTCGGCCGCGTCGGTGAGCTTCTCGGCAGCCTGGTACTCGCCTTCGGAGTTGATGATCTTGGCTCGCCGTTCACGTTCGGCTTCGGCCTGACGGGCCATCGCCCGCTGCATCGCCTCGGGGATCTCGACGTCCTTGATCTCGACCGTCGTTACCTTGACCCCCCACGGTTCGGTCTGCTCGTCGATGATCTTCTGGAGCGACTCGTTCAGGCGTTCGCGCTCGGAAAGGATCTCGTCAAGCTCGGCTTTGCCTAGCACCGCCCTGAGCGAGGTCTGTGAAATCTGCGAGGTCGCAATCAGGTAGTTCTCGACGTCAGTGATCGCCCGGTTCGGATCGATCACACGGAAGTAACAGACGGCGTTGACCGAGGTAGGAACGTTGTCCCTCGTGATCACCTCCTGCGGAGGGATGTTCAGGGTCACCGTGCGCAGATCGATCTTGACCATCCTGTCGATGAACGGGATCAGAAGGATCAGCCCCGGACCCTTCTGGTTGATCAGCCGGCCGAGGCGGAAGATTACGCCACGTTCGTATTCGCGGAGGATCTTGATCGCCGAGAAGAGCAGGATCAGGAAGAAGATTGCGAGCACTACCAACAGGGTTCCTACGACAGCCATCTAGTTTTCTCCTTGGTTGTGTTCTGCCCGGGGAGCCACGATCAGTGTCAGGCCCCTGACTTCTACGACGCTGACTTTCTCACCGACACCGAGCCGGCCTTGGGGATCCGACAGCTCTGCCTGCCATAGACCTCCGTCTACCCAGACCTGGCCGTCGGGACGCAGAGCGACGCGCACGTCACCTTCCATCCCCGCCAGATCTTCTGGCCCGTAACGGACCGGTGACTCCATTACCCGGCCGGCTCTCTCTTCCACGAAGTGCATGAAAAGTCCGAGCACGATCGAACCCACCGTCACGGCGATGATCGAAGTCGGGTCGGTCGCGCGATCGAACATCCAGATTCCCGAACCGACCAGGCAGATGATCCCGAGGATCGAAAGGGGCCGGTACAGGCGCAGCGCAGCTGCCCCGATGAACAGGACGATGGCCACCAGGAGCAGCCCGAGTCCGATTGCCGAAGGTCCGATGTCGACGACACCGATGACGCCGAAAACCAGGGCGATTACACCGAGGACGGCCGGGATTATCCCTCCCGGCGTCGTGACCTCGATTCCGATCCCGGTCAGCCCGAGGATGACCAGGAGGTACACCAGTGTGGGATCGGTGATCTCCATCACGTCGAGCGTATCGGTCCTGCCTCCCCGGCAGGACCACCCGGCTCAACCGGCGTCGTTCTCGAGCGCGTAGGTGCGGATGTCAGCGACCAGTCCCTCGTTGCTCGTGTAAGGACCCGACTTGGTGTAGGTCAGTTCCCCGTCAGCGTTGTAGAAGGCCGTCGCCGGGAAACCAAAGGTCGCGTCGACGCTGTCGGCAATCGACTTGTCGGGGTCCTCGTAGCTCGGATAGGGCACCTGATGGGTCGAGAGGAAGGTCTTCGCGGCATCCCGGTTGTCATCCGAGTTCACCCCGAGGAAACCGACTTTCTTTCCCATGTTTGCTGACACCTGCTGGAAATGAGGGAACTCGGCCCGGCACGGACCGCACCAGGAAGCCCAGACGTTGACGACCGCCGGGTACCCCTCGAGACTGGAAATTCGCTGATCGTAGGCGTCGAGCCCTCCTGACAGCAGTTCGTTGCCCTGCTCGTAAAGAGAAGCGAGCGGGGCCGGTGCCCCGGCCAGCCGGGCACCGTAATCCGGGGCAGGAGAGGGCTCTTCACCCGACTCGCCGCAGCCGGTCAGGACGGCAGCCCCGAAGACCAGGGCAAACACCGCCGAAGCCAGCTTTCTGTGGCGAAAAACCGAATTCATCGCAGTAATGATTAAATACAGATGTCCGACCCGCCCTCTCGCGGGTCACGGAGGAATCCGGGGAATGTCCGTCCAGCGTCATCTCCGGGATCTTCGATTACCTACTCATCCGGCCTGCAACATCAGGGCCCGGACCACTTTCGAAGGCTAAGTTGGCCACGACTACTGCAGCACCCGCTCCGACAGCGGTTCCCTCAAAGAAAGACATCGAGCGCGCCTCCGAGTTTGCGTGTGAACCTCTCCTGCTGAATGGAGACGGTCCCGAAGCCCTCGTGCCCGGCACCGCCCGCCGGCGTGCCTTCGACGCGGCGATCGCGGAACTCGACGCCGGCCTCACAGAACCGTCGGTCGAGTGGCGCCGGAACTTCTCGCTGCTGCTCGGCCTCGAACGGTTGATTGGCGAGGAGCCACCAACGCTGAAGGACGGCGCGGAACTCAACCCTCACCAGATCGACGCTCTCTCCGGGACCCTGACCGAGCTGCTTGCCGAACAGCAGGTCAGCGCGATCGACGAGATCGATGCGCTCGAGGAACCCGACGACACGGTCGAAGAGGCTGACGAAGCCGAAGCCGAAGCCGCCCGGGTCGAAGAGGCGACGGAAGGGCTCGACGAGGAAGACGCCGAACTTGCGGCCGAAGTTCTCGACGAGATCATCGATGAGGATGAGGAACCCCAGGACTGGGTCGAGAAGTCCGAAGAGAGCGAGGATGAAGAAGAGGAGCTCGGCGAGGCAGCCGATGATCCCGGAGCGGCTCGCCGGTTCTGGTTCGAGCACGCGACCGGCGCCGGCAAGACCGTCGCGGCGGTCGGCTTCATCGAAGCAACCCGCACCGGCGGTGTCCTGATCCTCACGCACCGTCGGAATCTCGTCGATCAGTTCATCGGCGAGATCTCTGACCGGGGCTACAAGGACCGCTTGCGCCCGCCGCTGCTTGACGGACGCGACGAGGCCGACGGACCGGTAACTGTCGAGACCTACCAGTGGTTCGTCCGAAACGCCAAGCGCGTTTCAAACGCGTACTCGGTGATCATCTGCGACGAGGCCCACACCGCCCTCGGCGAAAAGACTTCGGCCTGCATCCGCTCGATGCCGGGTCCGGTCTACATCGGCATGACCGCGACCGGCGCCCTGATCGCCCGCCACGTCGCCGACCTCTTCCCCACGCAGACCTCCCGCTTCGATCTCGCCCAGGCTGCCCGCCGCGGGGTCATCGCGCCGCTTCGCTGCCTGCGAATACCGCCCGGACCAGGTGTCCGGACGATCGCCAAGGTGCCGTTGCGCAAGGGCGAGGTGGACCAGGATTTCGATCAGGAAGAGCTGGCCAAGCTGCTTGACCAGGCACCGTTCAATATGGCGATCGCCGACCTCTACAAGTCGCGCTTCCGCAAAGCCCCGGGTGTGCTCTACACCGCCGGCGTCCAGCATGCGAAGAACGTGGCGGCGGCATTCCAGGAGTTCGGCATCAACGCCAAGGCGGTCTCGGGCGAAACGCCGAAGCGGGAACTTTCGGAGACGCTCGCCGCATTCGAACGAGGGGAGGTCGACGTGCTCTGCAACGCACAGCTCCTCGCCGAAGGCTGGAACTCGCCCCGGGCAACCATCTGCATGCACCTTGCCCCAACCGCATCGAAGCGGATCTACCAGCAGCGGGTCGGTCGTGTGACCCGCCGGTCTCCGACCAAGGAGGCGGGCCTGGTCATTGACTTCGTTCATCCGGCTACCACCCATGATGAGTCGATCGTCACCCTCCACAGCCTGCTTGACCGCGACGTCTATCGCGGCGGGGCGATCGTGGTCGGTCCGGTTCGCCGGGGCCGCGGTCGCAAGGTCCGGGTCGAACGCCGAATCGTTCCGGTCTCTGACGATCCGCAGCGCCGCATCGAGGTGCTCGAGCGGGACATCTGGCGTATCGCCGTGGAGAACCTCGACTACGCCGAGCAGCATGTGTGGGCCGCACTCGCCGGTGCCAGAGTCACGACCCAGGGTTGGCGCCGGGCCAAGGCGATGCTTCAGCACGACCGCACCAAGGAGCTTCGACGGCGCTACCTGCTGACCTGCGTCCAGCGCAACCGCAACGCCCAGCTGAGGGTGAAGGCGCTGGGCGAGATCGCCAACCTCAAGGACCCGGAGGCTTTCGACGATGCGATCGACATCGTCGGCACGTGGGCCCGGGACGAAAAGCGGGCTGGCACCAAGGTCTTGCTTCAGGCATTGGTCGACAAGAGGATCGGCCGCAGGGACCAGGCCCAGGCCTGGGTGTGGAGGCTGGCCTCCTACACCCGTGAGCTTCACGAGGAGTACGCGGTCCAGCGCTGGCCGGAAACCAAGCGGCTGCTCGGCCTGCTGGTCAACTCGGCCGGTCGCGCCCACGGCAAGAACGCCCGGAAGCTGGTTCAGCAGGCCCGTAAGCAGGACCGTCGCCTTGCGGTCTCCTTGCTGGCCGCCGCGGTCGCCCACACACCCGAAGGCGAGGAAGTGCTTCGTGGAGCCCGCATGCGAATGGCGAGGAAACCCTCCGCTGTCGCTCGCGAACTGCTCAGAAACTTCCCCAAGGGTGGCAAGAAGCGTCGCCGCAAGAAGAACAAGAAGAAGGACGCCGCCAACCCCGAAGTCGAGAACACCGAGACGACTGAGACAACCGCCGAAAGCGAAGAGGCAGGCGGCAACTCCGAACAGGCGGCCACCGAAGAAGCTGTCGAACAGGAAGATAACGGGGCCGATGAGCCGGAAACTGAAGCTGATCCTGAGTAGTTCGCTGGTGGCCAGCCTGATGATCGCCGGCTGCGGTTCGGACAAGCAGGAGAGCGTCACGGTCAACCTCGAGGCCTTCACCTCCCCCGACGGAAACATCGGCTGCATCGCCGACGAAAAGATGGTCCGCTGCGACATCCGGCGGAAACAGTGGAAGGTGAAGAAGGATCCCGCCTGCCCGCTTGATTACGGCAACGGCCTGATGGTGGCGGACGGCGAGGCGGAGATCGTCTGTGCCGGCGACACCACTCTTGGCAGCGGTCCCGACGTGGCGCCGGGAATCGTCAACCTCGTCGGTCCGTTCGAATGTGCCACCGGCGATTTCGGCGATTCCATGCGCTGCGAGAACATGCTCACCGGCAACGGCTTCGAGCTGTCTGCGGACAGCTACGAAACTTTCTAGATCCTCCGCTAGCGCAGGGCGTGGCAGACCGCCGCGACCTGGGCCCGGCGAATCCGGGCGCTGACCTGCTTCGCGTTGGGGTTGCCCTGTGTCGTGCTGAGGATCTGGGCGTTGGCGACGAATGCGATCGACCGCTTGCCGTCGGCCGAAGACGCGGCGAAGACCCGGTAGCCGGGGAACGAGCCGGTGTGTCCGTACATGACCCCGCACTTCGTGGAGTAGCGGAAGAGACCCATGCCGGCCCAGTTGTTACCGGGACCGGCGGGCTGTGACTCGCCTCGGAGCCAGGTGCGCTGCACCCTCTTGATCACCTTCGCCCGGGGGCCCTGACCGAAGAAGCGTCCCGCGACATACGCCCTGAAGAAGCGACTCAGATTCGGCAGGGTCGAGACGATGCCACCCGATGCCCATGCACCCGAGGGATTGATGATCTCGGAGATGTCCACCGGCTTCTTGGCTGGCTCGATCTCGTATCCCCGGATGTACGGGCCGGGCATCCTCACCCGGCTGGGCATGTAGGTCGCTCTGAGCCCGCCGATCTTTCTTCCGAGCCAGCGAATCTGGTTGATGTACCGGACCCCGGTGGCCCGCTGGGCCATCAGTCCGACAACGATGTTGTCCGTGTCCGAGTACTCGTATCTGGTGCCCGGTCGGTGGGTGAGGCCTTCACCCCTGACCCAGGAAATGATCTTCCGGGGCGGCACATACGCCTTGGGCCGGTTGGTGATGTCCCGAATGAACCCTCTGGAACGAACGTACTCGGGCAGGCCACCGGTGTGGTGGAGAGCCTGGCCCAGGGTCACCTGTCTGGCCTTCGGCATCAATCCGGGGAGGATCTCGCCGATCGTGGATCGGAACCGGAGCCTTCCCCTCGCAACCAGATTCAGGGCGACCGCACCACTGAAGGCCTTCGCGACCGATGCAATCCGGAATCGCTGGTGGATACGCGGCCTGGTCCGGTTGCGCACGTTCGAGTAGCCCCGCCGGAAGTACTGCGAGCGGCCGTTCCTGACGATCTGCATCGAGATCCCGGGCGGTCCGTTGGGAACGGCCATCACCCGGTTCAGGGCCTGGTTCAGGTTGAAACGCGTTGACCCATCAGCCTGGTGTGGAACGAGCAGGAGCGCCATTGCGCAGATCGCGACCAGCGACCCCGTGAAGACCGCCGCTACTCCCCTGCCCTCTCTCGTCATGGCCGGGACGCTACCCGATCAGATCAAAGGCTTCCACGCAAGCAGCTGTCGCTCGTGGCTCCGCAGCCAGGTGGCTTCCTCCCGGTAACCCGGGAAGGCCTCGGCAAGCGCGGCCCAGAAGTCGCGGGAGTGATTGTGGTGGCGCAGGTGGATCAGCTCGTGAACCACCACGTAGTGCAGTGCCTCGGGGCGTCCGATTGCCAGCCTCCAGTTGAAGGAGACCGTGCCCGAGGTCGAGCAGGAGCCCCAACGGGTCCGCTGGTTGCCGATCCTGACCTTGCTGGCGTGAAGGCCGAGTCGCTCGCCCTCGCTTGCCACCAGAGGTTCGATCCGAGACCGGGCTTCGCGCCGGTACCAGCGACCGATCGCCTCGATGACTTTCCGCCGGCCGCCACCACCGACCACCAGTCGGCCTCCCTCCTGTTTTGCCAGCGCCCTGCCGGTGCCGGTTGGTTCTATACCTAGTGGTCTGCCATCCAGCCAGACGACGCCCGGACGGGCAAGATCGAGTTCCGGACGGTCGAACGGCTGCAGCGACGCAGGTGTAGCCAGGGGGCCAGTCACGTTTGACGGGCGGGTAGCGAGAGGTGGACCTCACCGGCGTTGAGGGTCGAAAGGCAACCGGCCGGCGACTCGACCAGCAGGTTCCCCTGGCGGTCGATACCGGCGGCGATTCCCTCGCCCTCGCCCCAGGCGACCGTTCTCCCCTTGAGCAGATCCCTCGCAGCGAAGGCAGCGAGAGTCTCTTCGACCGGAGCTTCAAGTCGCTCGCCGACGTGACGGTTCAGTTTCTCGACGGTCTCTTCAAACGAGACACCACCGCCGACAGAGGTTGCCCGGCCACGCAGCTCTTCGGGGAAACCGTCATCCGGAATCGAGATGTTGATGCCCACCCCGATGACCGCCCAACCATCCTGGGGTCTCGCCTCGACCAGAATCCCCGAGCACTTGCGCTCGCCGATCCAGATGTCGTTCGGCCACTTCATCCGGACACCTTCAGCTCCCAGGGATTCGACCGCTTCGCAAACCCCGACCCCGACCTGTAAAGGCAGGGTTCCCGGGACCTCGATCGACTCCCGGATCAACAGGCTCCAGGCAACGGCCGAGCCCGGAGGCGTGTGCCAGGGCCTTCCCTGCCTGCCCCGGCCCGCGGTCTGTTCCCCGGAGGTGACCAACGTGCCCGAAGGGGCCCCTTCAAGCGCCGCCTGCCTGGCACGCTCGTTGGTGGAACCGATCGAGCAGTAATGGATTCGGGGAAGGCCGATTTTCACCGGCTGGAGGCTACCGGTGTAAACCTGACCGAATTGTCAGGCCCGAGGCCGAAGCGGCTGGCTGCGGAACCCCGGTTCACCGCCACCGCCAGAAACCCCGTTGAATCGGTGAAGATGACCGGATCTCCGGCCGCCACATCCGCGAACGTGCGGCCGACCGGGACCTCGGTCTCCTGGATGCTGGTTTCGAGCATCACGCTGACATCTTCCGTGAAGAAGGTGCCATCGAGTACCTCGGCGTGAAGGTTCAGGATCACGTTGCCGTACTGGTCCAGATAGAGCACATGGGCGTCAACCTGATCTGGCGAGATCGTCGGCTCCGGCAAGACGAGGGGCTCGAGGTTGCGGAATCCGACAGCTTCACCCAACTCCCCGGCGGCGGCGCCCCGGGCCAGCTCGGCCGCGACGGGACTGAAGACGTCCCGGCCGTGGAAAGTGTCACTGTCCCCCGCACGAACCGGGGTCTCGGAGATGTCGAATGCCGCGTCTATACCACCGAGCACTTCGGCAGCCGGCATCAGCAGCCCGTTGTCAGGGCCCACCAACAGGTGATCGCCGCAGATAAGCGCGAGAGCCCGGCGTCGGCCACCGACTCCCGGATCGACAACCGCAAGGTGAACCGCGGGGGGCGAAAAACGGACCGCCGCGGCCAACGCAAGCGCGCCCCTGCGAACGTCCCCCGGAGGAATTCCGTGGGTTATGTCGATCACCCGGATGCCCGGATCAACTCCAGCGATGACCAGACGGCAGACCCCCGGGTACTCGTCGCTGTACCCGAAGTCGGTGAGGAAGGTGACCGGTCGGAGTCGAGTCTCGTTGCCTGGGCCGGCCATTCGTGAAGTCTATTGCCGGCCTCCCGAACGAACATTTGCAATCTGCAGGCCTTCGCCGGGATAATCGACCTGTCCGCTTTCGACCCCAGGGAGAACAATGAATCGATCGTCGATCGTCCGCTTTGCCGCCGTGTTCGCCGGATTGTCCCTCGCGCTCGGCCTCTCGACCGCTACCGCGTCAGCCAAGATCAAGCCCAGGGACGGCGCCTACTACCAGAAGGTCGGAAAGCAGGACGGGTACATCATCACCGACGCCGGCAAGATCGTCGGCGCCTCGGCCAACATGAAGTTCCGTGACCGTTCAGGCCGAGCATGCACTCCTGACGGTCTTTACACCTATGACGGAGTAACCGGGGCGTTCTCCACTCCGAAGCGGGCGATCGCAACGAACTCGCGCAACCGGTTCAGCTTCAGGGGCAGCGTCTCATCGTCGTTCCCGAAGTTGAGGAGCGCGGTTTCGGGACGCTTCATCAACAGGAACCGGGCGATCATCACGATCAAGGTCTGGCAGGGTGGATGCAAGGCAAGCCTGACCCTGCGAAAGGCCACCTTTACGGCTGGCGGCTGATCGCCTCCACAAGGCCGTCGAGGTCGTGACGTTCGGCCTCGACTGCCACCGTGAAGCCGGCTTCGCGCGCAGCTTCGCTCGTAACGGGGCCGATCGTGACGACGCGGGGGCCGAAGCCGGCCGGGTCCACGACCCCGGTCCGGACCAGATTGTGGACCGATGATGCGGAGGTGAAAGTGATGAAATCGGCCTCAGCGGCGCGCTTCAAGGCGGTTTCCGAAGGCGAGTCCGGCACCGTGCGGTAGACCGGCATCACGGTTACGTCCGCGCCACGCTGCCGGAGCGTCTCGGGCAGGAGTTCCCTGCCTTCCTCGGCCCGGGCGACGAGAACCTGCAGGCCCTCAATCGGGACCTTCTCGAGGGTCTTCAACATTCCCTCAGCAACGAACTTCTCCGGGAGGTGGTCCGCCCTCAGGCCGTGCTCGGCCAGGGAGCGTGCCGTGCTGGGGCCAATGGCCGCGATCTCTGAGCCGGCAAAGGCACGGGCATCGAGCCCCCTGCCTTCGAGCAGGTCAAAGAAAGAAGTGACCCCGGCCGGACTCGTGAAGCAGACGAGGCCAAAGTCGCCGCGCCCGAAAGTGTCCAGGGACTGGCTGACCCGCGGATCATCAGCGTCGATCAGCTCGGTCCGGGATACGGGGAGCTCAACTACCTCACCCCCCATGCTGCGGATGCGCCCGGCCAGGGTCGAAATGCGGTCCCTGGCCCGGGTGACCACTACCGAAACTCCGAACAACGGCCGGTGCTCGAACCAGGCCAACTGCTGCCGTTTCCCGGCGACCTCCCCGACAACTACCAGTGCCGGGGGCTTCAGCCCAGCCGCCTCAACCTCGCCGGCGATCGTTTCGAGTGTTCCCTCGACAACGCGCTGGGCCGGGGTTGTCCCCTTCTCGATGACCGCCACGGGCTGGTCGGCCGGTCGGCCCGCCTCGATCAGAGTCCGAGCGTTGGCAGCGAGTGACTTGAGACCCATGTAGAAGACCAGCGTTGCCGGGGAGGCGGCGGCCTGCTCGAGGTCGATCTTTGACCTGGCCTTCCCCGGATCCTCGTGACCGGTCAGGAAGGTGACCGACGCCGATTCATCACGATGTGTGACCGGAATTCCCGCATAGGCGCTGGCGGCGATCCCGGCTGTCACTCCCGGCACCACTTCGAATTCGAGACCGGCCTCGCGGAGAGCCTCGGCCTCCTCGGCGCCGCGACCAAACAGGAAGGGATCGCCACCCTTCAGCCGCACCACCTTCATACCGTTCCGGCCGCTCTCGACCAGGCGCCGATTGATCTCCTCCTGACCCAGACCCGGTTTGCCGGGCTCCTTGCCCACGTAGACCAGCTCGGCACCGGACCGGCAACCCTCGAGGGCATCCGGCGGGATAAGGCGGTCGTAGTAGATGACATCCGCTGCTGCGATCAGCTCCAGCGAGCGACGGGTCATCAGGCCGGCATCACCCGGGCCCGCACCGACCAGAGCGACCGGTGCCACCTGACCGCTCTCGCCTGACGCTCCGGGACCGCTCGGCTCGCTCATTCCCCAACCGTACCTTCGAGAATCCCGGCCGCCCCGGCGCTGATCATCCTGCGAGCCAGATTCCGGCCCAGTTCCTCCGGCTGGCTCCTCTCGCCCTCGAGGCGGTCCCGCAACCAGACGCTCCCGTCGGCCGCCCCGGCGAACCCTTCGATGCTGATCGAACCTTCCGATACGGTCGCGTGGAACCCGACCGGACTGTCACAGTCAGCCCCGATCCCGACTACCGCAGCCCTTTCGGCCAGCAGTGCCGTGAGGGTGTCCTGATCTCCATGATCAGCCACCTCGTCGAGACCGGGTCCGTTGGCCCGACCCTGGATCACGAGTGTTCCCTGGCCGGCGGCCGGGACCATCGCCTCGGGGTCGAAAGGAAACGCGATCTCCGACTCGCGGCCCAGGCGTTCCAACCCGGCCACCGCGAGGACCAGCCCGTCAACTTCTCCGCGGGATAACTTCGCCAGGCGCGTATCGACGTTCCCGGCCATATCCACCATGACCAGATCCGGCCGCAATGCCAGAAGCTGGGAACGGCGTCGCAGGCTGGAGGTCCCGACCCTTGCGCCCTCCGGTATCGCCTCGAGCGAATCGCCCGGCCCGATCCAGCAGTCCCGGGCGTCTGCCCGGGCGGGCGTCGCCGCTATGACCAGCCCCGAAGTCATCTTCCCGGGCAGATCTTTGGCCGAGTGGACCCCGAGCTCTGCCCGCCCTGTCAGAACGGCCTGTTCCACCCCGTGGATGAAACGCTCCTTGTCCGCCGGCCCCGACTGGTTTTCCACCTCGACCAGCGACTCATCCGGTACCCCCAGGGCCGCGGTGATCTGGCGGGCCTGGGCGACGGCCAGTGGACTGGGTCGGGTGGCGATCCGCAGTTCTGGCTCTGGCGAACTCAAGCTTCGCGGCGGATCGGGGTCACCGTCGCCTCGGTTCCGCCCCCGGGATCGGTCTCGACATCGAGTCCGAACAGTTCACGGACCGTGTTCACGGCCTCATACGCCGCCTCCGTGCCAGCCATCTCCTTCAGCTTGAGGGTCGGCTCGTGAAGCATGCGTTGGGCAACCGCGCGGGTCACCTTCTCGACCCGGTCCCGGTCGGCGTCGCTGAGGTTCATCCACCGGTCCTGGTTCTCGGCCAGGACCCTTCGCACGATCTCGTCAGCCCTTTCTCTCAATGCGACGACCGCTGGAAGCACCTCCAGCGAATCGACCCATCGCTCGAAAAGGTCGAGCTCTGCGCTCAGGATCCGCTCTGCCTTGGCTGCCTCGGCTGCCCGGGTTGCCGCGTTCCTCTCCACCACCCTTTGAAGGTCCTCGATGTCGAGGACCGTGACTCCGGGCAGCTCCCGCACACCGGGTTCGATGTCCCGGGGCACCGCGAGATCGACAAGGAGCAGCGGCCTTCCCTCCCGGCTGGCCAGCACGGACTCAAGCAATTCACGGTCGATCAGGTGATGCGGAGAGTTGGTAGCCGATACGACGACATCCGGCTGGGTAAGCCTCTCTGGGAGGTCCGCGACCCGGGCGGCCTCGCCCCCGAAGCGCTCGGCCAACTCAGTCGCCCGATCGAAGTGCCGGTTTGCGACAAATACACAGTCGGTTCCACTGGAAGCCAGCGAGCGCGCCACGAGTTCGGCCGTGTCACCCGCACCCACAACCAGCGCCCGCCGGTTGGCGAGGTCACCGAGTGTGCGCCGGGTTTCGGACACCGCGACCGATGCGACTGAAACGCCCTTTTCGCTGATGCCGGTCTCGTTCCGGGCCCGCCCCGCGGCGGCGATCGCACCACGGAAGAGGCGATTGAGGATCGGGCCGGAAGCGCCCTCGACAAGGGCCAGTTCGTGGGCACGTTTCACCTGCCCCTGGATTTCGGCTTCTCCGAGGATCATGGAGTCGAGCCCCGCGGTTACGCGGAAAAGGTGCCGGGCAGCATCGGGGCCCCGAAGCGAGTAGAGGTGCCCGATCAGTTCGGTCGGGCGAATCCCGGCCTGTGTCGCCAGGGAACCGAGAACCTCGGATTCAGCGATGACCGGGTCGTAGGCAATCAGGTACACCTCGGTCCGGTTGCAGGTGGAAATTATCGTCGCTTCCGCTGCTCCGCCGGAGGAGGCAAACTCGGCCATGAGTCCGGCGGCTCGCCCCTCGGGCAGGGCAAGTCGCTCTCGAAGCTCCAGCGGAGCTGTCTTGTGGGAGATCCCGAGTGCGAGAAGCTCAGACACCGGTCGGCTCTTCAGCCCCGGCCTCTGAGTTGACCGGCTCGGCCGGCTTGGCTTCCTTGTTGCCGCGGCCGGCCTCGACCTCGTCGGTCAGCTCGGTGATATCGCGGCTGATCCTCTGGAACTTCGCTCCGAGGATGCCGACGTAGACGAGCAGCAGAACGAGAAAGACGGTGTAGGCGGCGAATACATAGCCGGCATCGCCGGGAAGCACGTCAGACATTTATCGGGACTCCAGGTTGGGGGCGATCCGTCGGCCGACGGTACCTTCGGGGTCGGCCGAGGTGGCGAAACCTTCGGCTTCGAGGGCACGACGCAGCTTCGATACCTGACCGGAAGTCTGTTTGCCGAGAAGCTCCAGCTTGACCAGGGTGATCCAGAGCAGGCCTACGGCCACCAGCATGACGAGGAATGTGAACATCATCGAACCAGGCAGGCCGCCCTCGCTGGTGGCGAAGACCCTGGGGTGAATCAGGCTCTCGGCCATCCTCACCGCCATGAAGTTGAGCGGCACGAACGCACCGGCAGTGATCGCGAAAACGGAGGCGTAGCGGGCCTGCCTGTCACGATCCTCGATCGCGTATCGGAAGGGGTAGTAGGTGCAGTAGAGGAGGAAGACGATCAGGAAGCTGACCAGCGTCGGCTCGTCCCAGACCCAGTAGTGGCCCCAGGAAGCCTTGGCCCAGAGCATCCCCGTGATCAGAACCGCCACCCCGAAGATGACCGACATGTGGATGAAGACGTAGGAGTTCGCGTCATGGCGTCGGTCGTTGGTTCTGAGGTGCCGGAAACCCTCGACTCCACCCGCCATGAATCCGACCAGGGCGACGATGGCAAGCGGAACGTGAATGTAGAAGACCTTCTGGCGGAAGCCTTCGACGTCATCCATTGGGACCCAGAAGAAGACCAGCAGCAGCCCGGCCAGCATCACCAGCGTGGTGAGAATCGAAAGTTGTTTCAGACCGCGTCCCGACATTTTGGATCCTGCCTGGTGCCGCTTCAGTCCTCGAGTAGGAAGTCGAAAACGGCGTAACCGACGAGGCAGAAGACCCCATCGTATAGACCAAGCACAAGCAGCCATGTCCCGAACTTGTCGAAGGAGGGGCCACCGGAGTCGAGCAGGGGCGATGTCGCGCCTGTCGCGGCGATCATCAGGGGGACGACGAGGGGCAGCAGAAGCAACGGAACAAGCAGGTCACGGGCCCTTGAGTTGACCGCCATGGAGGAGATCAGGGTGCCCAGGGCGGCGAACCCCAGGTTGGTCAGGAGCAGCACCGGAATCAGGGGAACCAGCCCGGACCAGTCATTCAGGAAGAAGACCGCGAACACCGGTACGACGATCACTTCGAGCACAACCAGGTAGAGGAAGAGGACTGTCGCCTTGGCCACAAAGAGGACCGGACGGTCGACCGGGGCAAGCCGGAATGCGTCGAAGCCGCCCTCTTCACGTTCGGGAAGGAAGATCCGGTTTATCCCCAGGACCGCAGCAAAGAGAAGGGTGGTCCAGACGACTCCTGAAGCGAGACTCCCCGAAAGGGCAGTCCGGTCCAGCCCGAAGCGGAAAATGATGAAGGTGGTGACCGCGAACAGGATCATCGCCGGCAGCGACCGCATGGTCCGGAGCTCGGTCCGGAGATCCTTGGCCACGATCGCACCAAGGGCCTGGAGAGAGGGGGTCACGCGCCCACCCCGATCGCAAGTTCCAGAACCTGGTCCGCCTCCGCCTTCGCCCGTTCGGGATCGTGGGAAACGGCAACCCTGGTGACCGTCATCCCGGATGCCCAGCCGATCTCTTTCGGATGACCGATCAGCGCACGGGCGGCTTCGCGGCCTTCCGGATCCAGATTTGAATCGGGTTCGTCAAGCAGAAGAAGCGCAGGACGGTGCAGGACCGCACGGCAGATTGCTATCCGCTGCTTCATGCCGGCCGAGTAGTCACTGACCCGGTACCCGGCGCGACGGCTCATGCCGAGAAGGTCGAGGTCCGATTCGATCCGGGCCGAAGCCTCCTCGCGGGGCAGGCCGTAAAGCCGGGCCTGGAACTCGAGGTTCTCCCGGCCGGTCAGGTCTTCGTAAAGCAGCGGCTCGTGACCCAGAAAGCCGATCCTGCCCCGCAGCTTCCAGGCCTCGTCGGGAAGCGAGGAGCCGAGCACCGACACTTCGCCGCGGCTGGGCCGCAGCAGGGTGGCGAGAATCCTGAGCAGGGTGCTCTTGCCCGAACCGTTCGGACCCAGCACAGCCAGCGAAGCCCCTGAGGGCAGGTCCAGATCGACCCCCGAAAGGGCTGCGCGATCACCGTATTCGCGATCGAGCCCCCTGAGCCGAATAGCGTTGTCTGCCGCTCCGTTCACTTGGCGCAGTCTCCCATGATCCCGGCAGGGCCCCGCTAGGCGGGTCGCCTATTTCCCCACGTGGAACTCGATCACTTCGATCTGCCGTTGCCCGAACGAACCCTCATAGACCGGTCCATAGCCGCCAACCAGGTCTCCCCGTTTGGGCAGCGGGTTCGGTCGCAGGTCCGCCCTGACATCGAAAACCGTTATCGCCGTCGAGGTGATGCTCTGGTTACTGAGGGTCACGAAATGAGCGTCACCATCGCCATCCGGGTCGACAGCCTCGACGTAGATCACCCTCCCGCTGGCAACCTCGCAGTTGCTCAGCTCAGCCGGGCATTCCATCCGCGGCAAGGTCGGTTCCGGCTCCTCCGGCGGGGCCGGCTTCTCCTGGTCTGCCGGTTCTCCGCTGGTCACTGTCCTGCCCGGCGCGTTGCTGTCGCCAGAGTCCCCGTCGTCCGGCAGCAGGTACCAGGCGCCAACCATCAGGCCGGCGGCCAGGACCGTGAAAAGAACCGCCAGGCGCTTCAGGAGCCGCGCTTGGTGATGCGGCGACCGACCTCAAGCAGCGGACCGGCACCGGACTTCAGCGCCTCGACGCGCTGGCCGCCCTTGCCGTAGAGCAGACCGGCCGACGACTTCATCGCCTTGGCCAGGGTCTCGTCATACGGATGCCACCAGAAGTTCCGGGTCAGTCCGGGTTCGTAGGTGACCAGCTTGATCTCGACGCATTCGTAGAAGCCGAACTTCGAGTGCGAGTGTCCGAGCCCGGAATCCTTGACTCCGCCCCAGGTGCACTGGCAGGCGCCGTGGGTGAACATGTGGTCGTTGATCCAGACCATGCCGGACTCGATCCTGTCGGCGATTCGCTCGCCACGCTGGCGGTCCTTGGTCCAGACCGAGGCACCGAGCCCGAATTCGGAATCGTTGGCGAGGTCGAGTGCTTCCTGATCCGAGTCGACAGTGATGATCGGCAGCACCGGACCGAAGATCTCCTCCTTCATGATCCGCATGTCGTGGTTGACGTTGGTCAGCACGACAGGAGCGATGAAGTTGCCCTCCGGGAAGCCCTCCACGTCAACCGGACCTCCGCAGCGCAGTTCGGCCCCGTTGGCGACGGCGTCATCGACAAGCTCCCGGACCAGGTCGTACTGATCCTTTGAAACCATCGGTCCGATCTCGGTGTCGACCTCGGAGGGGTCGCCAACCTTCAGGGCGCTGGCTCCGGCCACCACGCCTTCGATGAAGCGGTCGGAAACCTCACGGCGCACGTAGGCCCTTTCGATCCCTGCGCAGGTCTGGCCTGCGTTGGCGAAACCGCCCCAGACTGCGCCCGAGATGGCGAAATCCACGTTGGCATCCTCGAGTACGAGCATCGGGTCCTTGCCGCCGAGTTCGAGCACGCAGCCCTTCATCAGCTTCGCGCACTCCTCGCCGACCTTGTAGCCGACAGGGACCGAACCGGTGAAGAAGATCTTGCCCGCGGTCGACTTGGTCAGCGCGTCGCCGATCCTTCCGCCGCCGTGAACGTTGCGTACCAGCCCCTTGGGAAGGCCCGCCTCCTCGAAGACACTCTGAATCGCTTCGCCGAGGAGCGGTGTGAGGCTGGCCGGCTTGAGCACGACACCGTTGCCGCACATCAGCGCGATCGCGATCTCCTGCATGGGGATCGTCCAGGGGTAGTTCCAGGGGGCGATCACCCCGACCACGCCGATCGGCTGGTAGCGGAACTTTGACCGCTTGGTCTTGAAGAAAGGCTGGGGGTAGGAGATCTTCTCGTCCTTGAGGATGCCCGGGCCTTCCTTGGCACACCAGCGCATCGCGTCGATTGAGGGGATCAGCTCCATCGTGTAGCACTCGGAGATCGGCTTGCCCTGCTCCCGGGAAAGCAGCGATGCGATCTCGTCGAGGCGGTCATGCAGCACCGTTGCCGCACGCTTGAGGTAGGTAGCGCGGTCCGAGCGCGAGAGTTCAGCCCAGGCAGGCTGGATCAGGGCCACCTCGTCGACGACACCCTGCACCTGTTCCGGGGTGATGGTCTCGACTGCGCCGATCACCTCGCCGGTGGCGGGGTTGAACGACTCCAGCGGAGGAGTTGAGGACGAGGTCGAGGGCGTGTCTGCCTGCGCGGTTTCGGTAGCCATGGACGGAATTGTACGCCGGAACGGCCGGGCCGCAACGGGCAGCGCGGCGCACCCGTGGCCATGCAGAAACAACTCGGCCGGAGACCCCCAGTCCGAGTCTCCGGCCGACACAGCACCCCACCTGGCGTCTTGCTCAAGTTGGGTCTGCCATATGAAACCCTCCAAAGCTCAGGAAGTTCCGAGTTTGACCTTAAGGTTGCCTAAGCGTTTTCGGCTCTGCGCCTGATCTTCGCGGCGGCTTCCCTGCGCCTGGCCAGTTCCGATTCGAAGCCATAGCGGGTCGGCTCGTAGAAGCGCGCTTCCTCCAGGCCTTCCGGCATCAGTGACTGGTCCGAGACACCTCCGTCGATGTCGTGCGGGTAGATGTAGCCCTCGCCCCTTCCGAGTTCTTTCGCGCCCGGGTAGTGACTGTCCCGGAGGTGGTCCGGCGGCAGCTTCGGTCCATTTCGCCTGACCTCTTCGCGGGCAGCGTTGATCGCCTTGTAGGAAGCGTTCGACTTTGGTGCAAGGGCCAGGTAAGTCGCCGCCTGCGCGAGATTCAGGGCCGCCTCAGGCAGGCCGACCCGGTCGACCGCCGCGGCGGCCGCGGTCGCCACCACAAGCGCCTGGGGGTCGGCGTTACCCACATCTTCAGAGGCGAGGATGACCATGCGTCGTGCAATGAAGCGGGGGTCTTCTCCGCCTTCGAGCATCACTGCCAGGTAGTAGAGCGAGGCATCCGGGTCCGAGCCGCGGGTTGCCTTGATCCAGGCGGATATGTAGTCGTAGTGATGGTCACCGCCCTTGTCGTAGGCGATCGCCTGAGCCTGGAGCGCGTCCTCAACTTCGGGAACGCCGGCTTGACCGCCTGCCGCGGCAAGTCGCTCGAGCGCGGAAAGCGCTGCCCTGGCGTCACCCGAGACCCGCTCCGCGAGCAGGTTGAGCGCCTCGGGATCAACTTCGACCTGACCGGCAACCCCTCGCTTCCCGTCGTGCAGCGCCCGCTCGAGAAGAGTCCGTATCTCTTCTGGTCCCAGCGGCTGGAGTTCGTAGATCTGGCTGCGGGAGATCAGGGCGGAGTTGACCTCGAAGTAGGGGTTCTCCGTGGTCGCCCCGATCAAGGTCAGGACACCACTCTCGACCGCCGGCAGCAAGGCATCCTGCTGGGCCTTGTTGAAGCGATGGATCTCGTCGAGGAAGAGGACCGTTCGCCGGCCGTGCCGCTGCCTGTCTTCTGCCCGAGCGATCACGGCCCTTATCTCCGCCCTGCCGGCGTTCACCGCGGACTCTTCTTCAAAGGCACCGTCAGAGGTTGCGGCGATGATCCTCGCCAGCGTCGTCTTTCCCGAACCCGGAGGGCCATAGAGGATCGCGCTGTGAGGGCGACCGGCGTCGACCGATCCACGCAGCGAGGTACCCGGGGCGAGGATGTGATCCTGCCCGACGACCTCCCCGATCGAGGTCGGACGCATGCGGGCAGCAAGCGGCGCGTCGGGACCGACCACCGGCAGACCGGAGGCTGCCGGTTCGACTTCGCCGGAATCGAAAAGCTGGTCAGACATCCCTGACATTATTCCCGCCTTGACCCCGGTCGAAATCTCGAGGCACCCTGTTTGGTCTGAACGGGCGCGGTAGGTTGGCTCTCAATGGATGGCGACAGCAGGAAAAGCTTGCTGCCGTGGGTGCTGCTGGGGGCCTTGATGGTTGGCTCCTCGGTCCTGCTGTTCTCACTCACCACGGGCTTCACCTTCATATCTGACGAGTGGGACCTGATCCTGCTCCGGCCCGGCTGGGGCCCCGAGGTGTTCCTCGAGCCGTTCAACGAGCACATAATCATCACGCCGGCATTGGTGTTCAAGGTGCTGCAGGCCGTCTTCGGGATGGACTCGCCAAGGCCGATGCAGTTCGCTGCCTTCACCACCTTCCTTGCCTGCGTCCTGCTGCTCTTCCTCTGGCTTCGCGTCCGGGTCGGGGACTGGGGTGCCGTGATCGGTGCCGCCGTCGTGCTCTTCCTCGGTGCCGCCTTCGAGGATCTTCTCTGGGCCTTTCAGATCGGCTACTTCGGTTCTCTGGCGGCAGGGATCGGAGCGCTGATCGCGCTGGACCGTGATGACCGGCGGGGGGACGTGTTCGCTGCCGGCCTCCTGGTCTTCTCGATCACTTTCTCCTCGCTGGGCATTCCGTTCGCGATCGGAGCGGCGGTCGAGTGGCTTGCCAACGACCGCGATCGGCGAAGGCGCTGGTTCGTGCCTCTTGCCCCGTTCGCCTTCTATGGCCTGTGGTGGCTGGGCTGGGGTCATGACGCCGAGAGCGCGGTCAGTGTCTCCAACCTGCCCGACCTCCCAAAGTACGTATTCGACGCGGCCTCGGCAGCGATGACCTCCATGCTCGGCCTGGCCACCGGTGACGGCAGCGAACCCGACCAGCCGAACCTGATCTGGGGCCGGATCGCGCTTTTCGTTCTTGTTGGCCTCGCCGCCTGGCGCCTGATCCGGATGGGACGGATCCCGAAAGGAGTTCTCGTAACCGGCGCGATCTGCCTGGGCTTCTTCTGCCTTGCGGCCCTCGGACAAAACGAACTGCGCCCGCCCACGTCGAGCCGCTACCAGCTTCCTGCGGTGATCTTCATCCTGCTCGTCTGCGGGGAGCTTCTGCGTGGGTTGCAGATACCCAGGTATGCCCTGGTGATCGCCACGGTGGTGGTCGCGGTGACTTCCATTTCCGGAGTCGACCTGATGCAGGAGCAGGCGGACTCGCGATGGAAGCCGAGCGCCATAAGCAACCAGGTGACGGTCGGTGCGATAGCGATCGCCGGCGAGGCAGCCCGGGACGATTTCGAGCTCCAGCTTTCCTCGGTCACCGTCCCGATCGAACGGTTCCTTGACGAAGTGGCCTCGAGTGGCTCACCCGGTTACTCGGCCGATGAAATCTCGGAGCTGGATGCGCCCTACCGCGGGCTGGCCGACCAGACCCTGATCGACGTAGAAGGTCTCTTCCTCTCGGGGGTCCGCCCCGGGCAGCCGGCTGGTGAGTGCACCCAGATGCTGGTCGGGCCGGAAACACCGGTCCCGGTGAACCCGTCGGTTGACCCGGTGAGGATCGTCAACCGCGAAAATGCGGTGCTCGCGGTGAGCGTCTCGAGGTTCGGTGACCCGCCGGGAATCCCGATCGGATCGATCTACCCCCGGTCCCGCGCCTGGCTCACCCTGCCGCTGGACGGCAGCAGCCTGCCCTGGCAGGTCACTCTCGGTGGACGCGGGACCATCCGCGTCTGTGGATGAGGTTCAGGCTGCGGATTCGACCGCGTGGGCGTGGATCTGCTCGAGGATCTCGGTGATCCCGAACTTGCGCTCCCAGGCCGGGTAGTCACGCTCGAAAGCGGCCAGATCCGAGATCCACCAGCGGTGATCGCCGATCCGGTTCTCGTCACTCAGAGTCCAGTCAAGCTCGCGACCGGCGATCTGTTCCGACTCGGCGATCGCCTCGAGCATTGAGCAGTTGCTGCCTCTCCCGCCACCGATGTTGTAGACCGCCGCGGTCCTTGGGGCATCGGCGAAATGCAGGAAGGCCGAAACGAGGTCGTCACAGTGGATGTTGTCGCGGACCTGCTTGCCGCCATAACCGAACACGGTGTAGGGCCGTCCAGTGACCACGCACTTCATCAGGTAGGCGAGGAAGCCGTGAAGCTCCGCCCCCGCGTGCTGGGGTCCGGTCAGGCAGCCGCCCCGGAAGCAGACGGTCGGCATGTCGAAGTAACGCCCGTATTCTTGGACGAGGAGGTCGGCGCTGGCCTTCGAGACCCCGAAGAGCGAATGAGTGGAGTGATCGATCGACATCCCGGTGTCGATGCCGTCGAAGTACTCGTGGTCTTCGGGAAGCTCAAGCCTCGTTTCGGTCTCGACCAGCGGGAGACGGTTCGGGGTGTCGCCGTAAACCTTGTTGGTCGAACAGAAGATGAAAGGGGCGTCGGGCGCATGTGCCCTTGCGGCCTCAAGGAGGTTCAGGGTTCCGAGGGCGTTGACCCCGAAGTCGGTCTGCGGGTCCCTGGCGGCCCAGTCATGCGATGGCTGGGCCGCGGTGTGGACGACCAACTCGACCTTCGAACCGGAAAACACCCGGTTGAGCCCATCCGCATCCCGAATGTCGAGTTCGACCGGTTCGAACTCGTCGAGGGTCGAAGCCAGCTGGTCGCTCACCGGCCTGGTCGAGGCCTCCTCACCGAAGAATCGGGCCCGCATGTCGTTTTCGATTCCGACGACATGCCAGCCAGCCTCGACCAGCTTGATCACCGACTGGGAGCCGATCAGGCCCCCTGATCCGGTTACCACCGCGGTCTTCATGAGCGCGAAATTCCTGAATGGGAGAAATGCATGGCAGTCAAACTAACAACCGCAATGAGTCTCACCTTTGGGGACGGCTCCCGTTCACCCTCATTCGGGAGAAGCTGTAAGTGAGATTTCCGGAGCCGCCCGTTACAGCAATGGTCGAAGACTGCGGGATCTGCGAGAACCAGCCGCCACCCTCCTTTACCGCCCGGCCGGACCGCAGCATCAGTCCGTCCCCGGCGGTGGCCGGGACCAGCCTGTAGGTGCCTGAGTCGAGCGTGGCTCGTCGTTCGGGGGGCCGGTAGAAGAAAGACTCGATTTTCTCCAGCCCGCTCGGTTCGGTTCCGTCGATCCTGACCAGGATCACCTCGCGGGGACCGGGCCGGGGAACCACGACCGACTCATCGAATGATGCTTTCACTTCACCTGCCGGCCGTTGGAGTCCGCAACGGTCCGGGATTCTGGCGAGCACCTGCCAGACCCCGGCTTCACCGGTCGGCCGGAAGTGGCAGAGCGTCGCAACCGCCTGGGCGGGGGGGTCCCAGGCATGCAGGCGCCCGTCGATTCCGACACCGGGACTGGTCAGGTCGGGACCAATGTGTCTCAGAACTCTCTCCGGCCCGGAATCGGACTCAACCCTTTCGGCGTTCAACTGGTCGAGGCTGGACGTGTATGCGCTGTAGTTCTGGAAGACCGGCGCCGGCGACCAGTCCATGTCGAACGCCCAGGCGATCGTCGTTTCCCAGGGGGTGATGCTCACGGAGCGTCCCCGAAGTTGCTCCTGAAGCTCCTCCGAGAGTCCGTAACCCTGCTGGATGCTCGCGCGGTAGGACGCGATCAACTCCTTCTGCCGGGCGGTACTGACTGCGGTTCTGGTCTCGTCGCCGAAATGCTTCAGGTTGTCGATCACGTTGAGTCCCGGCGAGGGAGTGCTGCCGCTCGAGTACATCCCGAGGGCTGCAAGTACAGCCAGTCCGGCAAGCGAGACCGGTACAAGCCCTCGTCTGGGCGGTATCGAAAGCCAGAGCAGGGCCGCGAGCGCGAAGTAGGTGGCTATGTGCGCACGGTCGATTCTCACGACCGCCTGCTTGTAGAACGCGAAGAGAACGAGTGCAGCTATCAATCCTGCTGCCCAGCGGGACCGCTGGTCCGGGTAACGCCCCCAGGCGGACCAACCGAAAGCGACCAGGGCGCTGACGACGATGATCGGGGCATACCAGCCCGACTCACCGTAAAGACTCATTGCCTCCTGGTAGCCGCTGACGATCTGGATCGAGTTCGAGAGGAAGTCCGGCAAGTTCGAGATCGCCTGGCCGGAAATCAACCAGAGTCCGAGGGTCGAAAAGAAGAGGGTGGCCAGATAGGTGCCGAGTACCCGCGCCCCGGCCCGGGCGCCGATCAGGCCGAGCAGCAGCACGAGAGCAATCACTGGTCCTGATGAAAGCTTGACCAGCAGTTCGGGCCCGGCGAATATCCCGGCGGCCGCAGCCAGCAGGAACATCCCTCGCTCCGACGGTCTCCGGTCGATCATCAGGTACGCAGTGATCACCGCCAGGGCAACCGATGTCTCGATCCAGCCCAGCTGGACCACAACGAGCAGCGCGATCAAGGCTGCCGCCACCAGTCCGACCCGGCGCCTCAGCGTCGCAACCAGAACGGTGCAGAACCCGACGAAGAGAAGGCTTCCGTATGCGTAGGGGAGGAAACTGAGCCATCCGTCGTAGAAAAGCCAGGGCAAACGGAGCACCCCGAGCGGACCGTAGGTGAAGACGATTTCGGTGCCGTAGTGAAGGCCTGTGTCCGCCCCCATGTAGAGGCCGCTCCACCAGCTTGCGTCAAGCCCGGAGGACGGTACGGCGAACCCCACTTTCCAGCCAAGCAGGGCGATCAGAATTCCGATCGTCCAACTCGGCGGGTTCAGCCTGGAAACCCGGTCCAGCCAGTCCCTGAGGCGAGCCTCGAGAGAATTCAACTCCGCCTTTCGGCCTTGCGGTAGTCACCCCGGCTGAGGTGGTACTCGAGCCAGGTGTAGAGGACGATGAACAGGTACCGGCTGCCCATCTCTCTCATCGCCAGCTTCGCCTCGCCGCTTGTTCGATTCGTCCACGACGTGGGGACGACCTTGAAGCTGTGGCCCCGGGTGACAGCCTTCAACGGCATTTCTACAGTCAGGTTGAAGTGCTTGGAGAGCAGCGGGCCGATCGTCTCGATCACCTCGCGGCGATAGGCCTTGAAGGCGTTTGTCGTGTCGTTGTAGCCGAGCCGGAAGATCACGTTCACGAAGGCATTCGCCATCCGATTGACGACCAGCTTGATCCGCGGGTAGTTGGTCACCACCGCCCCGGGCATGAAGCGTGAGCCGAAGGCGCAGTCCCAACCCTCGTCCAGGATGTGGTGGTACATCACGAGGTCTTCCGGATCGTCGGAGCAGTCGGCCATCATGACCACCACTCCGTCGCCTTCGAATTCCTCCAGTCCGGCCCTGACCGCCAGTCCGAAACCGCCCGAGTAAGGCGAAGGCCGGCAACGGATCCGGGAGTTGGTCTTGCCGGCTTCCTCGACCAGTGTTCTCGTCTGGTCTTTGCTGCCGTCGTCGATCACCAGCACCTCGTAATCGATCGACTCCCGCTCGAGAACCGCGACCGCGCCGTTCACCGTTTCCATGATCGAACCCGCCTCGTCGCGCGCCGGGATGACGACCGAGAGCTTCACCCGAGCACCTTCCCGAAGCGCTCCCGGTCGGTTTCCAGCCAGCTGTGGATGTCCGCGAGAACACATTCCGCGTCGCGCTTCGGTCGCCAGTCGGTGTGGGCGTAAAGCCTCGAACAATCCGAAAGGTAGAGCGGCACGTCCCCTTCGCGATCCTCCGGAATCGATCCGATATCGAGCTCGTGCCCGCTAAGCCTTGCGCAGATGCCCGTCGCTTCCCGGAGGGAGAGGCTGACCTCCCTTCCTCCGCCCACGTTGAAGGTGCCCCCGGCCCAATGCTCCGGCTCGGCCAGCTGGATCTCGATCAGCTCAACCAGGTCGTCGACGTGGAGCAGGTCCCGAACCTGTTTGCCGGTTCCGCCGTACCCGATGTAGGAAAGGGGCTTCCCGTACTCGTGGGCCAGCATCCAGTGAGTGAAGACCCCCTGATCAACCTTTCCCATCTGCCAGGGCCCCGCGACAACACCGCAGCGGTTGATCACCGCAGGAACCCCGAAGTGAGAGCTGAACTCGGCCGTCAGGAATTCGGCCGAGAGTTTGGTGGTGCCATAGAAGGTGCGAGCGCCATCCAGCGGCATGTCCTCGGCCACCCCTGACGGGGTCCAACCGGGAGCTGACTGATCTGGCGCGAGCTCGAAACGGGTCTCGCCTTCGATGAGCTCGGCCTCACGGAGTCCCCGCATCGGGTACACGCGGCTGGTCGAGAGGAAGATGAACTGACAACCGCTTCGACGGGCTAGCTCGAGGCAGTTGTAGGCGCCGGTCAGGTTCGTCTCGTAGATGTAGGACGTGTCGCCGTCAACACCCGACATCACCGACGGTTCGGCCGAGCACTCGATCAGAGCGTCGATGTCGTCGAACCGGGCGAGGTCACCGGGTTCCCTCACGTCTCCCCTGACGAACTCGACCCCGGCTTCCGACAACCGGTCCAGGTTCAGTTCGGATCCGCGCCGGTAAAGGTTGTCCAGCGCGATCACGTGGCTCCCGGGATGGGATTCGGCGAGCGAGACGGCCAGACTCGAACCAACGAATCCGGCCCCGCCTGTCACCAGAATCTTCCCCGGGCTTCTCATGAGAGCGGGAGCCTACCCGGGCGAACCCGGGATCAGGGCCCAGCGGGACAGGTTGGGATACTTGCCGCGATGAACTCGCCCGAGATCCTTCAGCAGCTGATCCGGTTCAACACCGTGAATCCTCCGGGCAACGAGGGCCCGGCGCTCGAGTTTCTGCGGGGCCTGCTCGAACCGGCCGGCTGGGATTGTCGGTTCCTTTCGAAGGTGCCGGAAAGACCGAATCTGGTCGCCCGTCTGAAGGGCGCCGAGCCCGGCCCGAACCTCGCCCTCATCAGTCACGTGGACACGGTCCCGGCGGATCCCGAAGAGTGGTCTCGCGACCCCTGGTCCGGAGACCTGGTTGATGGCTACATCTGGGGTCGCGGGGCCCTCGACATGAAGGACCAGGTTGCGGCCGAGGTCGCGGCATGCGTGAACCTTGCGGAGTCCGGCTGGCGGCCGGCAAGGGGAGACCTGATTCTCGTTGTCGCTGCTGACGAGGAGACCGGCGCGCATTTCGGCGCGAGGTGGCTTTGCGAAGAGTGCCCCGACGCGGTTCGCTGCGACTGGGTTCTGAATGAAGGCGCGGGCGAGATGCTGGACTTCCAGGGCCGTCACCTCTTCACCCTTTCGGTCGGCGAAAAAGGAACCTTCCGGTTCACGCTGATCGCCGAGGGCGAGGCTGGCCACGGTTCGATTCCCAGGGTCGGCGACAACGCGCTTCTCAAGCTCGCTCCCGCCCTCGCCAACGCCCACCGCCAGCCTGACCCGGAGTCAACCGCTGACACGGACCTGTTCCTCGAACGGTTGCTCGGCCACCGCCATGACGATCCGGTCGCTGCGCTGAGGGAGATCGAGAACGTCGACCCGCTGGTCGCGAAGCTGCTGGCCGACCCGATGCTCGGGGTCACCCTTGCGCCCACCATGGCGAAGGCCTCGAGCCGCGAAAACGTGATTCCGTCCCGGGCGGAACTGGTCATCGACTGTCGCACCCCGCCGGGAATGACCGGGGATGAAGCGCTCGAGCGAATCAATGCCGTTCTCGGAGAAGGAGACTGGCGTATCGAGTTCAACGACCCGGTCGTTGGCAACCGCTCGGATTACGGTGGGCCCCTGGCGGAAGCGATCGAGGAGTGGGTGGAGATGGTCGAGCCGGGGGCCGAGGTCCTGCCCCAGGTCATGCCCGGCTTCTCGGACTCGCACTGGTTCCGCAAGGCGTTCGGCGCCACCGTCTTCGGCTTCGCCCCCCAGCGGATGAGCCTTGCGGAGACGAAACCGCTCGTCCACGGAGCCGACGAGCGGATCACGGTGGAGGACGTGGAGCTGATGGAAAATCTCTACACGTGGATCCCGCCCCGCATGCTGGGCACCGCCTGACGCCCGCACATAGCTAGGGTTAGCGGCCCATGTTCACTCGCATAGACCACATCGGTGTTGCCGTCGAGGATCTCGACGCCGCCATCAAGCTTTATGAGCGCAATTTCGAGATGGAACTCGTTCACCGCGAAACCGTCGAATCACAGGGAGTCGAGGCAGTGCTGCTCGACGTCGGCGACGGCCACGTCGAACTGCTGAGTCCGCTCGGTCCCGACACACCGGTCGGCAAGTTCATCGCCAAGAAGGGTCCGGGACTTCACCACGTGGCCTACGCGGTAGAGGACATCGACGCGACCCTCGCGAACCTGAAGGAACAGGGCATGAAGCTGATCGACGAGGAAGCCCGGACGGGAATCCGACAGAGCCGCGTCGCATTCCTTCACCCTGCCGCGACCGGTTCAGTCCTGACCGAGATCGTCCAGCCCGCCGAGGGTCACTGATGGCCAGCGAGAAGACCAGCGTCGAGATCGGCTTCGACGGCGGCCAGGTTATCCCCGCCCGGCTGACCGGCGACCAGGTGAAGTCGTTGCGGAAGGCGATCGGCTCCGGCGACAGCCCCCATGAGATCGAGACCGAGGAGGGTGTCCTCCTGATCGATCTCGGCAAGGTCATCTTCGTGCGGATCTCCTCCGGCGCCAAGACCGTCGGGTTCTAGCCGCGCCGTTCAGCACTTACCAAGCAGCTTCAGATACTCGGTGCGACGGATGAAGGTTTCCTTCATCTCGTCAGTGATCTGAGTCAGGAATTCTTTCCTGTAGAGATCGTCGGTCAGCATCGAGATCGCGAAGTAGAGCCCGGTGAATGAAGCCATGGCCGCGGCCACGCGAAGCAGTTCGCTGGTCAGCTGGGCTTCGCGATCCGCCAGCCGGAACTCGAGCAGCACCGACGCCGGTTCACTGGTCCAGCGTGCCACGGTGGCCCCATCGATCGTGAGCAGCCCAAAGATCACGAAGAAGATCGCAACCGCGAAGGCCACCAGCAGAACCTGAAGTGACTGGCTGATGAAGAGAACAAGGCCAACATTGACTCTCTGACGCCGGTCAAGCGGGGGACCACCGGCACCTGCGCCCTTCTCCAGGTCTTCGACCTCGCGGGGGATCCTGGCGATCAGAAAGGCCGAACCAAGCAGGATGAACAGACCGATCAGCAGAAAGAGCGAGGCATCCGGCAGGTGGCTGAAGACCTCCCAGAGTTCCGGGGTGAGAAAGAGGATCAGGGAGAAGATCATCAGCAGAGGCACCGCCTTGACCAGCAGCCCGAGCGAACGGGAGAGCTCGCCGAGCAGCCGGCTCATTGCCCACCTGATGATCGAGATGACGCCGAAACCGACCACCGCGAGAATGAGCAGAAGGAGCAGGAGATTCCCGAGCGCCGTGAGCGCGGCAATCCCCCAGTGATCGGAGATCAAACCCGGCAGCAGGGCGGGGACGATCACGAAGGCAGCAAGTTCCGGCCGGCCCACCTTGCGTGGCAGGGAGAAGAACGGGCGGCCCCTCATCCGGTTGATCACTCCGAGAGCGACCACCATTAGGAGAACCGCTGCGGCGACCGCGGCCAGGTTGCCCAGTGTCGAGAACTTTGAATTCAGGGGCCCCAGCACTTCGAGCACGAGCACAACCCCCAGCAGTGGTGCCGCCCGGTTGAAGATGTCCTCCGAGGCCGAATAACCCTCGGCGAGCAGCGGCAGACCGGCACGCCGGAACTCGCGTTTGAACTCCTCTTCTGTGACGGGTGCGGGACGATCCACGCCGCGATCATGCCGAACGGCCCCATATCCTGCCCGGACTGTGATCGAGCTGGACAGGAAAGTGCTGCGCTTCATGCGCACCCGGGGACATGCTCCCCCGGTCGAGAAGACCGCCCACCTGATCTCGAAATCAGGCGAGAATGCCTATCTCTGGTTTGGACTGGGGCTGGCAGGAGCGGTTTTCGACACCAAGCGGCGGAAGCAGTGGCTGGCCGCCTCGATGATCGGCCCCTTCGCGATCGGATTCAACTTCCTGATCAAGCTCGTCGTGAAGCGCCCGCGTCCGCAGCTGGACGGACTGCCCCCGATCGGTGGCGCCCCATCCTCACTGTCCTTCCCCTCGGCCCACGCGACCGCTTCGTTCGCCGCCGCCACGGCGATGAGTCGACTGGCTCCGGAGCTCAAGCTGGCCCTGTTCGGAGCCGCCTCTCTGATGGCGGTGACGAGGCCATACCTGGGAATGCACTACCCCAGTGACATCGTCGCCGGAGCCGTTCTCGGTACGGCACTCGGGACAGTCGCCGGCTCCCTCATCGAAAAGCTCGATGAGGATCCGGACGCCCCTTACGACTTCTGATCGCCGAAACCCGGACCGGGTTCAGCGCCTGGTGATCGAGAGGATGAAGCGGTCTGGCAGACCGAGCGCGTACTGCAGCGAATCGCCACGGATTCTTGTCTTGCCCCGGGTGCCGTACAGGCGGGCCCAGATGACCCGTTTCGAGACGCCGTAGCGCGTGATCTGGACCTTCTTGAGGCGCCCCGCCACATAGCTGCCGAGCAGCGAGTTCATGCGGGCGGGTGAGTAACTGTAAGTCCAGCGGTGGTAAGGCGAAACCTCGTCCCAGGGATCGGGGACTCCCCGAAGGTAAGGGATCGGTTCACCGAACCAGACGTTCTCGACGCTTTCCGTGTGGCCACCCGAGCTGGCAGAGAAGAGGGCCATCGCGACCTCGCCCCTGAAAAAGAGCGCCTGGCTCGCGGTCTTCGCGCAGGCCCGGTTGGTCCGGGAGTACTCGGAAGAAATCGGTCCATAGACCTGGCTTCGGGTATCCGGGTAGACGTCGAAACCGTCATGGGTTCCCTTCGCCGAGAGACCGATCGATCTCGCAGCCAGGGCGAATGCCTTGAGGGTTTCAATGGGCCACGATGGGATCAGTTCCTTGCTGAGGACGCCGCGGCAGTAGTAGTTCAACGGCACGTTGTTGATCACGTAGAAGCTGCCGCCACGAATGATCAGCTCGACTCCGCCGCGGTAGTGGCCCAGGCCTTTGAAGACCACGCTCTTGTTGGCTTCGGTCCTGAGCA
>JAGQUT010000018.1 GCA_020438355.1 Solirubrobacterales bacterium | reverse complement strand
ATCGAGCTCGACGAGCCCGCCGCGTCGGACCCCGAGCTGGCGAAGAAACTCGAGGAGGTCTGCACAGTGGGCATCTTCAAGGCGACCGAGAACGGCACCGAGATCGTTGCCGGCCAGCTCGACGAATGTGTCCTCTGCTACCTCTGCACCGAGGCGGCGCCGGAGGGCAGCCTGAGAATCATCAAGAAGTACGAGGACTAGCGCTGGTTTGGGAACCGGTTGGGGCAGCACCCCTCCTCGGCCCGAAACGTCGTCGGGGCACTGCCCCAACCGGTTCCACCCGCGCTTTCGGGTTGTATCGCTGGCTAGACTCGGCTGGCCTTGAACTTCATCGATGACGTAATCCAGAAGTTCCCCTTCTCGCAGGAAGCCGTGATCACGATCGACGGCGAAGGCAACCGCGAGGTTCACTGCTTTTCCCACCTCTTCGCCCGTTCACTGGGCCTTTCCGGAGCCATGCTCGACCGGGGCGTCCGCCGCGGTGACGTTGTGATGATCCTCGTGGGTAGCCGGATCGAGTGGGTCGTGGCGATGCTTGCCTGCTTCCGCATGGGCGCCGTGGCTCTACCCCTCAACCCTCAACTCAGCGAGCATGACCTCGCCTACCGGGTCAGCGTGACCAATCCATCCCTGGCAATCGGGGAGGCCGATTACCTGGCCAGCCTCCCCGATGGAGTCCCGGCCTTCGACCTCGATGACCTCGATCGGATCTTCGACGAGGACCTGGCTCAGGCCACTCCTGCGAAGGTCGCTGACCTGGCACCCGACGATCCGGCCCTGATTGTCTTCACCTCGGGAACCACTGCCGAGCCGAAGGGGGTCATCCACTCCCAGAGTTACCTGTTCGGCCAGGCACTTCAGGCCCAGCACTGGTTCGGGGCGGAGCCTGATGATCTCTGCTGGTGTACCGCCGCCCCGGGCTGGTCCAAGTCTTCCCGCAACTCGTTCATCGCGCCGTGGATGCGGGGCGCGAAGGCACTGCTGGTCGAGGGGCGCTTCGACCCTGAGACCAGAATGGACATCGTCCGGCAGCAGCAGGTCAACGTGCTTTGCCAGGCCCCAACCGAGTACCGGATCCTGGCCAGGCGAACGGAGCTTTCCCCTGCCCCGTCGCTCAGAAGGATGGTTTCTGCCGGCGAGGCCCTCAACCCTGAGGTCATCGGCGCCTTCCGCGAGGCAACCGGAATAGAGATCGCCGACGGTTACGGCCAGACTGAAACCGGTGCGGTGACCGGGATGCGACCGGGTGAGCAGGTGGCCGGCCGGGAGGGTTCAATGGGCCGTCCCCTGCCGGGGATCGAAACCCGAATCGAAGACGGGGAGCTTCAGGTGAAGGCAGCCACCTCCCCCACCTTCTTCAGCAGCTACATCGACGGCAGCCGGTTCGAAGGCGAGTGGTGGGCGACCGGTGATCTGGTCAGAGCCGACGAGGAGGGATACCTGTTCCACGAAGGCAGAAACGACGATGTGATTTCTTCGGCCGGCTACCGGATCGGGCCCGTCGAGGTCGAGTCCGCGCTGCTCAGCCATCCGGCGGTGGCCGAGGCAGCTGCCGTGGCCGCACCCGACGAAGAAAGGGGCTCTGTGGTGAAGGCGGTCGTCGTGCTCAGGGAAGGCAACGGGGACGATGCCCTGGTGGAAGATCTCCAGGAGCATTGCCGCCGGGAGACGGCGCCCTACAAGTACCCCCGCCTTATCGAGTTCACCGACGAGCTGCCCAAGACCGCCTCCGGAAAGATCCGCCGTGCCGAACTCCGGGATTCCGCAGCCGCGACGGATCAGGAAACCGGGGAGACCTAAGCCGGCTTGTCAGAGTCCGAGTCGGGAGGATCCTGGGAGTCCGGGGACATTGCCTCGGAGAGGGTGATTTCGCCCCCGATCAGGTCGCGTACCCGCTCCTTGAAACGCTGGGTCCTGCGGTCGGGCCTGAACCTCTTCTCGGCCCGGCGCTGCTTGGACGGGTTCTTCGTTCCGTAGCGACGCTTCGCCCAGGCCGAGGTGGGCTTGCCGAGGCGGCAGGCTCCGTAGATGGCCAGCGGCCAGAAGAAGAAGCCGATGAAGCCGTGAAGAACCCGTTCCTTGAGGAAGCAGATCCCGACCGTGAGCAGGATCGTGAAGGCGATAAGGAGGCTGGCGATCAGAGTGGCGAGATCCTCGGAACCGATCTCGAAGGGCCTGACCCCGAACATGAGCAGAGCCAGAACGATGGCGGTGAGAACCGTCGCATCGATCGACCGTCTTCCTTCCTCTGACCAGTAGACGTCCTCGAGGTGGAGCCAGAGCGCGAACTCGTCGATGGTGAGACCGATGCCGACCCCGAAAGCGAGACCGCAGAGGTTGAACACCGTGCCGTCACCGTTGACCGCGAATCCAACCGCACCGGCGGCCATCATCAGGACGATTCCAAAGACGTGGTGATGAACGTGAAGGCCGCCTTCACTGACGATGCTGCCGGGCCACCACGGAACCTTGGGGCTCCTCATCAGCCGGGTACTCATGCGGATAAAGCCAAAGGAGAGCAGGAACCCGACCAGCACCAGGAAGATTGCCTCCTGTCCGTTGCTCTCGATCTGGTCGCGCCAGAACTCGCTGAAGATCGATGCCTCGACTCCCATTGCCGTAATCCTTCCACTTGGAGCGCCGGCGTGCTTGATCCCGCATCATGTGTAAATGAGCAACCGACTCGCCAACGAAACCAGTCCGTACCTCCTCCAGCACAAGGACAACCCCGTGGACTGGTGGCCCTGGGCTCCGGAAGCCCTCGCCGAGGCGCAGTCCCGTGAGGTTCCGATCCTGCTTTCTGTCGGTTATGCCGCCTGCCACTGGTGCCACGTGATGGAGCGGGAGTCGTTCGAGGACGAGGTGACCGCCGCATACATGAACGAGCACTTCGTCCCGGTCAAGGTGGACCGCGAAGAGCGGCCGGACATAGACGCGATCTACATGGAGGCGGTCCAGTCGATCACCGGCCACGGTGGCTGGCCACTCACGGCCTTCCTGGACCCGGATGGTGTGCCGTTCCACGGGGGCACCTACTTTCCGCCTGACACTTCGAGGGGCATGCCCAGCTTCATGATGGTGATGGAAGCCGTGATCCAGGCCTGGGACGAGAAAAGGGCCGAGATCCTCGCCCAGGCGGGTGACGTGAAGGCCCGGCTCGGCGCTGTCTCACTGATTGGTGCCCCGACCGGTGATCTCGACCCGGATCTTCCGGCCAAACGGGCGGCGAACCTTGCCGAGCAGACGGACATGGACCTGGGCGGCTTTGGTCCGGCGCCGAAGTTTCCTCCGGCCTCGGCTCTCGACTTCATGCTCGGCAACGGACAGGTTGAAGCTGCCGAGCTCACACTCGACCGCATGGCGGCCGGTGGCATCAACGATCAGCTCGCCGGTGGATTCGCGCGCTACTCGGTCGACGACCGATGGCTGGTTCCCCATTTCGAAAAGATGCTTTACGACAACGCACTGCTGGCCCGGACCTACCTCCGGGCCTGGCAGGTGACCGGACACGAAAGGCACCGGCTGGTCGCTCAGAAGACGCTCGACTGGGCGCTGTCGGAGATGCTCGATCCTTCCGGGGGCTTCTACGCCTCCCTGGATGCTGATTCGGAGGGCGTCGAGGGCCTCTTTTACACCTGGACCCCGGATGAGATCGAGGCGGCCCTCGGAGAATCTGCGCCCATGGCGATCGAGGCTTTCGGGGTGACTCCGGAAGGCCACCTCGAAGGCCGAAGCGTGCTTCACCTTCCGGCCGGGAGGGTCCCGGACGAAACCGACCTCGAGCTGGAGGCGCTGGCTGACAGGCTTCTGGCCGCGCGGTCCTCGAGGGTCCGGCCGGACCTTGACAACAAGGTG
The DNA here is from genome assembly GCA_020438355.1 of Solirubrobacterales bacterium. Classification (GTDB taxonomy): domain Bacteria; phylum Actinomycetota; class Thermoleophilia; order Solirubrobacterales; family 70-9; genus 67-14. The sequence goes on along the minus strand of JAGQUT010000018.1, from coordinate 35,552 downwards.
ATCAGTTCCTGGAACTCCTTGATGATCTCCGCCCTGGCGGAAGCCGGGGCCGTGCTGAACAGACCGGACTACCTCGAGGCCGCCCATCGCTGCGCCGACTTCATCTGGAACGGGATGCGAAGCCCCCAGGGCAACCTGCTTCGCAGCTGGCGACACGGAGAGGCGCGCCTGAACGCCTATCTGGAAGACCACGCGTTCCTTCTCGAAGCCCTGATCGACCTTTACCAAGCGGACTTCGACCCGGCAGTGTTCAACCGGGCACAGGCCGTCGCAGAGACGATGATCGACCGGTTCGCGGACCCCGCCCGGGGTGGCTTCTTCACCACTTCTCATGATCACGAAGAGCTGATCGCCAGACGCAAGGACGTCGGCGACCACCCGATTCCCGCGGGCAGCTCTTCTGCCGCCCTGGGCCTTCTTAGACTTGCGAGTCTGACCGGTGAGTCCGGCTATCGGCGCAAGGCCGAGGAGGTGCTCCGGCTTCTCGCCCCGGCCACCGCGCGGCAGCCTGGCGCGTTTGGCCATCTGCTCCAGGCGCTGGCCTTCTACCACTCGGGCGCACCGGAACTGGCAGTGGCATGGGGGTCTGGCGCCAACGCCGCAGACGCCCAGCCGCTCATCGAAAGCGCACGGAGGAGCTACCGCCCCAATCTGGTAATCGCGGCCGGACCAGAGGGAACCGGCACACCGCCCCTGATGCTGGATCGGGGCCCGGTGGACGGCCTTCCTGCCGCCTACGTCTGCGAGAACTTCACCTGCAAGGCGCCGGTGACCGACCCGGCCGAACTCGAAAGGGAACTAGATGGCCTCCACAACTGAGATCGCCACCCACTACTTCGACTGTGTAGCCAGGCAGGACATCGACGGGATGATCGATTGCTGGCGACCCGGCAGCCGGGCAGACTTCGTCGGAATGGAAGAGCTCAGAGCACCTGAGGACTACCGCGACTGGTTCGGGAACCTTTTCTCATGTTTTCCTGACTTCAGGCTCGAGGCCCAGCAGATCGTGGCCGAAGGCGACCGGGCCTCGGTCCATTGGCGAGCTACCGGCACCTTCGACGGCACCGGCACCTTCGAGGGCTTCAAGCCGAACGGTGCCAGCGTCGACATCGAGGGCGTCGACCTCCTGACCCTCGAGGAGGGCAAGATCGTGCACATCACCGCGATCCTCAACGGCCTCGACATGGCCCGGCAGCTGGGCGCGGTGCCGCCCAAGGGATCACTCGCCGACCGGGTCCTGGCTGGCGCCTTCAATTCGAAGACGGCGCTTGCTGCCCGGCTGCGAACGCTGCGCAGCTAGAGGACGGGCAGGAAGCTCTCGACTTCGAAAGGCGTGACCTGCACCCGGTAGGCGTCCCACTCCTGCCGCTTCAGCTCGATGAACCGTCTGAAGGTGTGCTCACCGAGGGTGCGAAGCACCAGCTCGGAGTCGGCGGCAAGTTCGATGCTCTCGCCCAGGGTGGCCGGTAGCTGCTCGATTCCCAGCTGGGCCAGATCGTCCGGTCCCAGGTGGTAGAGGTTCTCCTCCATTGGCTCGGGAAGTTCGTAACCCTTCTCGATGCCCTCCAGGCCTGCCTGCAGCATGCCGGCGAGGCAGAGGTACGGGTTACAGGCCGGGTCGGGGCAGCGGATCTCGACGTTCGCCGAGTCCGGATCGCTCCCGTTCTGCTGCGGCACCCTGATCAGCGAGGACCGGTTGCGCCTCGACCAGGAGAGGTAGACGGGAGCTTCGAAGCCGGGTACCAGCCGCTTGTAGGAGTTGACCCACTGTGCATAGAGCGGAGCGATCTCGCGAGCATGCCGGAGCTGACCAGCGATGAACGCCTTGGCGGTCGGTGATAGCGCCCCGGGCTTGCCATCGTTGAAGAATGCGTTCTCTCCGTCCTTGATCAGGGACTGGTGCAGGTGCATGCCAGAGCCGTTGGCGTTTCCGAGCGGCTTCGGCATGAAGGTCGCATGCCAGCCCTGCTGGACCGCGTATTCCTTGACCACGATCTTTGCGGTCATCACGTCATCGGCTGTCGAGAGCGCACCGGCAGGCTTGAGGTCAAGTTCGTGCTGGGAAGGCCCGGCTTCGTGATGGGTCGACGCGATGTGGACCCCCATCTGTTCCAGGGCGAGAACCGTTTCGCGGCGAACGTCGGAGCCGGCATCGAGGGTCGTCAGGTCGAAGTAGCCGCCCTCGTCGAGCACCTCCGGGATTCCACTCTCGGGGCGTGCCGACCTGAAATAGAAGAACTCCAGCTCGGGCGCGACCACGTAATCCTCGAATCCGAGATCGGCCGCCCGCTCGAGTGCCCGCTTCAGTACCCAGCGCGGGTCACCCTCGTAGGAGAAGCCGCCGGGAATCTCGATGTCGCAGAACATCCGGGCCACCGCGTCGGTTCCGCCGGGCCGCCAGGGGATCAGACTGAAGGTGCTCGCGTCCGGGCGGGCAACCATGTCCGACTCCTCGACCGAATTGAAGCCGGTGAGCGAGGCACCGTCAAAGCCGATTCCCTGATCGAAGGCCCGCTCGAGTTCGCTCGAATTGATCGAAAAGCTCTTCAGGTTCCCCAGCACGTCGGTGAACCAGAGCCTGACGAAGCGCACGTCGTTTTCCCGAACTGCTTGGAAGACGTCTTCCGGGGTATTGGTCTGTACTGCCATCGGACTCCTTGAGGGGCGAAAGAAATGGCTTGCAAGCCGGGATCGAGGTGCTTCAGACCGAAACGATACGCGAAGGGGCTTGCAGGACGCCGCCGGAGGGGGTATAACTTACTTGCGGTAAGTTACTAGCTAAAAGTAAAGTAATGGCTCATTAAATTGCAACTAAAGCGGGGTCGTGAGCCGTACTACCAGGAAACACCCGGAAAGCGTGACATCGTGACTGTAAAAACTGAAGTCAGCCGTTTCCATATCCATGACGAACTCACCGCTCCCGAGGAGAGCGCGCCGATCCTGAAGAGCATTCAGGTTGGCGGCCGCCAGGTGAACAAGCTGGTCGGCGTACTTGCCGGCTCACCGGCGGTACTTCGCGCTTACACAAGGATGCGGGCAGAGCTGCAGCAGGGTGAACTCCCGCAGGCGACCCGCCAGCGCATCGCCCTGGCCGTAGCTGAACACCGTGGCGACACTTACAGCGTCGTCCAGTACGCAAAAACCGCCCGCAACGCCGGACTCGGGCTCGACGAAGTGTCGAGGGCCAGGAGCTTCGCCTCCTCGGATCCGCGCGAACAGGCTCTGCTTACCTATCTCAAGGCCGCACTCGAAGCCGAGGGCGACCCGCCGATCTACCTCCACGAGGAGGCCAGGGAGGCCGGCTGGGATGACGAGCAGATCCTCGAGGCCCTCGCCCACGTGGCGATGGGTGAGTTTCAAAGCGTGATGGCCGCAGCTGCGGCCCTCCCGAAAGATCAGGCTACCCCGAGGGTTCTGCCCGACGCCGCCTGATCAACCCCAAACAAGGGCCCCTCTCTCCCATGGGCCCCAGGAAGAGGCCACTTCCTCCCCTCAGGCCTCTCCCACAAAAAAAGGACGGCCCCCACGGGGCCGTCCTTTTTGCTTCGTACCTCTCGAAGTGCTATTAGCGGCTTTCGACCCTCACACCGTAGGTGAGCGCGCCGTTGAAGCGGCACCCGTACGGAAGCAGGCTGTCGACCTTGATCTGGGCCTGTGATGTCTTCATGTTGATCGGCTTCGCCGAGCCATTCGGGTTGAAGCATTGCTGCCTGGTTCGACTGGCGACCCAGCTGTTGTTCTTGTTGAACTGGTTGCAGACGGCTGGATTGACGACGTCCCCGCTCGTGTTCAACGGAGCGCAGGCGCGCGGCGTTGAAAGCGCGGGGGCCCAGGTCGGAACGATCAGGGCAACGTAGTCGCCCTTGTTGACCTTCATCGGCTGAGGAAGGTTGAAAGTCGCGGTCTTGCCGTAGAAGCGGCTGAGGTTCTGGATCTGGCTGCGACGGCGGAGCTTGTAGACGATCTGGCCGCCCTGCTCCTTCTTGGCCAGGACTCCGATAGCAGCCTGGGGCTGCTTGCCGAAACGGTTCTCGAAGAAACGACGCTGGCTGGCATCCGGGGAACCGAGTTTGATCCGCCAGCGGGTGATGTTCCCGACGAAAGGCACGCGGTACGCGTTGGCAACCCCGCCCGCCTTCGCCTGGAGACCGCTCACGATGGCGAGACCCTGGCAGCGCTCGGGGCAGAGAGGAATCCGCTTCGCATTGGCCTGACCAAGGTAGACGGCCTCGCCCGGGGCGGCGTCGGCGCGGTTGCCCGGTCCAGTGAGGAACGCAAGTCCCGCGAGCAGTGCGATGAGGCCGGCTGCGGCGGCAGCGACCTGGGTGCGACGGCTCAGCGTCGGGGAAGTCTTTGCTGACATCTGTTCAATAGCTCCTTGTTTGAATCACCCCGCGCCTGGTCAGTCCTAACGCGGCGGGAACGCCGCAAAGGCGGCGGGTCACGGTACAAACAGACGAAAACGCGAGAAGGATCGGTTTTCCCCTGCAAAGAAACGGCCGTCGGCAGGCCGGAGCCGCAGACTTCGGTTGGACGACAGGCGCCTTTCCGTCAGGTGGACTACCTGCCGCGGCTGATGATCGCGTGGCGCACGGTGCCGACGCCAGCCGAGGTGAGCCCGACCGCCTTGGCGGCGGCCGCGGTGAGGTCCCAGGTCCGTCCGGCGATGTACGGACCACGGTCGATGACCGGGGCGATGATGTACTTGCCGCGGAAACCGATCAGGACCCGAGTGCCACAGGGAAGCGTCTTGTGGGCGAGTCCGATGGTTGAAGGACGAAGGGTCACCTTGCCACAGGCGGTGCCGTTTCCGTAGAGACCGGGGCCGTACCACGAAGCGTGGCCGGTACCCAGCGAGCGGACCATCGCCTTTGCGGTGGCGGGATTCACCACACCGCTGCTGGCCATATCAGCCGAGCTCTGGAAGCGGCGAACAGCGCTTGTGGTTGGACGGTCAAAGGTTCCGTTGAGCCGGCCAGAGAGCAGGCGCTTCGAGCGAACGATGCTCTTGAGCACGGTCACGTCCGCGCCGGTCATTCCCTGGCGGAGTACGCGGGAGCCGAAACGGGTGCCCCGGACCGCAGTTGTGCCAGCGGCAGGCGAACTCTGCTTCGAGGCAATTCCGAGTCCACCTGATGCCGCAGACGCCGAGTCCGCGCGGCCGGCCACCAGAGCGGCGCTGGCGAGGAGACCCAGTCCGAAAAGGGCGATAAGCGCGATATTCAGTTTGCCCAGCCGGAGGCTGCGAATCATCCTTCGTCTCTCTTTCGGTGGCTTGCGGGGTTAGCTGTCGGGCTCGCGCTGAAAGAGCAGCGCTACCTGGCAGATGCCAGTGATTCGCCCCTGGACCGGTGTCCGTTGGGTCCCCCGTTCTCCGCGATCTTGAGGCGGAGATTCAGCAGAAGGTTCGGGAAGATTAGCAAACGCACATGAAGTGTGTGCATTTCATTTGTGTGATGTACGTCCGTTTCCTGAAACCCGGGGCTGGCCCGAATCGCCCTGGATTCGACGGCAGTCCGTACAATCGAGTTGTGGGTCGGACGGCTGCGGGGAGAGAGAAAACTCCTCGAGGAAAGTCCGGACACCGAAGGGCAAGGACGGTGGGTAACGCCCACCCGGGGAAACCCGCGGGAAAGTGCCACAGAAATACACGGCCGATGGCGCGACCACACGTGAGTCGCGATCAGGCAAAGGTGAAAAGGTGCGGTAAGAGCGCACCGGCGTCGTGGTGACACGGCGGCCAGGTAAACCCCGTCCGGTGCAAGACCAAACAGGATCGTCGACCCGGCCCGGCGAGATCCAGGTAGGTCGCAGGCCAGAAGACCGGGCCGCTTTGGCGGTCAGGCGGGCCCTCCGGTCAGATCAACCGGTGAGATAGATGGTCGTTCAAGACAGGATCCGGCTTACAGACCCACTAAAGGAAAGGCCCGAAAGGGCCTTTCCCATTGCAGCAGGATGCTCCTACTCGGCTGTACTGAGCACGAGAGGGCGGCCCGTCGGCCGCCCTTTCGACGCAACAGGCCGATACCGGCCAGCGAGACTCAGACCTTGCGGAAGACTCCGATCACCTTGCCCATCACCTGGGCGTCCGTCGTGATGATCGGATCCATGGTCTCGTTTTCGGGCTCGAGCCGGAAGTGATCGGATTCCTTGTAGAAGCGCTTGACGGTCGCGTCCTCATCCTCTAGCAGGGCGACGACGATCTCCCCGTCGCGGGCCTCCGGTGACGGGTGGACGATCACGTAATCGCCGTCCATGATGCCGGCGTTCTTCATGCTTTCGCCACGGACCTCGAGCACGTAATCCCCGTCGGAGCCCCCGATCATGTCGGGCACGTCGACGTAGTCTTCGATGTTCTCTTCGGCCAGGATGCCGGGGCCGGCTGAAACACGGCCGAGAAGGGGCAGGCCCGAGGGACCGGATGCGACGCTGGCGACGCTATCGACCATGTCCCGTGCACTGTCCCTGACGCTGCCACCGGCACTCTTCGCCTTGTCCACCAGCACCTCGAGAGCCCTGGGCTTGCTCGGATCCCTCCGCAGGACGCCGGCCTTTTCGAGATTCGCCAGATGAACGTGGACGGTCGAGGATGAAGTCAGACCGACCGCCTGGCCGATCTCCCGCACGGTGGGCGGATAACCCATTTTGTCGGTGTACTTGCCTATGTAGTCGAAGATCTCGCGCTGTCTCTTGGTCAGATCAACCACGTCGCTCCTTTACGGCTCCAGGCCTTGTGTCGGAAAGCGGTCCGTCCCGTGGTGGCGAACCTGTGTTCGTAATCTAGACCCTCGTGCGGACGTATGTTCGTACTTGGCCCTGATTCGCAAGATCCCTGCCAGATCGGGCACCTACCTCTCTGCGCCGCTTGACCCCGTTCCCCTAGAATCCGCGAACCTCAGGCGGCTGTGGCGGAATTGGTAGACGCGCAAGCTTGAGGGGCTTGTGTCCGCAAGGACGTGGAGGTTCGACTCCTCTCAGCCGCACCATAAGAAGCACCCGAAACCCCCTGCCCCCGGCCGGGGGTTTCCTCTTTCCCGGGCGCCGGGAATGGGCTACCAGGGGACGTCACGGTCCACGCCGGGCGCTCCTCCCCTGCTATTCATTCGGTTGATGCGCCGCCTCGCTCCCCTCCTGATATTGGCCTTTCTGCTGCTTCTGCCCTCCCAGTCGCATGCCGTGAGCATGACCACGACGAAGTTCGTCGCCGACTTCGAGGGATTCGTGTCCTGCCCCTATGCGGATCCGGCCGGCCACGCCACGATCGGCTACGGACACCTGCTCCACTACGGGCCTCCGACCCGGGCCGACCGCCGGAAGTGGGGATGCATCAGCAAGGCCCGCGCGCTGAATCTCCTGAAGCGTGACCTCCGGGAAACCGAGCAGGAGGTGTTCGCCCGTATCGAGGGAGCCAAGGTGACCGCGCCGATGATCACGGCCCTGACTTCCTTCGCTTTCAACCTGGGGGCCGGATACCTCGACTTCGTGCCGCGGCGCGGCAGCCGCCCGGCGACCAACGTCGGGCGCGCAGTCAAAACCGGAAAGTACTGGCGGGCGGCCCGCCAGATGCTCTACTTCGACGGTGTGATCGTCGGAGGCAAGCGCTACGAGCTGGAGGGGCTACAGATCAGGCGGCGCAAGGAGTACCAGATGATGGCTCGGGGAATTCGGGAACTGAAGGCCTGTAACGGGCCCTGTCGGGATGAATCCGGCGGCGGCCTGGGAGTGGGCTGAAGAACGAAAACCACGCGGGCCGCAGCGCATTCGCGCCACGACCCGCGTAAAGGTCATCCTCCGGAGTTGACCCTCGCGGCCAGCTGATCGATGCGGGCGTTCACCTTTGCGGTGTTGCTGCGCTGCTTGCCCTCCACGTCATTGATCTGGGCCTCGAGATCGTTGAGCTTGCTCTCGATGCTGGAGATCGAAGCGGCGTTCTGGTTGGCCTGGGCCGAATCCTTCTGTTCGGCGTTCTTCAGCGAGGCCTCGTCCTGCTGCTCGGCGGCGGCAGCGCCCTTCTTCACCTTGTTCTCGACGGCCTTGGCGGCGGCAGCTGCGGCCGCAACCTTCGCCGCGGAGCTGCGGTCATTCTGCTTGATCTGCTGCTCGAGTTGAGCCTGGGTCTGCTCGTTTGCATCCTTGGCGTCGTTCGCCATGACGATGCCGATCACGCCGACGACGACGCCGATGATGGCGACGGCGAGAGCTGCTGCAACTTTGCGATCCATTGCGTTCCTCCCCCTCTGGCCGGGCTGACCGGCAGGGACTGTTTTGCGGACTGATTGCCGGACTGTGGCAGCCCGCGCGGACGACCGGGCTACACTGCGCCGATGGGCAAGGGGACTTTCAGGAGCAGACTCGCAATTCTCGCTGGCGTGGCTCTAATTGTGCTTCTCGGAACGACGACCGTCGCAAACGGACAGTTGCCGAAACTCAGGGCAGTGCCCGATCCCGTGGCTGGCGGCCGGATCGTCGACTCGAAGGGACGGGAAGTGATCCTTCGAGGAGTCAACGTCAACTCTCTCGGTCACTACTGGCAGGGCACTTCAAAGCCGCCCGTGCTTCCACTGGAAAGGAAGGATCCGGCGAGGATCGCCCGCATGGGCTGGAACCTGGTCCGGCTGATCGTGTCCTGGTCGCGCGTCCAGCCAGAACCGGGAACGATCAACTACCGGTATCTGAAGCGGGTCAGGACCTGGGTGGATCGCTTCGAGGCGCAGGGCGTATACACGATCATCGATTTCCACCAGGATGCCTGGGGGCCGACGCTGGCGGCTCGACCCGGCGAGCCCTGCGTGGCTCCCGCACAGCCGGCCTTCGGGTGGGACGGCGCCCCCGGATGGGCCACCTTCGATGACGGACTACCGCGCTGCTTCACCAGCAACCGGGAGGTGAACCCGGCTGTGAGGGCGGCCTGGCGGAACTTCTTCGTGGACAAGCCCGCTTCCGACGGCACCGGGATCCAGACCCACTATGTCCGGATGCTGGGAAGTGTCGCGAGGATGTTCGCCCGGGACACGGCGGTGGCCGGAATCGACATCATGAACGAGCCGAATGCCTTCGGCCCGATCGAGAACCAGTCGATGAGTGACTTCTACGGTCGGGCGCTGAAGAAGATCAGGCAGGGAGAGAAGAAGGGCAAGGGATTCACCCACCTTGTCCTGTTCGAACCAAGCGTGCTCTGGTCCCTCACCGGCAGCGGCGCCCCGGCCCCGTTCGATTTCGACAAGGGCGTCGTCTACTCCCCTCACCTCTACGGAGGGAGCATCGGCAGCACCGGGCCGCCAAGCCGCGATTCATTCCTGAATGCCAGAGACGAGGCCTCCCTGTTCGGTGGGGCCCCGGTCCTGACCGGCGAATGGGGCGGTGACCCGATGCGGGCCACCGGCATCGGCACCGGCTACTTCGCCAACCATCAGGACCTGCAGGACGAGTTCGGATTCGGAGCCGCCCTCTGGACCTGGAAGCAGTCCTGCGGAGACCCTCATGCTGCGACCAACGACCCTGAGGTGGCCCCTCCCCTGCCCCCTTGGAGCGTCTACAGAATGGACTGTTCCGGAGCCTCAAACCGGGTACTCGGGACATTCGGGAAGCTGGTGAAGGACCTCCGTCGCGGCTATGTCAGGCGCGCTGCGGGGGCTCTGGATTCAATGAGCTTCGACCCCGCTACGTCCACCCTCATGGCGTCTGGCCGCGGAAAGGCCGGGCCGATGGAGATCTACCTGCCGGGCGAGATCCGGAAGCTGAAGCTCAAGGGTCTTGATCGACCCAGGTCGAAGCGGGTCGGCCCGGGAACCATCGTCTGGCTGACCCCGAAGAAGCCCGACTGGGCATTCGTGGCGAAGAGCGATTGAGCGAGGGGGAAAACGACACCGCCTCGGTGATGTGGTTCCGGCGGGACCTGCGAACCCATGACCTTCCCGCCCTCGCCGAGGCCGCGCGCGCAGGCCGGATACTTCCCTGTTTCATCTTCGACGACCGGCTGTTGAGCCGGGGCAGGTTCGTCTCCCCTCGACGCACGGCGTTCATGCTTGGTTGCCTTGAATCCCTTCGGAGGGACCTGAGGGAACTGGGGGCCGACCTGGTTCTCCGGCATGGCAGGCCCGAAGAGGAGCTCCCCCGGCTGGCCAGCGAGGCAGGGGCGGAGGCTGTCCACTGGACCAAAGACCTCTCTCCCTTCGCGAGGGCCCGGGACGAGCGGGTGTCGGCTGCGCTGGCGGCAGCAGGTGTAACGGCCCACGAGCATCCAGGGTCCTACATCGTCGACGAACCCGAGGCTGTCTTCAGCGGTCAGGGTCGGCCATACACAGTGTTCAGCCCGTTCAACCGGGCCTGGCAGGAGGTTCCCCGCCGGCCTTTCGAGGATCGTCCCGAGGCCCTGGAACTGGCCGGGTCACCGGAACCCGGAGACATCCCGGGCCCGGCCGAACTAGGGCTCGATCCCGCACCCGAGGGGTGGGACGAAGCCTTCGAGCCCGGCGAAGCGGCAGCGCGCGAGGCTACAAAGGAGTTCCTCAACCGGGGCCTGAGCGAATACCACGAAACCCGCAACCGGCCCTCAGGCGGCTCTTCCAGGCTCTCCCCCTGGATCCGCTGGGGTTGCCTCTCACCCCTCGAACTCGAACTCAAGCTCGGTCTGCGCAAGGGAGAGGGTCCGCGAAGATTCCGGGACGAGTTGGCCTGGCGTGAGTTCTATGCCTCGGTTCTCGCGAACTTCCCCGAGGTAACCCGCCTGGAGTTCCAGAAGCGGTACCGCGGAACCCTGGACTGGCAGGATGACCCGGGGCTTCTCGAGGCGTGGAAGACAGGGCAGACCGGCTACCCCCTCGTCGATGCCGGGATGCGCCAGTTGAAGGGGGAGGGCTGGATGCACAACAGACTGAGGATGGTCGTCGCCTCTTTCCTCACCAAGGACCTCCACCTCGACTGGCGTGAGGGTGAACGCCACTTCATGAACGAGCTGCTCGACGGCGACCTTGCTTCGAACAACGGGGGCTGGCAGTGGGTCGCCTCGACCGGTACTGATCCGGCCCCTTACTTCCAGAGGATGTTCAACCCGATGACCCAGCAGGAGAAGTTCGACCCCGATGGCGAGTACGTGCGCCGCTGGGTTCCGGAGCTGGCGAAGGTTCCGGACGAGCGGCTGGTCCGCCCCTGGGAGATGACCGAAGAGGAGCAGAGTGCCTCAGGCTGCCGGATCGGGGACGATTACCCGGCTCCGGTGATTGACCACGCCGAAGAGCGCCGCTTCGCGGTCGAGAGGTACAGGGCGGCAGCCGACCAGGACGAGCAGGGATAGGGTCGTGCCGTGAGCGTCGTCCCCAGACACCCGAGCACCTTCGACCAGGAGATCATTCGCTGCGGCGAGCCCGAGATCCAGGAGGAGATGTCCGATCCGGAACGCCTCGAAAAGATCCGCGAGGAATTCGAGGAAGGCTTCCGGATCATGGAGCCGGTCGGGCCCGCGGTCTGTGTGTTCGGCTCTGCGCGCACCCGACCGGGGCATCCCGAATACGAGCAGGCCCGCCGGGTCGGTGCCGGCATCGCCCGTCAGGGTTACGCGGTGATCACCGGGGGCGGGCCGGGTTCCATGGAAGCGGCCAACCGCGGGGCCAAGGACGAGGAGGGCTTCTCGGTCGGACTCAACATCGAGTTGCCACATGAGCAGTTCGCGAACCCTTATCTGGACATCGGCAAGGAGTTCCACTATTTCTTCGCCCGCAAGCTGATGTTCGTGCGCTACTCGTGGTCGTTCGTGATTTTTCCTGGCGGCTTTGGCACTCTCGACGAGATGTTCGAGGTGCTGACCCTGATCCAGACGAACAAGGCCAGACCGCACCCCGTGGTTCTCGTCGGGACCGACTTCTGGCAGGACCTGATCGACTGGATCGCATCGAGACTCGCCGGCGAAGGCCGGATCTCACTCACGGACATGGAACTCTTCACTGTCTGCGACGAGGATGACGACGTGATCGCGAGCGCCGTCCAGGGCCTGCCGCACCTTCCCTACGGCCTCGCCTGAAACCCTTACCGACTGCCGCCCACGCACAACTCACCGGGCACATGGTTGTCGAGTTGTAAGCTTTGTTCATGGCCCTGCCTACCCCTCTCCCTCCCGAACTCGTCGAACTGATCACTGCCCGGTTCAAGCTGCTTTCAGAACCGATGCGGGTCCGCATCCTCGATCAGTTGCGCGAAGGCGAGCAGAGCGTCGGCGGCCTTGCCGAGGTTCTCGATACGAGCCAGCAGAACGTCTCGAAGCACCTCCAGGCCCTTTACGGTGGCGGCGCGGTGAGTCGGCGCAAGGATGGAAACACCGTCTACTACGGGATCGCAGACGAAAGCCTCATGGCTATGTGCGAGGCAGTCTGCGAGGGCGTCGAGCAGCGCATTTCCGAGCTCAGCCAGATCGTCACTCGCGTCTGATCGACCCGCATCCGGCCCTCTACGGGCCGATCGGCACTGCTCCACAGGCCTGACTTGCCTGCCGAAGTAGTTGCTGCTACAGTATTCAACTACTTAGTTGTGAACTTGTAGAAAGGTGGAGTTGATGTCTCAGAAGAGCGGACAATGCGAGACGAACAGGGGTTGGCCCCTTGAAAGGGTCCTTTTTGCCATGGCCGGTAGCGTCAGCCTCGTCGGCGGGCTGCTTGCCCTCCTGGTTTCCCCCTGGTTTGCCCTGCTGCCCGTCCTGGCGGGCATCAACCAGTGGCTGTACGTAGCGGTTGGAGCCTGCCCTGCTTCCGTGGTCCTTACCCGGGTCACCTCGCTGAGGCCCGCGACCGGGAGCGACCGATGAACAAGGTCGGACCGATCGGCCGACTCGGCCGCTGGACGAGCGACAACTTCAAAGTTGTCGCGATCATCTGGCTGGTGATCGCTGTTGGCCTCGGATTTTTCGCTCCCAAGGCCGAGCACGCTCTCTCCGGTGCCGGCTGGGAAGCCACGGGCTCGGAATCACTCGAAACCCGCCAGCTGATCGACGAACAGTTCGGGGGCATGTCATCGTCGTCCCTGATGGTCGTCGTCCACAGCGAGGACTCGACCTTCGGCTCCCCGGGGTTCGATGCGACCGTCGATGAGGCCGCCGCAGTTCTTGAAGGCTCGGAGGACGTCAGCAACGTCGTCCTTCCGTCCAGGAAGAGCTGGGTCTCCCGTGACGGACACACCGCGGTAATCCAGGCTGGCGCAGCTTCGGATTCGAACCAGATGGTTCGCGCCGCCGATGACCTGAAGGAAGAGCTCGCCGCCATCGACAGCGAAGGCACCACCGTCTCGCTGACCGGCGCCTCCGGAATGTGGTCTGACTTCAACCAGGCCAACAAGGAAGCGATGATGAAGTCGGAGCTGATCTCCTGGCCGGTCACGCTGCTGATCCTGGTCCTGGCATTCGGCTCACTGGTAGCGGCCGGCCTGCCGCTGATGCTGACCATCATCGGACTGATGGCCGCTGCCGGCTCCCTTTACCTGGGAACCCAGTTCTTCGACATCTCGATCTGGGCGATGAACTTCGCGATGATGTTCGCACTCGCGCTGGGCATCGACTACGCGCTGTTCATCGTCTACCGCTTCCGCGGGGCGTTGACATCGAATGACAACACCAGCGACGCGATCGCCGAGACGATGGACACGGCTGGCAAGGCGGTGCTCTTCTCGGGAGTGACCGTCCTGATCTCGCTCAGCGCCGTGCTGCTGGTACCGAGTCCCGCCTTCAGGTCGATGGCGATCGGCGTCATGCTGGCAGTCGCATTCGTCCTGGCAGCATCCATGACCCTGCTGCCCGCGGTTCTCGGCAAACTTGGGCATCGCGTCAACAAGCTCAGCCTGCCATGGGTCCACACCGGAGAGCATCGCTCGCCGAAGTTCGCCGCGTGGGGTGAGCGGATCTGGAAGCGTCCGGTGGCCTACGGCCTGCCGGCACTATTGATCCTGCTTGCCCTATGTGTACCGGTCTTTTCGCTCGATACCGGAATGCCGTCGATCAAGGTGGTACCGGAAGGCGATGGTGCCCGGGTCGGCTACGAACAGGTTGCCGACGCATTCGGGCCGGGTGCTCCCGGCACGCTGCAGGTGGTTTCCCCCCAGGGCGAAGCAGACGTAACCGTCCGCGAGCTCGGAAGCGACCCCGGTATTGCGCAGGTGATGGTGGTCGGCGAAAGCCGCGAAGGCAACGTGATGATCGCCGCTACGCCGAAGATGGATCCCTCCGACCCGGCACTCGGCGAGACGATCGACCGGGTTCGGGACGAGGTCCCTGCCGGAGTTCTGGTCGGCGGCGCCGCAGCGGAGAACCATGACCTCGAGGTGGCCCTGGGCGACACCACCGCCCCGGCGATCGCGATCGTCATGGCACTTGGCTTCCTGCTGCTGCTGGTGGCCCTGCGGGCGCCAATCCTGGCCGCAATCGCGGTGCTGACCAACCTCCTGGCTGTGGGAGCCGCATTCGGTGTGGCCCAACTGATCTTCCAGGAGGGGCACCTGACCAGCGTGCTCGGATTCGAGTCTCAGGGATTCCTTGACGCATGGGCACCGGTCTTCTTCTTTGCGATGGTCTTCGCGATATCGATGGACTACTCGGTGTTCCTGCTCAGTTCGGCCAGGGAGCACTGGGAGAAATCCGGTGACGCCAAGGAAGCGGTGATCGGCGGGCTCGCCCACTCGGGCCGGGTCGTGTTCGCTGCCGCGGGAGTGATGGTGGCGGTGTTCTTCACCTTCGCCCTCTCGGGCCCGCTCCCCCCGCGGGAGATGGGGATCATCCTGGGTGTCGCAGTACTGCTTGATGCAGCCCTGGTACGCCTGCTGCTGTTGCCGGTGCTGATGAGACTGGCCGGCACCCGACTGTGGTGGATCCCCGGATGGCTGGACCGCCACCTCCCCAAGGTCAGCTTCGGACACTGACCGTTCCCTCCCCGATCGGCCGCCGCTGGGTTTCAGCGGCGGCCGATCTGCTTAACCGTGTTCGGCGCGGCTGATCGCTTCGTGGGTCTCTGCGGCGAGATCCGGGGAACCCAGCTCCAGGCCCGGCGGCAGTTCGACATGAAGATCGTCAGCATGCTGAATCGCAGCCGAACCTGAGTCGAGGCTTACGTCAAGCACGTGCCCGCCGCGGTTCAGGTCACGGTCGATGAAATGGAAGTGGTAGCCGCCGATCTCGACGCCTTCTGCCCAGACGGGAAAGCGGAATCCGATCAGGTGACCTTCCACAGATCTGAACTCGAACACATTCTGTGTCTCGACAACCTCGACGAGTGGCCTGTAGGGCGGCTCCTGCCGCGGCACAGACCGGCACTTGACCGAGGAGAAATGACCTTCGACCCGGTAAACGGCCACCGGGGCCTCGTTCTTGTCCCCGGTCAGGATCTCTTCGAGGCCCGCAAGGTCGAGGGGACCATCCAACTCGATCTGGCGGTCCGCGTCGAAGCGGGTGACGACCGCGAACGGAGTCCGTTCCAGCGGATCTATCTCGCTGATGTGTCCGTGAGAGTCGGCGCGATAGAAGTGTCCGTCAAGAGCGATCATTTCCCCGTCGAGTGCATTCAGGGTGCCAATACCGGTGTCCCCTTCGGCAGCGAGTTCAGCGAAGGTCAGGTCCCCCTCGTAGGCACCGTCCAGCAGCGCCGAAACCGTTGATGCCTGGAAGAGGGCGTGGTCATCATGTCCCTCGTGAAGGTCGCCCCGGCGCATCGCCTCGACATGGAGCGACCGGATGGTCGACTCCTCGATCACGACGAGATCTCTTCCAGCACCACCGCGCAGCCGCGCTCGAGAATGTCGAGGACGAGGTCGAAGCCGTCTTCTCCCCCGAAATAAGGGTCGGGCACATCGATCTCACCCTCACCGGCCATCTCGCGAAAGAGCCTCACCTTCGAGGCGTCCGCGCCGTCCATGGCCAGGAGAGTGGCGTGGTTTGACTGGTCCATGGCCAGGATAAGGTCGAAATCCTCGAAGTCCGAAGACCTGACCTGACGGGCCAGCCCTCCGATTTCCACACCCCGCTCGTTTGCAGCCGCGATGGCGCGAGGGTCGGCGGGGTGCCCGATGTGCCAGTCACCGGTGCCCGCGGAGTCGATCTCGATCCCATCCACCCCCCTGCTTTCAACCAGGCCGCGCATGACGGCCTCGGCCGAAGGAGAGCGGCAGATGTTGCCCAGACAGACGAAGAGGACCCGCAAGGCGGCTCAGCCACCAACCAGTCCGCGCAGGTTGGCGACCTGACGCTGGAGGTTCTGGATTTGGTTGTTCTGACGGTTGATCCGCTGGTTCAGTTGCCGGAACTCGGAATTCTGGTCGTTCTCTACCTGCGTGATTTCGCTGCTCAGTTCGTTGTCGCGATTCTTGAGCGTGTTGAGCTGGTTCCGCATGTTCCTCATCTGGCGGCTCAGCTTCTTGATCTTGCGATGGTTGCCGTTGATCTTCTGGAGCAGGTTCTTGTTGCCTGCAGACAGCTGGGCGACAAACTTCTCGGCCTCGGAGCGCTGGCTGGCCTCGAGCTGGTCCTGCTTGGCCTGCGCGTCCTGGAACTTCTGCTCGACCAGGGCCTGGACTTCGCTCGTCTGGCTGGTGTCGCTGTCAACCGCGTCCTTCGCGTTGTAGGCGGTGATGGTCCCGAGTATCCCGAGAAGGATGCCCACAACACCGAAGACGATGGCCAGAGTCGCTTTCGTATTGCCGCTCATGGCGCGCACCCTAGAGGAAGCGGCCCGACCCCGTCGCTATTTGCGAACCGTGACTCGGGCCGGCCCGGTCCTGGAACCTTCACTCCAGCTCAATGAGACCTTCAGCTTGACCACCCCCGGCTTCGCCCTTGAGGGCGCTTTGACAACCATGGCCGGACTGGATGATTTGCCGGCTGCCAGAACGGCGAAGGTCCGGCAGGCGGGCAGTTTGAGTCGACCCTTGAAACTCGCGGGCAGCCGCAGGCACAGTTTCACCCGTTGCGCGTCGGTGTCCGAGTTGTTTCGCACGGGAACCCTGAGTTTCCCTCGAGTTCCGCGCTTGACCTTGATCGGCGTGACATTGCCGATCGAGAGAGATGCCTTGGCAGGCGGCGAGTTGCAGGACTCCGGCGCCGGCGTGTCATCGCAGGGGTCGGGGGTGCACTGAGGCAGGTTCGGATTGTCATCGCAGGGGTCCGGCGTACAGGTCGGATCCGAAGGGTTCAACTCACAGAAGGTCGGCGCCTGCGATGTGGTGAAGGTCTTGACCGCCCCGCAGCTCTCGAGTGTGGGTTGCGCGGCCGGATTGTTGAAACAGGCGGTCCAGAAGTAGGTGGTTTCCGGCTGGAGTCCGGTAAGGGTCGCCGACGCCGGGGTGTTGGGGTTCGCAGTGCCGTTGGCATCAGTCGAACCGGAACCGGCCGAATTCATGACCTGACGCGGATCTGCGGTGCCTGGGTCGTTAGTGGAGAGGAGAATGGCCATGTTGAGGGCCGGATTCGGGGAGGACGCAGTTCCTGACAGGGTCGCCGACTGATGCGTCACTTCGGTCGCGTCGCCGGTTGTGGCATGTCCCGTCGTGTACTCGAGAGCGGTCGAACAGGGCTGGTGGGCACCGGAGATGAAGCAACCCCGAAGGTTGTAAGTCCGCCATTGGTTGAGACCGGATACCGACTGGTTGGAAACTGGTGAACTCGATGTCGATTGCGATACGGCGGCAGGTGTAGTGACATCTGAGAAGGCGCCCACGGCCGCGGCCCAGGTTTTCGCCTGAACCTTGACCGTGCCGGCGGGGTGTCCCGCCAGGACCCGGACCGCCGCGGTCGGTACCGCCGGGAAGGGCGGCTCGGCTGGAAGTTCAAGGCTGACCTGGACAGCTCCGGTCGAGAAGGTCGTTGTCTGGCAGCCGGGAAAATCCGTGAACGGAAAGATGGTTGCCGGGTTGGAGGTGCATACCTTGAAGTTGTAGGTGGTGTCCGGGGTCAGGTAACAGATGGTGTTCTCGGTCTGGAGATCTCCGTACTGAGCCTCGAATGTGCTTGATCCGGAGAAAGGCAAGTTCGTATTAGTGCCGTAGGCCACGGCGTTACTGAGACCGCAAGGCCTCCCGGCTGTGGTATTTGCCGGAAAGGCAGGGTTCGTGCTGGTGTCGAGCTTGATGTAGTACGAGGAACCCGTCACAACATCGTTGATCGTGAACGGGACGCGCGCCCCGACTGCGGTGGTCTGAGCCGCCGCAGGAAGTGAAATCAGCGGGGGATCCGCCTGGGCCGGACCTGCAGTGACGGTCAGGGGCACCGAAACGTTGACGCAACTGGATCCGGTGGCACAGACGACGAAGCTGATCGGCTGGTTGCTCATGGTTGCGGTTGCCTTGATCGGAACCAGCAGCTGAACGTGGTCGTAGACCTGGCTCTCCTGTGGTGACCGGATGCCTGCAAACCAGAAGCTGCCCGCCCCTCCGCCAACGTCCGGGAGCACCGGACTCGCGACCGGCCGCATCGAAAACTCACCGTTGCCATTGACTGCCGGATTGGCTTGGCAATTGGCCTGGGCTCGCTGGTCATTGACCTGTTGCCCGTTCGCGTTGATGCCCCACCTCCGGCAAATGGTGGTCGCAGAGCCACCGATCGCCGTCTGCACATTCGGTGGAAGGTCAGCCAGCACCGAGTAGAACTCGTTCGCGCAATCGAAGGTGACCAGTGACAGGTCGATCCTCAAAGAGAGATAGAAGATGTCGTTCACCTTGGGCTCGACGCCGGCGCTCTGTTGGGAATATGAGGGTGTGATCAGGGATGGCGCACAGAAGCCTCCGCTGGTTTCTCCGGCCGGCCCGGCTTTGAGGACCGGGTTCGCCGCGGCCGGAGAGGCCAGCACCAGACAGCACGAAAAGCAGGTGATAACGCCCGCCAGAAAAGGGTTCCCTCTCCCTGCTCCCATGAAGAAAAACTAAACCGCTGAAGCGGCGACTGTCCAGCGCCCGGCTGTCCGGTCGGTGAACTAGAGCTTGATCAGGAGGATCGTGTTCAGCGCGAACAGGATGCCGGTCACGACCGTGGCGCGGGTCAGGTTCTGCTCGACCATTGAACCGCCACCGATCGAGCTGCCGCCACCGCCGATGCCGAAAGCACCGGAAAGTCCCGCGTCCTTCCCCGAGTGCAGGAGCACCAGAAGAATGAGGAGGACCGAAAGGAGGACCTGAATGATGGCCATGATCGTGTACATCGGAGTCCGATTCTAGCTTTCTTTGCCCTTGAGCGCCTCGAGACGGTCAAGGATCGCGACCGCCTCCTTCCTCAGTTCCGCGTCCAGCTCGGCAAAATCCTCCTCGGAAAGCTTGCCCGACTCACGGTCCATCTCGGCATCGCGGATCTCGCGGTACTTGGCTTCTCTCGCCGCCTCGAGGGCCGCAATCTCGGGGTCCTCGGTCGTCGAGGCACCGCGGTTCCGCCAGAAAGGCATCGAGACGAAGGTGCCTACAAGAATCGCGAGGATCAGGAACCAGACCACGGTCATGAAGACTTTCTCCTTCGGAAGATCCCGCTCGGCCACGCCGCGAATAGTGCCCCGATGATCGCGATGATCGCGCCGATCCAGATCCAGGTGACCATCGGGCTGATGATCACCCTGAATGTTGCCGGGATCGCAAGGTCATCCTCGCGGTAGCCCTCGATCACCTTGTCGGTAGTCCGCGAAAGCAGGTCGGAGGCCGCGAGGCTGATTTCCTCTGCCCGCTCCGGGTTCTGCTGAACCACCGGCAGGACCTTCTCGCGCATGTAGGCCCCGAACAGGGCGTCGGCCATCCGGGCGCGGCGCTCGAACTCTTCGGTGTCGGGTTCGAGTGATGTCCAGAAGTCGGAGCGCTTGCCGGCTTTCAGGCCGACCTCGCTGGTCGCCTCGCCGTCGAAGTAGGAGGCAATGCCGCGTGTGGCACCGGTGGTGACCTGGTGGTACTGCCTGGTCGGGTGGAGTGTTGCGAAGGGTTCGCCGTCACGATCAACCTGGAGGTCGGCACCGAAGATCAGTGCCTGGTCATTTCGCGAGACAGTCGGCTTCACATAGGTGACGGTGTAATCCTGAATCTCGGCTGACTGCCCTGGCTTCAGCTTGATGTCTTCCTTTGTCTCGAAGCTGGACGACGCGGCCACCCCGACCAGCAGCACAACCAGCCCGAGATGGACCGTGTAGCCGCCGTACCGCCTGCGGTTCCTGACTGCGTTGGACCAGATCGCCGCAAAGATCGATCCGCCCGCGCTCTTCTTTCTCGCTTTCGCAGCCCGCAGCGTCTCCTGGATCAGGGCGCTGACGGTGAAGGCGGCAAGGGTGAACATCAACAGAGCCCAGAAGCTGTCGGCCGCATCGGTGAAGAGGATCAGCAGCACGAAGGCGATCGCGGCCACGATCAGGGGGATCGTGAAGACCCGCTTCGCCCCCTGCCAGGAGATTCGTCGCCAGGACATCATCGGACCGATGCCGGTGAAGAGGACCAGGATCACCGCGACAGGCGTGGTGTACCTGTCGAACCACGGAGCCGCGAGCGTTGACTCTGTACCGGTCAGGAATTCCGAGATGAGGGGGAAGAAGGTCCCCCAGAAGACGATCGCGCAGAGAGCTATGAGCAGCAGGTTGTTGACCAGGAAGACGGCTTCGCGTGAGGCCAGCGAGTCGATCCGGCGCTCGGATTTGAGAATGTCAAGACGCGAAATGATCAGCCAGGTGGAGCCGATCACCACCACTCCGATCAGGGCGAGGAAGTACGGACCGACGGTACTGTCGCCGAAGGCGTGGATTGACTGGAGCACCCCGGAACGGACCAGGAAGGTTCCGAGCAGCGCGAGACTGAAGCTGGCAACGATCAGGCTGACGTTCCAGACCTTGAGCATCCCCCGCTTCTCCTGGACCATGATCGAGTGGATGTAGGCGGTGGTGATCAGCCACGGCATCATCGAAGCGTTCTCGACCGGGTCCCAGGCCCAGTAGCCACCCCATCCGAGCTCCGTGTAGGACCACCTGGCACCCAGGATGATCCCGATCGAAAGGAAGGTCCAGGCGATCAGGGCGAAGCCCCTGGTCGACTTGACCCAGGCCGCGTCCACCCGGCGGGCGATCAGTGCGCCGATCGCAAAGGCGAACGGCACGGTCAGCGAGACGTAGCCGATGTAGAGCATCGGCGGGTGGATGATCATCGAGGGATGCTGCAGGAGCGGGTTTAGGCCGGTGCCGTCAACGGGAACCGGGGACAGCACCTCGAAGGGGTTCACCCCTCCACCGAGCAGCATCAGGCCGGTGAAGAAGATGCTCACTCCCATCATCACCGCGGTCGCCCACGGCACCACGTCGCGCAGCTTGTGCTTCGTTGCGGCGAGGGACACCGTCGAGACCACCGAGAGGATGAAGGCCCAGAGCAGCAACGAACCCTGCTGACTCGACCACATCGCGGTGAACTTGTAGAAGGGCGGGGTGTCGATCGAGGAGTGCGAAGCGACGACCGCGAAGCTGAAGTCGTCGGTCATGAATGCGTGCTCGATAACGACCACGCAGATCAGCATCAGCCCGAAGAACGCATAGACCGCGTAGCGGGATGAATCAACCCAGCGACGGTCGCCCCGGGTCCCGATCAGCGCAGCGACGGCCGCGAAAATCGAGGTCAGGAAGGCAAGCCAGAGCGCAGCGTTGCCGAGGTTACTGATCCCGCTTCTCCGAGAATTTCGAGGGGCACTTGGTCGTCAGTGTGTCTTCGTCCCCCACGAAAACCCCGTTCTTCACCTCGCCGGTAACCATGACGTCCCTGCCTTCACGGAAGGGGTCCGGAACCTGGCCGGTGTAGATGACCTTGATCGGCTCGCCAGAGCCGTCAGGGTCGCGCATCCTGAAGTTGATGCCACCCTCGGTTTCCTTCACCGAGTTGTGCATTACGCGGCCGACCATCTGGTAGCTCTTCCCAGGCACTGCATCGGTCAGCTCACTCGGCAGCCTCGCCTCAGAGGAGGCGTTGAAAGAGGTGTAGATGAGTCCGGTGGCCAGTAGAAGGGCCGCCCCCAGGGCCACAAACAGGCGCACCTGCCGCTTGCGCTGTACGTCCATATCGAGAGGGATTATTGCAGGCCTTGACCGTCGGCGGCATCCCCCTGCCACAATCGGAGCATGAGCGACGAAAAAGTACTCCTGATCACGGGCGCAAGCAGCGGCATCGGCAGGGCCACTGCCCGGCTGATGGCAGGCCGGAGAAAGCTGGTTCTGGCCGGCCGGAGGGTCGA
Organism: Solirubrobacterales bacterium; assembly: GCA_020438355.1. GTDB lineage: Bacteria > Actinomycetota > Thermoleophilia > Solirubrobacterales > 70-9 > 67-14. The sequence continues at coordinate 13,366 of JAGQUT010000018.1, read as the reverse complement.
GCCGCTGGAGGAACTTTCTGCCGAGCTCGGCGGTCCGGAGCGGGCCCTCGTGGTCGGCTGCGACGTTGGCGAGTGGGATCAGGTCGAGACCATGACTGCCGCTTCGCTTGAAGCTTTCGGCCGGATCGACGAGGTTTTCGCCAACGCGGGCTTCGGCGCCACACGCGGTTTCCTTGAGGAGTCCCCCGAACACTGGAAATCCATGGTGCTGACCAACGTTCTCGGTCCGGCCCTGACCATCCGTTCCACCCTCCCTCACCTACTCGAGCGGGGCGAAGGCCACTTCATCGTGACCAGCTCGATCGCCGGCCGCCGGGTTCTGCCCGGCTCGCTCTACTCGGCCTCCAAGTTCGCCGCCACGGCGATCGGCGAGGCACTCCGCCAGGAGCTGCGAAACAGCGAAGACGGCAGGAAGATCAAGGTCACCCTGATCGAACCGGGAATGGTCGACACGGACTTCTTCGAGAACCGGCCGGGTGATTCCGCCCTGTCCGACGAGGACATCGCCCGCACGATCGAGTTTGCCCTCGACCAGCCGCCCGGAGTCGACATCAACGAGATCCTGGTCCGCCCGATCACCCAGTCGCTGTAGCCGACCCGACCGGGGCTCTAACGGAGAATTGCCCTGACAGCCTTCCAGTAGGCCCTCAGGAGACCCCGGACCAGTCCTTTCCTTGCGAAGGCCGGGATCAGCTGTGAATCAAGGTCCGGAGTCAGCAGGTCGGCAAACTCGCTTGCCGTGATGCGGCGGGCGGCCTGGATCTCGTGACGCTCCCCGCGCAGGCGCGGAAGCCAACCGATCAGGTCCCGGTAGGACTTCAGTTTCGCGCCGACCCACCCCTGTTTCGCGCTCACGAGCAGGAGCACAAGCTCGGTCGCGAGAAGGGCAGGGCTGACCAGGGCCAGCAGGGGCCCGGGGTAATTCCGGATCACCATCGCGATCCGGTTTCGCTCCAGCCAGAACCACTTCCGGTCGTTGGAGTGAAAGTCATAGTCGTGATCGACGACCGCGGCGGGCTGAAGGCCGATCCGCCGGCCGGCCGCCTGGATCCGGACCGAAATGTCGATGTCCTCGTGGTAGAGAAAGAACTCCTCCGGCAGTCCGCCAACCTCTTCCCAGACCTCACGCCGCACCGCAAGGGCCGCTCCCGATGCGATCGGGATGTCGCCTTCACCGCCGACCTCGGAAAGGGGCCGTCCATGTCCGCCGGCCCAGGCGATGCCGGTGAAGTGAACCGGGTTCGCCCAGGAGTTGACTACCTTCCGGCCGTCGATGTGGCAGGCGACCAGTGCCATCCATGCGCCCCAGTCGGGCCGGGTCGCATGCGGCTCCCTGATGGCATCCCCGAAGCCGGGTTCCGGCATGGCGTCGGGATTCAGCATCAGAACGATGTCACCAGCCGTTTCGCTGGCTCCCAGATTTGTGGCAGCAGTGAAGCCGGCGTTGGTTCCCATCTCGATCACCCGTGCCTCGGGCAGCAGGCCGGCGACCAGTTCACGGGGAGAACCCGACGAACCGTTGTCGACAACGATGACCTCGTCACCCGGCTGGACCTCCCCGGCCAGCGCGGGCAGGGTTCTGGTCAGTTCGGAGCCCGAGTTGTAGGCCACGATCACGACCGAAAGAGTCGGTTGACGGGATTCGGTCAAAAGCGGACGACGGGTCTCGAACCCGCGACCTCGAGCTTGGGAAGCTCGCGCTCTACCAACTGAGCTACGTCCGCGAAGCGGCTTGGAACCTTACCCCGTCGCGACGCACCCGGTTCGCCGGCTGAACGAGGCCGCAAAGCCGGTCGGAGCGCAGCCGAAAGGTCCCGTTCTCCATAATCGATGTTGAAGTGAACTGGCGAACCGGCATCGTTGTCCTCTGCATCGCAGCCCTGCTGGGCTTCCTCGTGTGGGGACTTGTCAAGAAGGGCGATTCGAGCCTGGCCATTGGCGAACCCGTTCCGGTCGCCACGCTGCCCACCCTGCCCGAAGGCGGTGAGGGCTCCATCGAGGATTTCCGGGGCCAGTGGGTGCTTCTCAACGTCTGGGCTTCGTGGTGTGGACCCTGCAAGGAGGAGTCGCCGGCGCTTGACCGTTTCGAGGAGGCCAACCGGGACCAGATTGCCGTTGTCGGGATCGACACCAAAGACCTCAACGGCGACGCGCTTGCCTTCCTGCGGGAGTTCAACATCGAGTACCCCCAGTTCCGGGATGCCAGCGGTGACTACACGGACGGGGAGCTGAAGACGACCGGTGTGCCCGAGTCTTTCCTGATCGATCCGGAGGGAAACCTGGTCGCCCACTACCCCGGCCCGTTCAAGGACGAGGCGGCGATCGAGGCCTTCGCCAGCCCGGCCCTGGATGACGCTGCCAGCCCGGGTGAAACGGAAGGCAGCTCCTGATGAAACGCCTGGCGATCCTGATCACCCTCCTGCTCGCCTTCGCCGGCCCCACGATGGCGATTGCCGCCGAGCCACAGGCAAGTCTTCCCGAGATCGAGGACGAGGTCATGTGCCCGGTCTGCGGCACCCTGCTCGGTCTCTCCCACTCTCCTGCCGCCGAGCGTCAGCGGGTCTTCATCCGGAAGCTGATCGACCAGGGCAAGGACAAGGAAGAGATCAAGGACGCCCTTGTGGCCGAGTACGGAGGTCAGGTACTTGCCATGCCCGAGAATCGCGGGATCGATGTCTGGGCCTACGCGGTACCGGTTATCGGCTTCGGCCTGGCGGCGATCGGTGTCATCTGGGCGATCGTCGCCTGGCGTCGACGTCGACCCGGTCCTGATGAGGAACAGACGGAATCCGGTCCGAGCCGCGAGGAAGACGAACGGCTCGACCAGGATATGGCCCGCTTCGATCTCTGACCGGGTGTCCGGTTACATCGAGTCCGGAGCGGAGATCCCGAGCAGACCGAGGGAGCGCCGGATGGTAGCCCCGGTGACGTCGCAGAGCTGAACCCGGGCGGCTTCGACGCCGTCGCCTTCGGCTCCCACGACCTGGCAGTCCCGGTAGAACGCGTGGAATGCGGCCGCGACGTCAGTCGCATAAGCGCAGATCCGGTGAGGTGCGCGCTTGGCCGCCGCCTCGTGAACTTCTGCCGGGAAGGCGAGCAACTTGGCCACCAGCAGTTTCTCGGAAGGGTCGACCGGCGCGGCAAGCGGATCTCCCCCGCCGGAACCCTCGTCGGCCGCCTTTCGGAGAATGCTCCGGATCCGGGCGTGGGCGTACTGGACGTAGTAGACGGGATTGTCGGATGACTGGCTTCGGGCCAGGTCGAGATCAAGGTCGATCGTGCGGTCGTGGCTGCGCTGGAGCAGGAACCACCGCGCGGCGTCCACCCCGATGTCCGCGGTCAGTTCGTCGAGGGTGACGATGTCACCGGCGCGCTTGGACATCTTGGTCCGCTGACCGCCCTCGACAAGGTGGATCAGCTGCATGATCTGTGCCTCGAACTCGGCCTTGTCGCCTTCCAGCGACTGGATCGCGGCGGCCATTCGGGCGACGTAGCCGTGATGGTCGGCACCGAGCACGTCGATAAGGCGGTCATTGCCACGCTCGATCTTGTCCACGTGGTAGGCGACATCGGCACCGAAATAAGTGACCTCGCCGGTGGAGCGGATCAGCACCCGGTCCTTGTCATCGCCGAAGTCCGTGGTGCGGAGCCAGACGGCACCGTCTTCTTCGAACACGTGACCGGCAGCCCGCAGCCTGGCGATGCCCCGGTCGACGAGGTTGTCCTCATAAAGGGAACGCTCGGAAAAGAAGTCGTCCATCCGGACACCGAAGTTCTCGAGCGAACCGCGAATACCCTCGACCATCCACTCGACTCCGGTTACCGCGAGCCGTTCGAGGTCGTCGGCTTCGTGACCCTCGGCGCGGGCCCTTTCGGCGAGTTCGTTGACATACGTGCCCTGGTAACCGTCTTCTGGGGGCTCCTCGCCATTCATCCTCGCTGCGATCGATGCGGCAAAGTTCTCGACCTGCGTTCCCCCGTCGTTGACGTAGTACTCGGTGGTCACCTGATGACCGGACTCTGCGAGCAACCGGGAGAGCGCGTCACCGTAGGCAGCGTGGCGGCCCGACGCTGCGGTCAGAGGTCCGGTCGGGTTGGCAGAAACGAACTCGACGATTATCCGCTCGGGGTCACCCACCGGAGGCACTGTCGCTCCGCCGGTTCCGGCCATGTCGGCCGTTGCCTGCCGGTACCAGGCATTTCCGAGAAACAGGTTGATGAAGCCGGGTCCCGCGATCTCGGTCTTCTCGAGCGCGGCACCCAGCTCTGCCTCGATCGACGCAGCGAGTTCGGCCGCTATCTCTCGCGGCGGCCGCCCGAGGGGTCCGGCCAGCATCATCGCCGCATTTGTCGAGTAGTCGCCCATTTCCGGCCGGGGCGACGGATCGAGCGCGGGGCTCAGCTCGTCGTTGCCAGCCATCCGCCGGGCCACGGTTGCGACGGCCGAGGAGAGGCGTTCAACTGGATCGCGGAGAGATTCACTCACGCGGGCATCCTATTTGCCCACCCGCCGGGCGGATTTTCAGAGGTGGTACTTCTGGCCGGCCAGGATCTTGCTCGCCCGGAACAGTTGCTCGAGCAGCACGATCCTCGCGAGCTGATGGGCCATGGTCTGAGGGCCGAGCGACAGCCTCTGGTCGGCCAGGATCGTCACTTCGCCCGGCAGGCCTTCCGGGCCGCCGATCAGGAAAGTAAGTCGCTTGCCCTCCTGGCGCCGCTGGCCGAGCCATTCGGCCCAGCGCTCGGAAGTCATCTCCCTCCCGCCGGCTTCCAGAGTGACCAGAGTCCCGGCATCCGGCCGGTTACCTCCGGAGGCCCTTGCCGTCTGAACCGTTCGGATCAGCGCAGCATCATCCCTGACCTCGGTCACCTCGACCGGAGTCAGGGGCTTCAGCATCTTCAGGTAGTGAGTCCCTGCTTCCACGAAAGGAGATCGGGCCTTCCCGACCGTGATCAATTCGACCTTCATCTCCCTCCCTCCGATATTGCGATCCGGTCAGAGGTGGACGGATGGGTTCCGAAAAGGAACTGCCACAGCCCTGGTGGATCGACGTCTGAAAGGTTCGACCTGGCGAGCCTCACCTGGAGGTCCGTCAGTCCCCGGGACTCTCCGGTCAGCTCGAGGGCGTATCGGTCGGCCTTCGACTCAACGCTGCGGGAGAGGGAGTTTCCAGGCACCTGGAGCACGAAGACAGTCACGGTAACCATCAGAGCGAGAACGGGTACGAGCGCCAGACCTCGAGGGTCATCCCCGTTTCGCCTCATGATCGCCGCCGTCCCCAGCTGGACGAAGAGCACCCCTAGGGGAATTACGAGCATGGCGAAGGCCAGGCCCCGGCGCAGGTCATGCGCTGCCACGTGGCCGAGCTCATGGGCAACGAGGGCGGAGAACTCGGCCTGGCTCAGCTCCCGGATCGAGTTGTCATATATGACGACCCGTTTCGAGCTGCCGATGCCGTTCACGTACGCGTTGAGCGTCGATGAGCGCCGGCTCGCGTCGACCACGTACACCTCGCCTACGTCCACCCCGGCCCGGTCGGCCAGTCGCATGACTTCCTGTCGTTCACGGCCTTCAGGCAACGGATCGAAGTCATTGAAAACGGGAGAGACCACGACTGGCCAGAGCCAGGTAGTGACGATGGCCCAGAACGCCACAAGGAGGGTTGCGGCAATCCAGAACTTCGAGACCAGCCACCGCCAGAGAGCCACCGCGATCAGGGCCCCGATGGCAGACGGGATAATCGCGATCAGTGAAGCGAGCAGCCAGTCGAACAGTCTCGGCCCGAGTTCCTGGCTGATCAGCCCATAATCGGATCCGAGCTTCCAGGCCGCGATGTCGAGGGGCAAGCCAAGGAGCGAGAGGGACAGAGAAATGGCAGCCCCGGCTGCGAGGGCACCAAGGAGCGGGCGGCGGCCGATCCTGGTGAGCAACTTCCGGGCCCTCTCTCCCCTCCAGAAAGCGAGGAAGGCCAGAAAGGCGAACTGGACGATCAGGAAGGCTACGGCGATCAGCCTGGCCTGCGATCGATAATCATCGGCCTCCTGAAGCTCGGCTGGCGTGAACCGGTCGGCGATCACCCGGGCGGCTGCGACCGGGTCCGGAACCGGCAGCCCCTGCGAAGGGGCGAGGAGCGCTGCTGCCACCCCAGCCACCAGAACGGCGCCGATTCCGGTCGCGGCCAGGGCGTAGACGTTCATTCCACGACCATCGGCCGGACCGGGATTCATGGCTCAATACGATATTCGGCAGGCCCACCCGTCAATGAAAGTCGCCGTCATCTCGGACATCCACGCCAACCTCCACGCCCTCGATGCGGTGCTGGAAGACATTGACGGGCGCGGAGTCGACGAGATCTGGTGTCTCGGGGACGCGGTCGGATACGGCGCCTTTCCCGGCGAGTGCGTGACGAAGCTGAATGAACGCTGCTCGGTCTTCCTCCTGGGAAACCATGACCTTGCGGCCCTCCGGGAAATCGACATCGGATCGTTCAGTCCTTCCGCTGCCGCATCCGCCCGCTGGACCAGGGAGAACATGGCCGAGGAGGCGTTCGAGATCCTTCGCGGTCTCGAAGGCACCTCGTCCCGACGGGAGGAGATCGGTCTTTTTCACGCGTCACCTCGCGACCCGATCTGGGAGTACGTGGTCGACAGCGACATGGCAGAAGACAACCTCGACTTCCAGGAGGAGGATGTGGCCCTGATCGGGCACTCGCACATCTCCCTCTATTTCACCCGGGTGGACGAGATGTCCCGTGTTTCCTCCGTCCTCGCGCCCGAAGGAACCGAGCTGAAGATGAACCGGGGCAAGTGGCTGGTGAACCCGGGAAGCGTCGGCCAGCCCCGCGATGGTGACCCCCGGGCAGCCTGGGCAGAACTAGACACCGAGTCCCTCCTGATCCGCTTTCACCGGCTCTCCTATCCGATCGAGGATGCTGCCACCGCGATCACTGAAGCCGGCCTTCCACAGCATCTCGGCGAGCGCCTTTTCAAGGGTCAGTAAAGGCCGGAAATGCGTCACAAAGGCAACCGCGGCGAACATCTAGACTCGGGAGGAGTGCGGTATTTCACCCGACAAAGCCTACGCCGGGGCCTTCTGCCTGCCCTGGTTTCCTGCCTGCTGCTGGGTCTGGCGGTTTCCGGCTGTGGCGAAGACCGGAGTAACCTGATACCCAAGGACAAGTCGGAATCGTTGATCTCGAATCTCGACCGCATCCAGTCTCTGGCTGACTCCGGCGAGTGTTTCGAAGCGGCAAAAGTGGCTCTCGAGACGCAGCAGGAGATCGAGACGCTGGGGCCGGATGTCGACAGCGAACTGAAACGTTCACTGCTCGACGGTGTCACTGAATTGACGCTTCTGGTCAATGACCCGGAAAAGTGCACGGAATCGAGCGCGAACGTCACCGAAGAACCCACCGACACCGAAGAAACCGATCCGACTACAGATGGCCCGACCGGAGATACCGGGGTCACGGAAGTCGAACCGACGACAACCGGTGACCAGGGCACCACTGATGAGAACCAGACTCCAGAACAGCCACAGGACAACGGGACGGAAGATCCCGGGACGACTCCTGCCCCTGAACCGGAGCCGCCAACCACACCAACCGAGCCGACTACGCCCACCACACCCCCGACCGGACCTGGCTCTGGCGGACTGGGCCCCGGGTGATCACCGATGAGTGAACCGACAGTTCTTGCAGATCGCTACGAGCTTCGCGACAAGCTCGGCTCGGGCGGCATGTCGAATGTGTATCGCGCGACCGACCGGATCCTTGAGCGGACCGTCGCCGTCAAGGTTCTGGCCGAGCACCTTTCGGATGACGACCGATTTGTGGCCCGGTTCAGGCGGGAAGCCCTGGCCGTGGCAAAGCTGATCCACCCGAACATCGTCCAGGTCTACGACACGGGCGTTGACCATGGCCGCCACTTCATCGTCATGGAGTGCGTCGAAGGAAAGTCCGGCGCCCAGATCCTGAAGACGGAAGGGCTCGTCGACCCCGAGGTGACGGTCGAAATCGGTGTCCAGGCCTGCGCCGGCCTCGAGTACGCCCACCGCCACGGGATCATTCACCGCGACGTCAAACCCGGCAACCTGATGGTGGTCGGTGGTCCGGTCGGCGGCGGCGAAATGACCTGCAAACTCACGGACTTCGGTATCGCCCGGGCCGCAGAGCAGACGAGAATCACCCAGGTCGGCTCGGTCGTCGGTACTGCCGCATACCTCGCGCCGGAGCAGGTCCGTGGTGAGGAAGCAACTCCGTCCACCGATGTTTACGCACTGGGTGTGGTGCTCTACCAGTTCCTGACGGGCCGCCTCCCGTATGAAGGCTCCTCGCTGGCCGAGCTCGCCGTACGGCAGCAGAACGAGAAGCCGCTGCCGCCCAGGACTTACAACGCCGATGTCCCTGAGACGGTCAGCGCCGCCGTGATGAGGGCTCTCGAGGGTGACAAGAACTACCGCTTCAATACCGCCGCCGCCCTCTCGGACGGCCTGCAGCGCGGCCTCCGGGGCGAGGACGTGACCGTTCAGATGGACGAGGAACCCGTGACGCCGCCCGAGTTCCCGCAGGCCGAGACAGCAACCCGTCCGCTCGAAAGGACGGCGAGGACAGCCCACCGACCGGCGCCGCCCCCTCCCCGCTACACCCTTCCGCAGACTGCGCCCAGAGCCAAGCCGAAGCGCTCGTTCATGCGCTCCTTCTTCCGCTTCGTCCTGGGAATGATGGCGCTGGTCCTGATCGCCGCGGTCGTCGCCGGATCGGTCATCCTGCTGACCGACCGCGCCGCCTCGGTGAAGATCAAGGACTGGGCCGGCAACTCGGTAGAGCGCCTCTCCGACGAGCTGAAGCAGCAGGTCCGCGAGAACACCCAGTAGCCGCCCGACCTGAGGGACCGGTTCTCCTATTTCACTTCGGTGCGGACGGTGCGGACTATTCCCGCCACCGTGAATGCGATGAGCCAGCCGACGAGCACCACGACCGCAATCGAAGTCTCATTGGTAGCGGTGGTCTCGAAGATCCCCTCGGGCTGCTGGCGAATCGCGAGGTCTATGTCGGTCTGGGCAACGCCGATCGTGTAATCGCCCACTTTGGGGATCAGGGAAAGCAGCCCGTCGAGTACGAAAAAGAAGACGAAGGTAATCGTCATGCCTCCCGCCATGGACCTGGTCAGCAGGGTGAGCGCAAGGGCAGTCACGGCGTAGGTGACGTTGGTGATCAGGCTCGCGCAGAGGATCCGTACCGCGAAGCCGCTGTCCATCTCGGCGGCGTGACCTGAACCTGTCAACGAATAGACGACGAAGCCCGCGACCATCAGAACCGTTGTCACCAGCACCACGATGATCAGAACGGTGGCGAGTTTGACCAGAACGAGTCTGGTCCGACGCGGGTCCGTGGAAAGTACGCGGCGCAGGGTGTTCTGGCCGAACTCGACCCCGGCTATCCACGAACCGAGGATCAGGGATCCGATCATGGTCGGAACGCCGATCGCTATGTCGAGTACCGCATTGTCCGCGCCTATGCCCCAGGTGAAGGTGGCCGCGATTCCGCCAAGGAAACACACCAGCATGGCTACCCCGGTCCAGAATGGGGTCGGCATCGAGCGGATCTTCAAGAATTCAGCTCGCATCTTCCTCACCGTCGGTAAGTGACAGGAAGACCCGTTCCAGGTCCGGACGCTCCCGCATCAGTCCGCGAATCCAGATTCCGGATTCGGCGAGGATCCTCGTGATCTCGGAATCGTCTTCGATCTCACCGCGGGCCACGAGGCTGCCTTCTCCCCGGTCCTCCACTTCGAGCCCAGCCTCGCGAAGGGCGCTTGCCGCCGCTTCAGACTGAGAGATCCGAACGTAGACCCGGTACCCCTCGCCCACTCCGGTGGACCCGAGGATCTCTTCCATGGTGCCGTCAGCAACCAACCGCCCCTTGTTGATGATCGTGGCACGGTCGCACATCAGCTGAACCTCCGAAAGAAGGTGCGATGAGACTAGAACCGTCACTCCCCTTTCGGGGAGAGTCCTGATCAAATCTCGAATCTCGACAATGCCAGAGGGGTCCAAGCCGTTAGTCGGCTCGTCGAGAATCACCAACCTGGGATTACCGAGCAGGGCGATTGCCAGGCCCAGCCGCTGTTTCATCCCGAGCGAGAAGCCCCTGGCATCGGTGTCGGCGCGGTCGATCAGACCCACAAGCTGCAACAGGCTGTCGATCTCCGAAGCTGCGTCCCGGAGGCCGAGAGTGGCGGCCTGGATTTCCATGTTCTCCCTGGCCGTGGCTCGCCCGTATAGCGCTGGCCCCTCGATCAGAGATCCGGTGTTCCGGGTCGCTTCGATGAATCCGGTGGTCCCGGGGGAAGACCCGAGCAGCGAAGCGCTCCCCGAATTAATCGGGGTGAGCCCCAGCAGAACGCGTATCGCGGTCGTCTTGCCCGACCCGTTTGGCCCGAGCAACCCGCAGACAGTCCCTTCCGGCACCTCGAGCGACAGATCATCAAGTGCGACGGTGGAACCGAAGCGTTTGGTCACGGCCTCCAGCCGGATCAGGGGGTCACTCATTCCGGTTCACACTACAGAACGGCCCAGGGGGCGTTGCCCGCGAGAATGCTTTCGCTGTAGGCCTTGTACTCGCCCTCAGAGATGGCCTCCCTGGCGCCACGCATGAGACGTTCCATGTAGGTCAGGTTATGGTCGACGAGGAGCCTGACCGCGGTCAGTTCTTCGGACCTGGAGATGTAGTTCAGGTAATCCCGGTCGTAGTCCGTACAGGCCGTGCAGGGGCATCCCGGGACCAGCGGTTCGCGGTTGCCGACTTCTCTGGGCTTTCGGACGTCGATCCTGAATCGTTTGTCAGGCAGGGGGGCCAAAGCCATTCCGTGCCTGGCCAGACGGGTCGGGACTGCACAGTCGAAGACGTCGAGGCCCATCGCCACTCCACGCATCAGATCGTCCACTTCGCCGATGCCGAGCAGGTGCTTGGGGGCTTCGACAGGAAGATTCGGGACAGTGAAGCCCAGCACCTCGGCCATCTCTTCCTTGTCCCTGCCGAGGGTTCCGCCGATCGAGATTCCGTCCACCCCCGACGCTGACACGGCCTCGCAGGACTCCTTTCGAAGGTCGGCGTGGGTGCCCCCCTGAATGATTCCGAAGACGGCCTGGTCCGAAGGTCCGTTCTCACCATGCCAGTCGAGACAGCGCTGCAGCCAGCGATGCGTGCGCTCTGTCGAGCGGGCCGTGTACTCGCGGTCTGCGTGAAACGGCGTGCATTCGTCGAAGACCAGCGCGATGTCCGAGCCAAGGGCAGCCTGGACCCTCATTGACTCCTCCGGAGAGAGCATCAACTCGGAACCGTCCTTGTAGGAACGGAACCGGACTCCCTCCTCTTCGATCCCCAGAGTCTTGGCCAATCCGTACATCTTGCGGCCCGAACCCTTGATCTCCTGGGAGACGCCGCCGTGCGCGAGGGAGAAAACCTGGAAGCCGCCCGAGTCGGTGATGATGGCCTTGTCCCAGCCCATGAACGAGTGGAGCCCGCCGGCCTCGGCGATCCGTTCGGGGCTGGGCGCGACAAGCAGGTGGTAGGTGTTGCCGAGCACCATCTCGTAGCCCATTCCCGAGATCTCCCGGGATGACATTCCCCTTACCGAGCCCTTGGTGGCGAGCGGGATGAAGGCGGGCGTCTCGACCGGCCCGTGAGGCGTGTGAATGGTTCCCCGGCGGGCGTCCCCGTCGCGGTCGTGGATTTCGAATCTGAGCCGGGCCGGGTCGTGCCTCACTGCTGCTCGATCAGGCTCCGGCCTGTCATCTCCGCGGGCTGAGGGATACCCAGCATCTCGAGGATGGTGGGAGCCACGTCGGCCAGGATGCCGCCGTCAGCCAGATCGAACCCGTCGGCTGTGACGATCACCGGAACCGGGTTCAGCGAGTGTGCAGTGTTGGGCGAACCATCCGGCTCGAGCATGTTGTCCGCGTTTCCGTGGTCAGCAGTGATCAGGCAGGCCCCACCCGATTCGAGGACCGTCTCCACGACCCTGGCGAGGCAGGCATCAACTGCCTCGATCGCCTTGACAGCGGCCGGAATGACGCCGGTATGGCCGACCATGTCGGGGTTGGCGAAGTTGATGATTCCGAACCTGGGCTCGTCCTCTTTCCAGCCGGCGATGAATGCGTCAGCCGCCTGGTTTGCGCTCATTTCGGGCTTGAAGTCATAGGTCGGGACGTCTCTCGGTGACTCGACCAGACGCCGGTCTTCGCCATCCCATTCCTGCTCGCGGCCGCCGTTGAAGAAGTACGTGACATGCGGGTACTTCTCGGTTTCCGCCACATGGAGCTGGCGGCCGCCGGCGTCGGCGATCACCTGGGCCATGGTCACTTTGGGCCTCTCCTCGGGGAATGCCACCGGGTAGGGCCAACCTTCGCGGTAGGAGGTCATGGTCGTCAGGTCAAGCAGTGGACCCCCGGATCGCACGAACTCGCTGAAGTCCGGGTCGGCCAGCGCCCGGGTCAGTTCGCGGGCCCGGTCGGGACGAAAGTTGATGAAGATCGCGGTGTCGCCTTCATGGGCGCCGTCGTAGCCGGCGATCACGGTCGGCTTGATGAATTCGTCGGTCAGCTCGGCTTCATAGGAGTCTGCGATCGCTTCACCCGCCGAGTCTGCGACCGGCCCGGCCCCGTGAACGATCGCGTCATACGCGAGCTTGACGCGGTCCCAGCGGGTGTCGCGGTCCATCGCGTAGTAGCGCCCGCTGACCGTGCCGATCCGTCCCGCCAGGCGCAGCCAGCGTTCTAGTTCCTCGACATATTTGGCACCCCCGTGGGGAAGGGTGTCCCGACCATCTGTAATCGCGTGAAAGATCACATCCGGGACGCCTTCCTGGGAGGCGAGCTCGACGCAGGCCTCGAGGTGTTCCCAGCCGGAGTGGACCCCGCCGTCAGAGACCAGTCCGATCAGGTGAAGCCTTCCGTTGCCGTCGACCGCCTTTCTGCAGGCCTCGACGAGGGCCTCGTTATCAAAGAACGAGCCGTCGGCCACGGCGGTGTCGATTCGGGCGAGGTCCTGCTTGACGATCGAGCCAGCCCCCAGGTTGAGGTGCCCGACCTCGGAGTTGCCCATCTGGCCTTCGGGAAGGCCTACGTCCGGTCCCTGCGCGCTCAGCTGGGTCGTCGGGTACTGCTCCCAGAGCCGGTCGAAGTTCGGCGTATTGGCCAGGGATATCGCGTTCCCCGGACCGGCCGGAGCAATCCCCCAACCGTCGAGAATGATCAGGGCGGCTGATGAGACGGGCAAGGAGGCCATCGGGATCTTCTTTCCTACTCTGAGGGCGCAGCTGCGATGATCGCGCCGAAGTCGTCGGGATCCAGGGCCGCACCGCC
>JAGQUT010000017.1 GCA_020438355.1 Solirubrobacterales bacterium | reverse complement strand
CGCCAAACAGGGCGAATACGGAGCCGCGCTCTTCACCCCGGGTGGATTCTTCGCCCTCCCGGGCTTTCCCCTCGAGGATGTAAGGGATCCGACCGGTGCCGGCGATTCCTTTGCTGGCGGCTTCCTCGGTTACCTGGACGGCGAAGCCGGCGATATCGATGCCGGAGCGCTCAGGACCGCGATGGGATACGGGACGGTGCTCGCTTCGTTCAACGTCGAGGAGTTCGGAACCGAAAGAGTCGGGAGGCTGACCCGAGACGAGATCGAGTCCCGTCTGGTCGCACTCCGCTCCATGACCGACTTCACCGCACCAGGCGCCTGACCTGGGAGGCGGGGCGAAGCTCGCCGACTTGCAGTTAAGTCCGAACTGAAATACTGATTTCGACAAAGAAAGAGATCAGGATTCGAGGAGATGCATGTCGAGCGAACAGCAGAGTGAAGCGTCCGCGGAGAGCGACGTAGGTGGGGTAGCCACCGGGAGCGACACCCTTAGCGTCACCGACAACCGGACCGGGCGCACATACGAACTCCCGATCGAGGACGACACGATCAGGGCTCTCGATCTCCGTCAGATCAAGGTCCACGAAGACGATTTCGGGATGATGGCCTTCGATCCGGCGTTCACCAACACTGCTTCCTGCCGTTCGTCAATCACCTACATCGATGGTGACGCCGGGATCCTCGAACATCGCGGCATCCCGATCGAGCAGCTCTGCGAGCACTCGACCTATCTCGAGGTCGCCTATCTGCTGGTCTTCGGTGACCTGCCGACCCGGCCTCAGCTGGAGGCCTGGGTCCACGACGTGACCCACCACACCTTCGTCCACGAGGACATCAAGAAGTTCCTGACCGGCTTCCGTTACGACGCCCACCCGATGGGAATGCTGCTCGCGTCGACCGGCGCGCTCTCGACTTTCTACCCGGACGCCAACCAGATCCTCGATCCGATCGAGCGTTACCTGGCCACGATCCGACTGATCGCCAAGATGCCGACCCTGGCGGCCTTCTCCTACCGCCACAACATGGGCCTGCCCTATGTCTACCCGGACAACGATCTGTCTTACCCGGAGAACTTCCTCTCGATGATGTTCAAGATGACCGAGACGAAGTACGAGCCCGATCCCCGGCTTTCAAAGGCGATCGACGTGCTCTTCATCCTTCACGCGGACCATGAGCAGAACTGCTCGACCAGCGCCGTGCGCGGCGTCGGCTCCTCGGACGTGGACCCCTACTCGGCGGTGGCGGCGGGCATCGCGGCCCTTTACGGAAGGCTCCATGGTGGCGCCAACGAGGCGGTACTTCAGATGCTCCGGCGGATCGAAAGGGTCGAGAACATCCCGGACTTCCTTGAGGCGGTCAAGAACCGGGAAGAGAAGCTGATGGGCTTCGGCCACCGGGTCTACAAGAACTACGACCCGCGGGCGCGAATCATCAAGAGCCATGCCGACGAGGTGTTCGAGGCGACCGAATACAACCCCCTTGTCGAACTGGCCACGGAACTCGAGAAGCAGGCTCTCGACGACGAGTTCTTCACCTCACGCAAGCTCTACCCGAACGTGGACTTCTACTCGGGAATCATCTACGAGGCCCTGAAGATTCCGCCTGGAATGTTCACCGTGATCTTTGCGATCGCCCGTACGGCAGGCTGGATCGCCCAGTGGCTCGAGATGACCGAGGATCCGGACAAGAAGATTGCCCGCCCCAGGCAGATCTACACCGGGGCGCGCGAGGCAGACTACGTGCCGATCGGCGAGAGGACCGGCGACGACCGGATCTCCGGTCCGGCCACCCGTCCCTCCTGAGCAGATCCCGGTCCGTCCAGGCAGGGGGAGCGCATGGCTCAGTGGAAACTCACCGTCAGGCACGGCCCTGACGTAAGTCGCCAGACCTTCGACGATCTCGACTCTGCCCTCGGCGCTGCCCGCGAAGCCGCGGACGAGGTGGTCTCTGAGGGACCCCTCGACCCGGTCAGTGCTATCCGGGAGTACGAGCCTTCCCAGATCGTCAACGCGCGGATCGAGATCACCGGCAAGGGCATCTTCAAGCCTCCTACGGCCGGCATCGACATCCAGGGTGACCTCAGGATCGTTCCTTATGCGGGAAGTGTCCGCCGACAGACCCTGGAGGGGTCGACGCTGCCCCAGGCGATCAAATCGTTGAAAATGTTCCTGAGCGCATGAGCGAAGAAAGCAGCGAACAGAAAATTCCGAAGGGTTCATATGCGGCCGGGCGCCGGGTGACCCTGCCTGAAGGCGCCGAGAAGCCGATCGTCGTCTTCGTAAACGGCGTCGCCCAGTCCGAGGGCGAGGACTACGCGATCCGCGACCACGAGATCCTCTTCACCCGCGAGATCATCAAGGAAGACAAGACCGGGAAGAAGAAGCTGTTCATGCTGCTCGGAGTGGTCGGCTTCTACAACAAGGACGAAACCGTCGACGTCCAGTTCCAGAAGTCCGGCAAGACTGAATTCGCCAGCGATCTTCCCGTCTTCGAGTAGAGCGAGCCTTAACGAAGAAGCCCCGGCCTTTCGACCGGGGCTTCCTGAATTCGTTTCGGAAGGGCCTAGCGCCTTCCGACCTTGACCACCTTGGCGGTCTTGCCGGAGACACGAAGGATTGCCTTCTTTGCCTTGCCGGACTTGAGGATCGCCTTGCCGGCCCTGGTCAGGCCAAGCTTGATCTTCTTCGTGCCGGCCTTGCCGACGAAGTAGGTCCTCTTCGCGAGCACGGTGCCCTTGGCGAACTGCTTGCCACCGGCCTTGACCCTGGAGAGGGTGCTGAGCTTGGCGGTTCCGCCACAGGCGCCAGTGCACTTCAGGGTGAAGGTGACTCCGCTGGCGGAGTAGCTGACGCCCTTGCCGACGATCGTCTTGGCGACAGGATTGTTCGGGGTGGGCTTGACCGGATCAACCGGATCGATCGGCTCGTGAATGTCGGTGTCCTCGGCGATCACGGTCGCGGTCGAGTGGTTGTTGGTGGTGATCTCCTCGAGCGAAGTCGTCGAGATGTAGGCGGTGTTCTGCAGGACCTTCGGCGGGACATGCTCGCCAGCGGTGCGCAGACCCAGGCAAAGCAGGCTCAGCCTGGCCTTCAGGTCACTGTCGGTCGGGTTGTAGATCTTGAACGCTCGGGTGACCGGACGGGGATCGTTGCCGAGTGACACGAGACCGTCATCAAGGTCCATGTCAGCGACGATGCCCTTGCCGCCATCGGAGCAGGTCAGCTGGGCCTCGGAAACGGTGCCCGCCGGGATCGTGAACTCCTTCACCAGATGCTCGAAGGCAAGGTCATGGGTGTGACCGTCGGTCACGCTGACCTGCCTGGTCATGCAGCGAATCGAGAAGGTCACCTGGGCCGGCTCGGAAACATCAAGCACGAACTTCCAGCCGTTGCCCTCCGGCTCGCTGTAAACGAGATCGGCTTCCTTGTCGCTCTGGAAACCGGGCTGGATCGCGATCTGGCCGGGACCACACATCAGCGTCGCGGTCTTCTTGCCAGCAACCGGAACCAGGTCGGTGACGGTTATTGCGTCGGAGACGATCAGATCATGGGTGTGGGTGCCATCGGCAACCGTCTGCTTCTGGATGCAGACCGCGAAGATCTTCGCCTGGACCCGGCCGGTCGCCGTGTTCTTCACGGTGCCCTGCCACCTGTCCAGACCGGCAGCCCTTGACTCCAGAACCTGCGGAGCAGTCCAGTCACCGGTGCCCTGATCGACATGGTCGATCCGGACCGAACCGTCAGAAGCGAAGTAACCCGACGGGCAGACCGCCTGGATCGTCTTCACTTCACCCGGATTCAGATCAATCTGGGTTTCAACCTTCTGGACGTCAAGCTGGTGGTTCTGGGTCGGATCAGCATCACCCCACTGATCCACGGTCGCCTTCACCTGGTAGGTCTTCACCTCACCCGGATCAAGCGAACCGATCGCGCAGGTCACCGTGCCAGCGGCCTCGACACAGGGAGCGTCAGCACTCACGAAGGTCAGACCAACCGGAACCGGATCCGTGATCACAACGTTCTCCGCACGCGCATTACCGATGTTCTCGGCCTTCAGCGTGTAAGTAACCGTCTGGCCCGGACGCGCATTCGTCGGCACGGCAGTCTTCGTGATCTTCAGATCGGGAACACCGACGACGAAGGTGTCAGCGTCATCCGTGTTGTCCTCCGGAGTCGGCTCCCATTCCTTGCCGGTCACGGTGGCCACGTTGTGGACCGTGTTGCCGCCGGCAGCGAAGGTCGCTTTGACCCGGATGGTCACGGTCTTCGAAGCACCCGAGACCATGGTCCCGAGGCTGCAGGAAATCGCAGCGGTGCAGTCAGCCGAGGAGACGAACTGGAGGCCGGCCGGCAGCGGGTCGCTGATCGCGACCTGGGTAGCCGTGTCCGGACCCTTGTTGGTCACCTTGAGCACGTAGTCGAACTCGTCGAGCACGTTGACCTGGGCCGGTGCCGACTTCTCGATCTTGAGATCGGCGATCGGGAACTTCAGGGTCGCCTTGGCATCATCCTCGTCCTTGTAGGGACCGGTCTTGTTGCCATTGGCGCCGCTGGCGTCCCTGGTCGTCGCATCCGCGTCGTTGACCTGGACCGGCGGGTTAGCGCGGGCCGGGAGCTGCGGGGTCGCGGTGAACCTGATCACGACGCTCGCTCCGGGCTGGATCACCTGGCCGTTGAAGCTCCAGGTCAGGACGTCACCAGCCGGGTCCGTCGCGACCGACGGGTCTCCGCCGGTGGCTCCGGTGATAACGGTCGATCCGGCGTTGTAGGTCCAGTGCGGCGGCAGCACGTCGCGCACCACGGTGTCGAAGGCCTTCGCGGTGGTCGCCGAGTTGGTCACGACGATCCTCCAGCCGAAGGGCTGCTCCACCTGCGCGTCGGCGATATCCGGGAAGCCCGGCGCCGCTGTGGTCTTCACGACTGTCAGTTCGGGGAACTCGAAGTCGATCCGGACCGTGTCCTGGTTGCTGTCATAACCGCGGTAGGTCCACGGGTTGGTCCGCTCGGCCACCGGGATGCCCCAGTAGGAAGAACCGGCAGTGTTGATCGCAGAGTCGCCGTTGGCGAGCTGGGCCGAGGAGACGGCGTTGGCGGTGTAGGTCAGCGTGACGCTCTGGCCGGGGTTGACCGGGCCGGGGATGACCCAGCGCATCGATCGGTCGCCGGCACTCCACGCCTTGGTGTTGAAGGAAGATCCCTGATCGAGCACAACGTTGGTGAGCTCGGCATCGGGCATGTCGTCGACCACCAGGTCGTAGGCCGGGCTGGTGCCGCTGTTTGTGACGACGATGCGATAGGTCAGTGCGTCACCGGGCTGGCTCTGGGCCGGTCCGTCAACGAAGCTCCCGGCACCGATCTTCACCTTCTTGTCAAGCGTGACCTTGGGCTCGCGCACCGGGGTCGTCGTCTTGGCCTCGGGCGAGAGGTGGTCGAATCCGTTGGTCGGCCTGATCACGTTCGGATCGAAGGTGAACTTGACCGATGTGTTGGACATCGAGTTGACCTTGTTGACGATGTTCTCGCCGGCCAGGACCTTGGCGCCACCGTTGCGGTGGGTGTCACGGACATGGGCCTTGTAGGTGAACTCGATGACGCGATCGGCGGATCCGGCATCTACGGTGCCGAGGTCCCATCCGATTGTGGTAGCCGAGGGGGCGACCTGGGCGTTGTAGTTCTGGACGGTCGGAGCCGGGTTGGAAACCGAGCAGCCGCTGATGCAGCTCGAGCCGACGTAGCCGTCGAAATCAATCGAGTCGGGGAGCAGGTCAAGCACGGTCAGGTTGAAGAACTTCAGGTTCTTCGGGATCGTGACCGTCGCCTTGTAGGTCATCGGCGTGCCGATGGTGACCCACGCGGGATCGACTGACTTGGTCACCGAGCTGCCGCCAACCCGGACGTTGCTACTGGAGGAAGCGACGTAGCCGGTGTTGGTGCCGCTCGATGCAGTCCGTTCGTTCGGGTTGGATCCGTCGATCGAGGTGGTGCGGGCATTGGCGGTGTTGGTGAACACGCTGCCGGCGACCGCCGGTGAGTCGATCTTTGCCTGGTAGGTCCAGGTGACGTTGCTGCCCGGGTTGATGTTGATCGCCGGTGATGCAGCGGAGGTGATGGTCCTCGTGGCGGCGTTCCATGTGGCTCCGCCGGTGCCCGGGACGACCGCGCCGTCGGCGAGCGGGTTGCCCCCGCCGTCGATCAGGGTGATTCCAGCCGGAACGACATCCTTGATCACGACGTCATGGGCAATGCTGACGTTCGACGAGTTCGAGTTGGCGGTGACCAGGGTGTAGGTCACGACGTCGTTCGGCTTCGCGTTCGATGACTTGTTGTTCGTCTTCGTCTGCGAGATCAGCGGCTCGACGATGGTCGTCGAGACCGAGTTCGAGTTCTTGCTTCTGGCGGAACCGTCGGTCCAGGCGATGTTCGCCTGGTTGGTGCGGTTCTGGCCCCGGACATTCGCTGAAACATCGGTGACCCGGGTCTGGAAGGTGATCGTGACGGTGTGGTCCGAGCCGACCGGCACCACGTAGTTGTCCGGGATGTTGACCGTGATGGTCTGACCGACGGTGGCGATGCTCCAGCCGGCAGGCAGGGGCGAGCCGTTGAGCAGCGCCGTCGCGGGCCCGGTCAGCGGCTGGGTGGTGGCCGAGTTCGGGGTATCGGTGATCTTCGCGTTCTTGCCGAACGTGGTCCCCTGCGGCAGGGTCGCGGTGACCGTGTAGTTGATCAGCTCGCCGATCGTGGCCTGGCTCGAGGCGCTGTTGCCAGTCTCGGAAATCGAGGTCGAGCGGGTCTTGACCAGTCCGACGTTCGGGGTCTTGACGTTGCTCTCGTCATCAACCCGCGGCACGTTCGGCGTCCGGGGGTTAGCCGGGTCGATGTTGTTCTGCGGGGTGTAGATGTAGCGGCCACCCGTGTTGGTGTCCGATTCGTACTGGCGAACGCCGGCCTTGTTCACGTAAGTGTTTTCGGGGCCGAAGGTTCCCGGGATCGCAACCTTGTAGGTGAGCGACTTGGTCGAGCCGTCGTTGATCGCCGGGACCGTCCACTTGATCCGGTCGACTCCGCTTCCGCCGTCAACGCAGATGCCGGAATCGGAAATCGAGGAGACCATCGAGCAGTCGTAGGCGGCCGGAAGCTGGTCCCAAACCTGGATGTCCTTGGTGTCGCGGGTGGACTTCACGTCCACCTGGTAGGTGACGATGTTGCCGCCGCGCACTGTCACACCGTCGATCGGCGGGTTGTTGACGGTTCCGGAATCGACCTGACGGACACCCTTCTTGAGTTCAAGCGTGGGGGTCACGGTCTGGAAGTCGGCCTGGTCCCTGAGCGGGAACGAGGTGCCCGCGGTGTTCGAGTAAGCGAACTTGGCGAGGTTGCCCTCGATGTCAACGGGAGGCAGGACGCCGGTCGGCTCGATCGTGGTCTTGAAGGTGACCTGGAACTTCTGGGAGCCCTTGGGCACGTAAACGTCGTTGATGTCCCAGAAGAGGACGCCGTTGGCGCTCATGCTGGTGTCGATCGCGTTGTCAGTGGTGTTGGCCGAGGTGTCGGCGTAGCTGCCGGGCACGTAGGCAGCGTTTCGCGGAAGGAAGTCCGTGACCCGGAGCTGCCTGGTGTCCACGTTTGCCGGGAAGTCCAGGGTCACTCGCCAGCAGATCGTGTCGCCGGGCTGGTAGGTCGGGATGGTGTTGACCCAGGTCGCGGTCACACAATTGCTGCCGCTTTCGGCAACCTGCTTGCTGAGGACGACGCCCGGGGCGCTCTGGCCGGCCGAGGATGCGTCGACAACCGGCTCGGGCTGCTGCCCGTCACTCCAGATCTGCGGACCCGGGGTGGCGCAGTCCGGGGTGCCGGGATCGACACAGCGGGAGTAGGCGTCACCGGTCAGGTTGACCTTGTTCGAGATCGAGTCCCGGGCGAGCAGCGGGGTGCTCGGCTTGAAGTCGGCCTGGTAGTGGCTTCGAGTGCGGGTCGGGAAGGTGATCACGAACTCGTCGCTCACATCCGTGTGACCTAGCTTGGCGAGGACCGACTTGTCCCAGGTGATGGTGAAGGTACCGTCAGCGTTCTCGGTCACATCCCGGTAAGGAACGCTCGGGTTGTCACCGGTCGGATCGCATTCCTTGTCGCTGGAGTCGTTATTCGTGGTGTAGTTCTGCGGTCCGAGCGGACAGAGGCCCGAAGGCAGTGTGTCGGTGACGACGATCTCGTCGCTGTAGCGGTACTCGCCGGTGCGGAAGCGGAGCTCCCAGGTGTTGATCGCGTTCTGGGCGAGCTGGTTCGAGGTCAGGTTCGACTTGTAGACGACCAGGTCCTCGGCGGTACGTTCAAGGGTGGTTTCGTCGGAAACGTTGAAGGGGACCGTGTTGGACTGGTACTCGCCGGTCGCGATCGCGTAGTTGACGATCTTCTGTTCGTCCTGGATTTCCAGGGCGGGCTTGACGGCGTTGTTATCGAGATTCGCAGCCTGCGCACCCGACTCGGGGGTCGGCTCGGTGCCGCTCCACTCGAGCGTGTTCTCGGAGAGTGGAACCGCGGCGCGGTAGCGGTAGGTGATCTCCTGGCCGGGAGCCAGGTCGCCGGTGTCCCAGCCCACATGCGTGTAAACGGCCTCGGGCATCGGGCCCGAACCGTCCGGGTCGGCCATGACGGTCTCGACCAGAACCGGCTTGTAGCAGTCGTCAACCGGGTTGATCTTGATCGGACCGGATCCGGGGTACTCCTCGCTGGAACCGGGGTTGGTCGGCGCGTCCGTGGTGTTGTCCGGATCACCCTCGCAGCCCAGGAACTCGAGGTCGGCCGGGAGCCAGTCGTCGATCGCGGTGCCCTTGGTCGGGTTGACCAGGTTGTTGCGGACCTTCAGCGTGTAGATCGTCTGGTGGTTGTGGACGCCACGAAGGATCTCGCCTTCACGGCTCGGCTCGGACTTGCTGATCTTGATCGCGTTGATCCGCGAGGTAGTCGAGGTGGAGGCATTGCCGGTCGAACTAGCGACGATCGGGGCTCCGGCACCATCAAAGTCCGGCATGATGCGCGGATCGGTGTTGATGAAGGCCTCGTAGTCGATCTTGTAGGTCGATCCGACGTCGAAGAGGGTCTTGTCGTGGTTGACCTCGAACGAGATCCCCTGCGAGGAATTCGGGACGAGGTCCGAGATGTTGTTGAAAAGGAGGGTGGTCTCGCCGGTGTTCGGCTTGTCCGCGATCACGGTGGGGGCGAACTCGGCGCCGCCCGCGTAGGAGATGCCCTTCGGAAGGACGACCCTGAACGCGAGGTTGTAGCCCTTGGGCTGCCCGGAAGGGAGGGACGCGGTTACCGAAACCGTGCCGGTCTCGCCGTAGAGCGGACTCGACGCGCTGGCTGAAATAGCCAGGTCAGGCGTGCCGGCGGCGCTGGCGGGCGCGCTTGAGACGAGCAGCCCGGCCACGAGGGCGAGGAGGGCGATAATGCTGACAGCGATGCGGTTATTCGGGTTCATTTCATCTCCGAGACTCTGGGTCACCTGATTGGTACCCGGTCAATATCCAATTGGCCTGGTGCGAACGGTGGGAAAGCCTCGAAGGCCCGGTCAGCTGCCGCAAGGGTTCGAGAATTTGCAGCTCACAGGGTTTCCTCGGGATCCCCGGCCTGATGCCGGTTCTCGATGGGTCCCGAACCCGTCTCCCATGTTCATATGGGTATGTCTTCAACGGAAATAACCCCTCTGAATACGAAAGGTTTCACCGTCGGGATCGAAAATCCTACGGCAAGGCAGATGTTTCTGTCAATCGAAGGCGTAAAGCACGAGAAGTGCCATCGCCACGAAGACCGCACCGGCGATCATCACGCCCCGGTCCTCGGCCACTATTGCCGCAGTCGAACGGTCGTCAGACCGGTCGTAAATCAGGTACAGATAGCGGAAAATCCCGTATACGACGGGGGGAATCGTCAGCATCATCTCCGAACCCGCCAGGGGCGAGTTGACGGTGTAGATCGAGTAGCTGACCACGGTGCCGGTGGTGACCATGGCGACCATCTGGTCCAGGAACGGCAGCGAGTAATGCTCGAGAACCGGCCTGCTGCTGGTCCCTTCGTGTAGCTCGGAAACGGCTTCCTGGCGCCGTTTGGTGAAGCCCAGGAAGCAGGCGAGCATGCCGGTGCAGAGGATGAGCCACTCGGATGCATGCGCATCGACCGCTTCGGCACCGGCCATCACCCTGAGGATGAACAGGGTGGCCAGGGTCATCACGTCGATGATCACGACCTGCTTGAGGCCGAAGCTGTAGGCGACCTGGATGACTCCGTATCCGGTGACCATGCAGCCGACCTGCCAGTTGACGACGCCGAAGGCGACGGCGATCGCTCCGATCGCGAGTCCGGCCGAGATCACCCATGCGGCCCCGATAGGCAGCTGGCCGGCAGCGATCGGGCGAAAGCGCTTCTTCGGATGCTGCCTGTCGAGTTCGACATCGTTGAGGTCGTTGATGAAGTAGCCGGCGCTCGAAATCGCACAGAAGCAGGCGAAGGTGATCAGCGCCTGGCCGATCGCCCATGTGTCGTCGAGCTGACCGGAGAAGATGACTCCGGCAAAGACCAGGACGTTCTTGACCCATTCCTGGGGCCGCGCCGTCTTGAGGGCAGCCCGCAGTGGTCCGCGCTCGGTGAGTTTGTATTCGGAGGAAGCTTCCATCGGGGCCGGGGAAGGCTACTGACTCGCGCCGTCATACATCCGGTGCACTCTTCGGTGAACTGCCCCCTTCATTTGACTATGCACCCCTGCATAGTGTATGCATTAGTGCATAATCCGATCCAACCGAGGAGATTCCAATGCCACTGATGGAACTGAGTTACCAGCAAGGGGCGATCACCCCCGAAGTCCGCGACGAACTGGTCGAGACACTCACCACGAGCCTGCTCAAGGCCGAAGGTGCCCCGAACACAGAGTTCTTCCGCAGCGTCACCTGGGTGCTCGTCAATGAGCGTCCTGCCGAGTTGGTTTATGCCGGCGACAGGCCTGGCGCAGGAGTCGTCAAGCTCGACGTTGTCACTCCCGAAGGCGCCCTGAACGACGAGCGCCGCGCGCGAATGATCGAAGCCGGTACCGCGGCGATCCGCGAAGCCTTTGGTGTCGCTGACGAGGACCTGCTGAAGGTCTGGGTTCTCTGCCGCGACGTGGTCGACGGTGGCTGGGGAGCCGGTGGGAACGTGGTCCATTACAAGCAACTGGTCGAGATCGCCAAGGCACAGCGGGAAGAAGCGAAGGCCGAAGCGGGCGCCGCCGCCTGACCGACTGCGGAGAGAGGTAGATCGAATGGCGACTGGAACCCGGGAGGCGATGCTCGGCTCGGCTATACGGCTCTTTCGTGAGCGTGGTGTCGGCGACACCTCTTTTGCCGACGTACTCGAAGCGAGCGGAGCCCCCCGGGGTTCGGTCTACCACCATTTCCCCGGAGGGAAGAAGCAGCTGGTTTCGGAAGCGATCGAGTCGGCGGGGGTCTACGTTGCCGCCAATTTCGACCAGGCAGATGATGGGCCCGCCGAAATGGTCGACCGCTTTGCCAGTTTTTACATGCGCGAGCTGGAGCGCACCGATTTCCGGGAGGGTTGCCCCCTTATGGCCGCGGCAGTGGCCGGTGCCAGCGAAGAAGCCTCCATCCCCGCCGCCCGAGCCTTCAGCCAGATTCACACCTCGCTGACCAACGCCCTGATCGAAGCAGGAGTGGAGGCCAGGCGGGCCAGCTCACTCGCGACCCTGGCGATTTCGGCGATCGAGGGAGCAATCGTGCTCAGCCGCACCGAGAAATCTGTGGAGCCTCTCGACCAGACCCGCCAGGAACTCCACGAGATCTACACCGCGGCCCTGGCCTGACCTCCCCGGGCAATCCGGGTCAGCCGATCAGGACCCCCGGATTCAGCATGTTGTCCGGGTCGACGGCTGACTTGGCGGCGGCCAGAGCGGCGGCGAACTGATCCGGACGCTGACGGTCGTACCAGGGGCGGTGATCACGGCCCACTGCGTGATGGTGGGTGATCGTGCCTCCACCCTTCTCGATCGCTTCCGAGGCAGCCGCCTTGATCTCGTCCCACTGTTCGACCTCGCTCCCCCGGCGCGCCGGTGCGAGCACGGTGAAGTAGGGCGCGGCTCCATCCGGATAGACATGGGTCAACCGGCAGCTCACCCGCGGGGCACCATCACCGTCTCCCGGGGCGCCGGTCACTTCGGCGACAGCCTTTCGGGTCGACTCGATGACATCGCGATGGAAGTCATCGAACCGGTCCCAGGTGATCGAGGTCTCGAAGGTCTCGGCAATCACTCCGCAGGCGACAAACGTGTCCCGCATGTAGGGAGCCATGAGGAAAGCGGAACGCCACCGGTCGGCCCCCGCATCCTCCACACCGTCCTGGCCTGAGGCCCGGTCGGCCGGGGTCGACGAACTCCGGGAAGCGACCCGGCCTCCAGCGGACTCGGCGATCGCCACCGCCTGGTCCATCCTGTCTTCGACCGGCTGGCCGGCAGACTCGAAACCGATGATCAGCAAAGTCGCGGAGCCGTCCCCGGCCATCGTGGTCTTCGCCTCAAGCGAGTCGATCAGCCGCAGGTTGCTCGGCATGAGCCGCGACTGGGCGATCAGCCGGACCGCGCCCGTGGCGGCCTCGGAGAAGGCGCGGTCACCGGGGGGAAACTCGACCGTTGTGGTCGCCTTGAAATCCGGTCGGGGTCGCACCCTCATCCAGGCTTCGGTCACCACACCAAGAATGCCCTCCGAGCCGAGCAGCATCCGGTCCGGGGAAGGGCCGGCGCCGGAGCCTGGCAGCCGTCGGCTTTCCCATTCACCGGCCGGGGTGATCGCCCGGATCGACTCGGTCAGGTCGTCTACGTGGGTTTCGCCCGTCGCGAAATGGCCCCCGGCCCGGGTCACCAGCCAGCCACCGAGGGTCGCGTATTCAAAGGACTGAGGGAAGTGGCGAAGGGTCAGGCCCTGCGCCTTCAACTGTTCTTCGAGCTGCGGTCCTCGTGCTCCCGCCTGGATCCTGGCGGCCAGCGATGTCTCGTCGACTTCGAGCAGCCGGTTCATCCGGGTCATGTCCAGGGATACGACCGGTCGATCATCAAAGCGGGGTTCGACCCCCCCGCATACCGAGGTCCCGCCACCGAACGGGATCACGGCCGCACCCCAGTCAGCCGCCCGCTCGAGGACTTCGACCACCCCGGCCTCGTCCTCGGGAAAGGCGACGAGGTCCGGCGGGTTCTCGAACTGCCCGTAAAAGCCCCGAACGATGTCCCGGTAGGCCTTGCCGAGTGAGTGGACTACCCGCTCATGCAGGTCGTCGGTGAAGATTCCGCCTGGCGAATCAAGCCTTGAGGGCCTGAGCTCGACTTGGTCGAGGGGCACGGGCCGCTCCGGCGCAAGGCCGAAGCCGAGCATCGGGATGATGCCCTCGGAGGCGGCAACTATCTGCTCATGCGGCTGCTGCTGGTCTTCGTAACCCCAGCCCCAGTGTTTGAGTCGGCGCATCCCTACCAGTGGACGCCGCGCAACAGGTGCGCGAAGGCAACTGCCTCGGTCGACGGAGCCTTGTCGGTCCCGGTGTCATCCTCGCCCTTGGCTGCCTTGGAGTCGGGAAACAGCTTGTAGCCGGTGTTGAGGATCGCGTCCGATGCTTTCGGGGAGAGGCTGTAGAGAAGTTCGCCGAACGTTCCGAGCCTGGTCGCCACCTTCTTCGGTTTGCGGATCATCGCGTCGGTGATCATCTCCGCAGCTTCATCCGGACTGATGGCCGGGAACGCGTCGTACATCTTGGTCGGGGCGATCATCGCGGTCCGCACCAGGGGCATGTGGATCGTCGTGATGTGCACCTTGTCGTCGATGATCTCCGAGCCGATGCAGCGGCTGAACGCATCCAGCGCCGCCTTTGAGGCGACGTAGGCCGAGAACCTCGGCGCATTGGTCTGGACGCCGATCGAGCTCACGTTGATGATGTGACCCGACTTGCGTTCGCGCATTCTCGGAAGCAGCTTCAGGATCAGCTTCAGCGATCCGAAGTAGTTGAGCTGCATTGTCCGCTCGTAATCGTGGAACCGGTCGTACGAAAGTGCCACCGAACGCCGGATCGAGCGGCCGGCATTGTTGACCAGCACATCGACGTGACCATGCTCGGCCAGCACCTCATCCGCCATCCGCTCGATGTCATCGGTGTCCGAGAGGTCGGCCGTATGGATGTATGCCTCGCCGCCCTCCTCGGCGATCAGAGTCTGGATTTCCTCAAGCTTGTCCCGGCTGCGGGCAACGAGCAGAACCTTCGCTCCGGCGGCCGCCACCTTGATCGCTGCCGCCTCGCCGATCCCGGAAGAAGCACCGGTGATCATCACGACCTTGCCGCCGATCGCGCCACCGAGCGAGCGGTCCTTGAACAGGTCAGGATCGAGGTTTCGCTCCCAGTAGTCCCAGAGCTGGTCCGAATACGAGGCAAGAGGCGGGACCGCGATGTCGGTGCCTTCGAGAGCCTCGAGGGTGTTCGAACAGTCGAACTTGGTCGGGTAGTTGATGTAGACCAGAACTTCCCGGGGAATACCGAGATCCTCGAGCACCGAATCGGTTATCCGCTTGACCGGAGGCAGCATCATCAGGCCGCCGCGGACCGCCGGCGGAACGACCTCGAGCATCTGGGGATCCAGTCGCATCGACATCTGGGGGGCGTTTGCCGACCGGGCGAAGAGATTGATGATCTGACCGGCCCGAAGCGGGTTGGGGTCGGTCAGGTGGAAGGCCATCCCGTCCTTGCCCTCGAGATGACTGATGTGGTCGATCGCGTCCGCGACGAAGTCGACCGGCACCACGTTGATCTGCTTGCCTTCGATGCCGATCGTGGGTGCCCAGGGAGGCAGGACGTTGCGCAGCCGCTGGATCAGCTTGAAGAAGTAATACGGACCGTCGATCTTGTCCATCTGGCCGGTCTCGGAGTCACCGACCACGATTCCCGGCCGGTACACCCGCCACGGCACGGTCGTCCGCTCACGGGCGATCCGCTCCGACTCGTGCTTGGTCCGGAAGTAGGGGTGCTTGTCAAGGTTCTCGGCCTCGTCGAAGAAGTCTTCGCGCCAGGTGCCCTTGAACAGGCCCGCGGCGGCGATGGAGCTGACGTGGTTGAAGCAGCCAACCTCGAGTTCGTTGGCCAGATCGACTGCGTTGATCGTCCCCTCGATGTTGCCGGCCCGGATCGCTTCCTCGTCGGCTTCCATGTCGTATACCGCAGCCAGGTGGTAGAAGGCGTCAATCCTGCCCTTCAGTTCCGCGATCTGTTCGGCATCGAGACCCAGGTTGGCCTGCCCGATGTCGCCGATCACCGGCACGACGCGCTCGCCATCCTCTCCCCAGCCGGCGCGCATCTCCTCGAACCTTCCTCGTGAGCCTTCGCGCACCAGAACATGCACCGTCCCGTCGCGCTTCAGCAGCCTCTCGATCAGGTAGCGACCGATGAAACCGGTGCCTCCGGTGATGAAGTAATCCACAGCTCCTCCTCCGAGCAATCAACACTTGATAGCTGACTTGCGGAGACCCTACAGCCACCGTCAAAACCAGGCGAAGCGGTTACCCCCTGTATTTCCGGACCCAGCCAGTACAGATGGATAGAACGCGGCTCACACAAATGCATACACTTGGACCACATGGCCGAAGCGACAGCAGTTGAAGTGACGATGCCCGAGATGGGCGAGTCGGTGACCGAGGGGACCGTGCTCGAATGGCACGTAGCGGTCGGCGACACCATCGAGGAGGGCGAAACCCTCGTTGAGGTATCGACCGACAAGGTCGACGCAGAGGTTCCCGCCCCGGTTTCCGGCACCGTCACCGAACTTCGTGCGGAAGTAGATGACGAGATCGCGATTGGCTCGATCCTTGCGGTCATTGACCCGGATGCCAGTGGTTCCGGCCCCTCCTCGGGCACCGGTGGTGGCGAAGGTGACTCGGACCTCGGCGACAGCGTTACCCCGAAGGCTTCCAGCGCCCCCAACGGGAGCAAACCCGCAGCTGATGAGCCTGCGGGAGAGCCGGTTGAAGTGACGATGCCCGAGATGGGCGAGTCGGTGACCGAGGGGACCGTGCTCGAATGGCATGTGGCGGTCGGTGACCAGGTCGAGGAAGGCCAGACCCTGGTCGAGGTTTCAACCGACAAGGTTGATGCCGAAGTCCCGGCCCCGAGCGCCGGAGAGATCACGGAACTTCTTGTCGATCCCGATCAGGTGATTCCGATCGGGGCAGCCCTCTGCCGGATGATTCCCGGTGCGGGTTCCGGTGGTGGCAGCGCTGTCGCTGCCTCCGATTCCGCCCCTGAAGCGTCGATCGCCGCCGATGTCGGCGACGGTCGTGCGACCCCGGTCGCCAAACGGGTCGCCGCGGCGAAGGGGCTCAGGATCGACCAGGTTTCAGGCAGCGGACCGGGCGGAAAGGTGACCAAGGCGGACGTTCTCGCGGCCGGCAACGGTAGCGGCGCTGTCGCGGCAGACCGCGAGGAGAAGGCTCTCCGCGGTCCGGCCGGAATGCTCGCCAAGGCGATGGACGAGAGCCGGTCGATCCCGACCGCGACATCGTTCCGGACGATTGCCGTCGACACGCTGGACGCCAAGCGCAAGGGCCTGAACGGTGCCCTCGCGGAACGGGGGATGAAGGTCTCCTTCACCCACCTCGTGGCCTGGGCGATCGTGCAGGCCGCCCGCCAGTGGCCGGTCATGGCAAGGCATTTCGAAGAGCGCGACGGCAAGACCTACTCGGTTTCGGTCGGGCAGATCAATCTCGGCATCGCGGTCGACGTCGAGAAGAAGGACGGCTCCCGCTCGCTCATGGTTCCTGCGATCAAGGGTGCCGACCAGCTCGACTTCACTGCTTTCCATGCCTACTACGAAGACCTGATCACCAAAACCAGGGAAAACCGCCTCACCCCCGACGATTTCGCCGGAACGAACATCACCCTCACGAATCCGGGCGGGATCGGAACAGTCGCTTCCGTTCCCCGCCTGATGACCGGGCAGGGAACAATCGTCGCTGCCGGCTCGATCGCTTACCCGCCCGAGTGGTCACTGGCCGACAAGGAGAAGATCGAGCAGCTCGGCATCTCCAAGGTCATGACCCTCACTTCCACATATGACCACCGGATCATCCAGGGCGCCGAGTCGGGCAACTTCCTGAAGACGCTCGACGGCCTGCTGGCCGGCGGCGAGGAGTTCTACGAGTCCGTTGCCGACGATCTCGGCGTCGACCGGACCGTGCTGGCAGCAGCCCAGGCCAAGGCCAAACAGGCGCCGCCCCTGGCGGCTGCCGCTGCCCCCTCACCGAGCGCGATCGCCGAAGCTCCGAGCCCGGAGCTGCTCCAGGCTGTCCAGGCGGCAACCTCGCTGCTCAAGGCCTACCGCACTCACGGTCACCTCGCCGCCAATCTCGATCCGCTAGGTGCCGAACCCAAGGGAGATCCGGCACTTGACCCGGAAACGGTCCACCTGACCCCGGAACTCATGGCACAGATCCCGGCGTCGATCCTCAGGATCGGTGTCCCGGGCGAGACCCTGCTCGAAGCCCTCCCCCGGATGAAGGCCGCCTACACCGGTTCAATCGGCTACCAGTTCGAGCACATCTCGTCGCATAGTCAGCGTGTCTGGCTGCGGGAAATGGTCGAGACCGGCGCTCACCGCAAGGCTTTCGACAAGGAAGAACAGAAGCGGCTGCTGGGTCGGCTGATCGACGTCTTCGAGTTCGAGAGATTCCTCGAGAAGGCCTACCTGGGACAGAAAATGTTCTCGATCGAGGGGCTCGACTCGATCGTCACCATGCTCGACGAACTGACGACCCTCGCGGCGCGAGGCGGGGCCAGGGAAGTCGTGCTGGGAATGGCCCACCGCGGTCGCCTCTCGGTGCTTGCCCACACGGTCCGCCGACCCGCGGAAGCGATCTTCGCCGAATTCGAAGGTGGCAAGCGGATCGAAGACGTGAAATCACTGGCCGCGATCCCCCATGGCGGAACCGGCGACGTCAAGTACCACTACGGGCACGAGGGTGTGGCAGAGCATCACGACGGAACCAGCATCAACGTGCACCTTTACCCGAACCCGAGCCACCTCGAGTTCGTCGACCCGGTCGTCACGGGAGCCACCCGCTACTCGCAGGGAGTGATCGATGGCGGAAGCCTGACCCTGGACCCGTCCAGCGCGGTGCCCGTGGTCCTTCACGGCGACGCCGCGTTCCCTGGTCAGGGAGTTGTCGCTGAAACCTTCAACCTCCAGTCGCTGGAGGGCTACTCGGTGGGCGGCACGATCCACATCATCGAGAACAACCAGATCGGCTTCACGACCAACCCGACCGATGGCCGCTCCACCCCTTACGCGGCGGACATGGCCAAGGGATTCAACGTTCCGATCCTCCATGTAAACGCGGATGACGTCGAGGCCTGCTCGCAGGCGATGCGACTCGCGATGGCTTACCGCGAACGCTGGAACCGGGACATCGTTATCGATGTGATCGGTTACCGCCGATTCGGGCACAACGAAACAGACGAGCCGGCCTACACGCAGCCACTGATGGCCGCGGAGATCAAGAAACACAAGCCCGTATCCGAGATCTACACCGAGCAGCTGATCGAACAGAAGGTCGTCACCGCAGAGGAAGTCGAAGCCGCTGCCGAGAAGCGTCGCAGCTACCTGAAGGAGACCCTCGAAGGTCTCCGCAAGAAGATGGACACGGGCGTCTACGAGGATCCGACCGTCACCAACATCGGTACCGGGGAGCTCGACCGTTCAGCCAGCCCGCCCGTCCAGACCGCCGTGCCGGCGGATCGCCTGCGCGAACTCAACCAGGCACTTCTGGAAGTCCCGGCCAGTTTCACGATCCACCGCAAGCTCCGAAAGCCTCTCAACCGGCGGATCGAGGCGCTGGAAGAAGGCGGAGTCGAGTTCGCGCATGCCGAGTCGCTCGCGCTCGCCTCCCTGATCACCGAGGGCAAGCACGTTCGAATGACCGGTCAGGACACCGAACGGGGAACCTTCTCGCAGCGGCACCTCGTCCTCCACGACGAGAAGACCGGCATCAAGTACGCGCCGATCCAGCACCTTGCCGACGCGACCGCACCGTTCGAGCTCCACAACAGCCCGCTTTCGGAGATCGCCTGCCTCGGGTTCGAGTACGGGTACGCCTCATCCAACCCGGACTCCCTGGTCCTGTGGGAAGCACAGTTTGGAGATTTCGCCAACTCGGCCCAGGTGATCATCGACAGCTTCATCGCGTCCGGAGAGGCGAAATGGGGTCTGACTTCGCGACTTACGCTTCTGCTTCCCCACGGCCACGAAGGAGCAGGACCCGAGCACTCCAGCGCCAGGATGGAGAGATTCCTCCAGTTGGCCGCAGAAGGCTCCATGCGCGTGGCGAACCCCTCGACCGCCGCCCAGTACTTCCATCTGCTCAGACGGCAGGCGCTGATCAAGAAGGCGCGACCGCTGGTCGTCTTCACCCCGAAGGGCCTGCTGCGACAGTCCGCCGCGACTGCATCGCTGGAGCAGCTAACAGAAGAACACTTCCACTTCATCCTCGACGATCCGAAGGCGATCGATCGGCGCGAGAAGGTCGAAAGACTGGTCCTCTGCTCCGGCCGCATCTACCACGACCTGGATGCTGCGGCCCCTCGCGATACCGCCGAGCGGGTCGCCGTGGCGAGAGTCGAGCTGCTCTACCCGTTCCCGGGCCGGCAGCTGGCCGAGATGTTCAAGCTCTACCCGAACCTCAAGGAAGTGGCCTGGGTCCAGGAAGAGCCGAAGAACATGGGCGCCTGGGCAACGATGTGGCGACGGTTGCCTCCGATCCTCCCGGACGGGGTGAATCTCGAGTACATCGGTCGTCCGGAACGGTCAAGTCCCTCGGAGGGCTACTCGGTCGCGCACATCCGCGAGCAGGAACGAATCGTGCTCACGGCTCTCACCCCCTGAGCCTTTTGGAACCGCCCATTCCGGACGCCTGAACGCCCCACCCATTGGGCTGGAAGGCCGGAATCGTGGCCCACCTGTAACCGGGCGCGCGCTTAAGTGGACGCGGGTCGCCAATAGGTGTATAACCTCTCTTGCAGGTCCGCTTTAGCACTAGGGAGAAAAGGGAAGGAGCAGGATCGGACCCACTCGCCCAGGAGGGGTAGTCACCCAGTTCAAATTTTCCAAGCCCGCTTCCGGCGGTTAATCCCCGGAAGCGTTCGCGTCGGCATCCCTCCCTGGCTACCGACGCGCAGGCGTGGTGAGGGTCGCGCGGACCCCCTGCCTCCCGCGACCCTCGCCCGCCAACTCTTAACTGCAGTCGGTCCGGTCTTCGCCCCACATGTTGCTGTGTGTCAGCATGGACTTGTGGGTGATGAACCTTTGGAAGCGGGCCTTTTCGATCCGGTTGAAGTCGATGTTGACGGGGAGATCTTCTTCTTCCTCTGTCGGCTCTTTGACGATGAAGACGAAGCGACCGGAACCTACGCCCGGGTTGCCGAGGGAACCGGTCACACCTGGCTCACCTGCATGCTGGTCGCCGAACCGGCACACGGAAAGGTCGGTCTGCTCCTCTTCGGCCGGGACCCCGTCGAACTGAACGAGTACTCGGGCCTGCTCGAAGAATCGGGGACTCCTTATCGGACCGCGTACTACGGGGACGCAGTCAGGCACCGCGAACAGCTCCTCGGCAGCAAGCAGGTCGCCGAGCCATTCACCAGCAGTCCCGACGACCTTCCCCCGATCCCGCCCGACCGTTTGAGGTAGGACCGGGACCGGGGCTCCGTAAACCAGCGTCAGCTACGCGTTCAGGTCGCGGAGAACGGTCTGGAGGATTCCGTCGTTGTTGATGTAGCGGATCTCGTTCGGAGTGTCGAGGCGCACGGTGGCTTCGAAGGTGACCGGCTCGGCGCCTTCCCGCTCCGCGGTTACCTGAACCGTCCTGGCTTCACCGCCCTGGAGATCGCCGATCGTGATCACTTCCTCACCGGTCAGGCCGAGCGACTCCGTGCTCTCACCTGCCGGGTACTGGAGCGGCACTACACCCATGCCAATCAGGTTCGACCGGTGGATTCGCTCGTAGCTTTCGGCGATCACCGCACGGACACCGAGCAGCCGGGTGCCCTTGGCAGCCCAGTCGCGAGAGGAACCTGATCCGTACTCCTTGCCCGCAAGCACAACCAGGGGAACCCCCTCGTCGGCGTAAAGCCGGGCAGCTTCGAAGATCGAGGTCTCGACTCCGGTCGGGATGTGACGGGTGTAGCCGCCGGAGCGCTCGACCAGCTGGTTTCGAAGCCGGATGTTCGCGAAGGTGCCGCGCACCATCACCTCGTAGTTGCCCCGGCGGGAACCGTAGGAGTTGAAGTCGGCGGGGCCGACGCCCTGCTCGATGAGCCAGGCACCAGCCGGACTGTCCTTCTTGATCGCTCCTGCCGGTGAGATGTGGTCGGTCGTGATCGAGTCACCGAGCTTGGCAAGGACCCGGGCACCCCTGATCGGGTCAAGCCCGGGAGGGTCCGCCGGCAGGTCCTCGAAGAAGGTGGGCTTCCTGACGTAGGTGGAGTCGGGCCAGGTGTATCGGTCGCCTTCAGGCACCGATACGTTCTGCCAGTTCTCGTCACCCTTGAAGACGTCGCCGTAATTCTTCTCGAACATCTCGCGCCGGATCGAGTCGCCGACAACCTTCGCGACCTCTTCCGGGTCGGGCCAGATGTCATCCAGATAGACCGGGTTGCCTTCAGGGTCGTTTCCGAGCGGATCCTTCTGGATGTCGATGTCCATGCGGCCCGCAAGTGCGTACGCAACCACCAGCGGAGGAGAGGCGAGGTAGTTCGCCTTCACGTCCTGGCTGATCCGGCCTTCGAAGTTCCTGTTGCCGGAGAGAACAGAGCAGACCACGAGATCCTTCTCTTCGATCGCTGCGGAGATCTCGGGCGCCAGCGGGCCGGAGTTGCCGATGCAGGTCGTGCAGCCGTAGCCGACCAGGTTGAACTGAAGCTCATCCAGGTACTCGGTCAGGCCGGCCTGGTCCAGATAGTCGGTGACCACAGTTGAACCCGGTGCGAGCGAGGTCTTGACCCAGGGCTTGCGCTCAAGGCCCCGGGCAAGCGCGTTGCGGGCCAGCAGGCCGGCCCCGACCATGACGTACGGGTTCGAGGTGTTAGTGCAGGAGGTGATCGCAGCGATCACTACACGCCCGTGATCGAGATCGAAAGATGTTCCGTCCTCCAGGGTCACACCGACCATGTCTTCGCTGCAACGCTCAAGGGCGACCGCAACATCGGCACCTGACGGTGGCCCGGCCGGCTTGCCGGCTTCGCTCGAACGATCCTCGGCTGGCGGGTCAGACGCCGGGAAGGATTCCTCGAGCGCCTCGTCATACGCGCTGAGCTGGTTGGAGGCGTCCTCGTCGAACTCGCAGAGAGCCTCGAGGAAGGCCGGCTTGGCGTCGGACAGGGAGACCCTGTCCTGGGGGCGCTTGGGCCCGGCGATTGAAGGCACGACCGAATCGAGCTCCAGCTCGAGCGTGTCGCTGAAGACTGGGTCCTCCGAGTCGGCGGTGTGGAAAGTGCCCTGGAGTCGCGCGTAGGCGTCCACCAGTTCGATTGTGGCTGTAGGCCGGCCGGTCAGCTCCAGGTAACGAAGCGTTTCCGCGTCAGGCGGGAAGATCGCGCAGGTCGAACCGAACTCCGGGGACATGTTGCCGAGGGTGGCGCGGTCGGCCAGCGGCAAGGTCGAGAGGCCCGGACCGTAGAACTCGACGAACTTTCCTACGACGCCACGCTCACGGAGCATTTCGGTGACCGTGAGTACGAGATCGGTCGCTGTGGCTGCCTTGGGGAGCTTGCCGTCAAGTTTGAACCCGACCACCTGCGGCAGCAGCATCGAGATCGGCTGGCCGAGCATTGCCGCCTCGGCCTCGATGCCGCCCACGCCCCAGCCCAGAACGCCAAGGCCGTTGACCATTGTGGTGTGTGAGTCGGTACCGACCAGGGTGTCCGGATATGCCTGCAGGACGCCGTCGTTCTCCCGGCTGTAGACGACCTGGGCGATGTATTCGAGGTTCACCTGGTGACAGATGCCGGTGGCGGGCGGCACGACCCTGAAGTTGTCGAAGGAACCCTGGCCCCATTTCAGGAACTCGTACCGCTCGAGGTTTCGCTCGAACTCCTTTTCGGCGTTGATTTCGAAGGCCATGCCGTTGCCGAAGGCGTCTACCTGGACCGAATGGTCGATCACCAGGTCGACATCAACAAGCGGATTGATCGCCGAAACGTCACCCCCGATGTCAGCCATTGCGTCGCGCATGGCCGCGAGGTCCACGACCGCCGGGACACCGGTGAAGTCCTGCATCAGCACACGTGCGGGCTGGAAGGGAATCTCAACGGACGGTTCAGCTTTCGCATCCCACGAGGCGATGGCTTCAACATCGGCCGCGCTGACCGAAACACCATCTTCGAGCCGGAGCACGTTTTCCAGCAGCACCTTGATCGAGTAGGGAAGGCGGGCAACGTCGAACTTCGGCTGAAGCGCGTCGAGCCTGAAGATCTCGAAACTCTGGCCCCCTACCTCGATGCTGTCCTTGCTTGAAAACGAATCTCTGGAGTTGCTGCTCATGGTTCTTTCTTTTCTTTATTGGTGGGTGGGAGTCAACGTTTGTCGGTCTGGCCGCGAGCCAGGGATTCGGCGGCGCTCTGGCCGGCGCTTCCGGACTGAACCCGGTGGGAGACGTGGGGACTCATGAGCCCCACATGCGCCATCGTCCTCTGGACTAGCGGTGCCACCGCAATCTCGACCCGGTTCGAGCCTATGGCCTTGAGGACGGCGGCGGCGACCTTTTTCGGTGTAGTAGTTCCTAACCCCGGCGGAGCATCGGCGCCTGAGTCGGCGAACATCCCCGCCTCCCTGACGAATCCGGGCGCGACGAGCGTTACCCCCACCGGTGTGTCAGCAAGATCGGCAGCCAGCCCGAAGACGAAACCTCGAAGCCCGAACTTCGTCGCGTTGTAGATGGAAGAACGGGGGCTGCCGGCCTTGCCGGCCAGGGAGCCGATCATCACGAGCTTTCCGTCTCCGCGATCCAGCATTCCGGGAAGCAGAGCCTGAGCGAGCAGGATGGGCGCCTCGAGATTGATGCGGAGCATCCGGGCTACCTGGGCATCCGAGAGTTCGGTTACCCGGCCGGTGCTTGGCAGGGCGGCGTTGGCCACCAGAACGTCGACCGCGCCGGCCGCGGAGGCCAGATCGAGGGCCGCACCCTCATCACCGAGGTCTGCTGCCAGAACCGAATGCCCGCTTCCCGGCAGGTTTGCTGCCAGTTCTTCAAGGGCTTGAGCGGAACGTCCAGACAGAATCAGGCTTCCGCCGGCGTCAGCGAGGGTACTGGCGATCGAGCGGCCGATGCCTCCGGTCGCACCTGTCAACAGCACCGTCTTGCCAGCAATTTCCACCAGTCAAACCTAGCACCGGAAACGCTCCAGACCCGGCCAGACTTCGCATCTCGTGCCGAATTCGGAGGACATCATGTTTCCGGAAATTGCAGGGACAAACGAAGGAGAGCGGGGGTTTGTTAGCGAATGACATGCAGATCGTCTATTATCCCGCAAGTTCAAAAACCGAGACGCCGAATCCCGCTCACTCTGTGACCGGGAACGGGGGAACCGAGTTTCTGGGGCGAACCCACTGAATCAGGTGGGGGCGCGGCTCCTAAAGCGCCAGCCCGACAGCTAACCCCGTAGGCCGACCAAGGAGATTCGGTATCAACCTGTCGCGCACAACCAAGCCTTTCAGCAGTTCCAATGCTTTCCGGGCACTTGCCTTTGCCATAGCTCTCGCAGCCATGGCCTTCATCGCCCTTTCGTCTCTGGCCCCGGCGGCCCAGGCCGCCAGCTGCAAGGACGCTTCGAGTGGTGGACTCACCATCGCCCCGTCGGACTGCAAGCCGGTCAAGAAGGCCCGCCTCATCCGCGGCGTCGCCTACGCCCCGTCAACCGCTCCGCTGGCCGTCAAGAAGGCGATCGCGGCCGCCAACCGGATCCGCAACATGCGCTACGTGTACGGCGGCGGTCACAGCCTAAGCCGCCGGCTCGATCGCGGTTACGACTGCTCCGGCTCGGTCAGCTACGCGCTCCGCGCCGCCGGCCTGCTCCGTTACCCGATGCCTTCCGGAAGCTTCGTCAACTGGCAGAAGCCCGGAGTCGGCAGGTGGATCACCACCTACGCCAACGGCGGCCACATGTACATGGTCATCGCCGGTCTCTCCTTCGACACCTCCAATATGAGCTCCACCGGAGGCAATCGCTGGAGCACCACGATCCGGTCATCCCGGGGCTTCACCGCCAGGCACCCCGCGGGCTTCTAGGACCGACAGCCGACACAGCAGGTTCAGTCACGAAGCGCCCCGCCGGGGCGTTTCGTCCGTTAAGGACCATCAAGCGGGCGAAGCTGGGTTCGCCGGATCGATGCCCGGTTCTATGATCGGTCGATGGAGAATCGCAAGCTGGGCAGTGAAGGGCTCGAGGTTTCCGCCATCGGGCTCGGCTGCATGGGCATGTCTGATTTCTATGGCGAAAGCGACGAGGCGGAATCGATCGCGACCATTCACCGGGCCCTGGAAATCGGAGTCAACCTTCTCGACACGGCCGACATGTACGGCCGGGGAGACAACGAGCGGCTGGTCGGCCGGGCAGTCGCCGACCGGCGGGATCAGGCGGTCGTCGCGACCAAGTTCGGGATCGTTCGCGGGGAAGGCAACGAACGGTCGATCAGTGGTCACCCGGACTACGTTCGAAGCTCGATCGACGAATCTCTGACCCGCCTCGGGCTCGATCACGTCGACCTCTACTACCAGCACCGGGTTGACCGGACCGTGCCGATCGAGGAAACGGTCGGGGCCATGTCGGAACTGGTCGAGGCCGGAAAGGTCCGCTACCTCGGACTTTCGGAAGCATCGGTGGAGACGATCAGGAAGGCAAATGAAGTCCACCCGATATCGGCCCTCCAGTCCGAGTACTCGCTGTTCGAAAGAGGCCTCGAGGAACAGGTTCTGCCGGTCCTGCGGGAGCTGGGAATCGGCCTTGTGCCCTACTCCCCGCTCGGCCGGGGTTTCCTTACGGGCAGGTTCCGCTCGGAGGCCGACTTCGACTCGGCCGACTTCAGGAGCCATGACCCCCGGATGAGCAAGGAGAACTTCCGCCGGAATCTCACGATCGTGGAGGCGATCGAAGAACTCGCGTCGACCCATGACGTAACGCCGGCCCAGATGGCGATTGCCTGGGTCCTGGCCCAGGGAAGCGACGTCGTCCCCATCCCCGGAACCAAGAAGATTTCCAGGCTGGAGGAGAACGCAGCGGCGGCAGCGGTGTCACTCAGTGAGTCCGACCTGGCTGCGCTCGACGCGCTACCGAGGCCGCAGGGCGACCGTTACGCCCCGACCCTGATGGGAAGCATCGATGCCTGACCAGAACGGCACCCCCGCCATCCCTCCCCCCTTCACCCAGGAGCACGAGGACCTGAGGGAGTCGGTCCGGCGCTTCGTCGAAAACGAAATTGCGCCTCACATCGAAGAGTGGGAGGAAGAGAGGCTCTTCCCCCGCGAGCTCTACGACCGCTGCGGTGAACTCGGTTTCCTCGGGCTGAAGTTCCCGGAGGAGTACGGCGGCCAGGGCGGGAGCTACCTTCACGACGCGATCTGGGTCGAGGAACTCTCCCGGCGCGGTGCCTCGGGCGGAGTCGCTGCCGGCCTGAACGCGCATGCCTCGATCGCGATGCCGCCGGTCTTCAAGTTCGGGAACGAGTGGCAACGCCAGAAGTGGCTGGTACCGGGGATCAAGGGTGAGAAGATCGGCGCCCTCGGGATTACCGAACCGGGGGCAGGCTCTGATGTTGCCTCGCTTCGCACCATGGCCCGCAAGGTCGATGGCGGTTATGTCGTGAACGGCTCGAAAACCTTCATCACCAATGGTGTCCGGGCGGACTTCCTCGTGTGTGCTGTAAAGACAACCGAGGAGGGGGGCCATGGCGGCATCTCTTTCCTGGTAATTGACACAGACTCGCCGGGCTACGAGGTCACCTCAAAGCTGGAGAAGCTCGGCTGGCATTCCTCCGACACGGGCGAGATCGCCTTCAACGACGTCGAGGTGCCGGAGGAGCACCTTTTGGGCAGGGAAAACGAAGGTTTCCAGCTGATCATGTCCAACTTCGCCTGGGAGCGTCTGCTGATGGCAATCGGTGCGGTGGGCGCAATGGATGCCCTGATCGAGTCCTCGATCGCCTATGCGGGGGAGCGGCAGGCCTTCGGCCGTTCGATCGGTTCTTTCCAGGCGATCCGGCACAAGATCGCCGAGATGGCGACCACCGCTGCCGCGGCCAGGACGCTCACCTACGACACTCTGCGCCGCTTCAACGAAGGCGAGAATGTGATCCGCGAGGTTTCGATGTCGAAGCTGATGACCCAGCGGGCGCTTTGCGAGATCGCTGACGAAGCTCTCCAAATTCATGGCGGATACGGCTATATGAGGGAGTATGGGATTGAGCGGGCACTTCGGGACGCGCGTCTCGGCCCGATCGGAGGAGGAACCGACGAGATCATGAAGGAGATCATCGGCAAGACATTTGGCCTCTAGCCGGGTTGTGAAACGAGGTGGGAACGCGAAAAACCCCAGCTTTCAAGCCGCTGCTGATTGCGGCTACGGCCCTCGCGCTGCTCCTGGCAGCGCTGTTTCTGGCAGCAAATACACCATCGGAATTTGTCAGCCATAGCTCTGCGAAGACCCGGGTCGATGCGAGCTCGTCGATCGTCGGCGGGACGAGTACTACCGCATCGAACTTCCCGTGGCAGGTTCTGATCACCGCCAACAACAAGGAGTTCTGCGGTGGCTCCCTGATCCATCCGATGATCATTCTGACTGCCGCCCACTGTCTTGTCGACGATTACGGCAACTACTACGAGGACAGGCCGGGCCTGGTTTTTCGTGCCTACACCGGGCGCACTCGGGTGAATGCCGGGGGCGTCGAGCTGGACTGGCATTCGGCCCGCGTCGACCCGCGCTATGACGCAATCCGGACCGTTTACGACTGGGGGTTCGTTTCGTTGGATAGTCCTGCTTCGGCCCCCACGCTGAAGATCGCCGGGCCCGACGAGTTGCCTCTTTGGGAACCCGGTCGTAAGGCAACCGTCACGGGGTTCGGTGATCTGTACGACGGTGGACCGAGCTCGACCGTTCTGCAGCGGGTGACCGTCAACGTTCTCGCCGATTCCGGCTGCAGCCGTTACGGCGCCGCCTTCGACGGCACGACACAGCTCTGTGCGGGCTATATAGCCGGAGGCCGGGACGCCTGCCAGGGGGACAGCGGCGGCCCGCTCAGCGTCACCGGCGACAAGGGGGCGAGAAGACTGATCGGGATCGTGAGTACGGGCAAGGGCTGCGCGCTGCACTATTTCCCTGGCATCTACTCGAGGGTTGCGGAACCGGAACTTGCGGAGGACATTCAGAGCGAAGTCGAGCTGATCGAGTCACTCGACGACTTTCCCGACGCCTACTCGGGCATCAATGTGATCGGCTCCCAAGCCCGTCCCTATGGCTGCGCCGCTTCGATCAAAGCGAGAAAAATCGCCGAACAGAGGGTAGAGTCGAGTGAGCGGGCATTGGAGGCCGCCAGGAGGACGGGAAATCGCGACCGCATCGAGGCGGCGAAGCGGAGCCTGAAGAACGCCAAGAACCGGCTGAGTGACAGCCGGGACAATTCGGAGAGGATCTGCTTTTGACCTTTCGTGAGCTTCACCTTATTGCGCGGTCCGTTTCCGTCGTGGTGGCATTCGCAGCCGTGATCGGACTGACCTTCGCCCCGGCCGCATCTTCGGCCCCGATCAGTTCGGCCGCTCCCGCGCCTTCGCTCCCGAACTTCTCCGGAATGGCCTTCAAGCCGACCCCGATCAAGGGCGCGACCAGGGCACCGCAGAACCCCTTCATGGCGAAAAACCAGAAGAGCAACATTCACAACGACACGTGGATGACCGGCACCTATAGCTGGCCCGGACCTGTCGGAAGGAACCTGGTCGCAAGTTCCGGATCGGCTGCGAACGGAGTCTGCTCCACCATCGCCTTCGATTCCCGTGGCCGCATAGTCACGGTCTGCGTTTCCACGATTGCCCCTCCCCAGGCCCGAATCGTCGATCCGTACACCCTCGAGGTGATCGACACCTACGACCTGCCCAACGCGGCTCCAGTAGGCAACACTCCGGCCTACCAGAACTTCTCTGCTGGCGGCTACTTCTATCTGAACAACAGGAATCAGCTGGTCATCCCGACCAGGACCAACCACATCCTGATCCTTGGTCAGACCCCGGACGGGTCCGAGTTCCAACTGGTTGATGACATCGACGTCACTTCGGTGGTTGACCCGGCGACCGAACGGATGAATTCGGCGCTACCCGACTTCCAGGGCCTGCTCTGGTTCGTGGTCAAGCAGACCGGCGAGGTCGGCACAATCGATCCGAAGACCGAACAGATCAGGTTCCTGCGGCTCGGCGAGGAAATCCAGAACTCCTTCACGGTCGATCGGAACGCCGTCTATGTGGCCACCAGCAAGCGGCTCTACAAACTGACGAAACAGAAGAACGGCAAGCCCCGTGTCCAGTGGAAGGTCAAATACCGAAACGACGGAGTCCAGAAGCCCGGCCAGGCCGATGCCGGTACCGGCACCACTCCCGACATCCTGACCGGCGGTTACGTCGCGATCGTCGACAACGCCAACCCCGAGAACGTGGTCGTCTACCGGACCGCCGACAAGTTGCGTGGCAAGAAGCGCAAGGTCTGCGAGGTCCCGGTGTTCAAGAAGAACAAGAGCGCGACCGAGAATTCGTTGATCACGACGGGTCGTTCCCTGATCGTCGAGAACAACTACGGCTACACCGACATTTTCGCCCCGGGCGCCGGTTCGGTTGTGACCGAGGCCGGCTTCGCGAGGGTGGACATCCGCAAGGACGGCAAGGGCTGCAGGAAGATCTGGACCAACTGGACCGAGCGGGGAGCCTCCGTCGTTCCGAAGATGTCATCGAAGACGGGCCTCATCTACGCGTACACCCGTCCTCCGGATCCGAGCGGATCGCAGGGCTACTACTGGACCGCGATCGATTTCCGCAACGGAAAGACGGCCTGGAACAAGTACGCGGGTTCGGGATTCCTCTTCAACAACAACTACGCAGGTCTCGGTCTCGGCCCGGACGGCACCGCATACTTGGGAGTAATCGGTGGCATCGCTGCCCTCCGGGACAGCGAGTAGGAGAACCAGCCTCCGAATCTCCGGACAGAGCCCGCCCAACCGTTCTCTTGCTCAGTGGGCGGGCGGGTTCAGAAGGGAGGCGGGGCGAAGCTCGCCGACTACTCATTCATTGTTGATCATCACATGCTTGATCTGGGTGTAGTCCTCGAGGGAGTACATGCTCATGTCCTTGCCGTAGCCGGACTCGTTGTATCCCCCGTGAGGCATCTCGACCGCCATCAGGATGTGATCGTTTACCCAGACCGCTCCGAAGCGAAGGGCGTTGGTGACACGCATCGCGCGACCTACGTCACGGGTCCAGACCGATGAGGCAAGACCGTACTTGGTGCCGTTGGCCCACTTGATCGCCTCTTCCTCGTCGGTGAACCGCTGAACGGTCATGGCTGGACCGAAGATCTCGTTCTGGACCATCTCGTCGTCCTGCCGCAGGTCGGCCACCACGGTTGGTTCGACAAAGAACCCGGGCAGGTCGGCCTGACGGCCACCGGTCACGATCTCGGCGTGTGAGGGTGCCCGGTCAAAGAAGCCGGTCACATGTTCGAGCTGCCTGGCGGAGTTGACCGGACCGAGAGTGGTGTCAGCCGAGTCGAGGTCCCCCATCACATAACCCTTCGCTTCATTCGCCAGTCCGTTGACGACATCGTCATAGACCTTGGGACCGGCGAGGATCCGGGTGGCGGCGGTGCAGTCCTGCCCGGCGTTGAACAGAGCGGTGCCGGCGATCGTCTCGTAAACGGCTTCAAGGTCGGCATCGTCGAAGATGATCACTGGCGCCTTGCCACCGAGTTCGAGATGGACCCGCTTCAGAGAGTCGGCAGCGGCTTTGGCGATCCACTTGCCGGTACCGATCGAGCCGGTGAGTGAAACCATCTTGATGTCCGGATGGGTGACCAGTGTCGAGCCGGCCGGATCGCCGTGACCGCCGATGAAGTTGGTCACTCCGGGCGGGAAGATCTCGGCGCAGATCCGGGCCAGGGTGTGAAGCGTGGTGACAGGGGTTGACTCTGCCGGTTTCAGTACCAGCGTGTTGCCGGTCGCGAGTGCCGGGCCGAGTTTCCATGCGGCCATCATCAGCGGGTAGTTCCAGGGGGTGATCTGGGCGACCGGACCGACCGGCTCGCGCCGGATGAAGGAGGTATGGCCCTCGAGGTAT
Source organism: Solirubrobacterales bacterium (assembly GCA_020438355.1). Lineage (GTDB taxonomy): Bacteria > Actinomycetota > Thermoleophilia > Solirubrobacterales > 70-9 > 67-14. The sequence goes on along the minus strand of JAGQUT010000017.1, from coordinate 10,423 downwards.
TCCATCGCGGCCTTGCCCTCTAGGTTGCGGGCGGCGGTCGCGAAGTAGCGGATGTGATCGGCAGTGGTGTCGAGCTCTTCGTCGATGAAGGCCTGGCGCGGCTTGCCCGCGTCGGCGGATTCGAGGTCGGTCAGCTCGTCGCCGTTCTCGATGATTGCGTCCGCGAGGGCCAGCAACCGGTCCGAGCGCTCGCGGGGTGTCGTGTTTGCCCAGCCGTTCTCGAAGGCGGCCTTGGCCGCAGCGACCGCCCGGTTCACATCCTCGACCCCGGAAAGGGGTGAATCGGCGATCACCTCTCCGGTGGAGGGGTTGATCACCTCCTCCGAGCCGCCGTCAACGGGGTCGACGAACTCGCCATTGATCATGTTCTGCAGTTTCAGCTTCTCGCTGATCGCCATCTCTCTCCTCCTGCTGCTGCCGGTTGACCGGCGTCTGGTTCTCTGCTGGACGGGCCTCAGACCCAGTTGAGCGCTTTCTCTACGGGCACATACTGCTGGCCGGTGCCCTCGGCAACGCCTTCGTGGGTCACTTTTCCAGCCGCCACGTTCACGCCGGGGCGCAGACCCGGGTCCCGGGAGACCGCAGCCTCAATGCCGTGGTCGGCGAGAGTGAGCGCGTAAGGAAGTGTCGCGTTGGTCAAAGCACTTGTCGAGGTGATCGGCACCGCGCCGGGCATGTTCGCGACGCAGTAATGGGTGATTCCATCAACCTCGTACGTCGGGTCCCGGTGGGTCGTCGGGCGTGAGGTCTCAAAGCAGCCACCCTGGTCGATCGCTACGTCAACCAGTACGGCGCCGGGCTTCATCAGCTTGAGCTGTTCGCGGTTCACCACCCACGGCGCCCGGGCGCCGTGGACCAGAACCGCCCCGATGACCAGGTCGGCCTTGGGCAGAAGTTCCTCAACTGCCAGGGTCGTGGAGTAGACGGTCGAGGCCTCGCGGGCGTAATGCAGGTCGAGCTCCCGCAGACGGTCGAGTGAACGATCGAGAATGAAGACATCAGCGGCCATCCCCATTGCGATGAAGGCCGCGTTGGTGCCGACAACGCCGCCACCGATCACGACCACGTTCGCTGCTGCGACCCCGGGGACTCCACCGAGCAGAACCCCGCGGCCACCGAGCGGCTTTTCGAGCATGAAGGCGCCTGCCTGGGTCGCGATCCGTCCGGCGATCTCGCTCATCGGGGCGAGCAGGGGCAGGCGCCCCTCAGCGTCCTCGACGGTTTCGTAGGCGACGCATGTGGCCCCTGACTTCATGAGGCCGGCAGTCTGCTCGGGATCCGGAGCCAGGTGGAGGTAAGTGAAGAGCAGATGGTCGGGCTTCAGCATCTCGATCTCGGAAGCCTGCAGCTCCTTCACGTGGAGAATCATCTCTGCGGCATCGAAGACCGACGCTGCGTCGGGAAGGATGCGCGCACCCTGTGCCTCGTAGGAGGTGTTGGAAATGGCCGAGCCCTCGCCGGCTCCGTCCTCGATCAGAACTTCGTGGCCGTGTTCGACGAACTCCCGAACGCCGGCTGGCGTTATTGCCACCCGGTACTCGTCCTGCTTGATCTCCTTGATGACGCCGACCTTCATGTCTTTCCTCGTCCTCTCTGGTGGGGGGTGGGGTCCGGCACAGGCCGGGTCATTACCTCATCATCTGAGCGGCTTCGGTCAGGACCGGCCGCAAAACGTCATGCATTTCCTCGAACTGCTCGGTATCGCAGATCAGGGGAGGCGAGAACTGGATCACGGGGTCACCACGATCATCCGCCCGGCAGATCAGCCCGCGTTCGTAAAGGGCGCCTGAGAGGAAACCCCGGAGCAGTTTCTCTGACTCTTCGTCATTGAAGGATTCCTTGGTGTCCTGATCCTTGACCAATTCGATCGCCTGGAAGTAACCGGCACCTCGAACGTCGCCGACGATCGGGATGTCGCGCAGCGATTCGAGCATGCCACGGAACTCGCCTTCCTTCTCGCGCACATGTCCACAGAGATCTTCCCGTTCGTAGATCTCGATGTTCGCCAGGGCAACGGCAGCCGCGACCGGATGGCCGGCGAAAGTGAAGCCGTGAGCAAAGGAGTTGGTGCCCTCCATGAAGGGCTCGGCGACCTTGTCCGACGCGATCATCGCTCCCATCGGGACATAGGACGAAGTGAGAGCCTTGGCCGAGGTGATGATGTCCGGCTGGTATCCGAACCTCTCGCAGCCGAAGTAATGCCCGAGCCGGCCCCAGGCGCAGATCACTTCGTCGGAAATCAGCAGGACGTCGTACTTGTCGCAGATCTCCCGGACCCGCTGGAAGTAGCCGTCTGGCGGTACGAAGCAGCCGCCCGCGTTCTGAACCGGTTCCAGGATTACTGCTGCGACCGTGTCGGGCCCCTCGAAGAGGATCCGCTCCTCGATCGCGTCAGCCGCCCAGATCGGCTCCCGATCCTCAGGCCAGCGGTAAATGTTGGTGTTGGGCACGTGACAGCCGCCCGGCGCCAGCGGCTCGAACTGCTGGCGCAGGTCGGTGACTCCCGTGGCTGAAAGGGCTCCGAGGGTGGTGCCGTGATAGGCGACTTCGCGGGCGATGTGTTTGAGCTTGCGGCCGTTGCCGCGCATCAGGTGGTAGTTGCGCGCCAGCTTCAGGGCCGATTCAACTGCTTCACCACCGCCGCTGGTGAAGAACACACGGTTCAGGTCACCCGGGGTCATCGACGCGATCTTGGAAGCAAGTTCGATCGCCCGCGGGTGGGCGTAGCTCCAGATCACGAAGAAGTCGAGTTCCTCGTACTGGCGGGCCGCTGCTTCAGCGAGTTCGGGACGACCGTGGCCCGCGTTCACGCAGAACAGGCCGGAAAGACCGTCGAGGTAACGCTTGCCGTGGCTGTCGTATACGTACGCACCCTCGCCCCTGGTGATGATCGGGATCTCGTGCTCATCGCTGTACCCGCCCATGCGGGAGAAGTGCATCCAGAGATGGCGGCGGGCCTGCTCCTGGAGATTGTCGACTGTGGTCTGGCTGGGCGATGCGGTGGACACGGAATCCTCCTTCGGTCATGCCCGACTGAGGCGGGCCCCGTGGCAGTCAGGCGGGCCACGGTGATTTCTGCCTTCACCTTATGTCGGCCGGATCACACTGGCAAGTCGACGAAACGTAAAAACCCCATGGTTTGTCATGACCTCTCGTCTCCAGCGCGGCATGGCGAACTTTCCGCTGAACGCACACAGACGCCGCGATTCCCACTAGGTTTCTCCGCCATGGAGAGTTCAGAAGTTCCGTCGAAGTATCCGGGGTCGGTACCGAACGAGGGAGACGAGCCGCATCTGAAGGCGGATGCGATCAGCTTCACCGACGGCCTCGCCATCGCACTCGCATCAACCGCGCCGGCCTACTCGCTCGCTGCAGTGATCGGCTCGATAGTCGTCCTGGTCGGGCTTCAGGCCCCGGCCGCCCTGCTGGTGGCCTTCGTTCCGATGTTCTTCATCGCCGCGGCCTTCTACTACATGAACAAGGCTGACCAGGACTGCGGGACCAGTTTCTCCTGGGTGACCAGGGCGATCGGGCCCCAGTCCGGGTGGATCACTGGCTGGGCGATCTGCGTGACCGGCATTCTCGTGATCGGTTCGCTCGCCGACGTAGCGGTCTACAGCTTCTTCGATCTCATCGGAGCCGAAAGTCTGATGAATAGCACGGCGGCTGTCGCTACGGGGGCCGTGATCCTGATGTTGATCATGACCTGGATCTGCATTTGGGGAACCGAGATCTCGGCAAACCTGCAGAAGGTGCTGATGGCAATCCAGATCGTCCCGCTGCTCCTCTTCATGGTGGTCGCCCTGGTGAAGGTATGGAGCGGCGACGCGCCGGTCGGGGCGATCGACCCGTCGCTTTCCTGGTTCAACCCCTTCGACATTCCGGCGGCGGCGCTTTCCGGCGCCATGCTCCTGGCCGTCTTCATCTACTGGGGCTGGGAGAGCGCGGTCAACCTCAACGAAGAGACCGAGGGAGACGCTGACAAGCCGGGGTTGGCTGGCGTCATCTCCACCGCCCTGCTCCTGATCACCTATCTCGGAGTTGCGACCGCGATCGTCGCCTGGGGCGGAATCGGTGGAGCCGAGAAGTTCGATGACGACGCCGCGATCCTTTCCACCTACGCCAAGGAAGTACTGGGCGGAACCCTTGGACTCCTGGTCCTGCTCTCGGTAGTTGTCTCGGCTCTTGCGTCAACCCAGACGACGATTCTCCCGGCTTCACGGACTTCGCTTTCCATGGCGCGGGCGGAGGCGATGCCTCACGCGCTCGGTGAGATCTCGAGCCGCTTCTTCACCCCCGTTGTCTCGACCGTGACGATCGGCGTCCTGGCGATCGTCTGGTACCTGCCTTCAAAGCTGATCAGCGAGAACTTTCTTTTCGACTCACTTTCGGCGCTTTCCCTGATGATCGCCTTCTATTACGCCATGACCGGATTCGCCTGCGCGATCTACTACCGGCGCGAGCTGTTCAAGTCGGCGAAGAACCTCCTTTTCATAGGCGTCGCACCGGTAATTGGCTCCCTGATGCTGACCTACCTTTTCTTCAAGTCACTGGTCGACTGGACGGACCCGGCCAACTCGTACACAGGGGCTTCCTGGTTCGGCTTCGCCCCGCCGGCAATCATCGGAGTGGGCTTCCTCCTGCTCGGGGTGATCCTCCTCATCGCATGGCGCGCCCACCAGGACGAACCGTTCTTCAAGCGACGCCGCGAGATCGCAGATCCGGACCTTCTGACCGGCAAGACGGAGCCAGCCGCGGCCCTTTCCGGGTCGGAGGGATAGCGCCCTCAACAGCGGGCTCTATTGGACAGCTGGCACATCGGCCAGCCGGTCTTTGGACAAAACGTGGTTGCGGAGCAAGTGATGTTTCGCATACGGTTCTAGCCGAAGTAGCTGGAGGGGTGTCAGCCACGCCTCCGGTTCTGTCCACCTGAGAGAGGGGTTCGATGGAAGGCTCGCCAGATCTACCGCCGACAGATTCTGCAGAGGATCGAGCGGAGCAAGCAGCCGGAAAAGCCGCGGGATCTGGGAGCGGAGGCGTACGCCTCGAAGGAGTCACCAAGCAGTTCGGTGACTTCACTGCCGTCGAGGAGATGGACCTCGACATCGCAGACGGCGAGTTCTTCACCATGCTCGGCCCATCGGGTTGTGGCAAGACCACGACCCTGAGGATGATCGCCGGATTCGAGCAGCCGACCACTGGCAAGGTCCTGATTGACGGCTCGGATGTAGCTGGCCTGCCGGCTTTCAAGCGACCGACCAACACGGTCTTCCAGTCATACGCGCTCTTCCCCCACATGACTCTCGAAGAGAACGTCGGTTTCGGACTCAAGCGCAAGAAGGTCCCAAAGGACGAGATCAAGAAGCGCGTTGCCGGGGAACTGGAAAGGGTCGGGCTTTCCAGGGAAGCCAAGCGCAAGCCCAACCAGCTTTCCGGCGGCCAGCAGCAGCGTGTCGCCCTTGCCCGGGCCCTGGTCAACCTGCCCAAAGTACTGCTGCTCGACGAGCCGCTCGGCGCCCTCGACCTGAAGCTCCGCAAGGGACTGCAGGTCCAGCTCAAGCAGATCCAGCGGGACGTCGGGATCACTTTCGTCTACGTGACCCACGATCAGGAAGAAGCGCTCACGATGAGCGACCGGATCGCGGTAATGAACGAGGGTCGCATCGAGCAATGCGACGACCCGGAAAGCGTCTACGAACGACCGTCGACCACATTCGTCGCCGGATTCATCGGCGTTTCGAACCTTTTGCCCGCTGTGGCCAGTTCATCTTCTGAAATCAAGCTGGATACCGGTCCGGCGATCGCCACCCCGGAGGCTTCGAGGTTCGGCACCGGCGAGAGGTGCTTCGCCGTGGTCCGTCCCGAAAAACTTGAAATCGACCTTGAAGGCCGGGGGGACACAAGCAAGCCCGGAGTGGACGGGGTGGTCGAGACCTCCCTGTACCTGGGGACAGCCACCCAGATGGCAGTCCGGGTGGCCGAGGGTGTCTCGATGACGGTCCTTTGCCCCAATGTCTCCGACGAGGAGCGTCAGAGCCTTCCCGGTGCCGGAGCGAGAGTAAGGATCTCCTGGCTGCCCGAACACATGCACCTGGTTGCTGAATCCGCAGGGAACAAGGCAACCGCTGACGAAACGCCCACCGACAACGTCACCCAAGGAGTGAACTGATGAGCGTAATGAAGAAGTCCCGACTACTCGTCCTGGCTGTGCTGGCTTTGGCAGCCTCAATGGTCCTGGTCGCCTGCGGAGGCGACGGGGGAGGTGGTCTCAGTGGCTCCGACAACTCGGATGTGACGACGGCCACCGGTGGTGACCCGCAGGGGAACCTGAAGATCTCGAACTGGCCCCTCTACATCGACAACGCCACGATCAAGGAATTCGATCAGGCAGCGGGAACCAGCACTACCTACACGGATGACGTCAACTCGAACACCGACTTCTTCGGAAAGATGCAGCCGCTGCTCAGCAACGGCGACTCCGGTGGACGCGACATCATCGTGGTGACCGACTGGATGGCCGAGAAGATGTGGAAGCTCGGTTACGTACAGAAGCTCGACAAGTCGAAGATCCCGAACGTCGAGAAGAACCTGATCCCCAGCCTCCAGAATCCGGCCTTTGACCCGAACAGGGAGTACTCGGTTCCGTGGCAGTCCGGCATGACGGGACTCGTGGTCCGTACCGACCTGGCGCCTGACATCAAGTCGATCAACGACCTGTTCGACCCGAAGTACAAGGGCAAGGTCACCCTGCTCGACGAGATGCGGGACACGATTCCGCTGATGATGGCCGCGGATGGCATCAATCCGGAAGAGGCAACTGACGAGCAGTGGATGGACACGATCGCCAAGATGAAGGAGAACGTCGGCAACGGCCAGGTCCGAAAGGTCACCGGCAACGACTACATCCAGGATCTCGAGAACGGCAACGTGGTTGCCGCGATCGGCTGGTCAGGAGATACCACCCAGACCAGCAATCCGAACATCAAGTACGTCCAGCCTGAACAGGGCTGCTCGATCTGGTCGGACAACATGATGATCCCGGTCGGAGCGCCCAACCCGGCGGCCGCCTACAAGTTCATGAACTACGTCTACGACCCCGAGAACCAGGCCCAGATCACGGAGTACGTGAACTACGTGAGCCCGGTGGCTGGCGTGAAGGAAGTCCTGGCCAAGAAGGATCCTGCTCTGGCCAATGACAACCTGATCTTCCCGTCCGAGGAGTTCACGAAGAACTGCTTCGCGCAGGTCTCGCCTCCGGGTGACGAGCAGCAGGTACAGGAGGTCGAGCAGGCCTTCGAGAACGCCAAGATCGGCTAGCAGGTAGCCACCAGCAAGCAATACGGGAATGCGCTGACGGAGACAGATCGGAAATGAGAATCAACCGATGACCACGCTCCGTCAGCGCATGACTCCCTACTGGCTTCTCGCGCCAGGCCTGATCTGGCTGTTCATTTTCTTTGTGGTGCCCATGTACTACATGGGCGAGCTCTCGCTGAAGACAGGAACCCTGACCACGGGTTACGAAATGACCTGGGCCTTCAGCAATTACGCGGATGCGATCACCGACTACAGCACCCAGTTCCTCCGCGCCTTTTACTTTGCCGGTGTAGCAACGATTCTCTGCCTGCTGATCGGCTATCCGCTGGCCTACGCGATCGCCTTCAAGTCGGGGCGATGGAAGAACCTGATGCTCTTCGGGGTAGTCGCACCTTTCTTCACCACCTATCTGATCAGGACGATCTCGTGGAAGACCATCCTGAGCGACAGCAGCCCGGTGGTTTCCGTTCTCGAGTTCCTCCAGCTCGCTCCGGACGGAAGGGTGCTGGCCACCAACGCGGCCGTGATCGCCGGCCTGACCTACAACTTCCTTCCCTTCATGGTCCTTCCGCTGTTCGCCTCACTGGAGCGGCTCGATCGAAGGTTGCTCGAGGCCGGCCAGGATCTCTATGCCTCGGCCAGGCAGACCTTCCTGCGGGTGACCCTCCCGCTCACCATGCCCGGAATAATCGCCGGCATTCTGCTGACTTTCATCCCCGCTGCCGGTGACTACGTGAATGCGACATTCCTCGGCGGCCCGGACCAGGCGATGATCGGAAACGTCATCCAGTCCAAGTACCTGGTCGTCAACGATTACTCGGAAGCCGCCGCGCTCTCGTTCACCCTGATGGCGATCATTCTGGTCGGCCTGCTCTTCTACATCAAGTTCGCTGGAACCGAAGCCCTTATGGGTGACGAGGAGGAAGCCAAGTGAGGGCCTGGCGGTGGCTTAGGGAAAACTCCATCCTGATCATCGGGCTGTTGGCGATCGCCTACATGCTCGTGCCGATTCTGGTCATCGCGGTCTTTTCTTTCAACGATCCCCCCGGTCGTTACAACTTCGAGTGGGCCGGCTTCACGACCGAGTACTGGGCAGACGCTTTCGGGATCGAAGAACTGACCGAGTCGCTGTTGACCAGTATCCGTCTGGCTTTCTTCACCGCGATCGGTGCGACCATACTCGGCACCCTGCTGGCCATCGCCCTAGTCAGGTACCAGTTCTTCGGCCGCCGGGCCGCGAACCTGCTGATCGTCATCCCGATGGCGACGCCCGAGGTCGTGATCGGTGCCGCGCTTCTTTCTTTCTTCCTGACCCTGGACGTGTTCCAGCTCGGGTTCACGACCCTGCTGATCGCCCACATCATGTTCTCGGTGAGCTTCGTGGTCATCGTCGTCAGGTCCCGGCTGATCGGTTTCGACAGGAGGCTGGAAGAGGCCGCCGCCGATCTCGGCGCGAACGCCTTCACAACCTTCCGGAAGGTGACCCTGCCACTGATCGCTCCGGGTGTAGCCTCGGCCGCGTTTCTCTCTTTCGCCCTCTCGATTGACGACTTCGTGATCTCGAACTTCAACTCGGGATCGACCGTGACCTTCCCGCTCTACATCTTCGGAGCCAATCAGCGCGGGATCCCGGTCCAGGTCAACGTGATCGCGACGATGCTCTTCGCGGTAACGATCATCGCGATGCTCGCCGTGATAATCCAGCAGAAGCGGGCCGAGAAGGCGGCAGCGATGAGGCCCGAAGAAGTGGCAAACAAGCCCGCCATCTCTATCCCCGTCTGATCGGTCGCCCCGAGACGGGGCGAAGCTCGCCTCCTGCAGTTAGCCTTCAGTCATGGGATACGAGACGCGGTTGCTGATTGGCGGAGAACCTGTAGATGGTGCCGGAGCTTCGATCGAGGTGGAGAACCCGGTCTCCGAGGAAATCGTGGCCGCTGTCGGGGCGGCTTCGCTGGAGCAGCTTGACCTCGCCGTGACGGCGGCCACCCGGGCGAAGGAGACCTGGGGAAGAATGCCGGCCGTGGACCGGGCACCCCTGCTCCATGAGATTGCCGCCGCGCTCCGCGAGAAGACCGACGAGCTCGCGCTTCTCATGACCACGGAGATCGGCCGGCCACTGACCGAGTCCGCCGACGAGGTTGAGTGGTGCGCGGCCTGTTTCGACTACTACGCTGAGGTCGCAAGGTCGGAGATCGGTCGGGTGATCCCTCCGATCGAGGCTTCACAGTTCTCGGTTGTGGTGAAGGAGCCCCATGGAGTGGTCGGCTGCATCGTGCCCTGGAACTTCCCTCTGCTGCTGCTGGTCTGGAAGGTCGCTCCTGCGCTGGCCGCCGGAAACACCATCGTCGCCAAGCCCTCCGAGCTGACGCCACTCTCCACCCTCGCGATTGCCGACGTCTTTTCAGGACTTCCGGAAGGCACGGTCAACCTCCTGGCCGGCGCCGGCGACATCGGCGCCGGTATCGCCGAGCACCCGGGAATCGACTGCGTCGCCTTCACGGGTTCGGTGGCTACCGGTCGCAAGGTCGGGATGGCCGCCGCCTCCCGAAACGCCCGCGTGAATCTGGAAATGGGTGGCAAGGACCCCTTCATCGTCTGTGACGACATCGGCAAGGACGGACTGGATGTCGCCGCAAAGGGTGGGGTCTGGGCGGCCTATCTGAACGCCGGCCAGGTCTGCACCTCTTCGGAACGTTTCTACGTGATGGAGACCATCTTCGACGACTATGTCAACGCGTTCGTCGACCAGGCGAAGTCACTGAAGATCGGAGACCCTCTCGTCCCGGGCACCGACCTCGGACCGATGGTTTCGGGCCCGCAGAAGGCCAAGGCGCTCGGGCAGGTCGAGGATGCCGTCGCGGCCGGTGCCGAACTATTGGCCGGGGGTGGCAACGCCGGCTTCGACAAGGGTCACTACCTCGAGCCCTGCGTGCTGACTGGCGTACCTTCAGGAGCGGACCTGCTTCGGGAAGAAACCTTCGGTCCGGTAGCCCCGATCGTGCCGGTCAAGGACCTTGACGAGGCAATTGCCCTTGCCAACGGCCTTGATTTCGGACTGGGAGCAAACATCTATACGCGGGACCTCAAGCGGGCGATCCGTTGCGTC
>JAGQUT010000016.1 GCA_020438355.1 Solirubrobacterales bacterium | reverse complement strand
CGGGACCGCCCCGATCGCGAAGAACGGCATTCCCGGGTCCTGGACCGGATAGATGTGCGGGATCAGGGTGCCCCAGGCGCAGCCGTGGGCTTCAGCCGCGATCGCAGGGGCGACGGTCAGGATGTCGTTGACGACGACGTCCGGTTGGAACTCCTCCAGCAGCGGCATCAGCGCGACCGCCGCTTCTCCAGCTCCGGGGGAACCTGAGCGGGGAGGGGGAAAGACCTGGTACTGGTCCGCGCTGACGAATCGCAGGCCAACCCCTTCTACCGCCTCCTGCCACTGCGGCCAGGTTTCGACCACGACGTCATGACCCCGGCCCTTCAGGGCCCGGGCGAGGCTGACCGCCGGGAAGACGTGACCGGGATCGCCGAAAGCGGCGACCAGACAACGCAAGCCGGGCTACATCCCCTGGGTGTCGGGTCCCGCGACCGGACGGGCCATGATCAGCTCGGGTACTGCGCAGGCGGGGGAGACCTTCAGCAGGAAGCTGACCGCCTCTGCGATGTCCTCCGGCTGCATCATCTCCTCGGCAGGCACGGTCTCCTGAGCGAACTCGGTCATGTCGGTGGCGACGAAGCCTGGGCAGAGTGCCGTGACCGCAACGCCGGTCCCGACCAGCTCCTTCTGGGTCGACTTGGAGAACCCGATCACGGCGGCCTTGGTCGCGCCATAGACGGAAAGCCACGGTGGCGACTCGACCCCTGCCAGTGATGCCAGGTTCACGATCAGTGCCTTGCCATGTTCCCCCCCGGCTTTCTTCAGCATGTCTACTGATTCCCGCGTGGCTACGACCAGTGCCCGAAGGTTGACCGCGATCTGCAGATCGAAATGTTTGGCCTGGATCTGATCCAGCGGCTGGCCGATACCGATTCCGGCGTTGTTGACCAGACAGTCGAGCCGTCCCCACTGCCGCTTGTGCTCGGCGACCAGTTCGACCACCGCTTCCTCGCTGGTCACGTCGGCGACCACGGCCTCAACCTTGAGATCGTCATCGGCCAGACTTTCGGCCGCCTTGAGCAGCTTCTCTTCACGGCGTCCCGAGATCGTGACGGCGTAGCCGTTCTCGGCCAGTCGCCTGGCGATCGCCAGTCCGATACCGCCCGAACCACCAGTAACCAACGCTGCACGCTTTGCCACTCTCGCTCCGTTCCGTAGGATGAAAACCAGCGGGAGCCTATGCCAGATCAGGCCGGGAGGGACGGTGAGCATGCATCGTTTTCGGCAAACGGCAACAATGGGGGCGCGCTACCGATGTTTTCGTCCGAGACAGATCGAGGTGAGCCGTGAGTGAGGAGAAGTCAGACAGCGAACTGATCAGCGCCTTCGCCAAGGAGGCCCGGCAGCGCTGCGACGTGATTTCGGCCGGTCTGGACACAGGTACGACTGACTTCGAGACCCTCCGCCAGGAAGCCCACGCGCTTCACGGAACCGCATCAACACTGGGCCTTCGCCGCTTGGGCGAACTCGCCGGGCTGATGGAGTCGGACCTCTCTGACGCCGCCAAGGCGGGGGAGATAAGGCCGAACAGGGCCGCCCAAATATCCGAGGCCGCTGAAGCCCTCGCCTCTGGCGTCAAGGCCGAGGCAGACGGCGAAGAGGAGCCGCCCGACGTGGGCCGTTCCCTTTCCCAGCTGTTTGCCCTCTAGCCCGGGCGGCGCCAGGAACCACCAGCCGCCCGCTGGCTTCGTCGACGGCCGGAAACGGCAGCTCATGTACCCGCGTACTATCGCGGCCATTTCCGGCCTTTGCTCCTCGCCAGCGAACGGCTGGAGGCCCCTGGCATCCACCCGCTGAAGTTCGGCGAGGGTCGAAGCGCTGAACGATGTAGTCGAAATAGTCTCCCTCTGCGAGGGCCAGTAGCTCAGTTGGTTAGAGCAGCGGACTCATAATCCGTAGGTCGAAGGTTCGAGTCCTTCCTGGCCCATAGATCCCATCCCGCGATTCACCGAGATCCGCTCAGTTGGCCATAGTGACCGACAACCTGGATCTCACTCCGTCTCGTTGGGGAAGTTCAGTTTGGCCAGCTCTTTTTCCAGCCAGGGAGCCATTGTTACCGCGTAGGTGGCCGACACGTGGTAGCTATCGCGGTAGACGAGGGCGTTGCCGATCACGGCCGGGCAGCGGCCGTTGCTGCAGAGGATCGGCATCGGATCGATGATGTCGACACCGGTTGCTTCCGCCGCCTTCACATCGAATGAGATCGCCATGTTCCTCTTCGGCTCGAAGGCACAGACCTTCAGGTTGTCCAGGTTCTCGGCCACGCATTCGTGCGGCAGCCAGGGCTCACGAGGTGCCTGGGCCTGGTCACGAATCAGGATAACCCTGTCCGCGTCCTGCTTGAGTTGGTCGAATGTCTCTTCCATCCCCTTGACCAGGTAGGGCTCACTGGCGCCACGATCCAGCTTCTTGCCGTCGATCGTCAACGAGTAGACGGCCCGCGTCGAGGTGGCGACCACAACCAGATCCGGCTGTTCTTCGGCGATGCGCTCAAGTGAATTGGCCCGCCACTCGTCGCAGTACTTATTCAGCTTCACCTCGGCGATGGCGCAGTTGGCCCTCGACAGACCGATGATCCTCCAGCCGCGTTCCTTGCCGATCTCGTCAAGGGTCGGCATGTACATCATTGAGTGGGAGTCGCCGAACAGGACCACCGTCTTGTCGCCATCAGGATCACCGTAGGCGCATTCGCCCGACTCGGTACGGGGCCCGAGCAGCAGGCAGCCGTCCAGGTACATCTGACCACGATCCTCGCGGGCGTGAAGCGGGTTCGGCTTGATCGCGTCGACAGAGTTGACCAGGGGCACATTGCCGTTCTTGATCGCGGCGGCACCGGCAACCTGCTCCTGACTCAGCTCGTTCACGTCGATCCGGTTCGAGCCGAGCCAGAGACCGAACACGGCAGCGGCGATCGAGCAGGCAGCGCCGATGACCAGGGCACGGTTCGGGCGCAGTTTGAGGATCTTCGACCGCCGGACCGGGTCCTCGAGCAGGGTGTGGCTGATCTGTGTCGGTATCCAGGAAGAAAGCGTCACGACGACGAGCCACTGCCAGCTCAGGTTGCCGAATATCCCCAGTGCGAAGACGACGAAGGGCCAGTGCCAGAGGTACCAGGAGTAGGAAATGTTTCCGACATACTGGAACGGCCTCGTCGAAAGGATCCGGGTCGTGACGCCGGCTCCGGATGCGCCGACCACGAGCAGCACGATCGTTGCCATCACCGGATAGAGACCGTTCGAGCCGGGGAACGGGGTGGTGGCATCCATCGTGAAGGTCGCCCAGAGCAGGACACCCACGGCACCGGCTCCGAGCACGGTGGCCAGCCAGCCGGGCATGTTCAGCTTCTTCGGCAAGAGCATCGCCAGCACGGCACCGAAAGCCAGCTGCCAGGCCCGGGCGATGGTCGAGAAGAAGGCTGCCTCCGGGTTCTGCTGGGTGAACTGGATGCTGTAGATCAGCGAGGCGATAGCAACCGGCACCGTGATCAGGAGAATGATCGTCTTCAGGTTCCGCTTCGCCCGGGTTGCGATGACCCCCGCAGCGAGCAGCAGCAGGGGCCAGACAACATAGAACTGTTCCTCGACGGAAAGCGACCAGTAGTGCTGGACGGGACTGTGAAGTCCGTCGGCTGCGGCGAAGTAATCGACCCCCTGGACGATGAAATGCCAGTTGACGAAGTAGAGCGCCGCAGCGAAGACGTCACCGCCGATCGTCACCTGCTGGGCGAGCGGGAAGATGATCAGCGAGCCGATACAGATGAAGACGAGGACCAGGGCCGCCAGGGGGAGGAGCCGTTTGGCCCGCCGGGCGTAGAAGTTCCGGATCGAGACCCTGCCGGTCTTTTCGATTTCCCTGACGACCAGGCCGGTGATCAGGAAGCCGGACAGAACGTAGAAGACGTCGACGCCGATGTAGCCGCCCTTGGCCCACGGAATCGAGGCGTGGCATGCAAGCACGAGGGTGACCGCGATCGCACGGATTCCCTGAATGTCGGGCCGGAAATTCGAGCCCGCTTGTTTTGCCGTGGGGGAACCGCCTTCTCTGGCGGCGACCTCGGCACCGCCAAGAGCCATCGGGGCAGGCTACCGGTTCACTGCCCCAGACACAGGCCTAGTTGGCCACCCAGAGAGCGTCGTTGCCGAGCGGCACCCTCTGGACCTTCTGTTCGCCAAGCAGGTGGACGAGCTTGCGCTCGGTCTCGGTCCTGTCGGGCGGGGCCATGCCCTGGGCCATGATGGACGCCACTTCCTGGGTGGTCAGGCCGGCCGGATAAAGGCGAAGGGCATCCAGCGGGTCCTCGGCAGGCTCCATCCGCTTCAGAGTCGGATCGAGATTCGCGATCACGACGTCGTATGCCTCGACCGGCTGGAAGCCGCCAACCTCGATGCGCCGTTCGCCCTCTTCGAAGATCACCGAAGGAGCGGTGTAACGCTGCCCGCCACCGTCCACTGAGGCCGTCTTTGACTGAAGGTGGGTCGCGCCGCCGGTGGCGCTGCGGGCATGCTCGTAGTCCTCTGTGTAGGCCTCAATCACCTCGGGCGAGTCGAGCGCGGCCATCACCTGGCTGGCATCGATCCCGGGAACGGTTCCCAGAGCTTCCTCCAGCTGGGACTCGTCGTCCAGCAGCAGGGGGGTGTTGAAGTTGAGCAGCTGGAAAGTGCGCAACGCCCGCCACTCGGACCCGGGAAAGAGCAGGCGGGCGGCGGTGATCGCCCGGCAGGCAGGGGCGCTGGTCGCCGAACGTAGCTTCGTCTCGATTGCGAACGGCATTCCGAACCGCTCTCGGAACTCGAAGTAGAGGTCAGAGGCGACTTCCGGTGTGAAGGGCACCGGATTCGACTCATCTGAAAGTCCGATCACGGCAAGATGCCACTCGATCTGCTCCCTGTAGCGCCATTCGAGAGTTCGAAGGATCGGACTCGCCGAATACCCCCACGGACAGGACGGGTCATTGAAGAGAAGTGCCTTGATCTGCGCCATGAGCGGAAGCCTAGATGGTCGACACTCCCGGCTTCCCGGCTACACTGAACCGGATGGAAAAGCAGCAAACACTGTCCGTTCCTCGAACTGCCGGGTTGCTCCTGGTGGCTGCCGTGTGGGCGCTTTTCCTGTCGGTGACCGGATCACCCGAGGCAGTTCTGTTCACGCTTCCCGTGTTTCTCCTGGCTGCTCCATTGGCCTTCGGCCGTTACGCCGGCGAGGAGTTGCTGCTGGCCCTGAACCGCAAGCGCACCGTCGTTGGGGGGAACCTCGGCCTGAGCGCGAGCTGGCCTGAGGCCCTGACGGGTCCGGGTCGTCTGGAAGGCCTGCTTCTCCCGGGACGGAGCCCACCCGCCCTGACCGCCTGAGTCACTTTCGGTGACCGGCGGCGGCCGAAACCGTTCCCGACCCGCGGCTGAACGCCGCAACGATCCGCTTTCCGCGGTTATGGAGTAACAATGAAGCGCTTCACAGGCATTCTCGTACTGGCCCTGCTGACGGTCCTGCCATCTTTCGCGCAGGCCCATCAGGGCGACCCCAACTACAGGTCCGAAATCACGACCATCAGCCCGTCCGTAGACGGCCTGTCGTTTCAGACCTACAACTTCGACGACGGCGTAAGGCTGCAGAACGACACCGGCAAGGAAGTCGTGGTCATCGGCTACGACGGTGAGCCTTACGTGCGTATCTCCGCGGATGGCCTGGTCGAGGTGAACCTCAACTCGCCCTCGTACTACCTGAACGAGGACCGGAAGGCAGAGGTCACGGTCCCGGATCGGGCAGACGCGAAGGCCGAGCCGGACTGGAAGGAGGTCGACGACACCGGGCAGTACGCGTGGCACGACCATCGTTCTCATTACATGGGGGAAGGGCTGCCTCCCCAGATCAAGGACGAGTCGCAGGAGACGAAGGTCTTCGACTATGTAGTTCCCCTGGAGGTGGACGGCAAGCCGGTCAAAGCCATGGGAACCCTGACCTGGGTTGGCAGCGATTCGAGCGTTCCGGTCATCCCGTTCGTGATTCTCGCCATCGTTGTGGTCGCAGCTATTGCCTTCTGGGTCATCCGCCGGCGGCGGGACGAGGCTGACGACGCGGACGAGTCTGAAGGAGAAAGCACCGACGGCGGGTCCGACAGGGAATCCTGGTGAAACGACTCTTCGCGGCCGGCTTACTGCTGGCCGCCTTTTTCGCAGCATCTGCCGGGCCGGCTTCCGGCCACGCCGTTCTGGAGGGGAGCTCGCCACCTCGAGGGGCCGAGCTCGCTGAGGCGCCTTCCGAGGTCAACTTCACTTTCAACGAACCCGTTGAGGCCTCGCTCGGCGCCGTCAGGGTTTTCGATACCGAAGGAAACGAAGTCCAGGACGGCGAGCTCGAACGCCCCGGAGGCAGCGCCGAGGCAGTTGGTGCGACGCTCCCTGACGACCTGCGGGACGGGATCTATACCGCGACCTACCAGGTCGTGTCGGCCGATTCGCACCCGATCTCAGGTGGCATCACTTTCACGGTCGGAAACCCCGAAAGCGGAGGCGCTGCCTTTGTCCAGGGCAAGACCATCTCCGAACTTCTGGCTCAGAACGAGGCTGGCAAGGTGACCGAGGTCGCATTCTGGGCTGACCGCTGGATCGGCTACCTGGCCATGAGTCTTGCCATCGGAGCACTGATCTGGATGTTCGCCGTCTGGGGTCCTTCCAGGCGTGATCGCGAACCCGGTGACTTCGCCGTCTTCAGGCGGTTCCGGAAGCTGATGATCGCCGTGGGGCTGGCGGGACTGCTCGCGACTCTTGCGGCGATCCCCTTCCAGGGAGCGATCGGTGCCGGGACGAGCTTCTGGGGCGCCTTCGGGTCCGGGATCCCGGACGAGGTGATTCACACAAGATTCGGAACGGTGATGCTGATTCGGGCGGGTATCTGGCTCGCCCTGCTGGGACTGATTCTCTGGGGCGGTAATCGTTTCTCGCGTACCGGCGCCGTCTCAATTGCCGGACTCGCGCTGGCTGTGCTCCTGGCGATGACCCCGGCATTCGCAGGCCATGCCTCGACCCGGGATCCGAGCTGGCTCATGGTTCCGAGCGACATCGTCCACGTTGCCGCCATGGCGGTATGGGCTGGCGGTCTCGCCGCGATGCTCTGGCTGCTGCCCGCTGGCACCAGAGAACTCGCCAGCAATGCCGAGCGAACCCGTCTGCTCACTGATGCTTCACTTCGCTTCTCGTCGATCGCCCTCGTTGCCGTCGCGCTGATCGCGGTCTCCGGAACCATTCAGGCGATCATCGACGTCGGATCGGTCAGCGCACTCTTCGACACCCAGTTCGGCCGGGCGGTATCGATCAAGGTCGTGCTGTTCGCGGTACTGATCGGACTGGGTGCGGCCAACCGGAGAAGGATCATCCCCGGGCTCGTGAAGCGAATGGAACGCTCGCAGTCGCCGGGCGAGCCCGGAAACAGACTCAAGCGGGCACTCCGGATCGAGGTCGTCCTCGTCGCGGTCGTTCTGGCCGTGTCGGCTGCCCTGGTCAGCTACCCGCCACCGGATGCGATCCAGGCCGGGCCGGCATCGGGGTCGGTCGTCGTCGAGGGCAAACAGATCGAATACACGGTGGATCCGGCCAGGGTCGGAAGCAACGAAGTGCACCTTTACGTCTTTGACGAAAAGACCGGTGCGCCCGTCCAGGTCCAGAGCATGGAGATTTCCTTCTCGCTGCCGGAAGCAGACATCGCTCCAATTGAAGTTGAAGCACGCAAGGCCGGCCCCGGCCACTTCGTGGTTCCCGGAGCGATGCTCGGGGTGAGGGGCGAGTGGCTGGGTTCAGCCGCGATCCGGCTTTCGAGATTCGAGGAACCTCTGGCCGAATTCGAGTTCGAGATCAAGTGATCAGAAAAGAAAGGAAATTGTGAAAGCAACCCGGATAATCATCAGCGCGGCCGTCCTGCTGGCCGCATTTCTCGTTCCGTCCGGAGCGATGGCCCATGTCGAGATGACCCCCTCGGACGCGGCCGCCGGAAAGCCAGTCGACCTCAGTTTCGAGATTCCCCACGGATGTGACGGTGCGGCAACTACGTCGCTGGTCGTCCAGATTCCCGACAACGCCACCGACGTCAAGGCCAAACCGGTCAAGGGCTGGAAGGCCAGGACGACTCCCGGCACATTGACCTGGACCGGCGGCCCGCTCCCCGACGACCAGACGCTTGCGGTCCCCTTCACCGCCACCATTTACGGCAAGAAGGGCGACACGGTCATGTTCAAGGTGATCCAGAAATGCCAGGGTGGCGCCTCGACCGCCTGGATCCAGGCTGAAGAGGGTGGAGTCGAACCTGAGTACCCGGCCCCGGCCGTCACGCTGACCTCGACTGCCTCGAAGCCGGCCGCAGCCGCCCAGCAGTCCGCCGATCAGGTGGCTGATGCGGATGCCGCCAGCACAGGTGAACCGACCGCCACCGCCGCAGATCCAGCCGACGAGTCCACCGACGAAGGCAGTGACAGCAAGACGCTGATCCTCATCGTGATCGCGGGCCTCGCGATCGGAACCGTCGCGGGAATCATCGTGAGGGGACGTCGCAGCCGGAAGTAGAGCTTCAGCGGGGTCGCCGTCTGCGCCCGGCCGGGCGGCGGCCCCTGCTCTCGAGCCGGTCCCGGGTCGATTCCCGGGCCGAAACCTGTCTCAGACCACGGATCTGCGAGTAGAGGATTTCCTCTGCGCAGCGCTGGTGCCAGTGCGAGTGCTCGGTTCCGCCGTACTTGCCGACGTACTGAACGACGACGTGTTCGTCACCAATCTCGATCGGCCCGTGGCAGCCCAGGCAGTTGTAGAACTTCTGCGAGATCGAACGGATGATCCAGACCTCGTCTCCCTCGTCCGTATGGCCGGTGAGCGAGGTCTTTCTGCTGGGCTGTCCGGAGAATCGGGTCAAAATCCCTGCTCAGAGGCAATTTAGAAGGGAAACGGGTCAGGGGGGCGAATTGATCGGCGTGAGCACTGTGACCGCCGAAACAAAGACCCTGTCAACTTACATCCAGGATCGGATCGACGAGTTTTCCCGCTCCCAGAAGGATGTTGCCCGTTACATCGTCGATCACCTCGACGAAGCGGCATTCCTTACTGCGGAAGAGCTCGCCCGGCGGGCAGGCACATCATCCTCGACAGTCGTGCGCTTCTCTCAGGCGCTTGGATTCGAGGGCTATCCGGAACTTCAGGCGTCTGCAATCGAGGAGTACCGCGCGACCGTCGGTGGCGAGGACAGCGGTGGCCGCATGCTCTTCTCCTTCGATCACTCGGAGTTCGAGGCTTCACTGGGGACCGACCATGCAAACCTCGAGGAAACAGCCCGCAAGCTTGATCAGGCCCAGATTGACGAGGCTGTCTCGGCGCTTTCCAAAGCCAGCCAGGTTGTCGTCGTCGGGACCGATCAGATGGCCTTCTTCGCGAGTTACCTCCGTCACACCCTGAGCCTGCTCGACATCCGGGCGGAGATCGTGACTTCGACCGCCGGACCTTCGCTTCAGCGGCTCGGCCGGGTTGACGAGGAGACCCTGCTGATCACGCTTTCCTCCGGTCGCTCACATGCGCTTCTGGCCCGCGCGATGAAGCTGGCCGGACATCGAGGCGCCAAAACGCTTGCGATCGCCGATGCGACGCTTTCCGATGCGGTGAAGAAGGCCGACATGAGCCTCTACTACTCGTCGAACAGTCCTTCCTTCCTTCGCTCGAACACGGCCCTCATGGCTCTCGTCCATGCCCTTGCTTACGGGGTCTACTCCCAGAGCGAAGAAGAGCACAGCGAGCGCATCCGCGCCTACAAACTGAAGTAGCCGGAAGCGCCCCGAGGGCGCCCTCGAAGTCGGCCTCTCTCTATATTTGAGGGGATGGCTGAAGAAGCGACATTCCGAGTAAAGACGGGCCTGGCAGAAATGCTCAAGGGCGGCGTGATCATGGACGTGGTCGACGCGGAGCAGGCGAAGATTGCCGAAGAGTCAGGTGCCTGCGCGGTTATGGCTCTGGAGCGCGTACCGGCGGACATCCGGAGGGACGGCGGCGTGGCCCGCATGTCGAACCCGCGGATGATCAAGGAGATCCAGGACGCGGTCTCGATTCCCGTCATGGCCAAGGTGCGGATCGGCCACTTCGTCGAAGCCCAGGTTCTTCAGTCACTCTCCATCGATTTCATTGACGAGTCCGAGGTTCTGACCCCGGCCGACGAGTACAACCACGTCGACAAGTTCGAGTTCGACGCTCCCTTCGTCTGTGGAGCGACGAACCTCGGCGAGGCGCTTCGCCGGATCGGCGAGGGTGCCGCGATGATCCGCTCGAAGGGCGAGGCCGGCACCGGCAACGTGGTTGAGGCGGTTCGCCACATGCGCGAAATCGTCGGGGGCATCAAGAAGCTCACGACGCTCAGCTCGACCGAGCTGCCGACCGCCGCGAAGGAACTTCAGGCTCCGCTCGAGCTGGTCCGAGAGGTCGCGACCGCAGGCTGGCTGCCGGTTCCGGTTTTCTGTGCCGGTGGCATCGCCACTCCCGCAGATGCCGCCCTGATGATGCAGCTGGGCGCCGAAGGCAACTTCGTCGGGTCCGGCATCTTCAAGAGTGACGACCCGGAGCGTCGGGCCAAGGCAATCGTCGAAGCGACCACGCACTTCAATGACCCGGACCGCATCGCCGCTGCCTCCGAGCAGCTCGGCGAAGCGATGCCGGGCATCGAGATGGCCGCCCTTGGCGAGGACGGCCGACTTGCCGGACGCGGCTGGTAGCGATCAGCCCGCTTCGGCCGGGGGCCCGAGGATCGGGGTCCTGGCGGTTCAGGGCGGATTCCAGCGTCACGTCGAACACCTGACCGAAGCCGGCGCCGAGCCGGTGGAGGTCCGTATTCCGGCTGATGTCGACGGCCTCGATGGCCTGATCCTGCCGGGCGGGGAAAGCACCACGATCACCATGGGGATCGAGTCGGCCGGGCTGGGCCCGGCTATTCAGGCTCACCATGCTGCCGACCTCCCGATACTCGGCACATGCGCCGGGATGATCGTGGCTGGCCGCGAGCACCTCGGGCTGATCGACATCACCACGAAGCGAAACGCGTTCGGGCGCCAGCTTGCCAGTTTCGAGGATGACATCGAGGTGGAGGGGATCGTTGACGGTTCGATCCGGGCTGTCTTCATCCGCGCACCCTGGGTCGAGTCGACCGGTAAAGGAGTCGAGGTTCTTGCGGAGGTCCGGGAACACCCGGTGGCGGTGAGGCAGGGAACCGTGACTGCCCTTTCCTTCCACCCCGAACTGACCCCCGACAACCGAATCCACAAATGGTTCGTCAACGCCTGCCATAAGTAAGTCGGCGAGCTTCGCTCCGCCTCCAAGTAGAACCCGCCGGCCCACAGAATCAAGGAGCAGATGGGCCGGCTCCGTCTGGCGGCGATTCCAGGGAGGGCGGGTTCAATTTGGAGGTCCGGCGTTGCCGGACCGACTGCAGTTAATTGTCCGGGAGCGGTGAGCCGGCGGCGATGAAGAACCAGGCGATGAAGGCGATGAAGGCGATCACGACCGAGCCGATGATCACCACTTCGATCAGCGAGGGCGGATCGCCCGTCTTCTCGCTGTCCCGCAGGCTCTTCATCCAGCCCATCCGGATCGGCCCGACGTCCCGGGCGCCGGTCAGCCTGATGTACACCTCGTTCAGACGGCCGAGTATCCAGGCGACGAGGAGGATCGAGGCGATCGCCCCGAAAAGCACGATGAGGTAGGGCCCGATGCTCGGGAACTGGCTGTTGGCGAATTGCGATCCGATCCACAGCCAGACAAGCGGAATTATCGACCAAAGCGAGAGAGCAGCGAGCAGCATCACTCCCGCAACGGCACCCGCTGCGAATGTCCTGCCGGCCCTGTGTTTGCCCTCGGGATTCATCGAATGCGTCAGTTCATAGAATCACACCATGTCCGGTCACTCGAAATGGTCTTCCATCAAGCACAAGAAAGGCGCCGCTGACGCAAAGCGCGGGCAGCGCTTCACCAAGCTCGCGAAAGCGATCACCATCGCCGCCCGCGAGGGTGGAGGTGACCCTGACGGTAATCCAGCCCTCGCCACGGCAATCCAGAAGGCGAAGGCAGAGTCGATGCCGAAAGCCAACATCGAGAGGGCGATCGACCGTGGCACCGGGGAAGGGGCTGACGCGGAGGTCGTCGAGCGGATCCAGTTCGAGGGCTACGGTCCGGGCGGTGCGGCGATCCTTGTGGATGCGCTGACGGACAACCGCAACCGGACCAGTGCCGAGGTCCGTCACGCGTTCACCAAGCACGGCGGCAACCTCGGTGAGCCCGGCTCGGTCGCCTGGATGTTCGAGACTCATGGCGTGGTTGTGATCGACGGCGAGCAGCACAGCGAGGATGACCTCATGGGCGCGATCGATGCCGGAGCGAGTGACGTGGTCGAGGCCGAAGGGAAGCTGAGGGTGCTCGCGGAGCCCACCGATCTCACTGCCGTCAGACAGGCAATCGAAGCGGACGGCATCGAAATCGAATCCGCCGGCCTTGAAGTGATCCCCAAGAACACGGTCGAGATCGAGGAGTCCGATGCGGGCACCCTGATCAAGCTGCTCGACGCAATAGAGGACCAGGACGACGTCAACGAGGTCCACGCAAACTTCGACATCCCGGACGAAATTCTCGAAAAGCTGGCCTGAGGACCCGGGTGCAGGGCAGGCATCCGACGGGCGGTACAGAATCATGAGGGATGAAGGTCGTCATGGGAATAGATCCCGGGACCGCAAATCTCGGGTTCGGCGTGGTCCGGATCGAAGGTGGCCACATGGTCGCCCTCGACGGCGGGGTGATTGAAACCGAGTCTTCGACCCCTCTGGAACAGCGTCTGAGCGAGATCCATTCAGCGCTCTCGCGGCTGATCAAATGGCATCAGCCGGTTGCTCTGGCAATCGAGGACCTCTATTTCGGCAAGAACGTCGGATCGGCGATGAAGGTTGGCCAGGCCTCCGGAGTCTCGATGCTCGCCGCCGCCCAATGCGACGTGCCCTGTTTCACCTACACGCCTCAGGCGATCAAGACCGCAGTCTGCGGCTCGGGAAATGCCGCCAAGCGGCAGGTTCAGAAAATGGTCGCGACCCTGCTCAACCTGAATGAGGTTCCGCAACCGGATCACGCGGCCGATGCGCTCGCCGTAGCGATCTGTCACGGCGGCACCGCCGGCCGGAGGGACGCGACCGAGGCCGCGATGGCCGGGTCCGCATCATCCCTGCGGGTGGCGAGTTGATTGCCACCGTCCGTGGCGAGGTTCTGGTCCGGCGTTCCGATTACGTCGTGATCGAGGCTGCCGGGGTGGGCTACCGGCTCGCAGTGAGTTCCGAGACGCTTCGCAGCGTGCCCGCAGTCGGTCATGAGACTTTTCTCCATGCCGAGACGATCAGCCGCGACGACAGCCTGCTCCTTTACGGCTTCTCCTCGGAGGAGGAGCGCGATCTCTTCAACATGCTGATCGGGGTCAGCGGAATCGGACCCAAGGTCGCGATCGCAGCCCTTTCCGGCGGGCCACACCGCGAGTTGACCCGGGCGATCATCTCCGGAGACGCCAAGCGCTTTCAGGCCGTTCCCGGAATCGGCAAGCGGACCGCCGAGAGGATCATTCTGGAACTCAAGGACAAGGTCACGACTGTGGCCGAGGAATCGGGTCAAACGATCACCCCGGTCGCATCGGATGCCCGTTCCATGGCCCGCGACGGCCTGATCAACCTTGGCTACGCGCCGTTGGAGGCCGAACAACTCCTTGACGGGGTCGGCGATGGCGATGATCCGCAGGAGCTGATCGGGGCTGCCCTGAAGCGTGCCGCGGCATCCGGCCGCGGCGAGTGAGACCCTTGAGTCATGAGTGACCTGCCTGAATTCGAAGGGAAACGGATCGAACTTGGTGTCGAGGTCGACCTTCCTGCGGGTGCAGAACCGCGGGTCCACGATGCTCGGGCCGATCAGCCCGACCGTGAACTGGACCAGTCACTTCGACCGAAGGGGCTGGCCGACTTCGTCAATCAGAAGCAGGTGACCGACCAGCTCGCGGTCTTCATCGAAGCTGCCCGGAGGCGCGACGAACCTCTGGATCACGTCCTGCTGGCCGGACCGCCAGGCCTGGGAAAGACCTCCCTCGCGAACATTGTCGCCGCCGAGATGGGAGTGCCGCTGGTCCAGACGGCCGGCCCCGCACTCGAGCGCAAGGGTGATGTTGCCGCCTTCCTGACATCGCTGGAGCCGGGAAGCGTCTTCTTCATCGATGAGATCCACCGGCTGGGCCGGGCTGTAGAGGAGACCCTCTACCCGGCGATGGAAGACGGGGAGCTCCCCGTGGTCCTGGGCCAGGGGGCCGGCGCTCAGACTGTGACCCTGCCGCTGCCTCCGTTCACGCTGATCGGTGCGACCACACGAAGCGGCCTGCTGACGACGCCACTACGTGACCGTTTCGGGGTCTCCCACCGGCTTGAGTACTACACGCCGGGGGATCTCTCGAAGATCGTCGTGCGATCAGCCGGAATCCTCGGAGTGGAGATCGACGCGGGTGGTGCGCTGGCGATTGCCGAACGCTCGCGTGGTACACCCCGGGTGGCAAACCGGCTCCTGAAAAGGGTTCGTGATTTCGCCGAAGTAAAAGGTTCAGGTTCTGTCGACAGCGAGGTGGCTGACGCTGCCCTGGAGATGCTCGAGGTCGACAAGGCCGGCCTCGACCGGGCCGACCGCGCCCTTCTCGAACTGATCGCGACCAGGTTCGGTGGAGGTCCGGTCGGCCTCTCCACGATCGCAGTTGCGATCGGCGAGGAACAGGACACGATCGAGGACGTCCTCGAGCCCTACCTGCTCCAGATGGGAATGCTCAAGAGGACGCCGCGGGGCAGGGTCCTGACGCCCACAGCCTTCGAGCATCTCGGCCTGCCGGTTCCTTCCGGCCACCAGTCCCTCTTCTAGTCAGCCCGGAATGCCCCCTATGCCGCGGCGGTTGAGCGCGCATTCCGGGAATGCATGAACTTCGCGAACAGGCCGCCGGTTATGAACATGAATGCCGAGTAGACCGCGGCCGGGATCATCAGGGCGTCCACATCCAGCATTCCCGCGATCGCAATCGCAACGGTTGCATTGTGGACACCGAGTTCAAGCGCGATAGCGGTCGCCTGCCGGTCGTTCAGCCGGCTCGCCCTGGAGATCGTGAAGCTGATCGTCATCGCCAGGAGGTTGAGGCTGAGCGCGGCCAGGGCCACCTTCGTGAAGTTGTCCCTGATCAGATCGAATTCCGAGATGACTGCGGCGATGACCACGAGGACGAAAAGGATCAGCGAAACGGGTGACAAGCGGTCCTTGAGGGCTTCCGCGCGAATCCCCATTCGCTCATGGACCCAGAGGCCGATCGAGAGCGGGAGTACGGTGATCAGAAAGGTGCGGAGAGCCACCGAGGGCATGTCGATCTCGTCGAGGTCGCCGACGTTTCCGAACTGATCGGTCGCGAGACCAAGGTAGAGCGGGATGGTGATCATCGCCACCACTGACGAGATCGCAGTCATGGTGATCGAGAGGGCCGTCTCGCCTTTCGCGAGGTGGGTGAACATGTTGGCCAATGTGCCGCCTGGGGTGGCCCCGAGCAGCACCAGGCCGACCGCCATCTCGGTGCTCAGGTTGAAGACTTCGGCCAGGCCGAAGGCCAGGAAGGGCGAGATGACCAGCAGGTTCAGTAGTCCGATCGCCACCCCTTTGGGGATGACCAGGACGCGCTTGAAGTCCTCCAGGGTGAGTCCCAGTCCGAGCGTGAACATGATCACGGCAAGGGCCAGCGGCAACACGACAGTGGTGATCAAACCGTTCCTCCGAAGTCCGACATGTCCCTTCGACCGAGGGACCCTGGCCGGGACCATATGGCAAGGGACGCCGGGACCGCCGCGCAGGTACGCTTTGCCGTCGATGCCCTTCTTCATTTGCCCAAACTGTGGAAACCGGGAGAGCAGCGGTGACCGCACCGCCGGCTTCAGCCCCCGCCCGAAGGGATGCTCGAAGTGCGGCTTCGGCTTCGTCTTCGAACTGCTTGACGATTACTACCCGGCCCCGAACGCAGCCTTCTTCGTCTGCGATCAGGAAGGCCGGGTGATCGATGCCGGTCGGGGAAGCTACGAGCTGACCGGACTCACCGATGAGGACGTGATCGGTCAGCCGGTCCGGGACGTGCTCGGACTCGAATGGCTCGACGCCGGCGACGGCGGCCCGACCGCCGACACCAACGGTGACGGTGAGACCGATCCGATCGAGACCTCCCTCGAATGGGGCGTGAGGTCACTCGGCAAGCGGGTGGAAGTGCGTGCCGAAAAGGATTCTGCCGCTCAGGCGATCGCTGACGTGTTCCCCGCCTACGACGATGACGGGGGTCTGATGATCGTCCTGACGCCAGAAGGGTAAGCTTCCGCATCGATGGGAGGCAGGCGCCGCAACATATTCGTGCTGCTGTTCGTCCTCGGCCTGGTGATCGTTTCCGCGATCGTCTGTCTGAAGAAGCCGACGCAGCTTGGACTCGACCTTCAGGGCGGCATCGAGCTGACCCTCCAGGGTCGACCGACCCCGCAGGTGCAGGAAGTCACCTCCGAAGCGATGGATCGCTCGGTCGACATCATCCGCTCTGGCTGCGACAAGCTCGGTGTCTCGGAGATCGAGGTCTCCCGACTGGGAGCAGACCAGATCTCGGTCGGAATCCCGGGTGCCACCAACGTCGGTACAGCAACCGAATGTGCGACCAAACCGGCCCGCCTCTACTTCTACGACTGGCAGAACAACCTTGTCGGTCCAGCCCGTGACCTTAGCCTGCTCGGCACCGGCGCCGACCAGGAAGAGGTCCTGAACCAGGTCCGAGACCGCTGGATCGCTGCGGACCGTCCGCCAACCCAGGATTTCAACCGCACCTGGATAAACCAGGGTGCCGAACCGACCATGTGGGATGCGGTCAACCTCGCATCCAAGCAGCCCCGCGATGACAAGTGCGAGAACTGCACCTCGGGTGACAAGTACTACCTGTTCAACGAGAACAAGGAACTCATCTCGGGGCCGGTGACGGCCAAGGAAGACCTCTACTTCAACGATCAAGGCCGGCCGATTCCCAAGAAGGGCATCGTCAAGAAGGTCCCCCAGGGCACGATCATCGTTGACGAGTTGCCTACCGACTCGGCCGGCAAGACGATTGAGACCAACGAAGACGGCCTCTGGGAGAACGACGCCGGCGAGCTGGTCGATCCGTCCGGTTACTTCGTAGTCACTGACAACGCGGCTCTCTCCGGATCCGAAATCAAGGATCCGCAGCAGAACCTCGATCAGTTCAACCAGCCCAACGTCACTTTCGAGTTCACCGGTGAGGGCCGCCAGGCGTTCCAGGAGATCACCAGGAACATTGCCCAGGAAGGCCAGGCGCGCGCGATCGGCGGCGTGACCACCGCTGACCAGGCTGCCCCGCTTTCGGGCAACTTCGCGATCGTCCTCGACGGCCAGGTCGTCTCCAAGCCGATCATCAACTTCGTCGAGAACCCGGACGGCATCGACGGCCGCACCGGCGCCCAGATTTCCGGCGGTTTCCAGCTTGACGAAGCCCAGCAGCTGGCCGAGTACCTCCAGCGTGGTGCCCTGCCGATCGACCTCAAGCTGACCTCTCAGAGCCAGGTCTCGGCGACGCTCGGCCAGGAAGCACTTGATCAGGGCGTGCTCGCGCTACTGATCGGCCTGGCCTGCGTAATCATCTTCCTGATCGCGTTCTACCGCTTCCTTGGCGGTGTCGCGTCGCTTGCCCTGCTCGTTTACGCGATCCTTTTCCTCGCGCTGATCAAGGTGATCCCGATCACCATGACCCTGCCGGGAATCGCCGGTCTGGTGCTGACGATCGGTGTCGCGGCTGACTCGAACATCGTCATATTCGAGCGCGTCAAGGAAGAGATGCGTGCAGGAAGATCCGTGCAGTCGGCGATCTCCCTCGGTTACCGGCGCGGCATCAGCACGATCATCGACGCCAACGTCGTCACCCTGCTGACCGCCTTCATCCTCTTCGTCCTCGCGACCTCCGGAATCAAGGGCTTCGCCTTCACCCTCGGTGTCGGCACCCTGGTCTCGCTGCTGACCGCGGTCGTCTTCACCCAGGCACTGCTTGGTTCGATGTCGAACACCAAGCTGATGAGGTCCGGCAAGGGCTTCTCGGGAATCGAAGGCAGGGAACGCTGGCACTTCGACTTCATGGGCTGGGCCCCAAGGTTCTTCGCGATCTCCGGTGTGATCCTGCTGATCGGTGCCGGGGCCTTGACCACCAAGGGTCTCAACTTCGGCATTGACTTCGAGTCCGGCACCCGGATCGAAGTCAGTCTGGACGAACCGGCCACCACAGAAGAAGTGCGAAGCGTGATCAGTCCCGTCGGCCTCGGCGATGCGGACATCCAATCGGTCACCGACAACCAGGCGCTCGGCGACAACGCATTCCAGATCGAGAGTCCTACTCTCGACCCGTCAGAAGTTGCTGACGTGGACGAAGCCCTGGATAACGAGTTCGGTGTCGGTGCCGACAGCTTCAACAGCACTTCTGTAGGCCCGACCTTCGGTGAGTCGGTCGCACGCAGTGCGGCTCTCGCAATCTTCTTCTCGATGATCCTGATCATGGGGTACATCGCGATCCGGTTCGGTGGCAAGTACACGGTGCCGGTCCTGATCGCGATCGTCCACGACTTCCTCATTGCCCTCGGCATCTATGCGCTTCTCGGCTTCGAGGTGTCGAGCGCCACCGTTGCGGCCTTCCTGACGATTCTTGGTTACTCGCAATACGACACGATCATCGTGTTCGACCGAATACGCGAAAACGAGCCCAAGATGCCTCGGGCCACGTATTCGCAGATCGTCAACAAGTCGATGAGCGAGGTCCTGACCCGATCGCTGGTGACGAGCTTCTCGACCCTGATCGGCGTTGTCTGCCTGCTGATCTTCGGTGGCGAGGTCCTCCAGTCGTTCGCGATCGCGATTCTGGTCGGAGTGTTCTCGGGTACCTACTCGTCGATCTTCATCGCATCACCAGTTCTGGCGCTCTGGAAGGAACATGAGCCGACCTTCAAGCGCCGTCGTCGCCAGCAGATCGAGACCCAGGGCAGCGTTCCCGCCTTCGCCTCGGACCTCGAGGTTGCGCGCAAGGATGACGGGGAGGCCCCGGTCGTCGAGGGCGGCACCGAGGAGGACTCGCCGGGCAAGCCCAAGCTGTCCCCGCGGGATCGGCGCCGCATGGAGCGGGAAGCCGCAAAGAAGGCCGGAGAGGAAGCCTGATGTCAATCGTTATCTGGTTCACCGTCGCCCTCGCCCTCTGGCACTTCACGATCTTCGTGCCCGATCGCTTCTGGCAGGGCATCATCGGCGCGCTGATCGGCTGCCTCGTCGGTGGCCTGATCTCTGGAGCGATCGTCGAGGTGATCCTCGGTAACGGGCTCTCGGATACGGACCTGATCACCTTCCTGGCCGCGGTGCCCGGTACCGCAATCGGTGCCTGGGTCGTCTACCGGATCGGTGTCTCCCAAGGCACCGAGCCAGTCGAAGAGGCCAAGGGCTAATTCGTTTCCGGGCCAAGCCCTACCCGGTCCAGAGCGCGCTCGATCTTGAACGCGCCACCGGGCTGAGTCGTCCTGTCTCGACGGTGCTCGTCCGGCGGGGAATCGACAGCAGGGAGGCTGCCGAGGCCTTCATTGAGGCGGCCGAAAGCCACGATCCCTTCGCCTTCCGGCAAATGCCCGAAGCGGTGGAGCTTGTACTTGGTGCCATTCAGGCCGGGCGCCGCATCACGGTGTACGGCGATTACGACTGTGACGGGGTCTGCGCCACCTCCGTTCTGGTCGGGGCGATTCGAGATCTCGGAGGGGACTGCAACTGGTTCATCCCCGACCGATTGACCGATGGCTACGGCCTCAACGAGGAGGCCATTCGCGATCTCGCCGCAACGGGAACCAGCCTGATCGTCTCGGTCGACTGCGGTGTAACGTCGGTCTCCGAGGTAGTGCTGGCCCGGGAGCTTGGTCTGGACATCATCGTGACTGACCACCACCAGCCTGGCCCGGAGCTTCCGGACTGTCCGATCCTTCACCCCGTGGTGAGCGAATATCCCTTTCCTTCGCTTTGTGGCGCGGCGGTCGCAGCCAAGCTCGCGTCCGCGCTTCGGCACACGGCGTCTTCCGAGTCCGATAGCGCCGGGCTGTCTGAACGTGACCAAGCCGATCTCGACCTGGTCGGACTGGCAACTGTGGCTGACATGATGCCTCTCGAAGGCGAGAACCGGCACCTCGTTCGGGAGGGAGTCAAGGTCGCCCGACGGGCCAGAAGGATCGGGATGGCAGCGCTGATGGAAGCGACGAAAGTAGAGCCTTCCCGCCTGGCTTCGGAGGACTTCGGCTTCCGGCTAGGTCCCCGCATCAACGCGGCCGGAAGGATGTACCGGGCGGATGCCGGAGTCGAGCTGTTCCTCGCGGAATCCCGTGAGCGGGCTTCCGAGATCGCGACCGAGCTGATTTCTGTCAACGCCGAGAGGCGGAGGGTCGAGCAGGGGGTGGAGCAGAACGCGAAGGCGGAGCTCAAGGCTTTGGGTGACGATCATCCAGCCGTCGTTGTGGCAGGAGAGGACTGGCATCCCGGTGTGGTGGGAATCGTCGCCTCCAGGCTCGTCAAGATGACCGGCCGTCCCTCGGTGGTGATCGCCCTCGACGGGGACATGGGGAAGGGTTCAGCCCGTTCAGTGCCCGGCCTCGATCTTCACGCGGCGATCGGGGAGACCGCCGATCTACTCGAGGGGTTCGGCGGGCACGCCGCTGCTGCTGGCCTGACTATTCGCAAGGATCGGATAGACGAGTTCCGGGAGGCCCTCGGAAACGCCGTCTCTGAGCGAATCGGTACGGAACCGGCCGAACCTGTAATCGAGTTCGATGTTGTGGCGGGAGGTGCCGACCTTGGGCTGGACCTCGCCGAGGAACTCGAGAAGCTTCAACCCTTCGGCAATGGCAACCCGGCGGTAAAGCTCCTGGTGCCGGGGGCCCGAATCGAGGATCTGCGGGAGATGGGGGAGGGCAAGCACTGCCGATTTTCGGTTTGTTCCGGCCCGCACCGCGCCAACGGAGTTTCGTTCGGGCGTACCGGTTTCGGTCTGGAGGAAGGCCAGCGCGTCGATGTGGTCGCGGAGCTGACCGTGAACCACTGGAACGGCTCGCTGGACCCTCAACTTCGGGTCAGCGAGGTGATGCCTGTCGAGGAGGCCGGGCCCGTCGCCGGCTGCGAGGTCGATGAATGGTGGGAGCGTTTCGAAGCAGCATTCGCCTCGTCGCCCCGAGTGTCTGCAGATAACGGGATTGCGGCGGTTGAGGTCCTCGAGTGGCCCGAGGGACTACCCGGAGTCGGCCTGGCAGAGCTGATCAGCTCGGGTGAGCGCCTCGCGGTTCTGACGGCCGATGCCCGCCAGAGGTGGAGCGGCCTGTGTGGCGCATCGCTGGCCAGGTTCCTGCCCGACCTGCCCGATCGTGATCCAGCCTCGGATCTGGTCGCTTGCGTCTGGGCGGGAAGCCCTGCCAGTGACCTGGCGGACGCGGGCGAGGCGCAGATCCTTGTCACCGACTTCGCCAGCCTTGGAATCCCGGGTGCGCCGGCACTCGGGGAGTTTGATCGGATCGTCCTGCTCGATCCGCCCTACACGGCTTCGGCCGTGAACACGATCGCGTCAGCCTCAAAGCCGGTTCATCTGCTGTCCGGTCCTGACGAGACGGCTTTCTCGGGCCGGGTGGCCGCCCACCGGCTGGACCTCACTGGTCAGCTCAGAACGCTCTACAGGGAACTGCGGGACGCCGGGGCGAGCGACGGGGGAGAGCTGGCCGGTGATCCCCTTCTCGAGGTTCTTTCCGGGGATTCATCGCAACCGAGGGCACCAGAGGAATCTGCGGCTCTGCTTGCGGTACTGACCCAGACAGGCCTCGCCCGGACCAGCGGCTTCGGGGCTGCCCGACACGCCGGAGTCGTATCCTCGGAGAAGACGGATTTGTCGGCCTCGCCGGTTTTCGTCGCCCATCTGGCCCTTTTCAAGGAACACGAACGATTCATCAACCACTTCAACAAGCAGAAACCGAACCGGTAGCCAACGGGCATTTGCCGGGTCCGAACGGGATCGTCCCGGCCGGACCGGATACGCATGGCCTGACCGCCCGTGAGCGTTCGCTGCTCGACGACCTGATGGCCGTGATCCAGCAGTTCGAGGCCGATCTCGTGACAACCGGTACGGCGCTCGAAGTCTCGATCGACCGGGACGAGGTCGCCCGCGCATTCGTGTTTGCCTGTCGTCACCACGCCGACCAGAAGCGCAAGTCCGGCGACGAGTTCATTACGCATCCGGTCGGGGTCGCCCGCATCTGCGTGGGTATGGCCCTCGACACCGAGACCCTTTGTGCGGCGCTGCTTCACGACACCGTCGAGGACACTTCCGCCAGCCTCGAGGAGATCGAGGAGGAGTTCAGCCCCACCGTCGCGCGGCTGGTCGACGGTGTGACCAAGCTGACCGAGATCACCTTCGAGAGCCGCGACGAACGGCAGGCCGAGAACTACCGAAAGATGATGGTCGCGATGGCGACCGACGTCAGGGTGATCCTGATCAAGCTCGCCGACCGCCTCCACAACATGCGGACTCTCAGCTCGCTGGCGAAGCAGAAGCAGATCCTGAAGTCCAGGGAAACTCTCGAGATCTACGCGCCCCTGGCTCACAGGCTCGGTATCCACGCGATCAAGTGGGAGCTGGAAGACCTCGCCTTTGCGACGCTCCATCCCCGCAAGTACTCCGAGATCAAACACTTGGTGGCGCAGCAGCGGAACGAGCGGGAGAGCTTCGTCGACGAGGCTGGCACCTACCTGTCGGAGGAACTGCTCAAGGTTGGTATCCAGGCGGAGATTGCCGGCCGGGCGAAGCACTTTTACTCGATCTACACGAAGATGACCAAGAAGGGCCGCGAGTTCAACGAGATCTTCGACCTCACTGCAATGCGGGTCATCGTGAACTCGGTCAAGGACTGTTACGGAGCGATTGGTGTGGTCCACTCGCTCTGGAAGCCCCTGCCTGGGCGTTTCAAGGATTACGTCGCCATGCCCAAGGCGAATATGTACCAGGCCCTTCACACGACCGTGATCGGTCCCGAAGGCAAGCCCCTCGAGATCCAGATCCGGACCTCCGAGATGCACCGGCTCGCCGAGTACGGCATCGCCGCACATGTTTCCTACAAGGAAGGCAGCAGCGACCCGGCGGCTTCGAAGGAGAAGATGACCTGGCTCAGGCAGCTGGTCGAGTCCGAGTCCGAACAGGATCCGGCCGAGTTCCTCCAGTCGCTGAAGGAGGATCTGTTCGAGGACGAGGTCTTCGTCTTCACCCCGAAGGGCGAAGTCATGAACCTCTCGGCCGGCTCGACCCCGGTCGACTTTGCGTACTCGATTCACACCGATGTCGGTCACCGCTGCGTGGGGGCGAAGGTGAACGGCAAGATCGTGCCGCTCCACTACCAGCTGAAGTCGGGCGACATCGTCGAGGTCCTGACCGCGAACAAGGATCGGGGACCGTCCCGGGACTGGCTGAAGCTGGTCGGGACCAGTCGTGCCCGAAACAAGATTCGTGCCTGGTTCCGCGAAGAGCGTCGCGAAGACGCGGAAAGGGACGGCCGGGAGGCCCTTGCGGAAGCCCTTCGCAAGAGGGACCTTCCACCCCAGAAGTTCTCCGGCTCGCCGATGCTCGCCGACGTGATGCGGGAGATGGGTTTCCGGAAGGCCGAAGACTTCTACATCGCGCTCGGCCAAGGCAAGGTCTCGGCCAAGACCACGGCCAACAAACTGATCCAGCGACTTCGATTGGGCGAGATCATCGAGCCGGCGCCGGTCGAGAACATCGAGTCCGGTACCCCGAAGCGCAGCCGCGCGATCCGCGAGGCTTCGGAATTCGGAATCAAGGTCGAAGGGGTCGACAATGTCGCCCTGCGCCTGGCGAAGTGCTGCCGTCCGGTTCCAGGCGACGAGATCGTCGGCTACGTCTCTCTCGGACGTGGCATCACGATCCACCAGGCGAACTGCCAGAACGTCTCCGATCTCGAGAAGTCACCGGAACGAATGGTCGAGGTCGCCTGGGAAGGCGAGAACGAGGCCACTTTCAGGGTCGAAGTCCAGATCGACGCCTACGACCGCACCCGTCTGCTCGAGGATCTGGCCAAGACCTTCTCGGAAGTCGGGGTGAACATCATCTCGGCCACCTGCACGACCAACCCGCCGATGGTCAAGAACCGCTTCGTGATCGAAGTAGGGGATACCGGCCAGCTCAAGCAGTGCATCAACCGCATGCGCCACGTCGAATCGGTCTTCGACGCCCACCGAGTAACCACCACCGACTGACACCGACTGGCACGGACTGGCGGGCCCCGGTCCAGGCCGCCCCCCAGGGGCCTCGGTCAGATCTGTGTTCGAGTTGTATGGGCTATGCCCATGTAAATCGAACCCAGTTGTCTTCTGATCTCGTCTGCGACCCATTCCGGGCGCTGGATTACGTCGTTCCAGGTGAAACGCAGGACCCTGAAGCCAATTTCGCGCAGGTAGCGCGTTTTCCCAGAGTCGGCTTCCAGGGCCACCGCGTCGCCGTGGAACTTTCGACCGTCCAGTTCCACGATCAGCCTCGCTCCCAGCCAGATCGCGTCGACCTCGTAGCGCCCGACCGGATAGTTCGTCTCCGGGGCGGGGATGCCCTGCTCGGCACACAGAAGTTTGAATTCCCCTTCCAGAATCGAACGAATGCGGCCGGTCGTCGGATCCCAGTATTCCTTCAGTTTCAAGAGGCCACTTCTTCCTTTGAAGTCGATGCTTCTACTTTCGATTCTGTCCAGACATCGTCGAGTCAGGAGCCCGGCCCGTCCCGCTTCGATGAAGTACCTGCGAAGTCGCCTTGTGCTGACTTGCCCCGCGAGATCGATCAGGACCCGAGCGGGATCCATCACCGGAACTGGACCAATCGAAACGAAGTCTGCCGGCTCGAGTCTGCCGCGACGGATCAGGAATCGGGACTCCTGGTGAGGTGCCTCCCCGCGCAACAGTCTGCGCACCCCATTTGGTCTGACTACGTCGTTCCGACCTGACGAATCGGTCAACCCCAAGGCCTGAGCCGCCGACTCGCCGGCCAATATCGAGGCCTTCCCTGCAAACAGGACTCCCGCCATCCAGAAGGACTCGACCTTGTCAGCTGGCCGGCCGAGCGAATAAACCCCGGGGAGGAATCTGAACAAGTAGCCGGTCCTTACCCAGTTTCCGATCATGTCGGAAGACAGGCCCCGACCAATCAGCTGTTGCCGCGCCACGACTCCGGCTTGCGTCCCGGCAAGCGAATAGGCCATCCTCCGCGCTTCGATTCCACGAGACATGCCTCACCATGAGCCGAATCTGCTCGCAAGGGGCTCTCCAGGTGCAACAAATGTGAAACGGCCTCAAGGCCGTGATCAATCTGTGTTCGATTTGTATGGGCTATACCCACACAAATCGAACCCAGTTCGAGTCAGAGGCGGTTGGTTACTGATTCGACCTTGTTTTCGAGGGTCTGGTCTTTGTCGGTTCTCTGGTCGACCTTGAGGACTGTGTAGACGCGGGGGATCCCAGCCAGGAGCGGGAGGGCGTGAAGCCCCGCTGCAAGGGCAAAGATGTCCTCGGGGGTTCCCTCGAGGGATGTTCCCATCGCGTGCATCTCGAAGCGGACCTTGTCCTGGGTCTCCAGGTGCCGGGCTATCTCGACGAGCAGGTCGCCGACCGAGGCGCCCTCACGGCCAATCGGAAGGACTGTGATGTCTGCAGTTGCCATAACCCGATGGTAGCCCGGTGAGCGCGCGGGCAACCGTGCCCGTGTTCAAAGAAGCGACGTGAGGGAAGGAGGAGGGGAGTCCTTGAAGCGAGGTAGAGGCCTTTTCAGGCCACGACCTGTCAGGCCACGATTGTGAGGGCACCAGGGGCAGCGGCGAGCGTTATCTCTTCGAAGACACCGATGTAGTCGCCGTCGACCTGCACCGGGAATGCGCGGGGCGTTCCATCCTCCTCACTGGAGGCTGACCGCACCCGGGCTTCGGTGAACTTCTCGAATGATTCAACCTGCCCGTGACGGGCGGCCCTCAGCTTCTGGGTGAGCAGCCGTGGCACCACCATCCCCATGTCCAGCAGGTTCGCCCGCTTGAGCAGGATCATGCCGAGCGCTCCGTCGTCAATCTCGACGTTCTCGCAGACATGAACCGGCTGCTTGCTGAAATAGGTGAACGGGTCGGAGTTCTGTGCGAGCACGGTCACTCCGGTGTGGACCTTGCCACCGACCTCCAGTTCGAGCTGGACCGGATTTCGCATGTACTTCCTGAAGTACCCCTTGGTTGCGACCCAGGAGTAGAACCACGGGCCGGCACGGCGCTTCCATTTGGGATTGGCATCAACCTGCTCCACCACCGTGGCGTCAATGCCCGCGCCACACGCGAAGACGAAGTACCTGTCGTTGATCTTGCCGAGGTCGATCTTCCGGGGCCTGAAGTCATCGGCCAGTGACAGCAGATGCTCTGTCGCGTCGACCACATCGTTGGGGATGCCGAGGGTGCGGCAGACCACATTGGTGTTTCCGCCGGGCAGGAAGGTGACCGGTATGTCGGTACCGGCAAGACCGTTCGCTACCTCGTTCACGGTTCCGTCCCCACCGAAGGCGACCACGATGTCGTATCCGCCATCGACCGCGTCCCGGCCGATTTCGGTCGCGTGGTCCTGGCTTTCGGTCGCTTCGACCTCGACCTCGTAGCGACCCTGCAGGGCGTAGACGACAAGGTTCTTGAGGCGGTCGGAGACGGTCGTCGCGTACGGATTGACGATGATCAGCATCCGGCGCTTGCCGTTCGTTCCGGGCACTGCGGGTTGCGTATTCACGAGGTCACCTCGAAGGTCGAGTACTTCTCTCCGGCATTCTCGACTACGCGGCCGTCCTCCATGAGGATGTCGAGGTGTCCGATCACCTCAGAGAGTGTCAGGTAAGCCTGGGTCAGGGCAATGTCCCCCCAGATCGCGTTGGCAACCGAGTGAGGCGAATCGTGGCCTTCCGCGACAAGCTTGTAGATCTTCTCGGTCCGCCGGTCCTGTCCGGCCAGCCGCTTCTCGATCAGGGCGGCGTGATCGGTGATCGCGAGGCCGTGGCCCGAGAGCATGATCGAAACCGGCATTGCCGCCGTCTCCTTCAGGGAGTCGCGGTAGTTGATGAGCGACCGGGTCCGGTCAGATGAGCCATCCAGAGGCTTGGAGATGAGTGGATTCGAGGAAATGTGGGAGAGCAGATGGTCGCCCCCGAACATCAGCTGCCGCTCCTCGTCCCAGAAAACCGTGTCGGAGGGGCTGTGACCCGGGCGATGGAAGATCTCGTACGGCCTGGACCCGAGCGTGACCTTTTCGCCGGCGCTGAAGGGCTGGGTGACGGTCACCGGGGCGGCGAGATCGCGGTAGCTCTTCGTGACTTCCTTGAGGACATTGGCGATCTCTTCGGGAACTCCGTACCTGACCATCAGGTCGACCGCGAGCTGATCCTCCTGCTCGGATCCAAACGCGAACTCGGCGAGACGTTCGACGGAGATGTCGAGCGCGGCGACCTCGGCACCTGACTGCCCGGCGACGGTAGAGATCAGTCCGACGTGATCGATGTGCTGATGGGTGGCGACGACCAGGTCGAGATCCTCCAGCGAGTGGCCGGCCTGCTCGATTCCTTCCCTGAGGACCGAAAGTGACCTCTCCGAGCGAGGTCCGGCATCGATCAAGGTAAGCGGGTCCCCTTCGAGCAGGTAACAGTTGATCCGCCCGACAGCGAAGGGGGTGGGGACAGGGATCGTGTGGATCCCCCATTCGCGGGCCTGGGCAAGCGCAGCTTCCGATTCCGGTGTGGGATCGGGTTCAGCCACGAATTACCGCCAGCACCTCGTCACGCTTCTGCTCCATGTCCTCCCTGGAGACGAGCGATTCGAGGTTCAGACGAAGCAGCGGCTCGGTGTTTGACGGACGGACGTTGAAGTGCCAGTCCTCGTAATCGATCGAGACCCCGTCGAGATGGCTGATCTCGGCGTCGGGATGCATTGCCTCGATCTCGTCCATTTTGGCCTGCGGATCTGCGACTTCCGAGTTGATCTCACCGGAGATGAAGTATTTCGAGTGGAACTCTTCCATCAGGTCGGCCAGTGAACGACCATCCTTCGAGAGCAGTTCGAGGAGCCTCAGGGCCGGAATCGATCCGGAGTCCGCGCAGTAGAAGTCACGGAAGTAGTAGTGCCCGGAGACTTCGCCGCCGAAAACCGCGTTCTCTTCGCGCATGCGCCGCTTGAAGAAGGCGTGACCGACCCTTGAGAGCTCGGTCTTGCCGCCGGCATCGGCGACGACGTCGGGCACGGCGCGGCTGGAGCGGGGGTCGTAGAGGATCGTCCCGCCGGGCTCGGTTTCGAGTGCGGAGCGGGCGAGCAGGGCACAGATGAAGTCGCCGTCACAGAAGCGGCCCTCGCCGTCGATGAAGAAACAGCGGTCGGAGTCACCGTCCCAGGCGATGCCAAGATCGGCACCTTCCTTCTTGACCGTCTCGATGATCAGCTTGCGGTTCTCTTCGAGAAGAGGGTTCGGCTCGTGGTCGGGAAATTCGCCGTTCGGCTCGAAGTAGAGCTCGACCAGGTCCATGCCGAGCTTCTTCAGGATCGGGCCGACCATGGGGCCGGCCATACCGTTTCCGCCATCGACGACGATCCGCATCGGCTTGACCGCGTTCGGGTCGATGAAGTCAGCCGCCGCCTGGTGGTACTCGTCCCAGAGATCGATCTCCTCGTGGCTGCCACCGCCGGGGGCGACACCCATTCCACCCTCGACCAGCTTCTGGATGTCACCGATGCCGGCGTCTCCGGAGAGTGCCAGCGCACCCTGCTGGACCAGCTTGACCCCGGTGTAGGCCTTCGGATTGTGGGAGGCCGTGCACATCGCGCCGCCGTCGAGGTCCCTGCTTCCGACCAGGTAGTAGAGCATCTCCGTGGCGACCTGACCGGCATCGATCACGTGAGCGCCCTCGGCGATCATTCCGGCCTTGT
The DNA here is from genome assembly GCA_020438355.1 of Solirubrobacterales bacterium. Lineage (GTDB taxonomy): Bacteria > Actinomycetota > Thermoleophilia > Solirubrobacterales > 70-9 > 67-14. Next base: position 14,546 of record JAGQUT010000016.1, on the reverse strand, counting down.
AAGCGGCCGCCATGGTCGGTGCCGAAAGCCTCATGTCCCGGCCGAGACCGATCTTCAGATCGGTTGGATCCTTCCGGACGAGATCGGCGAGAGTAAGTACGAAAGCCCGACCGATCTGCTCTGCCGCGGTCTCGTCCATCTCGTCGCCGTAGAGGCCACGAATGTCATATGCCTTGAAGATGGAAATGGTGATGCCCTTTCCTGCCTGTTGACTGGGTTACTCGACGGGCGAAGCTTCCGCGCCGCCCGTTCCGGCGTCCTGGCCGAATGCTCCGCGCAGAACGCGGTAGCTGTCCTCGAGAGATTGCGGCATGACCCGGTGATTGGCGATCACCGGCATGAAGTTCGTATCGCCGCCCCAGCGCGGCACCACATGCATGTGGATGTGATGCTCGACACCGGCACCGGCGGAGCGGCCCTGGTTGAAGCCGACGTTGAATCCCTGGGGCCCGTAGACATCCTCCAGCCGTGACATCGCCAGCTTGGCCAGCGAAAGCATTTCGGTGGTCGTCTCGTCAGGTATGTCCTGGATGCGGCCGACGTGCTCGTAGGGAGAAACCATCAAATGCCCGTTGGTGTACGGGTAAAGGTTGAGGATCACGAAGGAGTGCTCGCCCCGGTGGACGATCAGGGCTGTCTCGTCATCCCCGAGTGCCGGCTTCGCGCAAAAGACGCACTGGTCCTCGTTGTCCTTGTCGGCGTCCTTTACGTACTTCAGTCGCCAGGGGGCCCAGATGCGGTTCTCGGTCATCGAGCACCCATCCTAGTGGGAGGGCGAAGGGTCGGTGGGGCCGCTTCCTCGACCCGAAACGTCGTCAGCGACCCCACCGACCCTCCGCCAACCAGGAGGAGCCTGCTCGACTGCCCTCGTTCCCCGTGGGTCGGGGCGGTTGAGTCCTGCCGAAACTCGCGACAGAGCCGGCCCATCCATTCCAGAATCAAGTGGGCTGGCGGGATTCAATTGGAGGCGGAGCGAAGCTCGCCGACTTCTTGGTGTTTCAAAGCCAGCGGCGCTTGCGGAAGTAGGCGACCATGCCGATCAGGATGACGAGCATGACCCCGACCACCATGAAGAAGTGGACGTCGGTGTCCGTGGCCGGATCCCCACCGCCGGGCAGGCCGACGTTCATTCCGAATATCGAGGCGATGAGGGTGAGCGGAAGGACGATTACCGAGATCGCGGTCAGCACCCGGAGGATGTCGTTGACCTTGTGAGTCAGGATCGATTCGTTGGTTTCCTCGAGGGCGACCACGACTTCCTTGTAGTTCTCGAGCATGTCCCAGATCCGTTCGTGAGCATCGACGATGTCATCGAAGTAGATCTCCAGGTCCAGGTCGCTGGCCAGATAGCGGGACTTGACATTCTCAAGGTCGCGAAGGACCGTCCGTTGGGGACGAATCACCTTGCGGAAGTTGATGATTTCCTGCTTCGCGTTTGAGATGTCGCGCACGACGTCTTCCGAGCGGCCTTCAAAGATCTCTTCTTCGAGGGCATCGAGCTTGTTTCCGATCTTTCTGAGCATCGGAAAGCAGTAGTCGAAGCTGTCATCGACCAGGCGGTACATGAGATAGCCCGATCCGCGGGTGAACAGTTTGTGCCGCAGGGTGTCATCGGCCCGGCAGCGCTCGAATAGGTACTCGACAGGCGGGATGCCGCGGTTCGGGAGTGTGACCATGAAGTCCGGCCCGACGAAGATGTCGAGTTCACCGGCGACCAGCCGCTTCGCCTTGCGGTCGAAGACGGGAACGTGGAGGACCAGGAACAGGTAGTCCGGGTACTCGTCGATCTTCGGTCGCTGGTTGCGGGAGAGAACGTCCTCGATATCGAGGGCGTGAAAGTCGAAGTTCTCTTCCAGCCAGGCGCGTTCCTCCCCGCCGGGGCTCTCGATGTTGATCCACCTGAGGCCGCCCGAGGAGATCTCCTCCACCCGGGGGGCGGAAGCTTCGGTCTCCGGGGATTCCGGGCTCAGCAGCTCAGATTCGCGCGCACGGCGAAGACGAGGGAGGTTCGGCATCGCCGCCTCCAGTCATGTCGATTCGCTTCGCAGGCATGCAACAACCCTAGACCAGAGGTCAAACAACCGCGTAAACGGCCTGTAACTGAAACGTTACGCCACAAAGGGAGGACCGGGAACTTGTTGGTAACCTGTCGCCCAGACATAAACGCCACATCCAGAGGGGTGGAGGGACTTGGCCCTATGAAACCCCGGCAACCAGCGGAAGCGAAAGCGACCGAGAAGGTGCCAAATCCAGCGGCTTGACGGCCGGGAGATGTGGGGAGAAGTCCGATCGGCCTTCGCCCCACGCGGCGAAGGTTTTTGTTTTCCCGAGAGGGAAGTGACGAAAGGTAACGATCGGATGGCTGTAAAGAACCTGAAATGCAAGGAATGCTCGACCGAGTATGAACTCGGCGCGAACTTCTTCTGTGCCGAGTGCTTCGGACCGCTTGAGGTCAAGTACGACTACTCGGACCTGAACCCCGAGGAGACCCGGCGCCGGATCCAGGCCGGCTCGCTGGGAATCTGGAGGTACTCGGACTTCCTGCCCTTCGAGGGCAAGGCCGGGGACCCGCTCGAGCCCGGAATGACCCCGCTGATCAAGGCTGACCGCCTGTCGGAGCGTCTGGGGACCGGGGCGGAGATCTTCATCAAGAATGATGCGGCGAACCCGACCCATTCGTTCAAGGACCGGGTGGTGGCGGTGGCGATTGCCAAGGCGAAGGAGCTCGGTTTCGAGACTGTCGCCTGTGCCTCGACCGGCAACCTCGCCAACGCCGTGGCCGCCCATGCGGCGGCCGCCGGGCTCGACTCGTACGTGTTCGTGCCGTCGAACCTCGAGGAACAGAAGCTGCTGGCCACCGACATTTACGGGACCAATCTGGTCGGAGTCAAGGGCAACTACGACGATGTGAACCGTCTCTGTACCCAGCTCGCTGACGAGAAACCGTGGGCCTTCGTCAACGTGAATCTTCGTCCGTACTACGCCGAGGGCTCGAAGACGCTCGCCTACGAGACTGTCGAACAGCTCGGCTGGAGCCTGCCGGACCGCGTCGTGGCTCCGATCGCCTCCGGTTCTCTCTTCACGAAGATCTCCCGTGGCTTCCAGGAGTGGAAGGAAGTTGGTCTGGTCGAAGGTGATCAGCCCGTGTTCCACGGGGCCCAGGCCGAAGGCTGCTCGCCGGTCGCGACGGCGTTCGCCGAGGGCACCCGGGTCTGCCGGCCGCAGAAGCCGGACACGATCGCCAAGAGCCTCGCGATCGGTGATCCCGCCGATGGTCCGTATGCGGTCGTCCAGGCCAACGAAACCAACGGCTCGATCGAGGCCGTAACCGATGACGAGATCCGGGAAGGAATCAGGCTGCTGGCCGAAACCACCGGCATCTTCACCGAGACTGCTGGCGGTGTAACGGTTGGCGTCCTGAAGAAGCTGGCCGAGCGGGGAGTGCTGGGCGATGGCGAAAAGGTCGTCGTGTACATAACGGGCGAGGGGCTGAAGACCCTCGACGCGAATCGCGATAGTTTTGCCCTTACCGAGATCGATCCGAACCCGGACTCGTTCGAATCCAAATTCGGCCAGGAGGTCGTCGCCTGATGGCAGTAACAGTGAAGATCCCGACCCAGCTTCGCGCCACCACCGGCGGCCAGGCTGACCTCAGCGCCGAGGGCTCGACCGTCGGCGAAGTGCTCGATGCGGTTTTCGCAGAGCACGGCGACCTGCGCGACCGGATCACCGAGGACGGGGAGCTCCGCCGCTTCGTCAACGTCTACGTCGGTGGCGAGGACATTCGTTTCGGTGATGGTCTGGGAACGCCCGTTTCGGATGGAGCCGAAGTAACGATCCTGCCGGCCGTCGCCGGCGGCTGAGGCCTCAACCCGGTCGCCCGGGCGACCACTCGCGATGGCGAACCTTCCACCCGTTCTGATCCTCAGCGGCGGACGCGGCACCCGGCTTCGCGAGAAGACCGAGACCCTGCCCAAGCCACTCGTCGAGGTGGGCGGAAAGCCCCTGATCTGGCACGTCATCCAGATCTACGCGAGGCAGGGATTCCGCCGCTTCTACCCACTGACCGGTTACCTGGGCGAGAAGATCGAGGAATTCGTTTCCGCCGAAGCCTGGCCGCAGGGCGTTGAGGTCAACTGCCTCGACACCGGTCTCGACACACCGACTGGCGGGCGCATTGCCGCGGCTCGCGATCACATCGACGGCACCTTCTGTGCGACCTACGCGGATGGCGTTTCTGATCTCGACCTTGCTTCGCTGCTTGAGTTTCACCGTGATTCAGGCCGGATTGCGACCATGACTGCCGTCCGACCGGACCTTCAATGGGGTGTCGCGGAGATCGACCCTGATGGAGAGGTGAGCGGGTTCATCGAGAAACCCCGCTCCGAACACTGGATCAACGGCGGCTTCTTCTGTTTTGAGCCGGCAGTGTTCGATTGGCTGGACGCAGACTCGGTGCTGGAGCGGGAGCCGCTGGAAGATCTGGCCAAAAGCGGTCATCTCGGAGCGTTCCGTCACGAAGGTTTCTGGGACTGCTGCGACACCTACAAGGACCTGGTGACCCTGAACGATCTTTGGGCCGAGGGCAAAGCTCCCTGGCTCACGACCAGGGCCACGGTTTGACAAGTTCGCTGGTCACCGGAGGCCAGGGCTTCATCGGCGGCCATCTGGTCAGAGCCCTGCTCGAACGGGGCGATGAGGTGACCGTGCTCGATCTTCGTGGTGCGCCCGGCAGGGCCCTCGACGTTCACGGTTTGACCGAAGAGGTTCGACTGGTCGAGGGTGACGTTGCCGATCCTGCCGCCGTCCATCGGGCCGTCCGTGAGGCCGGTAGCTCTTCTGGACCGGATTCAATCTTCCATCTGGCCGCCCAGACCCTGGTCGGTCCGGCAGCCGAGGACCCGGTGGCGACGTTCCGCGCCAACGTGGAGGGAACCTGGACGATCCTCGAGGCTGCTCGCGAGACGGGGGTCGGGGCTGTCGTGGTGGCCTCATCCGACAAGGCTTACGGGCCCAGTGAATCGCTCCCCTACCGGGAGTCCGACGAGCTCAGGCCGGCCGCTCCATACGAGGCGAGCAAGGCCGCCGCCGACGTGATCTCCCGCAGCTACTGGCCGGCCTTCGGGGTGCCGGTCGGAGTGACCCGCCTGGCGAATGTCTACGGCGGAGGTGACATGAACGGCTCCAGGCTGGTGCCAGAGACGGTCAATGCCTGCCTGGAGGGCCGCTCACCCCAGATCCGTTCGGACGGATCACCGCAGCGCGACTACCTGCATGTGAGCGATGCCGCAGCCGCCTATCTGGCGATCGAAGGTGCGGTGCTCGAAGGATCCGGACGAGGGGAAGCGCTGAACGCGGGTACCGGTGAACCTCATTCGGTGCGCGAGGTGATCGAACTGATCACCGCGGAAGTCGCCCGGACCGGTGTGGAGCCGGTTGAAGCCGAGTACCTGGGCGAGGGAGTCCCCGAAGGAGAGATCGATCGCCAGTTCGTGGACGCAAGCCGTCTAACGGAACTGACCGGTTGGAGACCCCGGGTGGACCTCGCTGACGGGATCTCCGAAGCGGTCGGCTGGTACCGCTCGCACCACCGCGGGTAGATTGGGCCTATGTGCGGTCGCTACACACTCACCACTTCCGATCAGAGGCGGCTCGGCAGCCGGTTTCAGATCTCTCTGGATGATGAATCTCCGGGGTTGGGGCGCTACAACGTCGCCCCGACCCAGGAGGTCCTGACTGTCAACACCGATGCCGAATCGGGCGAGCGGGAAGCTGTCGCCTCGCGCTGGGGACTGGTGCCGTTCTGGGCCAAGGACCTGAAGGCCGGCTACAAAATGATCAACGCCCGGAATGACCGCCTGCTCGAAAGCAAGGCTTACGGCCCGCTGGTCAAGAAGAGCAAGAACCGCTGCCTGATCCTTGCCGACGGCTTCTACGAATGGCTGAAGGCGGAGAATCCAAAGGAGCCCCGCCAGCCGGTCAGGTTCACGGTCGATGGCGGGGAGCCGTTCGCATTTGCGGGCCTTACGGTCTCCCGGGAATGGGAGGGTGAACCGCTCACCTCCTGCACGATCATCACGACTGATGCCAACGACGTGGTAAGCCGTGTCCACGACCGGATGCCGGTGATCTTGCCCAACGAAGAGGTCGAGCAGGCCTGGTTAACCGGCGAGCTCAGTCCCGAGGAAGCCGTTTCACTCTGTGTGCCGCTGGACCCCAAGCGAATGGAAGCAAAGCCCGCCAACCCCGTGCTCAACAAGGTGGGTGGCGCGAAGGAAGGTCCCGACTTTCTCGAGGCGCCGGTCGAGAACTCGGACTGAGTTGCCCTGGCTGTAGGACTGCCGGCCGGCTATTCGACGTTGGAAACGTCGCCGGTGTCAGCCTCGCCGGTATTGGGCTGATCGTCAACGATCGGCCACTCTTCCTGGAGGAAGGGGATCTCGACTTTGGTCCGCTCACCACCGATCGTGGCGGAACATTCGATCAAGCCCTTGGGTCGGTTCTCCGCTTCGAAGATGACGAGCCAGGGCAAGGTGGCAGTGCCGGCGCCAGTGCCCTCTGTCATCCGCCAGATCCAGTACTGGTCGTCCTCGACATAGCTCAACCAGTCAACGGTTACGGGAGCGCTGATGTCGACGTATCGTCTTGCGACATCTCGAATCGGAAGGTCGATCTTGTTGTTGTCGCCGTTGTCGAACTTGACGAGGCTGGTCTCGGGAACTTCCTGAAGCTGGAGGTCGTCACTGGGCTTCGGCCACGCGGCCCGCAGCTTGGTTGACCGGGCCATCTTTGTGTCCCCGGCGGACCTGGAAGTAACGTCGCAACGCACCCTGGTGGGCTGCCGGCCACCAGAGGCAACCCGGACCACGCCAGCGACCCTGTAGAGCAGCACACCTTCCTCGTTTGGTGCCAGGGCGGAGAGGCTAGTCCGGCTGACTCCAAACGATCCGGTGCCCACGTCCGTGGCGGGGGGAGCGGCGATCTCCTCGGTCGTGTCCCAGTCGATCTCGACCGAGCCGCTGCCGGGAACATGCGAAAGACCGTAGATCGCGAGCGAAGCGAGGACCCCGACGATCACCACCCCGATCGCAAGACGGGGTATACGGCCATCGCTGCCTGTCTGGCCCTGGTCGGGAGATTCGGACATAGGGGTGGCAGATTATTCGAAAGGGTCTTACTTTCTCTTCACCGGATCGTTTTCATGGCGAAAGGGTTCTGCAAGAGATGTCTGAATCAACCCGACGGGTCCGATCCGACAGGGTCGGGCTGCCCGGCCGTTTACTGAGTGACCGGGCGCTGGCATCCCGGATAGCCGGAGGAGACCCCGCGGCCTGTGACGAGCTTTTCCGGAGATACCACCAGTCGATCTACCGGTTCTGTTCCGCGATGGTCGGCCCCGAGGAAGCCAAGGACGTCCTGCAGATCGTTATGACGAAGGCAATGACATCAATGCCGCAGGACGAGGAAATTCAGATGAAGCCCTGGCTTTACAGAGTCGCCAGAAACGAATGTGTAGATCAGATGCGAAAGGCTAGACGGACCACTCCGGGCCTTGATCCTGATGCCCAGCCGGACAGTTCTGGATCACTGGACCCGCACCGGGCTGCAGTAGAGCGCGAACGGCTGGACCAGCTGGTCGAGGATCTGAATGAGCTACCCGAGAAGCAACGCGCCAGCCTGGTCATGCGGGAGCTTTCGGGTCTCTCGTACTCGGAAATCGCGGGGTCGACGGGCACGTCGGAAACCGCGGCCAAACAGCTCGTGTACGAGGCACGGCTTTCACTCCAGCAGGCTGATCTGGGCCGCAAACTTGACTGCGCCGAGGTGCGCGAATCGATCTCGGACCAGGATCGAAGGCGTCTGAGGGCACGCAAGGTCCGGGCTCACCTTCGGGCCTGCCGGGAATGTTCGGATTTTGAAAGCTCGATCTCCAGCCGTCAGGCTGGTTACCAGTCCCTGTTTCCCGTCCTGCCTCTCGGTGCATCGCTTGGAATCCTCGAGGCGATCCACAGTGGCGGATCGGTCGCGGGCGCCGGAGCGGGTGGGGCCGCTGCCGCAACCACCGGTGGCGTCCTTTCCGGTGGCGTAGCAACTGGCGTCATAGCGAAGGGTGCCGCGGTACTGGTGGTGGCCGGAGGTATCGGAGTCGGGACCGCCGAGGTAGTGAAGAATCGAAGCGAAACAGGTTCCGTCGGCCAGCAAGCCCAGGCCACTCGAACCGATCGGTCCGGTTTCGGGACGGCTACGAAAGCGGACGGGTCCCCCGCGGTGATTTCCGCTTCTGATCCGCGCCGAGTCGAAGGTGGCCGGGACAGTGACGGTGACGGGCCAAAGGGGTCACGCACCGGGCAATCGGGGTCTGAGGCGCCATCGGGCAACGGTTCTTCTCCGGGAGCCACGACATCGACCGCCGATTCACTCACGCCAGGTTCCGGGTCGGGCCAGGGACCTGCCAGCCTTCCCGAAGCGGCCTCCAAGGGACAATCCCGGGCTGACGAAGCTTCCAGTGCCAAACCCGGGCAGACCGGGCAGGCGCCACCATCGCAAAAGCCCGCATCGCCCCCCGGCCAGTCATCGGCCGGAGGGAACTCCTCGGGGGGCTCTTCCAATGGGTCAAGCGGGGGAAGCGCCGCCGCGCCGGGGAAATCAGCCGAGGCTCCCGCAGTCGGGAAACCGGATTCGCCGGGAAAATCGCAGAAATAGATCCTTACTTCTGGTCGCCCCGGTCGTCTTCTCTTGTGAAAGTGGCCGCAAACCGCGGTCTGATGAAAGGAGATCCACAGTGAAGAAGTTCGCATTGACAGCAATCGCCAGCGCAGCACTCCTCGTCCCGGCAGCTCCCGCCGTCGCCGGCAACGCCGATCATCCGGATCAGGCCAAGGGCCCGAAGGCCGAGAAGGTCTCGAAGGCAAAGGCCTACGGCAAGTACTGCCAGGGCCAGAGCAAGAAGCACGTGAAGGGTGAAAAGGGCACCGCTTTCTCCCGCTGCGTGACCGCTATGGCCCGCGCCGACCGGAACGACTCGCTCAGCGCTCGCGAAGCCTGCAAGACCCTGAGCAAGAAGCACGTCAAGGGCGTGAAGGGGACCCCCTTCAGCCGCTGCGTCGTCGGTGTCGCCCAGATGCGCAAGGACGAAGACACCACTCAGGCGTAGTTTGCTCCCATAATTGCGGGCCTGCTTTCACCCGCAAGCGAAGGCCATTCGTGGAACGGACAGGCACATGCCGTTTCGCGAATGGCTTTCGCACCTAACAGCGATCGGCTGAACGCGCCCGGCAGGATTCGAACCTGCGACCTCATGCTCCGGAGGCATGCGCTCTATCCAGCTGAGCTACGGGCGCCGACGCGGTGAGTCTAGTGATCCGGACTGGATCAACGTCAGGCCCCGGGACCCGACTAGGCTGTCGCGCATGGACCTTTCCGTAGCCTTCCTGGGAACCGGTGGACCGGTGCCGACCGCGCTTCGTGGCACCGCCAGCGTGCTGGTCACCCGGGGTGGCGAAAAGCTGATGTTCGACTGCGGGGAAGGTACCCAGCGGCAGCTCCGGCGCTCCCTCGGCCTGGTCCAGGTTGACGAGATCTACCTCACCCATTTTCACCTTGACCACTGTCTTGGTCTGCCCGGTCTCCTGAAGACTTATGACCTGAACGACCGGGACGAACCACTACTCCTGTTCGGGCCGGTAGGTCTTCACAAACTCATGAAGGATCTACAGCCCCTGATCGGCAGGCTCGGCTTCCATCTCGAAGTTGAAGAACTCGAACCCGGAGATGTGGTTCCCCACGTCGACTACGAGATGGAGGCCTTCCCGGTGGAACACCGGACCAGGGCCCTCGGTTACGCGATGCTGGAAGACGATCGCCCCGGGCGGTTCGATCCGGAAGAGGCCGAGCGGCTGGGCGTGGCGCCAGGCCCGTCATTCAAGGCGCTGCAGGACGGCGAGATCGTCGACGGAACGGACGGCAAGGTCCGACCTGACCAGGTGATGGGGGAGGACCGTCTGGGACGTGCGGTCGCGATCACCGGTGACACGGGCCCTTGCCGGGCAACGATAGAAGCAGCCAGGGAAGCCGACCTTCTGGTGCACGACGCTAGCTTCATGGTCGAGGATCAGGAGCGTGCGAGGGAGACCGGACATTCGACCGGGGTGGAGGCTGCCGAAGTCGCAGCGGAAGCTGGCGTGAAGATGCTCGCCCTGGTTCACATTTCCTCCCGATACCACGTCGGCAAGGCCCTCGAGGAAGCCCGCGAGGTGTTCCCGGAGACCTTCGCCCCCCGTGACTTCGACGTAGTGGAGATCCCGTTTCCAGAGAGGGGAGAGCCAACCCTGATCCCCAAGGGAGCAAAGAAAGCCCCCCCGCAGACTTCCGGGTAGGTCAACGTCGGAGGGGGCTGCTATCTTCAGCCACGTTCCTTTAACCGCGGTCCTGTGAGGCCGGGAAGGTGACTTTGAACGAGAAGGTAGTGCTGGAAGCAAACGACGTCGAGCGCACGCTCCGTCGCATAGCTCACGAAATCGTCGAGAAAAATCCCGACGTTTCAGACCTCGCAATCGTCGGCATCCATACCGGCGGAGTACACCTCGCCGAGCGGCTTACGACCATCATCGGCGAACTCGCCGGTTCGAAGCCGCCTCTCGGTGAGATCGACATTTCCTTCTACCGGGATGACATCGGCATCCGCGGGCCCGACTACCAGCCTGTGGTCCATTCGACCAGGCTTGACTTTTCACTGGCCGACCTGACGGTTGTGCTGGTCGACGACGTTCTGTTCACCGGAAGGACAGTCCGGGCAGCGATCGAGGCCCTCTTCGACTACGGCCGCCCGGCCCGCATCCAGCTTGCTGTGCTCTGCGACCGGGGCCACCGGGAACTGCCGATCCGTCCCGACTACGTCGGGAAGAACCTGCCCACATCACGCTCGGAACAGGTCTCGGTCCGGCTGCGTGAAACCGACGGGGAGGACCTCGTCGCGATTCTCTCTCCCGTGGAGGTTGTCGAATGAAACACCTGATCAGCATTGACGATCTCGACCAGGAAGAGATCGAGGGCCTGCTCGACCGGGCCGAAAGCTTCGCCGAGGTCTCGAAGCGCGACATCAAGAAGGTTCCCGCCCTGCGGGGACGCACGGTGGTCACTCTCTTTTACGAGGCGAGCACCCGGACCTCGTCATCTTTCGAACTCGCCGCCAAACGACTTTCTGCGGACGTGGTGTCGGTCAAGTCCTCCGGCTCTTCTGTCGAGAAGGGCGAGTCCCTGAAGGACACGGTCGAGACTCTCTCGGCCTACGACCCGGCTGCGATCGTGATCCGGCACCCGCAGGCGGGCGCAGCGGACATGCTCACCAACTGGGTGGATGCCGCAGTCGTGAACGCGGGGGACGGCATGCGCCAGCATCCCAGCCAGGCCCTGCTTGACCTGCTGGCCCTGAGGCAGCGGATCGGCTCGGTCGAGGGACGGAAGATCTGGATCGTCGGTGATGTGCTCCACAGCAGGGTCGCCCGGTCCAACATCCAGGCTTTTTCGAAGATGGGGGCAGAGGTCACGGTGGCCGGACCGCCGACCCTGATCCCTCGACGGATAGAGGAATCGGGCTGCGAGGTCCGTTACTCACTGGACGAGATCGAGGAAGCTGATGTCGTCTACTCCCTGAGGATGCAGCGGGAACGGATGAAGGAAAGCTTCGTTCCGTCGATTCGGGAATATGCGCGCCTGTTCCAGATCAACAGCCGGCGACTCACCCCGCGGCAGCTGGTCATGCATCCCGGTCCGGTCAACCGGGGGGTCGAGATCGGCGGCGATGTGATCGACTCGGATCGTTGCCTGATCGCCGATCAGGTCGCATCGGGGCTGGCCATGCGAATGGCGATCCTGTTCGAACTGCTTGCCCACGGCGACCATCGCGAGAGCGCTGAGGCACCGGTGCCGATCGGAGAGCCCGCATGAACGAAGTGATCGACGAGCTGCCCGAGTACGACAGCCGGGTAGGCCCCCTGCCCGAACCGATGATTCAGCGTGAAGGACCCGCGGCGACCCTGCTGATCCGGGGCGCGACACTCCTTGACCCGGCCTCCGGGGTTGACGGCCTTCATGACCTGTTGGTCGAGGACGGCACTATCTCCAGGCTGGGGGAGCCCGGCTCGCTCGAGCCCGGGGAAGGCACGGAAGTGATCGAAGCCGGAGGGCTCCACGTGTTCCCGGCTTTCTTCGACCCGCATGTTCACTTCCGGACCCCGGGCCAGGAGTACAAGGAAGACCTGGAGACAGGTACCCGCTCGGCAGCCGCAGGTGGTTACGCGGGGGTGCTCGCAATGGCCAACACTTCCCCGACGGTTTCGACTCCCGAGCAGATCGAGTCGCTCCGGGATCGAGCGTCGAAGGTCGCCTCTGTGCCGGTCGGCTTTCTGGCCACCGTGACCCACGGCATGAAGGGGGAGGAGCTGACCGACATGGCCGAACTCCGGCAGGCCGGTGCGGTCGGCTTCACCGACGACGGAGTTCCGATCGAGAGCCCGAGGATTCTGCGGCGGGCGCTGCAGTACCAGCGGATGGTCGGCGGCCGGATCGCTCTCCATCAGGAGGACGTCGAACTCTCGGGCGCCGGGGTCATGCATGAGGGTGCGGTCTCGGCTGAACTGGGCCTCCGGGGCGTGCCCTCGATTTCCGAGTCAGTGATGATCGCGCGCGACGCGGCGATCGCCGGGTATGAAGGCGGAAAGATCCAGATCCAGCATCTCTCGGCCAGGGAATCCATCCAGCAGATCCGGCTGGCCAAAGCCGAAGGGATCGACATCACCTGCGAAGTCAGTCCGCATCACCTCTGCCTGACCGACGAGGCAGTCCGAACTCTGGATGCGTCTCGCTACAAGATGAACCCGCCACTGCGGACAGAGGCCGACCGCCAGGCCCTCATCGACGCCCTGATCGACGGAACCATCGACTGCATCGCGACCGATCATGCCCCGCATGCGGTCCACGAGAAAGAGGTTCCCTACGAGGCGGCCAACATGGGCGTGACCGGCCTCGAGACTGCCTTCTCCTCGATCTACACGAACCTCGTACTGCCGGGCCGGATCGAGCTTGATCTCCTGGTCGAGAAGCTCGGCTGCGGCGGCGGTCCATTCGGGATCGAGCCTTTCTCACTGGCCGAAGGAAGCCGGGCGAATCTCTGCCTGGTCGACCTCGAAGCCGAGTGGGTGGTCGGAGAAGACGGCTATGAAAGCCGTTCGCAGAACTCCTGGTGTGCTGGAGAGAGCCTTCGCAGCCGGGTAATGGTCACGCTGGCCGACGGCCAGGTCGCATATCGCCTTCGTTCCTTCAGCCTGGGAGTCGCATGAGCCATCCTGAACCCGGATACGTCCTCCTCGAAGACGGCAGCCGTTTTGACGGTTTTCTCTGTGGTGCCGCCGAAGGTGGCGTCGGCGAGGTCGTCTTCAACACAGCAATGACCGGCTATCAGGAGGCGGTCACTGACCCTTCGTACGCCGGCCAGATCATCACTTTCACCTACCCGATGATCGGCAACTACGGAGTCAGCCCGCAGGCGATGGAGTCTGGCCGTGCGCACGCCCGAGGGGTGATCATGCGCGACGCGAGAAACAACGACGATGCCGCGACTGCCGAAGGCGGATGGCTCGACTGGCTTGAGGCAAACGGCGTCTGGGCGCTGACGGGCGTCAACACCAGGGCTCTGGTCCGACACATCAGGGACCGCGGCGCGATGAAGGGCGGGATTTTCCCCGGATCAGTCAACCCCGAAGAGGCTCAGGGGCGAATCGGGGAAGAGCCGTCAATGGCGGGCTCCGACTTCGCCTCCATAGTGACCCCCGACGAACCGATCGAACATGACGGTCAGGGACCGCATGTGGTTGCGCTCGACACAGGCATCAAGAGCTCAATCGTCAACCAGTTCCTCGAGAGGGACTGCCGTGTCACGCTCCTGCCCTGCCTCACCCCGGCCGAAGAAGTGATGGCCCGTGAGCCCGACCTGCTCTTCCTCGCCAACGGTCCGGGCGATCCGGCCGCGGTCTCGGCCGTAACCGACACCGTGCGAGAGCTGATCGGGAGCGAGCCGATGGTCGGCATCTGCCTCGGCCACCAGCTCCTGAGCAGGGCGGTCGGACTGGAAACGTTCAAGCTCCCGTTCGGTCATCGGGGTTCAAACCACCCCGTCAAGGACCTTGAAACCGGGGTCATCGAGATCACCTCCCAGAACCACGGCTTCGCCGTCGTCGGCCCGGACGGAAGCGGCACCATCGAGAGTGACGAGCCGGTCCGCTGGGAGACCGATCACGGACAGGCGGTTCTGTCCCACATCAATCTCTACGACCGCACGGTCGAGGGATTAAGACTGCCGGACGCAAAGGCAATGACCGTCCAGCACCATCCCGAAGCGGGCCCCGGCCCGAGGGATGCCCGCCACCTCTTCGACCGTTTCCTCGACCTGGCAAAGGAAGGCTGACATGCCGCGCCGCGACGACATCAAGCGGATCATGGTCATCGGCTCCGGCCCGGTCGTGATCGGACAGGCAGCCGAGTTCGACTAC
>JAGQUT010000015.1 GCA_020438355.1 Solirubrobacterales bacterium | reverse complement strand
CTGCTCGCGATGCTCCGCCAGCTTGAGCCTGGAGGCCGCGCGGTCATATACGGGGTCGCGGGCGGAACCCCGGCCAAGGTGAACACCGGTGCGCTTCTCAAGAACGGGATCAGCGTCACCGGTTTGTGGCTCGGGCACCCGGGTTCGGTCGCGCTCCGGGAAGTCGTCGGGCACCTCTTCGAGCTTCACCTTGCGGGCAAACTGGAGCCGACCCTGGGCCCGGTCTTTCCCCTCGCCGAGGCAGCAGAAGCGCATCGCGCCGTGGAAGCTCGCACCGGCGTGGGCAAGGTCACTCTCGACTGCCGGCCGACCTGACTCGCCTACTCAGATTTCGGTCGCGCCCTCGAAGAGCCGGTCGAGCGAACGGTCCGTCTTGCCAGCCCGGGTCAGCGGGATCGCCTCGACCCTGAACCACCGCTTGGGGATCTTGTAGGAGGCCACTTTGCCCCGCAGATACGCCTTCAGATCGTCGCCGCCAGGCTGCTGGTCATAGCCAGCGAAGACCACGAAAGCGACGATCTCCTCGCCCCAGCGGGCATGCGGAACGCCCGCAACCACGCAATCCCTGAGGTCAGGGTGTTCGGCCAGTCTGGCCTCGACCTCTTCCGGGTGAACGTTCTTGCCGCCGGTGATGACCATGTTGGATGCCCTGCCGGAGAGCGAGAGGCCATCCGGCCCCAGCGAGCCGACATCACCCACCGTCATGCAGCCATCAGCTCCGATCGGGCTTTCGACGCCTGATTCCCCGAGATAGCCCTCGAATAGGTAGGGGCTGCGGACCCAGACCAGGCCAGTGTCGGCGCCCGGAGCGCCGGCCTCGTCCCTGATCTCGATCTCGACCCCCGGGAAGGGCCGACCCACATAACCGTGGTCCCGCGGGGACTCGCCGTCGGTGTTCACCGACACGAAGCTCAGCTCCGAGGCGCCATAAAGCTCCCCGACCAGCGCCCGCGGGAAGATGCGCCGGGCTATCTCCCAGTGATGAGCCTCCATCTTTGCTCCGGAGATCACGACCGAATGGACTCCCTCGAGTGGTCCGGGGTTCTGTTCGTCGAGGGCGAGAAGCATGGTCGGGACGAGGTAGACGGCTCCGCGCTCTTCCACCTGTAGCTCGTCGAGGAGCGTTCCGGCATCGAACCGCTCGAACATCCGCACGCTCGCCCCGCGGTTCAGGGCAAAGACAGCTCCGAACAGGAAGTGGGAGTGCTGGAGGGAGCCCGGCAGATACACCACGTCCCCGGTGCGAACCGAGAAGAGGTCTCCGGCCGGCTCGAAACTCGATGACCATGACTTCTGGCGACGCAGGAACGGCTTGGGGCGTCCACTGGTCCCGGAGGTGAACCCGATGTAGAAGACCGGATCGTCATCATCGGTTCCTGCCGGTGCCGGGCTCGCCGGGCTCGGGGCTTCCGGCACCTTCTCCCGGTCAGTGAATATGAGGGAGAGACCGGCATCGGTGATCGCGGCTTCCAGTTCCGGTTCGGCCCAGTCGGGGTGAAGAGTGCAGGCGGGCCGGCCAACGGTGGCAGCCGCCAGAAAGACGCTCAGGAACGACTCGCCGGAAGGGAGGAGGATGCCGACCGGCCCTGATTCAGACTCTCGCTGGATCTCCTCCGCAACTTCGTCGATCAGCCCGGTGAACTCACGCCAGCTGAGTGACCCCGATTCCGAAACGACTGCTGTCCGGGATTCATCTTTGCCGTAGGCCTCGAACGCCCCGGCGAGAATCGCGGGCACTGCCCGGTTGGAGCTCTCCCCGACCATCGCTGCCTCAGAGGACGAGGCTCTCGAAGAGCCGCGTGAGCTCGGCCGCAGGATCGGTGGTGAGTCCCGTGTGAACCTCGGAACTCTGGATGATCGTCGAAGAGGGGGCCGTGAGCCATCCGAAACGCTCTGAAGGCTCGAGTTTCGAAAGTGCCCCGGCAGCGGGGTCGCCTTCGATCACGCTTCGGATCACGCCGAGTCTCGATTCGACGGGGCCGGGGTCGAGGTCGGGAGCGATTGCGGCGAGCCGGTCCCGGTCCAGCCCGGTTTTCAGTTCGAGGAAGTCCATCTGGCGGCAGAAGAGTGCCAGGCCGACGTTGAGCCTTTCGCCTCTCTCGATGCAGGGGACCACGCGCAGCACTGCGTAGCTGAACGGGCGGGCCTCAGTCATCGGTGGACTCCAGCTCACGGATGAAGGTTTCCTGGCCGGCCAGGCGCCTCCGGAGAAACTCGCGGAAATCCCCACGCCGGGCTTCTGGCTCCTCGCCGAGCCACTCATCCGGCACCGCCGCGGTCGCCGGTTCGATCGCGGCTTCGATCCCCGGGGTCAGCCTGCTCCCGGCCTCCGCCAGCGAACCGGCGGCGGGAAGGAGTACATGGTCCCTCAGTACCGGGGTGGGCAGGGTCGCCGTCTCTGCGAGCGGAAGCGCTCCGTGCTGGCGGTAGAACGAGGCCCCGTGGTCGATCAGCCAGGTCTGGCCGTGCCAGGTCAGAAGGTTCGGGTTCCGCGGCGTGCGGTCGATGTTGGTGACCAGGGCGTCGAAGAAGACGACGTCGGCCGCGAAGGCCGGGTCGAAATCCTCGTCCGGGGAGAGCGCGAAGGGAAGAGCGCCGGGAAGAAAATCCATGCCCAGGCTGAGTCCCGGGCTCGCCTCGATCAGTTCCTGGATCTCGGGGTCGGGTTCCGCGTGCCCGAGTTCGGGTGCGACCTCGACCAGCACGAGTTCGGGCACGGGAAGCCCGATGCTGCGGGCGATCTCGCCCGCGATGACCTCGGAGACGAGCACGCCCGGGCCCTGTCCCGCGCCGCGAAACTTGACCACCCAGGTGCCGTCGTCATCACCTTCCACCAGCCCGGGCAGGGAGCCGCCTTCGCGCAGCGCGGTGACGTATCTGACCGCTTCGACAGAGCGCAGTGTGCCACCTGAAACCTCTGTTGCCATGTCTGGCATCTATGTAGCTTCGCATCCGGGTAGGCTTCACCCGTTCTTCGTGCCTAAGAAAGGGTTTTGATGTCAACGCTTTCCAACACGGTGGAGTCTCCCCGTGTCCCCGTCCTTGCTGATCTGTTCGCCAATACCTGGGTAAAGAACGTCGCCCTGGTCTTCGGTGGCGCCTTCTTCATGGCGCTGATCCAGCAGATCTCGTTCTCGATGGAACCGTTCCCGGCTCCGATCACCGGCGGCACCCTCGGCGTGCTCCTGATCGGTTCGGCGCTCGGCTCCAAACGTGGTCTTGCGGCCCTGTTCCTCTACCTGATGCTTGGCCTGATCCTCCCGGTCTATTCAGAAGGCAGGCAGGGCGTTGACGTCCTGATCAACACTGCTTCAACCGGTTACTTCCTCGGCTACCTGATTGCTGCGTACGTGGTCGGTTACCTCGCAGAGCGTGGCCAGGACCGGAAGTTCAAGACCGCCTTTGTCTCCTTCATCTTCGCCCAGCTGATCATTTTCACTTGCGGTGTCATCGGACTCATGGCAATCCTGAACTTCAGCTTCTCGACTGCTTTCCATGACGGCTTCGTTCTCTACATTCCGATCGAGCTGATCAAGGCCGGGATCGGCGCTTTGCTGCTGCCTGCCGCCTGGAAGCTGGCTGAAAAGACGCGCGACTAGCGCATTCATCTCTTAGGGGTGAACGGGGGACGGCCGATCGGGTGTAGCCTGATCGAGTTCGTCCCCCGTTTCCTGAAAGGAACAAGACTTGTTGTCCGTACTCGCTAGTTACGACCTTGGCGACGCGCTTCTAACCACACTCGCGATTTTCTTCTTTGTGATCTGGGTCTGGATCGTCATTACGATCCTGATGGACCTCTTCCGTGATCACGAGCTCTCGGGTTGGTGGAAGGCCGTCTGGGTCCTTTTCCTGATTGTCATACCGGTCGTCACGTCCCTCGTCTATCTGATCGCCCGCGGCTCCGGCATGCGCGAGAGGGCGATCAAGGAGCAGGCTGACGCCAAGAAACAGTTCGACGAGTACGTCCGCGAGACCGCTGCCACCTCTCCGGTTGACGAGCTCCACAAGCTCGACCAGCTGCGCCAGAGCGGCGGCATCACCGAGGACGAGTACCAGAAGATGAAGGCCGAACTGATCAAGTAGTTCGACCGATCGAAGTAACGGGTTCGAAGTCCTGAACCCCGGGAGCCGGGAAGAGTCCTTATTGGACGATAACTTCCCGGCTCTCGTCTTTCTTGCCGGTCGGTGCGCTGCCGCGTAGGGTGGAACCCGTGCGTCTTCACCTCCGCCTGATCGCCCTCATAATCGTCGTCGTCGGACTGGTCGGGGGAGTGCTTGCAGTGACCGTGTTTGACACAGACGAGACTTCCAACGCGCCCACCGAGGATCAGGCCCTGGGCACGACCGGGCCCGGCTCGGCCACCGGCGCCACCGGTCCAACCCTGAACTACGCGCAGGCGATCCCCCTGCCGATTGATGGACCTCTGCTCGGTGTGAACCTCACCGCCTACACCCGGGACGGCTACGCCGAGCCGAAAGTCCAGGACATGATCGGAACCCTCGCCGAACTGGGCAGCACAGCCATCACGGTCGTTCCCACCTGGTACATGAAGAACCCGACGGCGAACGTGATCGCGCCGGATTCCGAGAAGACTCCCTCTGACGAGAGTCTTGCCAGGGTGGTCAGCTGGATCAGGGAAGCCGGAATGCAGGCGGTGATAAAGCCTCATGTGGACGTGCTCGACGACTCGTATCGGGGCGATATCCAGCCGACAGACCGTGACCAGTGGTTCCGCTCCTATGGCGATTTCATCGACCATTACGCCACCTTCGCCGCATCGAACTCGGCGGGAATGTTTGTTGCCGGGACAGAGCTCAAGACCATGTCGACCGAGACCGATCGCTGGCGGGCAATCGTTCAGCTTGTGAGGGACAGGTTCTTTGGCCCGGTCACCTATGCAGCGAACTGGGACGAGGTAGACCAGGTCCAGTTCTGGGACGATCTCGACGCGATTGGCGTCGACGCCTACTACCCGCTGTCCCCCGATGACGGTTCGACGCCGACCCTTCAGAGCCTGACTTCGGAGTGGCGCAAGGTCGCCTCCCAGCTTGAAGCCAAGTCGCAGCAGTGGGATCGTCCGGTCCTGCTCACCGAAGTCGGCTACCCCAGCCAGGTGGGCGCCACGGCGAAGCCCTACGAGGTGACGGACCAGCCGCCTGACCAGAACATCCAGGCCCTCGCCTACCGGGCGACCTTCGACGCCTTGTCCGGCTCTGACTGGCTGAAGGGCATCAGCTGGTGGAGCTGGCGGGCCGATCCGGGCGATGGGGAGCAGTTGGACATCGACTACACGCCTGAAGACAAGAAGGCCCAGGGGGTCCTGGCCCAGGGACAGTGGATGTTCGAGGGATGAGCTCGAAGAACCCCGATCTGTCCGTGCTCGACCTTGTTCCGGTGGTGGAAGGCTCGAATCCGGCTCAGGCCCTGGCCAACTCGACCGAACTCTCGAAGGCGGCCGAACGCTTCGGCTACAAGCGGCACTGGGTGGCCGAACACCACAACATGGCCGGGATCGCCAGCTCGGCGCCGGCCGTGACCATCGCCCATCTCGCTGCCAGCACCGAGACCATCCGGGTCGGATCGGGAGGAGTGATGTTGCCCAACCATCAGCCCCTTGTGGTCGCGGAACAGTTCGGCACTCTCGAGTCGCTTCATCCCGGGAGGATCGACCTCGGCATCGGGCGTGCGCCGGGAACCGACCAGGTAACTGCCGCAGCACTACGGAAGGGCGTGGACCCGCTGACCGATGAAGACCTTCCCCGCCAGCTCGGCGAGCTGCTCGGATTCTTCACAGGCGAGTGGCCCTCCGGACACCCCTACGGCTCGATCACAGCGGTGCCGGGGGAGGGAGCGATGCCGGAGATCTGGCTTCTCGGTTCCAGCGGATACACGGCCCAGGTGGCCGGCATGCTCGGGATGCCTTACTCGTTCGCTCACCATTTCAGCGCCGGCAACACCGAGGCTGCCGTTCAGCTCTACCGCTCCCGTTTCGAGCCGTCCGTGTACCTGGAGAAGCCGAGGGTGATGATCGGGGTCGGCGTGATCTGCGCGGAGACCGATGAAGAGGCCAGATGGCTTGCCGGTCCGTCGAGGCTGGCCTTCGCCCGGCTCCGGAGCGGAAGGCCGGGACGTTTCCCTTCCCCGGAGGAAGCGGCCTCGCACGATTTCACCCCGGACGAAGAGGCCGTTGTCTCCTCTGTGGCGAAGGGCCATATATTCGGGAGCCCCGAGACGGTCGAGGCCGGTCTCACGGACCTGATCGAGCGCACCGGGGCGGACGAACTGATCATCTCGACCATGGTCTACGACCAGTCTGACCGCCTGAAGTCCTACGAGCTCGTCTCGAACATCGCTCTCTGAAGCCGTTTTCCTGCCGATGCATGGGATTTCCCATGTCGGCTTCCTGCCCCTTGCCGGAGTGTGAGGGTCGCTACCTTGTCCCTCCGTCCGCCTGCCTCTGCGGCGGATAACCATGCAGACCAGTCTCCCGCAAACACCCAGCGGTCGCACCCGCGGCCTCAGCCTTGCCGTGGCAATCCTTTTCGCGGCTCTCGTCATCGCCTTCGCCGTCTCGGCGCGGCCGGCGGACGCGCTGACGGCTGCCCAGACCCAGTCGAGGATCTCGGCCATCAACGGGTCGGTCGACTCGCTGAAGGCCCAGATCGCAGACGACAACCGTCAGATCGACGCGCTGATCGGGGAACTCTCCGGTTTGCGGGCCAGGGCCTCCGAGCTTGAGGCTGAACTGGCCGCCAAGCAGGCCGCCCTCGACAAGGTGGAAGCGGATCTCGCCCGGGAGCGGAAGCATCTGGCTGAAGTCAGGGCCAGGCTCGCTCGCGCGCTTGGGATCCTCGAGGACTCCCTGGTCGCGATCTACATGAGCGGATCCCCCAGCGTCGAGGAGATGGTGCTTGCCTCTTCTGACTTCGGGGAGCTCGTGTCGAACGCCGGTTACGCCGACGCGATCCAGAATCGCAACGAGTCGGTGATCACCAGGGTCGAGGACCTGCGAGACCAGATCAAGGAAATGGTCGAGCGGATGAAGGTCCAGGAGAAGAAACTTCAGGCAGCACGGGACGAAATCGCAGCCGAAACAGCAGAAGCACAGGCAGCAAGGGACGCTGTGGAAGCGCGGAAGGCCGAGTTCGAGGCCTCGAGCGCTGCCCGTCAGGCCAGGATCGATGCGCTCGAAGCCAAGGCCGGGCGTCTCGAGGACTCACTGCCCGATGTGACGATGGATCCCGCTTCCAGCTCGGCGCCTGTTGCCACACCTCCGGTCTCTGGCTCGGTCGCCGTCGTCAACTCGGACGGCACGGCTTCCGCCCCGGCTGATGCTCCCCAGGCGGTCAAGGACGTGATCGCCGCTGGCAACGCAATCATCGACCTGCCTTATCTATGGGGCGGAGGCCACGGTTCTTTCGAGTCTTCAGGCTACGACTGCTCGGGAGCCCTCAGTTACGCCCTGCACGGCGGGGGCCTGATTTCCAGTCCCCTGGATTCGACTGGCTTCACCACATGGGGTGAGCCGGGCGAGGGCAACTGGATCACGGTCTACGGCAACTCCGGCCACGCCTTCATGTATGTCGCTGGCATCCGCCTCGACACCTCGGACACCGGCGGTACCGGCCCGAGCTGGCATTCGGACCTCAGAAGCGACACCGCTTCGTTCGTGGCCCGGCATCCCTCCGGCCTCTAGGCCAGCCAACCGGCGGGTCAGGTCTCGTCCGGGGGAGACGGTGTGGGTTCCGGGGCAGGTGGCTTCAGGAAGCGCTGTGCGATCGCACCGGTGAGCATCGCCACGAAGGAGATGCCGACCAGCAGGACGACCACCGAAGTGATCTGACCACCCACCGTTGTCGCGCTGTACTCGGATCCGAGAGTGGTCATCGCAGTGAAGGCCCAGTAGATCGAATCCCACTCGGTCAGTCGCTGGTTGGTGGCCTCGAAGGCCCTGAACACTGATCCGCCGGCGACCGTCGTGACCAGCGTCAGTAGTGCGGCGTACTGGAGCCCCTGATTCGAAAAGACCCGGTTCGAGAGCTGGGTCAGCTTCAGAAGACGCAGCAGCCGCAGCAGCCTGATGACCCTGAGGGTCTGAAGACCGGGAGGTAGGACAGGAGGGGTCAGGAAGACGACGATGATTTCGACCGGGTGATGACGCAGGTACTTGCCGCGGTCTGGCACCAGGATCAGCATCACCACCAACTCGATCGCGAAAGCGATCCAGGTGCCCCAGTTGAGGACCTGCGCGATGACCTCCAAGGTCCCGCCCACGTGGGTTTCGCTCAGGGCGACGCTCGGAAGGGTCAGGGCAGCCGCGATCATGAGCGGGGTGTTCATGATCCGCTCGGCCTTGATCGCGCGTTCGCCTACGACTCCGTTATCCGGCTCTGTGCCGCCGGTTATCTCGGTCTTGACGGTGTCGCGGATTCGCGGCTTGGCCGGATCGTGACCGGGGGCATCGTCCCCGGTCACCTTCTGTTCATCCTGGTCCGTCATCGGAGATCCCTTCAACAAAGCGCGGGCGGAGCCTGTAATCGCAGGGGATTTCCCGGCTCGGGATCAATCTGGTTGCTCCCCTTTGACTTACGGAAAGTAATTCGCTAAACTAATTAGCAGAGCAAACAAATTTCGGTGGAGATCCCCGTCGATCAGGCGGGTCGAAGCTCCCGAAATCCAGGAGAGAAGCAGATGTCAGTACCAGAGCCGGAAACAAAGCATCATACGAGTAGTCAAACAATGCGTCAGACAAGTCTTTCGAGGCGAGATGAGGCAGACGCCCTGCGACTCGCCATCACCCGGACCGCAAGGCGGCTCCGACAGGAGGCAGGCAGCGGACTGTCACCCACCGTCCTCGCGACCCTGGCTTCTGTTGAGCGCCACAAGATCGTCACCCCCGGAGAACTCGCCAGGATCGAGGGCGTTCAGCGTCCGACCATGACCCGGGCGATAAACAGGCTCGCCGAGGCTGGCCTGATCGAGCGCCGGGAAGACCCCGAGGACCGTCGCTGCAGTCTGATCTCGGTTTCGGCCGAGGGACACCGCTATCTGGCCGAGCACCGGTCTCGAAAGAGTGCCTGGCTGGCCAACCTGATCGAGGAAATGCCGGATGAAGACGCGGACACTCTCGCCCGGGCCGCCGAGATTCTCTCCAGCGCACTGGAGGACAGTTGACGGCCGCTCTGCGGCGGTCGTTCGACTCCCTTTCGGTCCCAAACTTCCGTCGTTACTTCAAGGGACAAGTCGTTTCCCTCTCGGGGAACTGGATGCAGACTGTTGCCGAGGTCTGGCTGATCCTGAGCCTGACCGGTTCAGGCTTTGCGGTCGGACTGGCTACTGCGCTTCAGTTCCTCCCGATCATGCTGCTCGGTGCCCTGGGCGGATCGCTGGCCGACCGCTTCGCAAAGAGGGACCTGCTGATCGTCACCCAGACCCTGATGATGGCACCACCGCTGGTGATGCTGGCCCTGACGGCAAGCGGAGCAATCACCCCGGCAATGATCTACGGGCTGATCCTGATCCGGGGAACCTTGCTGGCGATCGACAACCCGGCAAGACAGGCGTTCGTCATGGAGATGGTCGGCCCCGACCGGATCGTCAACGCGGTCAGCCTGAACAGCGTGATCGTCCACTCCGCCAGAGTTGCCGGTCCGGCGGTGGCCGGCATCCTGATCGCCACCGTCGGGGTCGCCCCCTGCTTCGGTCTCAACGCGGCAACGTTCCTGGTGATGATCTGGGCCCTCAGGGGCATGGATCCCGACCGGCTCGCCGAGCCTCCCCGTGCCGACACCCGCGAGCCGGGCAGGGTGCGGGCGGCAGTCCGCCATGTGCGCGAGACGCCGGAGCTGGCGATGCCTTTGCTGCTCATGGCCTTTGTCGGAACCCTGGGCCTGAACTTCCAGGTGATCCTGCCGCTGCTCGCCCGACTGACCTTCGACGGCGGCGCGACTTCCTATGCGATTCTCGTGTCCGCGATGGGAGTCGGCTCAGTCGTGGGGGCCCTGATCACCGGAGCCCGCGGCAAGACCGGCATGGGCGTGATCGCCGGATCCGCGCTGGCTTTCGGAGGACTTGCCATGGCTGCCGCGCTGATGCCAAGCCTGGCCTCCGAGATTCCCGTGCTGGCGCTGCTGGGTGCCTCGGCGGTTACCTTCGCCGCCGCGATCAACTCCACGATCCAGCTGGCCGTGGAGCCGGAGATGCGAGGCCGGGTGATGGCCCTCTACTCGGTCGTATTCCTCGGTTCGACCCCGATCGGCGGGCCGCTGGTCGGCTTCATTTCCGAGTCGACCGACCCGCGGGTCGCCCTCGCCCTTGCATCCGTCTCCGGTGTGATCGCCGCGGTCGGGGCCTGGCGGGTCTGGGGCAGGAAGCGCGAACCGCGGCCCGCGCAGGTCGCGACCGGGTAGCCTGAGCGTCAGTGATTCACGAGGCGACCGGATACTGGATCCACGAGGCGGGGCACCAGCCCGAGTTTCCGTCGGTCGATGGCGACCACCGCTTTGACGTCCTGGTCATCGGTGGCGGGTTCACCGGACTTTGGACCGCCTACCACCTGAAGAGCCGGGAGCCGGATCTCGAGGTGGCCCTGGTCGAGTCCCACCGGATCGGTCACGGCCCGAGTGGAAGGAACGGCGGCTTCGTCGACGCGATGTGGGTCAGTTTCTCCAGTCTCGTCAAGCGCTACGGCGACCAGCAGGCACTGGCCCTGGCCCGGGCATCGGAACGCTCGGTTCATCAGGTCGGCGAATTCCTTGAACATCACGGGGTCGACGCCTGGTATCGGCTGTCCGGCTACCTGAACGTCTCGACCGCCCCCGCCTGGGATGACAGCTGGAAAGAGAACCTGACGGCGATGCGTGCTGCCGGAATCTCCGACGGCCCCCACGAGCTTTCGCCCGCGCAGGTTCAGGAAATCTGCGCTTCCCCGGCTTTCCGGGGTGGAGTGCATTACGGAGCTGCGGCGACGGTTCAGCCCGCCCGGCTTGCCTTCGGGATTCGAGATGCGGTTCAGTCCTTGGGGGTCACGATGTTCGAGTCGAGTCCGGTCGTCCGGGTCGAGGACGGCGGCCCCGATGTCATGGTTTTCACCCCCGGGGGCAGGATCACCGCCAGCAGGCTGGTGATGGCCAACGGACCCACACTCGCCGGTGCCGGGTCACCACTCCGCGCGAATGTCACTCTCGCTTCCAGCCACATGGTCATCACCGAGCCCGTTCCTGACGTGATCGAGCAACTTGGCTGGACGGGCGGGGAGGCGATCAGCGACTGCCGCTCCCTGCTCACGTACTTCAGGACCACCCCTGACGGGCGGATCGCCTTCGGCTGGGGCGGGGGCCGGATCGCGGCCGGATCCAGGAGGTTCGGCCGGGCCGAACACGACTCCGATGTGGTCGCCGGGGTGATCGCGGGACTGAAGCGCTACTTCCCGATGCTCGCCGATCGCCGGATCGAGTACGCATGGGGAGGGCCGATCGATGCCTCGGCCACCCACCTTCCCCATGTCGTCGAGATGCCCTCCGGGCGCTCCTTCGCTGCATTCGGATACACCGGGAACGGGGTCGGCCCCTCACAGATGGTCGGGCGAGCCCTTTCATCCCTCGCCCTGGACCAGCGCGATGAGTACTCCAAGCTTGCCTTCATAGAGCCGTCCTCGGCGCTAACAAGGGTGCCGCCGGAACCGTTCCGCTGGATCGGCGGAGCGATGATCCGCGAAGCGATCGGTCGCAAGGAGGAGGCGCAGCTTGCCGGCCGCAGCGTCGACCCCGTCAGCGCGCTCGTCGCCCGCATCCCGGCGCTGATCGGTTTCCACATCGGCCGCTGAGCGCGGCTTCGACCGACCATGAAAATGGGCCGGCCACCCCGAGGTGACCGGCCCGATTCACGCCATAAAGGCGGGAACCTCTTACTGCTCGATGTATCCCCCGGCGACGAGGTAGTCGCGCGCGACATCCGCGGGCTGCTCCTTGTCGAGATCAACCCGGGCGTCCAGCTCCTGCATGACCTTCTCGGTCAGGCCTTCCTGGACCAGTTCGATCGTCGCGGCGTAGTCGGGGCCCGCCTTGTCGATCGTCTCCTGCTTGGTCAGGAACATCACGTTGCCGGCCGGGAGAACTCCCTTGTCGTCCTCGAGGATCGTGTACTTGTCGCCCTGGCCGAGCTGGGCGTCGGTCGTGAACACGATCGAGAGGTCGGCCTGGCCCTTGTCGAGAACCTCGTAACGAAGGCCGATGTCGACCGGAGTGAACGACTCGAACTCGAGGCCGTAATTCTCCTGGAGACCCAGCAGACAGTCGATCCGCTGACGGCATTCCGGCGAGCCATAGAGGCTGAGGTCCTGGCTCTTGCCCTGGAGGTCGGAGATCTGGGTCACGCCCAGCTCCTCGGCCTTCGAGGTGAGCAGGCCAACCGCGTTGGCACTCGCGAACGGAGTCGGAGGCAGCGCCTCGATCCCGTCACCTGCCAGATCCTGCTTGGCCATCTCGTAGGCGCCATTCACGTCACCCGGTACGTCCTCGGGGGCCGTGTCGTAGAACGAGGTAAGGGCAGTCGAGATGTATTCGGGATAGCCCGAAATCTCGCCCTTCTTGAGGGCGGCGAGGGCTACGGTCTCGGAACCGAGGTTGAGGTCGGTCTTGACGTTGTAGCCGGCCGCCTCCAGCGCCTGGGCGTAGATCTCGCCGAGCACGATCTGCTCGGTGAAGTTCTTCGAGCCGATGGTCAGGGTTGGGGTGTCACCATTGGCCGGATCGGCCTCGATGGTGGTGCCTGAAGCGGTCGGCTCGGCCGGAGCTTCATCGCTCGAGCTATCGTCCGATCCACATGCGACGAGGCCTAGGGCCATCGCCAACAGCGCGACCATGAGCAGGTAGCGCAATTTCTTGACGGGCATCTGTCGTTCTCTCCTTGACTGGGTGGGGAAGTGGGCTGTCTGGGTAAACCGTATCCGCCCGGTCGGGCGGTCAAGCAAAATTGGTTCAGGAACGCTCCAGCTTGAGACCGCGAGAGGTCATCGCCCACTGGATGGCGGCGAGGGTTCCCTCGAGTGCAAGTGCCATCAGGGCGACCAGAACGGCGCCGGCAAGCACCCCCGCGTCGCCGTAGACGTTGCGGGCGATGATGAAGTCCCCGAGGGTGAGGATTCCCGCCAGGGGAGCGATCGTGGCCGTGGCAATGATGTTGATGCCGGCGGTCCGGACGCCGCCCATGATGGTCGGAACCGCCAGAGGCAACTCCACCTTGCGGACGATCGCGAACTCGGTCATTCCCATCCCTCGCGCAGCTTCGACCGAGGCCCGGTCAACCTGACTGATCCCGACGAACGTGTTGGTCAGGATCGGGGGGATGCCGAGAATCGCCAGGGCGACCACCAGGTTCACCATGCCGACTCCGATCGCGGCGGCCATCAGTGCGATCAGGGCCAGCTCCGGAATTGCCCGGCCGGCATTGCCGGCGGAGACGGCGAGGAATTCACCTTTCTGGCGATGACCGAGCCAGAGACCGACTGGCATCGCGAGGACGATCGCGACGGCCAGCGCGAAGACCGTGACCTCGAGCTGGGTGGTGGCGAGATCGATCACCTGCCCGGTCCCGCCGACGGTGACGCCGCCGGTCTCGGCTTCGCGCCCGGAGAAGACGAAGTTGAAAGCGTCGCCGAAAAGCCCGAATGCGCCGATCGGCAGACCGGCTACTCCCGGGGCGATCATGTGATCACCCGCTTGCGCTGCCAGGGGGCGAGCAGTTTGCCGGTCAGGAGCAGGACCCCGTCGAAAACGATCGCCATGATCACCGCGATCGAACCGGCGACGATGATCCCGGTCTTGAAGGTGATGTTCGATCCCGAGACGATCTCGGTGCCGAGTCCGCCACCGTTGGCAAATACTGCAAGCGTGGCGAGGGCGACAGTGCTTACGGTGGCGATTCGAAGCCCGGCGATGATCTCCGGCATCGAGAGGGGGATCTCGACCCGCCAGAGGACCTGTGACCTGGTCATGCCGATTCCGGTGGCCGCCTCGGTCACGTTCGGGGGTACGTTCCGCAGCCCGTTGGTGATGTTCCGGAAGATGATCTGGAGGTTGAATGCGGTGAGCGCGATGATCGCGGTCAGAGGGCCGCGTCCGGTGATCGGCAGGAGCAGGAAGAAGAAGCTGATCGAGGGGATCGTGTAGAGGATCCCGGTGCCGGCCAGGAACGGGGTCTGGAGGAACCGGTGGCGGTGAGCGAGGATCGCCAGCGCGAATGCGATCAGGAATCCCCCGACGACGGCCGAGCCCACGAGCACCAGGTGCTGGAGAGTCGGATCGACGTACCGGTCGTAATTGTCGACCACCCAGCCGGGGCAGAAGAGCTTGTTTTCCTGGATGCACCCGCCCCCGGAGCGGTCAGTGAAGAAGCTCTGATCGATCGCCGCAAAGCTGGTCGCCGGTTCAATCATGGGGCCGCTCGGTGGCCGCCAGTTCGGACTCGGCGGCTTTGCCGGAGGAGAGAAAGTCGGAAACGATCTCGACCGAGAGAACACCGGTCAGGCGACCTCTTGCGTCGATTACCGGTGCGTAAAGGGCTCCGCTCTGGAGCAGGGTGGCGAGACCGTCCCTGAGCACCGAGTCGGAATCGATGAGCGGGTCGGCGGCTGAATCCGGGGTGGAGGGAACCTTCTCGCCGGCCAGGTCCCGCTCCGAAAGCCAGCCAATCGGCCTCTGCTCGCCGTCGACGAGGAGCGCGTACGGAACCTCTGCCGCGGAAACCGCGGTCCTCACGGGTTCGCAGGGATCGCCCGCCTGGGCGAGAGGGGCAGTCCAGAGGTCCACGTCCCGGACCCTCATCAGGGCCAGGCGCTTGAGCGCGCGGTCGGCACCCACAAAATCCTCGACAAAGTCATCCGCGGGTTCCATCAGCAGTTCGGTCGGAGTAGCGAACTGGGCGAGTTGGCCACCCTTCTTCAGGACCGCAACCCGGTCACCCATCTTGATCGCCTCGTCGACGTCGTGGGTAACGAAGAGGATCGTCTTCCGCAGCTCTGACTGCAGCCTCAGGAATTCGTTCTGGAGGCGTCCGCGATTGATCGGGTCTATTGCGCCAAAGGGCTCGTCCATGAGCATCACCGGAGGATCAACCGCAAGCGCCCTGGCCACCCCTACCCGCTGCTGCTGGCCACCGGAGAGCTGGCTGGGATAGCGGTCGCCGTATTCCGGGTCGAGGCCGATCAGATCCAGGAGTTCGGCCGAGCGCGCCCGGATCCGTTCCTTGTCCCAGCCGAGCAGGGCGGGGACAGTGCCGATGTTCTGGGCGATCGTCCGGTGGGGGAAGAGCCCGATCTGCTGGATTACGTAGCCGATTTCCCGCCGCAGGCGGGCCGCGTCACCCTCCTTCACCGAGCGTTCCCCGATCAGGATGTCGCCGGAAGTCATCTCGACTGTCCGGTTGACCATTCGAAGGGCCGTTGTCTTTCCACAACCCGAGGGGCCGACCAGCACGCAGATCTCGCCGGCTGGCACCTCGAAGGTCAGGTCCTCCACCGCGACCGAGTCGGCATCGGGATATCGCTTGGTTACCGACTCGAACCGGACGGGCGACGCGGAAACGCTTTCCTCAGCCACCGGACGATCCTATTGACCCGCACCCGCGGCAAAACGGCTTGCATGGGCCGGGGCCAGGTACCCGAATGTGTGCATGTCTTTACAGTTCCCCGACGTGCATCTCCCTAATCCCCTCGATAACGGCCCGTCCCGGGCCCGCCGCGAGCAGCTTCGTGCCGCTCTGCTACTGGCTTTCGCGGCCCTCGTGCTCGTTCTGGCGCTGGTTTTCTGGCAGGGTCCAGCCACGGCTTCGACCGAAGACAAGCTGAACGACACCCAGGCCAGAATCGCCGAACAGAACGACAAGAAGGGCGTTCTTACCGACGAAATCGCCAGCCTCAGCGCCCAGATTGATGACTACGAATCGCAGGTGGCGGCGCTTAGAGCGGAAGAGCGCGATGCCGAAATCCGTCTGGCCGCCAAGCAGGCCGAGCTTGACCAGGCCCAGGCTCAGGTCGACCGCGCCTACCGTGAACTGAAGATTCTCGCCGCCAGGCTGAAGCGCTCCCTCGGGGTCCTCAAGGACCGGATCGTCGCCATCTACAAGGCTGGTGACTCGGACATGTCGGACCTGATCCTCACCTCGAAGAGCTACGGCGACCTGATCGAGACCTCAAGCTACATCGAACAGATCCAGAACCGCAACGAGTCGATCGTGACCCGGGTGCGTGATCTGCGCGATCAGCAGGAAGCGGTCGTGGTCCGGCTGAAGAAGGCCAAGGACACGATCGAAGCGGCCCGCAACGAGATCGCGGCCGAGGAAAAGAACCTGGCCACCGCCCGCCAGGCTGTCCAGTCGCAGGCCGCCGAGCTGGCCAGCGTCCGCGCCGCCCGTCAGGCCAAGGTCGACACGATCAACAGCAAGGTCGAACACCTCGAGGACATCGAGGCCGACCTCCAGCAGAAGATCGCTGAACAGATCGCGGCTGCCTCCGGCGTGAGCGTGCTGCCCGCCGGCCCGATGACCTCGCCTTCAGCCGCCGGCCTGATCTGGCCTCTCAGCGGCACGGTTACTTCCGGCTTCGGTCCGCGCAGTTCGCCCGGCGGTATCGGATCCACCTACCACGAGGGGATTGACATCTCCGTGCCGGAAGGAACCCCGATCCGTGCCGCCGCCAGTGGCACCGTGATCATGGCTTCCTACAACGGCGGCTACGGCAACTACACCTGTGTCGACCACGGCAGCGGGCTTTCCACCTGCTACGCCCACCAGTCCGGTTTCGCGGTATCTGCCGGTCAGTCAGTTGACCAGGGCCAGATCATCGGCTACTCGGGCAACACCGGTTCGAGCACCGGTCCGCATCTCCACTTCGAAGTCCGGATCAACGGGGCCGCGCAGGACCCGATGGGCTACCTGTAGATCCCGGGCGGCCCGTCTCGGGCCCCTCTGCACGCCTGGCTTATTTCCGTATCCCCGTCGAAGTGACCTTTTTCGTTCTATACGACTGAATTCGGACACTTCGATCGAGGCACGGCCTAGGTGAGGCCGAGGCGGGCAGCGCGCTCGCGGGCGCGGATGAGGACTTCCTCCTGGCCCTCGATCTGGCGATCCCGCATCAGGACCCGACCATTGATAACCGTGTCCTTCACCGCGGAACCGCTGGCTGCATACACGAGGTTCGAGGTGGGGTTGCCGAGCGAAAGCTCTGGTGCCTCGGGGTCCAGCACCAGGAAGTCAGCTGGCGCTCCCACCGTCAGTGGGTCGGAGGCCGGGACTCCGGGCCGGCCAAGGTTGCCGATCAGTTCGGAACGCCTGCCGGTGGCAATTGCCCACGCTTCCCCGATCGGAATCACCTCCGCATCCACCGCGGAGTGTCTCTGGACCAGGGCGAAAGTCTTCAGGTCCGCCATCAGGTCGAGCGAGTTGTTTGATCCGGCGCCGTCGGTGCCTAGCGCCATTGACACGCCAGCCCGGCGGGCTTCGGGGTAGGGGAAGGAGCCTCCGACAGCGAGCTTCATGTTGGCGACCGGATTGGTGGTCACGGTTGCTCCGCGGTCGGCGATCAGCTCCAGCTCTTCGCGGTCGAGCCAGACCCCGTGGGCCAGGGTGGTCGATGGCGTCAGCATCCCGAGGCTGTCGAGGTAAGCGGCGGGGCGCATCCCGTGGGCTTCCACGCAGTCCAGCACCTCCCCTTCGGTCTCGGAAAGGTGGATGTGAATCGGAAGCCCGCGTTCGGAAGCGAGGCCGACCGCATACTCCAGGCTGGCGGTGCCGACCGTATAGATCGCGTGAGGAGCAACTGCTGTGGCGATGTTTCCGCCGAAGGACGCGAGCTGGTCGAGCCGCTCCTCCAGTTCACGGTTGCGGTCTTCCAGCGGCTTGTCGGGAGGATCGAAGAGGGGCGGACCTATGACAGCGCGAAGGCCGGCGTCCTCTACGGCACGGGCGGTGCCAACCGGCTGCCAATACATGTCCCAGAACCCGGTGGTGCCGCTCCGGATCATCTCCAGGCAGGCAAGCCTCGTGCCCCAGTAGACGTCCTCCTCTTCGAGCCTGGCCTCGACCGGCCAGATCGCTTCCTGCAGCCAGCGCATGAGGGGGAGGTCGTCACCGTGGCCGCGGAAGAGGGTCATCGCCGCATGGGTGTGTCCGTTGACCAGCGACGGGCAGAGCATGCCTCCACCTGCGTCGAGGGTCTCATCGGCCGGTGTGTGGTCAGCGACATCAGGGCCGATCGCCGTGATCGTGCCATCGAGTGCGGTCAGCGAAACGGTCTCGCCGTCCAGCTCCGCTCCAGTCACGACCAGCCGGTGATGGCCACTCACGAAGGAACAGCTTCCGCTGCGAGTCGGCGCTGCCTGCTTTGCCTCAGGAATTCGACAGAACCGAAGAAGGGCGCGATGCAGCCAAGCAGGGCGATCGCCAGAGCCAGCCTCAGGTTTATGACCCTGTAGTGCACGGCGATGATGCTGGTGATCGACATTCCGATCCAGATTATCCCGTGGGTCAAGCCCAGGATGAAGGTGTAGGGCTGGGGTCCGTCAAGGACGAAAGCGCAGATCAGCAGGCCTGTGTAGACGGCGGAATGAAAAAGGCTGATCACTTCCATTCGTCGGAAGGTGACCAGCCTTTTGAAACGGGTGCCGAACCCCCTATGGGAGAGAGGTTCAGGGGGTGCGGCTGACGGCCGAACCGATTCGGCCATCGATCTTTTGTTCGGAGCTGCGGGTGCCACTCGAGCGCAAGCCTTTCACGCCAAAGCGACTTCGTGCCACTTCGGCAACGGCCAGGGTTGCCGCGGTCAGTGAGACCGCCTGGACGTTGTCGGCTCCGCCGAGCAGGGATCCGGATAGCACCACCGCAGCTGCCGCCTTGGGGGTCTTGTCCGAGGAAGCGACCCTCATTGCCCTTCTGTCGATCCGTTCCATGGCACCAAGGTAGGCCCCCGGAGCACCCGGCAGGTTGCGATTCTGTGAAACCCCGAAATGGCGGCAGGTCAGTCGACCAGGCGCTCGATCCGGTCGAGCCGGTCGAGGATTTCAGCGACCAGGGCCGGGGGAGGGCTGGTCCCGGAGAGAGCTTCGAGATCTCCCCGCCAGAGGCTGAGGCGGCGCTCGGTTTCGAGGTCCGCCGGGTCATCACCGGACTCGAGCCTTTCGATCATCGCTTCGATTCCGGCCAGGCGGTCAGAGAGATAGACGAGCCGGGCGGTTTCGCCGGCGACGGCCACCCGGTGCCGGTGATCGGCCCGGCGTTCGGCCCGATCACTGATTGCCGGGTCCTGCCCGAGGGCGAGAACCAGATCCCTCATCGCGGGACCGAAGGCGGCTTCGATCTCTTCATCGGTCGCCCGTCCCTTCTCGACCGTGTCGTGGAGGTACGCGGCGGCCTCGGCTTCCTCGTCGCCGCCATGCCGAACGGTGATTCGGGCAACCCTGCTGGGGTGATCGATGAAATCGCCCCGGCCGTGGTTGTCGCTCTGGCCGCGGTGGACCTTCTCGGCGAAGGCATACGCGGCGCCAGGGGGATAGAGGGGCGGGGCGCCAGCAACCCGGTCGGGGTGATCGCGATCGACGAAGGCACTTGCCCCGGTACGGATCTCCGGCTGGTCCAGAAGGCTGTTGAAGAGCTGCCTTTCGATCTCGAGACCAGCCTCCAGAGGCTCGCCGAACCCTCGCAGTGCTGCTTCGAGGTCGGTCCTGAGAGCAGGTTGGGGAAGGGCCGAGATCTCCGCGGCGAGCTCGAGTGCCCGGTCGAGACAGCGCCCGCTCTCGGTCACCTCATTGACCAGGCCGATCCTCTCCGCCTCCGGAGCGCCGATCACCCTTCCGGTGATGATCAGATCCAGCGCCCGCGACATGCCGATCATCCTTGGCAGCCGCTGGGTTCCCCCGTCGCCCAGACCGACATTCCAGCGGTGGCAGGTGACCCCGAAGGAGGCATGCTGATCGGCGATCCTGATGTGGGCGAGGCAGGCCCATTCGAGGCCGCCCGCATAAGCGGCCCCGTTCACAGCGGCGATCACCGGCTTGCTGATGCCGGTCCACCGGGTCGGGCCGATGTTCCCTTCGAGCGGGATCGGGCTCTCGTCAGGGTTCGACCCGGCATAGAGGGGTTCGAATTCCGATTCCGGATCGAACATGGCCACTACCGCCTTGAGGTCGGCCCCGGCACAGAATGCTTCGGTTCCGGCCCCGGTGATGACCAGAACATTCGCCTCGTCGTCGTCCCGGAACCGGGCGAGGAAGTCAAACAGCGCACGCGACTCGACCGGGCCGATCGAGTTCCTCGCGGCCGGACGATTGATCGTGATCAGGCGAACCCCGGAGGAAGGTTCCTCGTAGAGGACTGTCTGTTCTTCCGGTACTGCCAATCGGGGCTGTCTACTCGCCGGTAGGTGGGATGGCGACGCCAGAGGAATCCGTGACGCCGGTAGTGCCGGTCGACGGGACTGTCGTCTCGTCGGGCAGCGTCACGCCAGTCTCCGGCAGAGGTTCCCCGACCTCGGGAACCGTCGTATCCGTCGACGGGATCCCGGCCGCCGCCTCGAGCGCCTCGATTCTCGTCTGGAGGGCATCGATGCGGTCGCTGTCAGCGTTCTTGGTAAGCGAGATGTAGATCGCCGCTGCGCCCACTCCCACGGCAAGACAGGTGAGGATCAGGGCGATGATCGACCGCTTCTTGAGCGAGCGTTCGAGCTGGGCGAGCCAGCCACGCTGACCATCAAGTCTGGTCGCGAGGTCGATCGGCTGCCGCTGCTGGGCGGCGGGAAGCCGCCCGTGCGAACCAGTGGTCCGGGGTGGCACCCCGAGTGGAGGCGAAACCGGCTGACGTTGGGTGCTCTGGGCGGCCTGCTGCTGGGCGGACCGGGAAGGCTGCTGGCCGAGCTGGGCGGCACGGGCGGCTGCCTCGGATGGCTGCGCCGGGGCGGCCTGGGGAGGCCTGGGGGCGGGCCTGCCCGAAGGCTGTGGTCTCCCCGAAGCGGGCTGAGAAGGGGCCTGAGGTCGGCTCGGGGGAGTGTTGATCGGCACCTCCGGATCGTCGCCCTGGCCTGGGTTGCTGGTGGGCTGATTACTCATCGTCCGCCAATCTACCCGTCCCGCATTTCCGCAGTTCAATACGCTGTTCTGTGGCATTTATCCGTCATGCACCGGCACGGTGCCCTCACACCTCAGCCACATAAACCCCAAGGAGAACGACTTCGCATGCCTGAAGCAGTGATCGTGGACACAGTCCGCACCCCGATCGGACGCGCCTTCAAGGGCTCGCTCGCCCAGCTCCGCCCCGACGAGACCGGCGCTTTCGTCATCGACCAGCTCCTCGAGCGCAACCCCGGCGTCGACCCCAAGGAAGTGGAAGAGGTCTTCTGTGGCGTCGGCATGCCGCAGGGTGAACAGGCCTACAACCTCGCCCGCATCCTCGTGATGCTCTCCGACAAGCTCGGCCAGGAGACCACCGGCGTCACCGTTTCCCGGTACTGCGCCTCGAGCCTCGACGCGATCCGTCACGCATCGAACGCCGTCAAGAACGGCGAGGGTGACATCTACATCGCTGCCGGCGTCGAGTTCGTCTCGAAGTT
Source organism: Solirubrobacterales bacterium (assembly GCA_020438355.1). Taxonomy (GTDB): domain Bacteria; phylum Actinomycetota; class Thermoleophilia; order Solirubrobacterales; family 70-9; genus 67-14. Next base: position 28,180 of record JAGQUT010000015.1, on the reverse strand, counting down.
CAACGCCCGCACAGAGATCGCCGGTTCGATCGCCGCTGGCGAGCACGACCAGAACGAAAACCTGATCGGCAACAACGGTCAGCCGAACGTCTACATCGACATGGGCCTGACCGCCGTAAACGTCGCCAACGATTACGGCGTCAGCCGCGAAGCGATGGACGACTACGCCCTCCGTTCGCAGCACCTCGCCGTTGCCTCACAGGAGTCCGGCTTCTTCGATCGCGAGATCGTGCCGGTCACCCTGCCCGACGGCACCGTGGTCAGCAAGGACGACGGCCCCCGCGCCGACGGTGGCGACATGCGCGAGAAGCTCGGCAGCCTGCCCGAGGCCTTCGGGGGAGGCGGCGTCACTGCCGGCAACTCCTGCCCGCTGAATGACGGCGCCGCTGCGGTGCTGATCATGAGTGACACCAAGGCCAAGGAACTCGGCCTGACCCCGCGCGCGAAGATCATCACCTCCGCTACCGCCGGCAACGAGCCCGAGAAGATGGGCGTCGCCCCGATCTGGGCCGTCAAGAAGCTCCTCGATCGCGCTGGCATGACCATCAACGACATCGACACCGTCGAGTTGAACGAGGCGTTCGCCGCCCAGGTGATCCCGATCAGCGAGGAAGTCGGAATCCCGATGGACAAGCTCAACACCCACGGTGGAGCGATCGCCCTCGGTCACCCCTTCGGCATGACCGGTGCCCGCATCATGGGCACCCTGCTCAACGTCATGGAGACCGATGACCATCAGTTCGGCATCGAGACCATGTGCGTAGCCGGCGGGCAGGGCGAAGCAATGCTCGTAGAACGCCTGAGCTAAGCCACGCATCAGCAACCTGTTACTCGAAAGGCCCGGTCCGCTTCGCGGGCCGGGCCTTTCTCGTTAAGGCTGCTGCCCCCGGGCGGCCCGCAGGAACCACCCTCTGGTGCTCAGAGAAGACCAGTCTCGAGTGTCTTGCGGTTGGGAGTTTGGCGTGGGGCGGGGGTGCTCGGAAAAAGATGGATAGTGAGCGAAGCGAGATCTTTTTTCGAGCACCCCCGCCCCACGCCCTACCTGACCGGTAGGGACTCAGAATTCGAGGAAGTCTTCGAGGAAACTCTTCTTGCTCTTTTTCTTCTTGCCCTTGTACCCGCGGTCATCCCGATAGCCGCGGTCGTCGTCATAGCGACGCTCCTGATGCGGCGGTGGAGCCTGATGGGCGGGCGGTTGTTCCGTCTTGCTGTAGAAGTGGCTTTCGGCCTCGACCAGGCGTTCGAGTTCGCCGCGGTCGAGGAAGAGTCCGCCACAGCCGGAACATTGGTCGACGACCACCTGATTACGTTCGTATGAGCGCATCGCGGATGCGCATTTGGGGCATGTCAGGGTGTCATTCATGTCGTGAATTTTATATCGCTTGTTTCAGGTTCCCTAAAGAACCTGGTCGGCGATCAGCGACGCCAGGGCAAGCGAAGACGTGGCCGCCGGGGAGGGCGCGTTCCGGACATGCGTCGTGTTGCCGAGATTCTCGATCAGGAAGTCCTCGATCAGCATGCCTTCGCGGTCGAGGGCCTGTGCCCGGACCCCGGCAGGGCCGGGTTCGACGTCTGCCCAGGTCAGTGCGGGGACCATCCGGGCGGCCTCCAAGACCAGCCTTGACGGGCGGATCGAGTTGGCTGCCTCGTTGACGGTCGAGCGCCAGTGTCTCCGCATCAGCTTCCAGGTTCCAGGCCAGCGGACTGTACCTCCGAGGTCCCGGCGGTCGACAGCGGTCAGCCGATAGGCATTGCGGGAGGCGACGATCATCGCGGTCGGACCGATCAGGAGTGACCCGTCGAAGGTCCTTGTGAGGTGGGCGCCGAGGAAAGGGAGCTCCGGGTCGGGGACGGGGTAGACGTTGCCCCTGACCAGGTTTTCCCTGCCAGCTCGAACTTTCAGATAACCACCTCGCACCGGCACGATCACGGGCTCTGGAGAGCCTCCCATCGAGCGGGCCAGTCGGTCGGACTGAAGTCCTGCACAGAAGACCGCCCGCTCGCAGATAACTGTGCCCCCGGTCGTGGAGATCCGGACTCCCCCGGTGCCGGCATCACTGGCTCCCGTAACCCCGGCGCCGACGTGGATGCTGCCGCCGGATGCCTCCAGGTCATCCGCGAATGATGCTGCCACCGCAGCAAAGTCGGTGACCGCGGTGGCGGGGGAGTGAAGGCCGGCCAGACCTCTCGCTTCCGGTTCGACTTCGACGATTTCATCTGGCCCGAGCCGCGCAATCCCGGGAACGCCGTTCAGGTTGGCCCGCCTTTCGAGTTCATCGAGCCGGGGCAGCCCCCGGGCGTCCGATGCGACGATCAATTTGCCGCTCTGGCGCCAGGGCAGGCCTCGTTCGATGCAGTACTCCTTCAGGCTCGCGGCCCCTTCGACGCAGAGCCTCGCTCGCAACGACCCGGGCGCGTAGTAGACGCCTGCGTGGACAACGCCGGAGTTGTGGGAGGACTGGTGGGCAGCCAGCCGCGGCTCGGCCTCGAGCAGGCAGATCCGGGCTTCAGGCTCCCGCAGCGCGAGTTCCCTGGCGGTCGCCAGCCCGAGAATGCCGCCGCCCGCCACCGCGATGTCACATGCGGGTGGCGGGCGGTCGGTCCGGCTCATGCCGGGATTATCGCGCCGGGCTCAGGCAGGGACAGCCTCGTCAGCCTGGTCGGCGATTACGGCGACCAGCTCGTTCAGTTCCGCCAGTAGGGCGATCAGATCGTTGCGAGCCGACTCGTCGGTCAGCCGGTTCTCGTCGTCGATCTTCTCGTCGATCTTGCCGATCGCGAGTTCACGCTCGACCGTCGGCGTGCCGGTGATCGTGAACGCCTTGCGGATCTGCTGGTTCGCCCAGATCGCGCCGAACGGCATCGGGCTCGATGAGAGCACAGCCGCGGGCTTGCCGGCCAGGGCCGACTCGCCGTGAGGGCGGGATGCCCAGTCGATCGCATTCTTCAGCTGACCCGGCACCCCGGCGTTGTACTCCGGAGTGATGATCAGCAGCGCGTCGGCGTCTTCGATCTTTTCCCGAAGGTCCTCGACGGCCGCCGGCACCGCCGACTCGAGGTCAGCGTTGAATCCGGGGATTTCCTCGAGACCCTCGTAACGGCTGAGCTCGACGCCCTCCGGGGCCAGCCCGGCTGCCGCCTCGGCGAGCCTGGTCGAGAACGCTTCTTCCCGCAGTGAGCCGGAGATCGTCAGGACCTTCATGACTACTCGCCTGCCTTGACGGCCTCGACGGTGAGGACGAGGCGTACCTTCTCGGCCACGACGGCGGCGCCGTTGTCGAGGGTCGCTCCCCAGGAGATGCCGTAGTCGTTGCGGTTCAGCTCGCCATCGGCGTTGAGGCTGAGGACCGAGCTGCCGTCCATGCCGATACCGGCACCTTCGACCACGACCTCGAGGGTGACCTGGTTGGTGACACCACGGAGGGTCAGGTCACCGGAAACCTCGTAGTTCTCTCCGTCGACCTTGTTCACGGCGGTCGAGACGAAAGTACCCTTCGGGTGGTTCTCGGCGTCGAAGAAGTCGGGGCTGAGAAGGTGACCGATCAGCTGCTCTTCCGGAACGCTCACCGACGAGACGTCGATTGAACCCTCGATTGCCGCGATCCCTTCCTCGCCGACGGTGATGGTGCCCTCGAAGCCGCCGAAGCTGCCACGGAAGGTGGAAATGCCGAGGTGTTTTACCTCGAAGCCGACCTGGGTGTGGACCGGGTCGATGCCGTAGGTGCCGGTTTCGATCCGTACTGCCTGTTCAATGGTGCTCATGTTCTGCTCCTGGTTGTGACGATTGTGTCTTGGTTGCTTGGTCAATTGTTGCGTGAGCAACTGTCTTGCCGACACCGTAGCAGATTTAGTTGCGCTGTCAACTAAGTGCGATACAATTCTTCCCATGGCGCAGTCAATGGCGACAGAAGAAACCCTCATCGCTCCAGCGGATTCCGCTCATGAAGCGGCATTTACGGCGATGCGTTCCACCTATCTGCTGATTTCGGAGAGGTTCGAGAAAGAACTCGCCGAGGCCGGGTTGCCAGACCTCGGCTTCTACGGGGTGCTGCGGGCGCTGAGCGAGAACCAGGATCCGAGCCGCCCCCGCGACCTGCTCTGCAAGGTCAACGTGACCAAGAGCGGACTGACCCGCCTCGTCGACAGGATCGAGAAGGCCGGCCTGGTCGAACGCACCTACTGTCCCTCCGATCGACGCGGCACCTTTCTGGTAATCACCGAAGAAGGGCGAGAGACGCTCGCCCGAATGATGCCCGTGCGGGAAAAGGTCTTTCGCGAAAGTTTCATCGACCTGATCGACGAAGAAGACGCTGAAACCGTGGCCCGGGCACTGAACGCGGTTTCCGAAGGGATCTACCAGTCGCTGAACGCGGACGGCTCCTGCGAAGAGGCTTAACCGCAGTCGGGCTGGTCTTCGCCGGGCCTTCTAGTCGTCTTTGTTAAGGAGGTCAGCTTCTGCCGGGATCACTTCTGTTTCCGGCTCCTCCGGTTGCGAGGAGGCGCCGGTGTCCCCGGTGCCCTTGCCGTCTTCCTTTGGGAGTGGTGACTGGGTGGGGGCTCCCGGATGGTTTCTCTCGAAGGGCGGGAAGGCCGACTCGTCAGGCACTTCCCAGGCCTGGATCTGGGGGAGCCTCCACATCAGGCTCGCCGCAACCAGTCCGAGCGCCGCGACCAGCATCGCGATGAACCACTGGGGCGCTCCCAGCATCGTCATCTCGAAGAAGTCCCTCAGCTGCGGCACCGCGAGGATCCCGGCGAACAGCGCACCGAGTCCGGCGACCATCGCCAGCATGTAGCTCTGGATAGCGATGTGTTCACGGCCCGGGCCGCGCTCCAGCAGCAAAACGAAACAGAGTCCGAGGATGATCAGGGTCGTGGTCGCGGCGGTCCGGCCCTCTTCGATTCCGCCTCCGAACACCACGTCGACAAGGAAGAAAGACAGGATCGAGGCGAGGGCTGTGGCCAGGCCGGCTGGGAGGGCGAAGGCCCCGAGCGCCCGAAGCAGACGACCACGGTAGAGCGGACCGTCGGAGGGGGCGAGCGCCAGCACGAACGAAGGAATGCCGATGGTGAGGAAGGCGGCCAGGGTCAGATGCCTCGGCAGGAACGGGAACGCGAAGCCAGGCACCGAGACCAGCAGGATCAGGGCCGCCGCGTAAACCGACTTGGTCAGGTAGAGGCGCCCCAGCCGGTGGATGTTGCGGGCGATGCGGCGGCCTTCGGCGATCGCTTCCGGCAGGCGGCTGAACTGGTCCTTGAGCAGGACGACGTCGGCGACACTCTTGGTGACCTGACTTCCTGACCCCATCGCGACCGCCATGCGGGCGCTCTTCAGGGCTGGCACGTCATTGACTCCGTCGCCGATCATCGCGGTGTAGGCGCCAGAGGCAGCCAGGGCCGAAACCAGCTGGCGCTTCTGCTCCGGCCGGATCCGGCAGAAGATCGTGTTCGCGGCTGCCACCTCGGCTAGCGCTTCCTCGTCCTCCGGCAGGTCAGGACCCTCGATCACACCGGCGTCGGTGGGTATTCCGACCGCCGCGGCTACAGCAGTAACGGTCGCCCGGGCATCACCGGAGATCAGCTTCAGGGCGACGTCCTCGCTCCGCATCAGCTCGAGGGTCTCCTCGACCCCGGGCCTCAGGTTCTCTCGCAGTACCACCAGTGCCACCAGCTCCAGGCCAGGCGGGTGTCCTTCCGCGCCCGAGGCAGGAAGTGGTGCGGTGGTTCGGTTCAGGGCAACCACGCGGCGGCCGGTGGCTGTCTCCTCCTCGAGCCGGGCCGCCATGTCCGGATCCAGGGTCAGGGCGCCGGAAGAAACCATGAGATCAGGCGCGCCAAGCACAAGGCTGTAGCGGGCACCACCTTCATCAAAGGTCAGGGCGCTCCACTTCCACTCGGAAGAGAAGGCCACCTCGCCGACCACCGGCTCGGCCTCCGCGGGGAACTCCTCGGCGATCGCCTCCAGAGTCAGGTTGCGATCGCCGGCGCTTGCCGCGTACCGGCCGAGCTCGCGGGCGGCCAGCTTCGAATCCGTGACCCTGGCCGGGATCACCTCGACCACAGTCAGATCCCCGTCGGTCAGGGTGCCCGTCTTGTCTACGCAGATCGTGTCAACCGAAGCCAGGGACTCTGTGGCGCTCATCTGCTGGACCAGCGTGTCCCGGCGGGCCATCTTCACGGCGGCCACGGCGAAGGTCACGCTCATCAGCAGCACCAGGCCTTCGGGAATCAGCGTGATCAGCCCCGCCGTAGCTGTCTGGGCGGCCTCGACCAGCTCGACCTGGCGTACAACCAGAGATCCGATCAGCAGGGCGGCAAGGGGGAGGAGGACCCAGGTGCACACCAGGATCACCTGGTTGACCTCCTCCTGAAGTGGTGACGGGGGATGCCTGAACGCGCGGGCCTGGCCGGCCAGCTTGCCGGCGTAGCTGTCCTCGCGCACCGCGGTCACCTCGCAGAATGCGGAACCCGAGATCACGAAGCTGCCGGATAGAGCCTCATCGCCCGCCCTCTTGCCGATCGGGTCGGACTCGCCGGTCAGCATCGACTCGTCGACGTTCAGTCCGCGCGAGGTCACCACTTTTCCGTCCGCTACCAGCTGGTCACCGGGGGAAAGCCGGATCAGGTCACCGGGAACGATCTCGTCCGCCAGCAACTCCAGGGACTGCCCGTCCCGGATTACTTCTGCACGAGGTGCCACCAGCACCGCGAGTCGCTCGAGGGTCTCCTTGGCCTTCAGCTCCTGGCGGATGCCGATCCAGGTGTTGATGATCGCGATCAGCCCGAAAATCGCGTCGGCCCACAGGCTCAGCGAAAGGATCAGGATGAAGAAGATCCCGATGATCAGGTTGAAGAGCGTGAAGACGTTGCCAGCGACAATGCTGGAGGTGGATCGCGACGTGTGAGGCTGAGCCGGGCCAAGCGCGCGGAGGCGTTCGGCGGCTTCGACCGCCGAAAGGCCCTCGCCAGGTCCTTCGGTCGGCAGTATCCGGGTCGCGGTTTCGTTCACGGCGTGATTGTTACTGGTCGGCACTCCCGGCGCAGGAAGGGCCGGCGCGGTACAAACGCGCAGTCTGTTCACTTCGGCTAGGCTGCCGCCATGTCACTGAAGCTTGGGTTGTATCTCGGGTACTGGGGTATCGGACCCCGTGGAAACGATGCGGTCGAGGCGGTTCAGTTCGCCGAGAGCGTCGGCTATGAGTCGGTGTGGGTAGCCGAGTCATACGGGTCTGACTGTGTGAGCGTGCTTGCCTGGCTCGCAGCCCAGACCGAGAAGATCAACCTAGGTGCCGCGATCATGCAGGTCCCGGCCCGGCCCCCCGCTGCTGCCGCCATGGCGGGAGCCACCATCGACTACCTGTCGAACGGTCGATTCATGTTCGGCTTCGGCCCGTCGGGACCGCAGGTCTCCGAGGGCTGGTACGGCGTCCCGTACTCGAAGCCGTGGGGCCGGACAAAGGAATACGTCGAGGTCGTCCGTGAGATCATCGCCCGCGAGGAGAAGCTCGACCATCAGGGCGAGCACTATCAGCTACCCCTTCCGGATGGTCAAGGCAAGCCGTTGAAGCTGAACTTCCGGCCGCTCCGAAACGACATTCCGATCTTCCTCGGTGCGATCGGACGTCGCTCGGTCGAGATCGCCGCCGAAGTCGCCGACGGCTGGATCCCGATCTTCTTCAGCGTCGACAAGTTCGAAGAGGCCTGGGGCGAGCACATCGAGAAGGGTCTGGCTGCAGGCAACCGCAGTCGCGAAGACTTCGAGATCTCGCCCTCCGTGCAGGTCGCGATCGACGGTGACCTCGAAGCCGCTCGCAACGTCGTGCGCATGGGTCTCGTCCTCTACCTCGGTGGCATGGGATCGAAGAAGACCAACTTCTACGTCGATCTTTCCCACCGCTTCGGTTTCGGGGAGGTCGCCGACGAGGTCCAGGAGCTCTTCCAGTCCGGAGACAAGGAAGGCGCCTTCAAGGCCCTGCCGGACGAACTGGTCAACGCTGTATCCCTGATCGGCACCGAAGAAGAGGTCGCGGAGCGGCTCAACCGGTTCCGCGAGAACGGGATCGATCGTCTGATCGCGACCCCGGTTCACCCCGAAGTCGACCAGATGAAGCACACGGTCGAGCGCCTCGCTGCCCTCACCCAGGACTGATCGACCGGTCAAAAAGCCGGACGCGTCTAATTCCCATAATCTGAGTCGGCCTTGTCCATGAAGATCGGTGTACCCAGAGAAACTGCTGAAGGCGAAAACCGGGTAGCCCTGGTTCCCGAGTCAGTCAAGTCGCTGCTCAAGAACGAGGGCGTCGAGGTCGTCATCGAGACCGGGGCGGGCGACAGTGCCGGCCACCCGGACTCCCAGTACGAGGAAGCGGGGGCGAAAGTCGGCTCTCACGCTGACGTTCTCGTCTCCGACCTGATCCTTCACGTTGCTCCGCTGAGCACCAGCGAGATCGGTGAACTCAACAAGGGCCAGTACCTGATCAGCCACCTTGCTCCGCTTACCTCGGCCGAGACCAACCAGGCGCTCGCCTCCGGCGGAGTCACCGCATTGGCGATGGAGCTGATCCCGCGGACCACCCGGGCCCAGGCGATGGACGCCCTTTCTTCGCAGGCCACGGCTGCCGGCTACGCCGCGACGCTTATGGCCGCCCGCGAGTCCGGTCGCTTCTGGGGGATGCTCACGACTGCCGCCGGAACGATCCGCCCGGTGCGGGTGCTCGTGCTCGGCGCGGGAGTCGCCGGCCTCCAGGCTGTGGCCACCGCGAAGCGCCTGGGCGCGATAGTGACCGGCTTCGACATTCGCCGTGCCGCCTGGGAACAGATCGCCTCGCTGGGCGGCCGTCCGCTCGAACTCGACTTCATTCCCGACGCAGAAGGCGAAGGCGGCTACGCCCGTCCCCTGACGGATGAGGAAAACCAGCAGGTCCGTGACGCCCTCGACGAGAACGCTGCCAGGCAGGATGTGATCATCACCACGGCCGCGATCCCCGGCCGCGCAGCACCGACGCTGATCACCGCTGCGGGCGTCGCCAACATGGGTCCCGGCTCAGTCATCCTCGACCTTGCCGCCGAAACGGGTGGCAATTGCGAACTGACCGAGCCCGGCCAGACCGTTGAGAAGGACGGGGTCAAGATCGTCGGTCCGACCAACCTTCCATCCGAGCTTCCCGGCCACGCGTCGCAGCTCTACGCGAAGAACCTCGAGAACCTTCTTGGGCTGATGATTACCGAGGATGGCAACCTGACCCTGAACTTCGAGGACGACATCATCGAAGCCGCGACCATCACCCATGAGGGCGAGATTCGCGGAGAGAGGACCGCCCGCTGATGGACCTCGTAACCGAGATAACCATCCTCGTGCTGGCGGTGTTCGTCGGCTTCGAGGTGATTTCAAAGGTTCCGACCACCCTGCACACGCCGCTCATGTCGCAGACCAATGCGATCCACGGCATCGTTCTTCTCGGCGGGCTGATCGTCGTCGGATACGCCGATGACTTCGTCGGAGAACTGATCGGCTTCATCGCGATCGTCTTCGGCACGATCAACATCGTCGGTGGATTCATGGTCACCGACCGCATGCTGGAGATGTTCGGCCCCAAGAAAAAGAAGCCGGAGCCCGCTGCGGCTGAGGAATCGAAGGCTGCCGACTCCACGGAGGCCGGATCGTGAGCCCGATCATTTCCGCGCTCGCGCCCGATTCATCGATCGTCGCGATCCTCTACATCATCAGCTTCTCGCTGTTCATCTTCGGCATCAAGCTGGGCACCCACCCGACTTCGGCCCGTCGCGGAAATACCGTTGCCGCCGTCGGCATGGCGATCGCCGTCGCCACCACCCTCGCCCTTGAGGGCATCGGCAACTGGGGAATCATCATCGTTGGCATCCTCGTCGGCACGATCGTCGGCGCGGTCGCCTCGAAGAAGGTCAAGATGACCGAAATGCCGCAGATGGTCGCGCTCTACAACGGCCTCGGCGGCGGTGCCATCGCGCTGATCGCCTGGTCCGAGTACAGGCACTGGATCCACCAGGGCGAGGAAGCGACCAACTACCTCAAGGAATTCGCTCTCGTTCACGGCATGTCGCCCGAAGCGGCAGCCGATGGCATCTCCCGGATCGCCGGACCCTCCGTCTCGCTAGAAGTCCTGATTCCGACCCTGCTAGCGATGGTCATCGGATCGATCTCCTTCTGGGGATCCAACGTCGCTTTCGGCAAGCTTCAGGAACTCATTCCGAGCCAGCCGCTCGCACTGCCGGGCCAGAAGATCATCAACGCCGTTCTGCTGATTGCTCTCGTCGTCGGCGGCGTTTACCTCGGGATCAACAACGAGTACATGGACCTTGACCAGCCGGTCTTCATTGCGATGCTGGTCGTTGCGGCACTGCTCGGAGTCGGTGTCGTGATGCCGATCGGTGGAGCCGACATGCCGGTCGTGATCTCGCTGCTGAACGCTTTCACCGGCCTCTCCGCAGCCGCCGCCGGTATCGCGCTCGACAACACCGCACTGATCGTCGCCGGCACCCTGGTCGGATCCTCCGGCACCATCCTCACCCTCGAGATGGCGACCGCGATGAACCGTTCCGTCGCAAACATCCTGTTTGCCGGTTTCGGTTCGCCCGCAGCCGGTGGTGGAGGAGACGGCGAACAGCGCCCCTACCGTTCGATGACCGCCCAGGACGCCGCCATCCAGCTCGCCTACGCCGACTCGGTCGTGGTCGTTCCCGGTTACGGTCTCGCCGTTGCCCAGGCACAGCACACGGTCAAGGAAATGGCCGACGAGCTGAACAAGAAGGGTGTCACCGTCAACTACGCGATCCATCCGGTCGCAGGCCGCATGCCCGGCCACATGAACGTGCTGCTCGCCGAGGCCGACGTGCCCTATGACCAGCTCAAGGAGATGGACGAGATCAACCCCGAGCTGCCGCAGACCGACGTCTGTGTCGTGATCGGCGCGAACGACGTCACCAACCCGGCCGCGAAGACGGACGAATCAAGTCCGATCTACGGCATGCCGATCATCGAGGTAGACGAAGCCCAGCAGGTACTCGTGCTCAAACGCTCGATGAGCGCCGGCTTCGCCGGGATCGACAACGATCTCTTCTACAACGAGAAGACCTCCATGGTCTTCGGTGACGCGAAGCAGACCGTTCAGGACATAGTCGCCGAGTTGGGCAATCTTTAGGCCCGGGCGGCGTCAGGAACCACCGGGACGACGCTGACCTTCGTCAACGGCCGGCAACGACAGCTCAAGTACCAAAGTACGATCGCGGCCATTGCCGGCCTTATTCCTCGGCAGCCCCGCCCCGGAGGCCCCTGACATCCACCCGCTAGGGGTCGGAAGTAGATTGATCTGGTGAGCTCGGGTGATCAGATTCTGTTGGGGGACAATCTTGAGTTGATGTCCGGGATGGAGGACGGGGCTTTTCAGATGGTTTATGCGGATCCTCCTTTCAATACGGGGAAGGACCAGTCGCGTCGGTCGGTGAAGACCGTGGCCGATGAGGAGGGGGACCGGACCGGTTTCGGAGGGCGCCGGTACCGAACCGAGGCCACCGGCTCGACTTCGTACGCCGACGTCTTCGAAGACTTTTCTGACTTCCTGGAGCCGCGGTTGAGGGAGATTCACCGGTTGCTGAACGAGACCGGGACTCTCTATCTCCACATCGACTACCGGGAGGCCCACTACGTGAAAGTGGCGCTGGACGGGATCTTCGGGAGGGAGTGCTTTCTCAACGAGATCATCTGGGCCTACGACTACGGCGGCAAGTCGAAGCGAAGGTGGCCGGCCAAGCACGACACGATCCTCGTTTATGTGAAGGACCCGGCCCGTTACTTCTTTGACTCGACCGAGGTCGACCGCGAGCCGTACATGGCGCCAGGCCTGGTTACTCCCGAGAAGGCCGAGAAGGGAAAACTCCCGACCGATGTCTGGTGGCACACGATCGTGCCCACCAACGGGTCAGAGAAGACCGGCTACCCGACCCAGAAGCCGGTCGGAATCGTCCGGCGCATGGTTACCGCTTCGACCCGTCCTGGTGATCTCTGCCTCGATCCGTTCTGTGGGTCGGGAACCCTGGGAGCGGCCTGCCTGGAGCTCGACCGCCGCTTCGTCATGATCGACTCCAACCCTGAGGCGGTCGAGATCGCGCGGCGCCGGCTTGGCGAGATTTGACCCTCAGCCGCCTCCCGCGAGACGGGTCTCAAGGTTTCTCCTGACCTCGGGCCACTCGCTGTCGATCACGCTGAAATAGGCCGAATCCCGCCGTCCGACTCCGAAGACCATCATGTGATTCCGTAGCACCCCCTCGAATTGCGCCGGGATCGCCGCAAGCGCTGCCCGCGACCGTTCGTTGCGGGCATCGGTCTTGAATTCGACACGGGCACAGCCGAGCACGGCGAAGGCATGGCCGATCATCAGCAGCTTCGCTTCGACGTTGGCGCCAGTCCCCCAGGCAGCGGGGTTCAGCCAGGTGTAGCCGATCTCGACCACGTCATCGGCGGGGCGATAGCTGAGAAAGCTGGTGGAACCGAGAATCTGGCCCGACTTCCTGGAGCACGTGACGAAGCACTTGCGATCGCCTTCGACCCAGGAGTCGATCCCTTCATCCACCCAGCTGTCGAAGAGCTCCCGGCTGTCGGTGAGGTGCACCAGCCACTTCCAGATCTCGGGTGCCTGGGCTGCCTCCCAGAGGCCCTCCCGATGGTCCGGTCGGATTGGTTCAAGAACGACCCGATCACCTTCGAGGCGGACCGGTTCGATGACCGGGAGAGACAAAGCGACTTCAGTTCTTGCCGTATTCCTTGCGGGTCTGGTGTCGGTGCCGACGGAGTATCGGGGCCGTGTATCCGATTACTGCGCCAACCGCGGCCGCGACCAGCAGCAACACGACCAGCGGGGCCGAGGTGTCAACGATGAAGAGGAACTTGAAGGCGACTTCCTGTGAGTTCTGGAGGAAGACGATCAGCATCAGGAGGATCGCGATGCCAAAGACCCAGAACTTCCACTGGACCTCCTTCTTCTGGGCGGCCGGCAGGGGAGAGGATGTCTGTTTGCGGTCAGCCATGACCTGACTCTACCTTCGACCGGCGGAAGTCTGGCTGCTTCATTCACACAATCGTTGCGAACCTCGCAACACCGGTGACCCGACGGTCGCAAAGCTCGGAGCATGAAGCGAGGAGCCTCTTCCACCCGGGGTCAGTCCACGGTCGAGTGGGTTGGTCTGCTGACCCTGATGGCGGTACTGATGGCCACCCTGACCTACGCGGGAGTGAGGGTGCCTGCCGTCTCCCTTGCCCACTCGATCTCGAGGAGCTTGCTCTGCGCCGCCTCGCTTTCCGGGAGTTGCGCCGGAGAGGGTTCCCTGGAGGCGGCCTATGGTCCCGAACTGGCCGAACTGGTCCGGGCCGGGACGCCGACCCTGATGTATGGGAGTGACATGCTCGGCCTGCCGGTCGACTTCCGGACCTGCCGGTCTCCTTACTGTGCCGAGAGTCCGGGCAGCGGCCGGGTCGGCGAATCGACGGCCGGCGAACCGGTGACGCTGTTCACGCGGGTGATCCGGAAATCCGGGGCGGCCTACGTTCAGTACTGGGCCTACTACCCGGAGAGTGCGTCGCTCCGTGGAGTGCCCGTGCTCGAGGAAAAGGGCTACCACCCGCATGACTGGGAGTCGATCCAGATCCGGGTGGGGCCGGACGGAGATGTGAGCCAGCGGGCTTCGTCCCACTCCGGCTACAACCATGGCCGATCGGTGGCCAACTGGGGGTCCGACATGGGCTGGGGAGTCTTGACCGATGCCGCCGAGGTTGCGGGCCTGCGCGAGCCCGGCGGATGGGGAGAGGTCACCGGCAGGTACCTGATTGCGGGAGGCAGCCACGCCGGAAACGTGGACGGGGAGCTCGGCACCGACGAATACCCGGCCTGGACCCCCGCCGGAAGCGTCAGACTGGTTCCATTGGAGACCGTCAAGGGCGGACCTTTGGCCAGAGCGGCCAGATTCGAGCCGGTCACACCGCCCTGGGAGAAGCAGGTCTGGCGGGATCCGGAATCGGAGGGGACCGGCTGACCCTGCCTAGGGTGCCAGGGCCTTGATCAGGCCGGCGTGATTGTCCGGGGTGGTGATTGTGGTGATCACCGGCAGGGTGATCCCTCCGTCGACATAGGCGTCGAGGCGCTCACGGATCTGTTCTGGTGACCCGAGGAGGAATGTGTCCTCGATCAGCTCCCACGGGGCCGCCGCGGCAGCACCCTGGCGGTCCTTGTTGTTCCATGCCTGCACCATCGGCTCGATCTCATCCCCGTAACCGAGCCAGCGGAAGAAGTTGGCGTAGACCGGGACCGTGATGTAGCTGGAGAACATGAAGCGGGCAAGTCCCTCGACCTGCTCCTTCTCCCCGGGAATGCAGAAAAAGCGGCAAAGCAGTTCGAAGTCGTTCCCTGCGCCGTCTATGCCCTGGGTGACCTTCGGCAGTCCACCTAGCGGCAGGAAGTTCGTGAACGCGCCGTCGGCCTTGTTCACCGCAAGCTCGAGCATCTTCCCTCGCAACGCAGCGAGGATGATCGGCGTTTCGTAGGCCGGCGCGGTCTCCAGCTTGAAACCGGTGTCAGTGCGCTCGCCGGCAAGCGCGACCCGCAGGAAGTCGACCGTCTGCTCCACCTTGCTGAGAGGCTTGACGAAGGGGATCTGGTTCCAGCCTTCGACCATGCGGTCCGAGGATGCGCCGATGCCCAGGGCAAAGCGGCCGGAAGAGGCGTCGGTCAGGGCGGCTGCCTGCTGGGCGAGCAAGGCGGGACCGCGCTGGAAGACGCCGACAATCCCTGTTCCCAGACGGACATTCTCGGTCCAGGCCGCGCTCAACGCAAGCGGAGTGAAGCCGTCGGGACCGCCCGTCTCGCCGGTCCAGAGGTCGGTGTATCCCTCGGCCTCCGCCAGCTGTACGAACTGCTTGGTATCGGCAAGTGAGACCCCGGGCAAGGGGAGGGTCAGACCCCATCGATTGCTCGCCATGCGCCGCAGCATATCCCGGACTTGTTGCAGTCACCTTCGAGGGGTCTCCGGAAATTTCCTCAGGCCAGTAGCCTCCCGCCCATGGGTGTTATTTCGCAGGACGTTCGATCCGGATCAAAGCCCGACCGCAACCTCGCTCTGGAGCTGGTTCGCGTCACCGAGTCGGCGGCCCTGGCCGCCTCCCGGTGGATTGGTAGGGGAGACAAGAACGCAGCTGACGGCGCCGCGGTTGACGCGATGCGCATCCTGCTCGACACGGTCCCGATGGACGGCCTCGTCGTCATCGGCGAAGGCGAGAAGGACGAAGCGCCGATGCTCTACAACGGCGAGAAGATCGGCGACGGCAGCCCGCCGGTCGTCGACATCGCGGTGGACCCCCTCGAGGGCACCACGCTCACCGCTCGCGGCTTCGGTGGCGCCCTTGCCGTGATCGCCCTGTCCGAGCGGGGCACGATGTTTGACCCCGGTCCCTGCGTGTACATGGAAAAGATGGCCTGCGCTTCCGAATTCGCCGACCTTCTCAGCTTCGACGAGCCAATCGGCGAGGTCATCCGCAAGATCGGCGAGCGCAAAGGCGGGGGAGCTGAAGAAGTCACCCTCACCATTCTCGACCGGCCCCGCCACGAGGAGACCGTCAAGGAGATCCGCGAAGCCGGCGCCACGATCCGCTTCATCACCGATGGTGACGTTCAGGCGGCCCTGCTGGCCGTGTCCGAGGACACGGGCATCGACCTGCTCTGGGGCATCGGCGGGACTCCCGAAGGCGTTCTCGCCGCCTCGGCGATCAAGTGCCTCGGTGGCGAGATCATCGGCAAGCTCTGGCCCCGCAACGACGAGGAACGGCAGGCGGCAATCGATGCCGGCTATGACCTCGACCGGGTACTGACCGCAAACGATCTGGTCTCGGGGGATGACGTCTTCTTCGCTGCAACCGGAGTCACCGACGGAGACCTGCTTGACGGCGTCAGGCGCCACAAGGGCTGGGCGACCACCGAATCACTGATCATGCGTTCACGTTCGGGCACCGTCCGCAAGGTAGGGGCCCGCCACGACCGGGCCAAGCTCCGTGAAGTCACAGGCGGGCTCTACGGCTGATCCGGTCCTCATAGCCGGTTCCACCGGGTATATCGGCCGCCTGCTGGCCGAAAGACTGACCGGCGCCGGAATACCCACGAGGTGCCTCGCCCGCAACCCCGCCAAGGCCACCGACCTGGAATCGGCGGGATGCGAGGTCGTGCGCGGTGACGTACTCGACCGCGACTCCCTGCGATGGCCCCTATCTGGAGTCCGGGTTGCCTATTACCTGGTCCACTCGATGGGCCGCGGAGCAGACGGCGACTTCGCCGAGACGGACCTCGAAGCGGCTCGCAACTTCGCCGAGGCTGCGGCAGAGGTCGGAGTCGAGCGAATCATCTATCTGGGAGGACTGGGCGAGGGGGGCTCGCGCCACCTGCAGTCGAGACACGAGACAGCCACCGCCCTCGCCTCGACCGGTGTTGACCTGACCTACCTTCGAGCCGCGGTGGTGGTCGGGTCCGGAAGCGAATCTTTCCGCACCATCTACTACCTGGTCCGGCGACTGCCGATGATGATCACCCCCCGCTGGACCGACACGAAAACCCAGCCGATCGGAATCGACGACGTGATCGAGTGCCTGGCCCGGGCGCTCGAACTGGAAGGAAGCCGGGAGATCCAGATCGGAGGCCCGGACGTGACCACTTACGGCGGGATGATGGACGAGATGGCTCATGCGCTTGGCAAGCGACCGCCGCTTCGGCTTGGAGTGCCACTGCTGACCCCGAAGCTCTCCGCGCTCTGGCTGGGCCTCGTGACGCCAGTTGACGTAGGGGTGGCAAAGCCATTGGTGGAGGGGCTTTCGACCGAGACCATCGTCACCGAACCTGGCGGGATGGAACTGCTGGGGGTCGACCCCGCGCCGCTGCGGGAGACGATGAAAAAGGCGGCGGCGATGATGGCCGCGGAGGCCTAGGCCGAGCCCGGAGTGACGCCTCGCCGGATCACTTCATCCGGCAGGTCCTCCAGTGAGGCGAGGAATCCCCTGGTGACCGCGATGTGGACCCGCAACTGGGTCTGCGAATAGAGCCAGGTCCCGAGACGGGCGAAACGTCCGGTACCCCTTATCCACGGGTAGAAGTTCGAGACAGTCGAGGAGACGCGGATCGTCGGACACTCGGGATCGTGCTCTTCACTGCGCAGCACCGAGATCCGGAGGAACCCCTGACCTTCGCCGTCTTTCGCGACCAGAAGTCCGCGGTCGATCGGCCATTTGACCGAGGCCTGCTCGCCACCCGTCACAAACTCCGGCGGCCGGAATCGAAGCAGGGGAAGCCTGCCGAAGAGGGCCACGGTCTGGGCCTCCCCGGTGTACTTCACGCGGATCAGCCCGAACGTGCGTCGTTCGATGTATCGCCAGTAGAACCGGGCCAGCAGTTCGAGGGTGGAGGGGGTCCAGATGCCGGCCAGGGTTTCCCGGTCAACCGTGATCAGGGCTTCCTGCTCGCAGGTGATGCCGCCGTGACTGGCCAGTCCGCGCCGGACGGGATCCGGCATCAGCTCGATTCGCACGCTCATCGGCTACTGCTTGTTGCGCCGTCGCAGCGGGATCACCTTGGTCTCGGCGTCATCCCCCGGTTCTTCGGGTGAGGCTTCCTCTTTTGGCCAGGGCTTGCCGAGCATCAGGGACCGGTATGGCTCAGCCATGCCGGCATAGGAAGCCTTCTCCTCTTCCTCCTGAAGCCTGGCCAGAAGCTGGGCGCGGCTGAGGATCCCGTAGGGGAGGCGCCCCGTGTCGTAGTACTCGTGCCTGAGCGAGTTGATCACAGCCCCGGCGAGCATGGTCAGGGCGACCAGGTAGAACCAGAACAGGGCGATCAGGATGAAACCGATCGTCGATCCGAAGCGGTTGAGGGTGGAGACGTTGGTCAGGTAGATCGGGAAGAGCCAGTTTGCGACCAACGCCACGAAGGTGGTGAACATGGCTCCCGGCCAGACCGCGCGCCACTTCATGTGGCCCTTCGGCACCGCCCAGTAGATCACCGCGGCGACCGTGAAGTTGAGAGCGATGGTGATCGCCAGTACGACCGCGCTGTCAAGGTTCTGGACCTCGTTCAGCCCGAACGGCAGGTTGTCGGTCTGCCGGATCAGCGCGCCTTCCAGGGCTGGCAGAAGAACGCTGCCCAGCAGGAAGATCGTCACGACCAGCAGCATCCCAAGGGAAAACCGCTTCTGTTCCCACCAGCCGCGGCACTGGACGTGGTAGATCCGGCAGAAGGCCGTGTCCATTGCTCCCCAGAAGGAAGCGCCGATCCACAAAGAGCCGATCACGGCGGCGATTCCGAGGGTGGCGGAGTTGTTGCGGATCGCCGAGGTGACGTCATTCAGGGTGTCCGACCCGGCACTTGGGAAGAGTCGCTGGAGATCCTCGACTATGCCGGCCTCGACGCCGTCGATCTGAAGGACCCTCGAGAAGATGAAGAGAACCAGAAAGACGAACGGAAAGATCGCCAGCATGAGGTTGTAGGCGACCATTCCCGAGAGGCCGGTGATGTTCTCCCGCCAGGACCGGGTCCAGAAGGCCTGAAGCCAGTGGAGGTGCTTCCACTGCTCGGATAGGGGAATGGGCGCATCGTTTGGATGCTCCGGATGATTTTCGTCACAGTTGGTGCAACTCATGAGGCCAGACCGCGTTCCTAGAGTATGGAGTGCAGCCGGAATGCAGCCCCTTGACTTTACTAAGTGAAGCGGCTATTATCCGGACACTCGTTTGACCACTTACAGACGGCGGCGGCTTTTCCTGCTCCAGGACTACAAGGAGTAACGCGGATCTTGACGAGTGATTCGCAATTTGACTGTCACTCGAACCCTCATTTTTCGGGTAGACAGGTTTGAACGCCGCCTCAGGGAATACCAGATAGGGACAAGATGCTTGTAGCCGAACTCCAGGAACTAGAAGAAGTAAAGACCCTCGTCACAAGGGGTCAGCAGCTCGGCGTCCTCACTTTCGGTGACGTTGCCACTGCCGTGGCTGAGGTCGATCTCGACGAATCAGACGTCGAAGACCTTTACGGTCACATCGAGAAGCAGGGGATCGAGCTCGTTGAAGACGTGGATCCGGCTCAGAAGGCTTCGGCCGAGAACGAGCGGTCCGACGGCCGTCGTGGCCGCCGGCGCAAGAAGGAGGCGCTCGACCTCAAGCCGGACATGACAACCGACTCGCTGCAGCTCTTCCTCAAGGACATCGGCAAGGTACGCCTGCTGACCGCCCAGGAAGAAGTCGATCTCGCCAAGCGGATCGAACGCGGCGACCTCGATGCGAAGCAGAAGATGGTCGAGTCGAACCTCCGCCTCGTCGTGTCGATCGCGAAGAACTACCGCAACCAGGGCCTGCCGTTCCTCGACCTGATCCAGGAAGGCACCCTCGGGCTCGTCCGTGCGGCCGAGAAGTTCGATTACCGCAAGGGATTCAAGTTTTCGACCTACGCGACGTGGTGGATCCGTCAGGCGATCGCCCGTGCGCTGGCCGACAAGGCCCGGACGATTCGTATCCCGGTCCACGTTGTCGAGAAGCTGAACAAGATCGGTCGTGCCGAGCGCAAGCTCGTGACCGAGCTCGGCCGTGAACCCACCCCGGAGGAGATTGCTGAAGTAACCGGCATCGATCCCGAGGAAGTCGACTCGATCAAGCGCTCCGCCCAGTCCCCGGTCTCGCTCGAGAAGCCGGTCGGTGACGAAGAGGAGTCCGAGTTCGGCCAGTTCATCGCCGACGAGAAGGCCGAGTCTCCGTTTGATCGTGCGGCTGACCTGCTGACCAAGGAAGCGCTGAAGGAATCGCTGGAGAACCTCTCCTACCGCGAGCGCCGCGTACTCGAGCTCCGTTACGGACTCGGCGGCGAGCATCCCCGCACCCTTGACGAGGTCGGGCGTACCTTCAATGTGACCCGTGAGCGGATCCGTCAGATCGAGAACCAGTCGCTGAAGAAGCTTCAGTCGCTCCAAGAGGCACAGAAGCTCCGCGAAGCAACCTGATCTGAGGCCACCCGGGCGACGCTGGCTTCGTCAGTACCGCTGAAATACCCGGCTCAAGTGCCAGAGCACTATCACCGGGCATTTCAGCGGAAATCCTCGCCAGCGCGGCCCTGGAGGCCCCGTATGTATTGCTGAAAGGCCGGCGTTTGCCGGCCTTTCTTGTTGCAGAGGTTTTACGGGTGTCGAGCCACTGTTGAGGATTTCGACGGGAGGCTGGGAGCGTGATCATCCTCGCCGTCACCCTCGCGGTCGCATCCGTGACCGACCTTCGAAGCCGGGTAATCCCGAACTGGCTGGTCGCTCTGGCAGGAGCCGCCGGGCTGGGTCTGGCCGTGAACGAACATCGGGCAGTCGAAGCCGTCCTGTCCGGTGCCCTTGCGGCCGCTCCGTTCCTCCTGGCTTCAATGATCCGACCCGAAGGAATGGGCATGGGGGACGTGAAGCTGGTCGCCGTGATCGGCCTCTATCTGGAGGAGTCGGTCTGGCTGGCCCTCGCCGTCGGCCTGGGGCTGGCCGGTCTGGCCGGGGTGCTGATGTCGCTCGGCAAGCGCCTGCCGCCCTCCCAGACGACTCTGCCCTTGGCGCCATTTCTGGCTTTGGGCGCGGGAATGACGCTTGTCATTGGTGGCAATTCACTTCAGTAAGTGAAGCCATATGCCTATACTTGTTGAAGTGACCCGTCACCTTCGACCATGAGCGCTATCGACAACGATCATTGCCCCGTATGCCGCACCGCAGACGTGATCTCCGGCAAGTGGACCCTGCTCGTGATTCGCGACCTGGCCAACGACAGTCGTCGTTTCTGTGAGCTGGAACGCTCGCTTGAGGGCATAAGCCCCCGCACCCTTTCCCTCCGCCTTCGAACCCTCGAAGAAGCGGGCATCGTCGAGCGGCAGACCTTCCCCGAAGTGCCACCCCGCGTCACCTACGCCCTCACCGAGAAGGGCAAGGACCTCGTGCCTCTTATCGACGACATGAGGCAGTACGGCATCCGCTGGCTCGACGCCGAGTCGGCTACCGCCGCCCCGGCATCGGCTTAACTGCAGTCGGCGAGCTTCGCGGGGCACCTGCAAGTCGGCGAGCTTCGCCCCGCCTCCTAGCTCAACCCGCCCATCCCACTTGAAAAAAGGATGGTTGGGAAGGGCTCTGCTCCGGGCTATTCACGGGCTGCATGGATTCCTGCAACCGCAGGATGCTTGGCATGGGAAGGGAAATCCCACTCACCATGCACGATCCAGTTCTTGATGAGGCTTTGAAGCGGCTCGCAGCCGAAGCGTCGACCCGGTTCACCTCGCTGGTGGCCACCGGTGACGAGATCCCCTTCGACGTCGCCGAGAACAACGGGGACAGCTCTCACTTCTACAGGTACGTGCCGCTGACCTCGAGGTTCATCAACAGCCACATCGACGAGCTGAAGTCACTGCCTTCGTACGGGCCCGCGCGTGGAGCGGTCGCCTCCTCCGAGGTTGCCGCCCCTTACCTGGAGTCCCGCGGACTTCCGGTGCCCTCGGAGCCCAACCGCCGGGCGGAGGAGATGATCGCCGTCTTCATCACCTCCCTCTGGGAAGGCACCACCGAGTTTTCCCTGGACATCAGCCGGGTCGAGCAGGCTCTGGCCGGCCTTGAAGTCCAGACCCGCGACATCCGTGAAGCCGATGTTCTGATCTGCCCGCTGATCGGGTTCGAAATGACCCCGACCGAGGTGACCCTCGGCAACGGCATCCGGATCGTCCAGGCCGACTCGATCGAAGCGCCGATCGAAGCCACCTTGAGCGAAGGCACAGGCCGGAGCGCCTGGCAGACCGCGTACTTCGCAGTAACCGACCTCGAGAGCAGCGAGAGTGGCCCGCGCCACGCTGTCGACCGTCTGAACGGCCTGATCAGGGCCCTGCGCCTCTACAAGGAAGGATCGGTCGGTCTCGGTCCGTTCGCCTTCGCACCGGTGGGAGAGTCGAACTGGCGCCGCATCGAGACCGCCGTATCTCCTCCCCGGCCCGGCAGCTATTTCCTGATTGAGTCCGAAGTCGATCACCTGAACGAACTGATTTCCTGCCTGGCCAAGGAGTCGCCGGCAGCAGACCGCATGGAATACGCCCAGAAGCGCTTCCAGTACGGCTGCGAGCGCGAGAACCCGGTTGACGGGCTGAGCGATCACCTGCTCGCCATCAGGGCTTCGCTCGGCGGCGAAGGCGTGATCGACGCGCCGTTGGAAGCAAGGGCCGCTGCGCTGATTACCGGCAACGCTGACGACCTCCGCTCTCGCGAGAGGGTGGAGCTTGCTCTCGATCTTGAGCAGACCCTGATCAACGGCGAGGACCTGACCTCGATCGGCGGCGAGTCGGCCACCTACATCGCAGCCTGGATCGAGGACTCGACCCGCCACATCCTGCGTGAAGCCGTACTCGGCCATTACGGAGCAAACCTCAACGTGACTGCGGAAGAGACCCTTCTCACCACCGGCCTGACCGCCGGCGAGGGCAGCATGAGCACCTTCGGGTCCACCGCCGAATGGGATGTGGTGGAAGATGTCGAGGATGACGACGAGCTGATCGCCGAGCCGGTCGCCAAGGAGGGGGCCGACATCCACATCTTCAAGCCCCGGGTCGTGGGAGGCACCAGCGTCGACTCGGCCGAAGACCCTCTCTTCGGAATCGTGCCTGAATTCGAGCCGGAGCCTCTTCCGGAGATGCCTCGCCAGCCGATGCCGGAAATCGAGCGCGCGCTCGGAATCGAGCCCGCCACCAACAGCAGCGAAAGCGATACCGGTCTGACCAGACTGATCGAGCCGGTCCCGACCGAGGGGGAGATCACGGTCACCGCCTCGACCGAGATCGGATCGACCCTGCGCGAGGACTGGCTTTCCCAGACCCAGCACGGCTCGACCATGGAATGGCCCTCGCATGCGATGGATGGCCTCGATCAGGATCGTCGCCAGCCCCACCCGGCCCCGAACCGGAACTTCTTCCCTGAGCCCGAGACCACCGAATGGTCAGTCTCGGAAATGCGCTTCAGGAATAAGTAGTCGGCGGGGCGAAGCTCGCCGACTTGCAGTTAGGAAGTGGCTAGGTCCACTCTTTCCTCTTCTTCGGTGAAGAGGTAGCGGTTGATTTCGCAGAGACCGGCGATGTCGTGGACGTCGGTGTCCAGGTAAGGAATCCGGATCACCGGTTCCCCGTTCAGGGCCTTGGTCAGCTGTTCGATGTTCTTCTGATCCCGAACCGCCAGAACGTCGTATTCCGAGAGGTTTCTGGCCATTCGGCCCGAGAGGTCCTCGTCCTTTAGTTCTTCGTCGAGGCGCGCTGCAAGATCTTTCACCTTGACCTGCCGGGTACCGAGCCGGTAGCGGACCCGGTTCACCACAGCGCCGCCGAAATGCATCTTGTTCTCGATCAGTTTCGAGTGGAAGAAGACGGCCTCCTCGATCGGCTCGCCCTGAGGACCGCAGATGATCAGGAAGCTGGTCTGCTCGTCGGAGAGCAGTGAATTGACACGGTGGGCGCGGTCCTGGAAGCCGTCGATCATCCCGCTGAAGGCGGTGAAGAACTCGGAGAGGTCGGCGAGCAGGTCGAAGCCGACCAGCCGCTTCAGAACGGACAGAACCACCCCGGTGCCGCGGCTGGCAACGCGGGCCGCGAGGCCAGTCGGCTTGATGAATATCTGGAGTGACTTGCCTTCGATGAACTGGGTGAGACGGGTCGGTGCGTCAAGGAAGTCGAGAGCGTTGCGGCTCGGCGGCGTATCAAGGACCAGCAGGTCGAAACGGCCCTCGGAGTGAAGCTCGAAGAGTTTCTCCATCGCCATGTACTCCTGAGAGCCGGCAAGGGCCCCCGAGATCTGCTGATAGATGCGGTTGTTTAGAACCCTGTCGCGAGCCTCGGCATCTTCGGCGTGACGTGCGACAAGCGCGTCGAAAGTCTCCTTCGCGTCCAGCATCATCGCCCAGAGCTCGCCGCCGTTTTCGGTGTCTACTCCCGCCGCCTCCAGCAGTTTCGGGTCCACCTTCGTGGCCTCGTTTCCAAGTTCCTCGAGACCGAGGGAATCGGCAAGGCGCTTCGCCGGATCGATGGTCAGGACGCAGACCTTCTTTCCCCGGGCCGCCATTCCGAGGGCTATCGCGGCGGATGTCGTTGTCTTGCCGACGCCGCCGGATCCGGCGCAGATCACGACCTCCCGGCCCTCGATGACGGATTCCACCGATGCCATCAGGCGACCTCCTCCGCCAGCTGCCGGGCCGACTTCAGGTCAAGCTCCGGCTTGAAGATGAACGGCAGGGTGCTGATGTCGGCGCTGATCATCTCCCGGAGCCGTGCCAGCTGTTCATGCTGCGCTGCGGTCCGCGTGGCAAGGGACACTGCCGCCCGGCTGGCGGCCCTGAGCTCAGGGTCCTCGCTCTTGCCGAGCTTCTCGATCTTCTTGATATCGGCCGGGGAAAAGGTCTCCGGATAAAGGGCGTTCATGATCACGTGGTCCACGGAGATACCGATGTCATCGCGCAGCTCGCCCTCTAGCCTTGCCGTTTCGTTGACCGGCATCTCCTCCGGGAGGGAGACGATGACCGACCCGGTCTGCTCATGGTCGGTGATCATCTGCTCCATCTCCTTGGCCTGGTTGTGGACCGGGCCGACCCTGGCGATCGCGGCAAAGGTGCGCGGTGTCTGGAGAAAGCTGATCCCGTGACCGGTCGCCGGAGCGTCGACGATCACCAGGTCGTATTTCCGGCCGTGCTTTACCTTGCGGTCGAGCTGGGCCAGTTCCCAGATCTTTCCGATCGTGACCAGTTCACTCAGTCCGGGCGTGGCCGCAGCCAGGTAGGTGAACATGCGACTGCGAAAGAGCAGGTCCCGCATCGCCTTCACCTTGAGCTGAAGCAGCACGTACTCGCGCATCGCTTCGTCCGGGTTTATCGAGATCGCCCAAAGATCGTTGGCCAGCTCGACTTCCCGGAAGCCAACCTCCGACTGGGCGAAGAGCCGGGAGGCATTTTCGGTCGATGCGACCTCACAGACGATGGTCCGCTTGCCTTCCATGGCAGCCCTGATTCCAAGGGCCATGGCGACGGTTGTCTTGCCCACTCCGCCCTTGCCGGTGACGAAGAGGAGGCGTTTGTCGAGGAAATCTGGAATGAAGGCATTCAACCGGATCGGGCACATGGGGAGGAAACCGCCCCCGTTATGCGAATAACGGCCCAAATGCGAATCTTGAGCCGCAAGAACCACGACCGCGCAAAGCAGACCCCGGAGAACGAGGTCGAAGCTGCTGCTGAACAGGCCACCCCGGAGCCGGCGGCGCCAACGGCAACCGCGACCGTGGAGCCGACTCCGGTCGCCACGTCTGAGCCGGCGGCCCCTGCGCCCGAGCCCGCTCCCGCCGCGCCGGCACCAGCGGCAGACGCCGAGGTAAACACCGAACCCGCAGCCGAACCAGTTCCGGTTGAGGAAGAACTGGCCCAGGTCGAGGAAGAAGCTGCGGCAGAGGAAACCGAGATCCGGCTGAAGGCAGCCGACCTGCTCGCTCCGACCCGCCGCGAGTTCCAGGCGCTGCCGACCCACCAGAGCCCCGAGCCGCCGGTGGACAAGGCGGACGTGATCAGCTTCGCCAACCAGAAGGGCGGGGTGGCAAAGACGACCTCGACCCTGAACCTTGCCGTTGCCCTCTCCGAGATGGGCAACCGGGTGCTCTGCGTTGACCTTGATCCGCAGGGGAACCTGACCATGAGCCAGGGAATCGACCCGGACAAGTGCGAGAAGAGCATGTACGACGTGCTCGTCAACGACCTTCCGATCTCCGAAGTGATCGCCCACCGCGAGATCGACATTGCGGTGGCCTCGATCGATCTCGCCGGAGCCGAGATCGCGATGAGCACGAAGATCGGCCGCGAGAGGTCACTCGAGAACGCTCTCAAGGAGATCCACTCCGAGTACGACTACATCTGCATCGACACGCCGCCCAGTCTCGGGCTGCTCACGATCAACGCCCTGACAGCCTCGAACAAGGTGATCGTCCCGGTCCAGTGCGAGTACCTCTCGATGCGCGGACTGGTCCAGCTCCAGGGGACCCTGAAGATGATTCAGGACAACCTGAACCCGGACGTCCACATCGAAGGCATCCTGCCGACCATGTTCGACTCCCGCACCCTCCACGCGAGGGAGGCGGTATCGATTCTCGAGGAGAACTTCGGAGACCTCGTCTTCAAGTCCCGCATCCGCAAGGCCGTCAAGTTCGCCGGTGCGAGGCGCTAGTGTCCTGAAGTACGATCCCGACAGTCGTGCGGCGTCGTACTACCGGAATCTGGCGAAGGAGGTCTTGAGTGATGGCTCGTCGTAAGCGAGCGAGTATGCGTGAGGGTCCCCTGGCGGACCTGTTTCGCTCTACCTCCGACGAACCTTCCCAGGACCCACCCGAGTTCGAACCCAGGTCAGCCGACGACACCGGAGGCCCCCAGGGCGATCCGGTCGAGCCGGAAGCCGCGGCCGCTGTCCCGGAGCCGTCAACCGGGGTTCACACAGAGTCTGACGCCGCGTCACGAGCTGACGCATTGACCGGTCCCGACCCGGAGGCCGCCGGCCGTTTCGGCCGGCAGGACCCGATCGAGGCGCGAGGCCAGCAGCAGGAGGAACCGAGGGCAGAGGACGAGGGTCCGCTTTCGGCCCCCGATCCCGCGGCCGACACCAGCGGGCTGCCCGACGCGCAGGACCGCCTCAAGCGAATTTTCTCCGAGTCGCCGCCCGATCCGAGGGATGACGGCCCCCGTTACGGACGGCAGGAACCCGCCTCCGGCCCCGGTGCGGGCGTTCCCCACACCCCGGTCATCCGCGTCATCGGCGTGGGCGGTGGCGGCGTGAACGCCATCAACCGCATGATCGAGGCCCAGATTCCGGGTGTCGAGTTCATGGCGGTCAACACCGATCTTCAGTCGCTCCAGCTCTGCATGGCCGACCTCACCGTTCACATCGGCGGGGACGAGACCCGCGGCCTCGGTGCCGGTGCCGATCCCTCGCTGGGCTTTCGCGCCGCCTTCGACGAACAGGACAGGATCAAGCGCCTGCTGAAGGGCTCGGACATGGTCTTCATCGCAGCCGGATCCGGCGGCGGTACGGGAACCGGTGCCGCACCGGTGATCGCCCGCCTCGCCCGGGATCTCGGGGCCCTGACGGTCGGCATCGTGACCAAGCCCTTCACTTTTGAGGGAAGCAGGAGACAGAAGCAGGCAGAGCAGGGAATCGAAGCCCTTGCCGGCGAGGTCGACACCCTGATCGTGATTCCGAACGACCGACTGCTCGAGGTGCTCGACCAGTCGACCCCGATGGTCGACGCTTTCCAAGTCGCGGACGACGTCCTTCGCCAGGGTGTTCAGGGGATTTCGGATCTTGTGACCCTGCCCTCGGTGATCAACCTCGACTTCGCCGACGTCCGCTCGATCATGTCGGACGCCGGCCGGGCCCTGCTCGGTATCGGCATGGGCAGTGGCCCCGACCGCGCCCTTATCGCTGCGGAGAAGGCCACTTCATCACCGCTCCTGGAGACCCCGATGGACGGTGCCCGCTCGATCCTGCTGTCGGTCACCGGCGGCCCCGATCTTTCTCTGATCGAGGTTTCGGAGGCGGCGCGGGCTGTCGGCGAGGCGGCCCATCCCGACGCGAACATCATCTTCGGCGCCAACATCGACGATGACCTCGATGATCAGGTGTGGATCACCGTCGTTGCGACACGGTTCGACGCAAAGGGCGCGCCCGCCCGACGCATCGAGCGTGAAGGCAGGAGTGACCGTTCCGAACGCGAGCCGCGTACCCGCCGGGATGAGTCGCTGCCGTCGGTCGGCGGTGGTGACATCCCCGAATTCCTTTCCTGAACCGTGTCTCCGCGCGGTGTGGTTGCCGCCGGCCATCCGCTCTCGGCGGAAGCCGGGGCGCGGATACTGCGCGAGGGTGGAAACGCAGTAGACGCCACTGTCGCCGCGGTGCTCGCTTCGTTCTCGCTCGAGAGTGCCCTCACCGGACTCGGAGCGGGCGGTTTCATGATCGTCGGAGGGCCGGGGGTGGAGCCGGTGGTGATCGACTTCTTCGTCGCCGCCCCCGGCCTCGGTGGCCACGACCTGACCGGGGACCTGGTTCCGGTTCCGGTTCATTTCGAC
>JAGQUT010000014.1 GCA_020438355.1 Solirubrobacterales bacterium | reverse complement strand
CGCCAGAATGGTCAGGGCAATGTCACTGGCGTCTGTGATGTCGCTGCGGTTGTTGATCAGGTACCCGTAGGGCGTGGCGTTCGTCTTCACGTCCAGAGGGTTTGTTCCCGTTGCCGCCAAGGCAAACATCGCCCGCGTCGTGATGTTGACCGATGACGTGCCATCCGGCGTGGAGGCGAAACCGCCGTCAACGTTCTGTTGGGCCCTGAGCCAGGTGGCAGCCTGGCCTGCCTGGGCGGTGTAGGCCGCTTCCGCCTTTTGGGGAGTGGTCGAACCGGCAAAAGTGAAGAGCAGGGCTCCGAGCACGATCATGCCAAGCCCTGCGGCCGACCGGGCCCTTCCGGCGATACCGACGGTGCCCTCCGCAGCCTCGGCTCGATGCCACTCGAACCGTTCCCTGAAACGGGTCAGCGCGGCGATCATCGCCGGGCCGGCGGCCAGCGCGAAGACGATGTTCCCGGTCATGTGTGCGATATCGAATGGAATTGCTCTTACCTCTAGTGCAAGGTACCGATCGAGGGACATCTCACCCCCGAAGCTGACCATAGTCTCAAGGTTCATCCAGGCACCGAATGCGAGTCCGGCCGCACCGCAGAATGCGGCCAGCCACCAGCGGTTAATCCGGCCCGCGGTCATCTTCCACAGCACCCCTCCGGCCACACCGCACATGCCCCAGGCGACCATCTGCCAGGGGGTCCACACACCCTGGCCGAGCCAGAAGTTCGACACCAGGCCACCCAGCGCACCCACCGCGAACCCCGGGGCCGGGCCAAGCACGAATCCCGCGATGATCACGATGTCCGTCGTCGCGACCACGTTTGGAATAGGGGCCAGAACGATTCGTCCGGCAACCGCGAGCGCGGCCAGTACGGCGACCAGAGCGACAATCTGTGACGGCGGCCGGGAACGTTCGTACCAGAGCATCCCGCTGCCGATCGCCACCAGCAGCACGATCACGCTGATCAGTTGCCAGCTCACCGACCCTCCCCCTCAGCCCCGTTTCTCAGGTCGTTGAGGTAGTCGACACCCTGTTCGACGGTCACGAGCCCTGGCCGGTCGAAAACCCTCGCCGCTTCCGAGGCGAAGTACCAGCCGCCACTCAGAACGGTCTGCATCCCCGCATCGGCGATCACTTCA
Organism: Solirubrobacterales bacterium; assembly: GCA_020438355.1. Taxonomy (GTDB): domain Bacteria; phylum Actinomycetota; class Thermoleophilia; order Solirubrobacterales; family 70-9; genus 67-14. The sequence continues at coordinate 50,903 of JAGQUT010000014.1, read as the reverse complement.
CCGTCGCCCAACAGGATCACCCGGTCGGCGAAGGACACCGCAAACTCGACGTCATGGGTTGCTATGAGTACTGCCGAGCCTTGCGCCGCAAGCCGCTTCGCAAGGTCGGTGAGATGACATTTGAGGCCCCGATCCATTCCCCGGGTCGGCTCGTCGAGGCAAACCAGCCCGGGCAGGGCGCGGCCTTCCATCCGCCCTGCCAGGGCAATCGCCAGAGCCAGTCGCTGCCGCTCTCCACCGGAAAGGTCGCGGGGATCCCGGTCCGGGTCCACCTCGAGGCCCACCGCCTTCATCGCTGCTTCACCTTCCGGCCCGGCCAGTTCGTCCCCGACCCGGTCACGGACGAGGAAATCTCCGGGGTTCTGGGTGAGCAGGGCGATTCCCTCCGGGACCATGGTTCGACCGCCGACCGGTTCGACCAGGCCCGCTGCCGCCCGCAGCAGGGTCGACTTGCCGGCACCGTTGCGACCCATGAGGGCGACCTTCTCCCCAGCCCGCACTTCGAGATCGATCCCCCGAAGCACGTCGCGAGGCCCGTCGCCCGGGTCAAGTTCGACCCATAGCCCGGAAGCTTCAAGCACTGAAGGGGCATCCTGTGAGGCTGGGACGGATTCGTTATCGGGCCCCCACCCCTGATCCAGAGGCGCCGGAAACTCGTGGCGGAGAATCTGCCTCGCGTCCCTCACCCCAACGGGCAGGGGCTCGACACCAGCACCGGCGAACATCATCGCCGAAGGAGTAGCGAGTTCAGGCCTGAGCTCGATCGCCCAGGCCAGGAAATCCCTGGGCGTCCCGTCGAAACCGATACGGCCTTCGTCCATCGCGACTACCCGGTCGGCGGCGGCGAGACAACGCTCGAGCCGGTGCTCGGCCAGCACCACGGCCACCCCCCACTCCTCGTTCAGACGGCGAAGCAGCCAGATCAACTCGTCTCCGGAAACCGGGTCGAGTTGGGAGGTCGGCTCGTCGAGGAGGATCAGCGGCGGTCTGGTCACCAGGGCGACGGCGAGTGCGACCCGCTGGAGTTCACCGCCCGAAAGTGTGGTGACCGTCCGGGAAAGCAGGTGCGGAATACCCAGCGCCAGGGCGACTTCCTCAACTGCCCGGGCCCTCTCGGCCGGGTGGTCGCCCCGGAACCTCAGGGGGAGGTCGAGCTCGGCCGCGACTGTCGTCGAGACGATCTGGGTCTCCGGATCCTGGGCGACGTAACCGACCACATCGGCGAGCTGCCCGGGACCGTTCCCGGTTATCGGGCGGCCAGCGACCAGGGCGGTGCCATCGATTTCGCCCCCGTGGAAGTGAGGAATCAACCCGCAGCCGGCCCTGAGCAAGGAGGTCTTGCCGGATCCGGAGCCGCCGGCGAGAACGATGAACTCTCCAGGCTCGACCACCAGGTCGATGCCACGAAGGGCCGGTTCTGAGGAAGCCGCGTAGGTGTAATCGAGACCGGAGAACTCAAGGGCATGGCCTGATCTGGGCGGACTGGCAACCAGGTTCACTTTGCCCGCCTCCGCCATGGAACGACCCCACCCAACAGGAATGCGAAAGCAACCAGGGGCCCGAGGGGTTCGAACTGGTACTCGAGCCCCGGGTAGGTCTCGAACCGTCCCGGACCGAGGGCCAGTTCGGCTACTGCCACGACCATCAGCATTCCGCCCGCGAACCAGAAACGAAGGTCGTATCGCGAGGCGATCTTCTGGAAGCCGGTCTTCTTTGCTTCCATCCCGTAGCCACGCAGCTCCAGGGTGGCGGCAACGTCGACGGCGCGGTCAAGCGAACCGGCCAGCAACCTGTTGGCCATTGCCGCCCGACCAACCGGGGTTGCCGCAGGACCCCGCAGATTCGCGGCTTCGCCTATCCGTGCGTAATCCGTAGCGGCGAGCGGGACCAGCCTCGAGATCAGGGTTGCGGTCAGGGCCGATCGCCGGGCCACCCCGTGAACGGCCTGGAGGATCCGGTCAGGATCAACGCAGGCCGACCAGACACCGATAACCACCATCGTCCCCAGTGCCCTGAGTCCGATGACTCCGCCCGCAGCAATCGCTTCGGCAGTCACATCAACCCGACCGAGGATCGGCCATTCGCCAAGCCGGGCCAGAACCGTCGCACCGCGGCTGGTGACCAGTGCGTTGACGACGACCATCGTGATCAGGAGAAACCCGCCGAGCTTGAGCGAGAAGTTGACCGCCCTGCCAGCACCGCTTCCGTAACCGGCGACCGCCGCGCCGGCCGTGGCCGCGACCAGGACCAGAGGATCGGACGAAAAGAAGCAGACCAGGAGGTACGCGCCCAGATAAAGGGCAACCGGACCGAGCGATGCGGTCTGGATCGTCTCCCGCTTCGGGACGTACGCGATCGGCGAAAGCTTTTTCACTGCTGCCCCCTGGCCAGTGGAAGCGAAGACACCTCGCGTCCGCTGACCACTGCCGCGTACCGGCGTTCAAGGTACTTCGGGTCGAGGGCGGAGGCGGCGAGACTGACGGCCCGATCGGTCCCTCCGGTGATGATCCAGACAGGCGGCTTCTCGCCGCTCCTCATGGCGGCGACCAGGCCCGACCCGGTGCCGTAGTCGATCCCGGTCTCTCCTTCTTCAGTCAAACCGACCAGATGCCACGGAGCATCGGCACCGCCTCCGCTCCTGAACGTGGCAAAGACTCCGCTTGACCCCGGGCCGTTGAGGATCCGGCGCCCTTCGGGGGTGTCGCTGACCGGTCCGATGGTTCCGACCCGGATCACCATGTTCTCCCCGCGACTTTCGAGGCTAACCCCGTCATCCATGAGTTGCTTCTCGACCAGGTCGCATGCTTCGTCGGAGTCAAGGCACTCGACTTCAGTGCCCCAGTCCCGGTTGTCATATCCGGTCGTGAAAGGGGCCGGGTAGGAGCCGACCACGGCACCAACTTCCATCGCGTCGGTCCAGTCGCGGTAGTCCCACCAGACCCGATCGCCACCAGCTACGGGGAACTGGGCTGATCCCCGTTCCGCGACGATCCCGTTGACGGCGAAAAACCAATCGAAGCTACGGCCTCCGGAGTTACCTCCGGCAAGGCCGTCAACCGCCTGCACGTATTCGCCGCCATAGGCGGTTTCGAGGTCAGCGCTCTCGTCGAGGATGCGCATCGCGTTGCTCGACTCGTTGACCGGCAGGTCCGGCTTCTCGAGGATCACTTCCTGGCCGTAGTCACGCGTGACCAACAGGCTTGCGTTGCCGGTGTCTTCACCCGGACCGAGGCCGCAACCATTCAGGAGCAGGCCGGCGGAAAGAAGAGCGACCATGCCGACGGCCCGGGTGCAGGTGCCCCGAAACCGCCGGCTTGTGGTCGCTTCACTCACAGGAGAGGGTCACTTCCCGGTCTTCACGTACACCCTGTTCGAGGGGATCGATCCGCTCTTTCGGGCGACGATCCGCGTCTTGCCACTGATCTTCACCTGCGCATATCCCTGGGAATCAGTCACGACAGACCCGCTTCCCTGGACGAACACCTTCGCCCCGGCGGCAGGCCTGCGCTTGCCGTTCGAGTCGTACTCGAAGACCCGGACACTTGTCGTCGCGCCCCTCCGCACCTTGCCAGGTCCTTTCAGGACCAGCAGGTTCGGATTGGGCTCCGCCCATGTCTCGGAGAGGAAGAAGAGGACGGAATCTCCCTTTTTCAGCTTGAGCCCCTCGGCTCCGGTGGCGGCAGCCTTGTTGTTCAGGTAAATGGACCACCATTCCTGGCCCTTGGCCATGACGCCGCCAATCCCGCAGATCCCGAAGCCGAAATCGCTGTCGGAAACCTTCAGGGGCCGAAGCGCCTTGAACCTGAGTGATGCCTGGTAGAGCAGTCCCATCCCGGTCGCCCCGTCCAGGGTGCGGGCTGGACCTGTTCGACCGCCGAGAGAGGGGCAGCTTGATGTGGGCTTGATGGTCGCCGTTCCCGTGGACATGTTTCTGTCGACGAGAATCCTGCCCTCGTGGGTCACCACCCGAAGGTGGACGGGCGTTCCGGCCGAAGCGGTCGCGGGCAGGCTCACGAATCCAAGCAGCGTGATCAGCCCGAGCAACAGCCCGACGGCGGGTTTGGTGAATCGATTGGTCATGCGTTCCTTTTGTCCGGCGGCCTTACGCGAGACCGCTTTTTCGGTGCGCCATCTGGCGCAAAGCCGGCAGGTCTTCGGACTTGGACGTTTCGAAGAGGCAACCTTCCCAGACTTGCGTCCAGTGGCTTTGTGCCTCCAATTGCGTCCCTACCGCTGCGCGTCAGTTCCGGATTTCGACCGGATTCCCTGACCCCGCTGAAGGGGTGCGACCGACTTCACCGACGATGATAGACCGTCCTGCCGCGGCGCGACCTGTCAAGATGCCGGGTTCCGCGCCTTTCCCGCGAACCCCTCTCCCATGGACATTTTCCTGTCGCTAATACACCAGGTCCCGCTAGCCCTCGGCCCGAGCTGGCTCGATCCCGAAAGCCTGATCGAGAAGTTCTCGATGATCGGACTCCTGATCATCGTCTTCATGGAGTCGGGAATGATGGTTGGCTTCTTTTTGCCCGGCGACTCGCTGCTGTTCACCGCCGGGCTGCTTTCGGCCACCACGAACATCCTTCCGGACCTCTGGGTCCTCGTGATCCTGATCCCCATCGCTGCGATCGCCGGTGACCAGACCGGCTACTGGATCGGACGCAAGTTCGGCCCGCCCCTCTTCAACCGTCCCGACAGCCGGTTCTTCAAGCGGGAGTACGTGGACCAGACCGCAGCATTCTTCGAGAAGCACGGCCCCCGGGCGATCATCCTGGCAAGGTTCGTTCCGATCGTCCGGGCGTTTGTTCCGGTCATGGCCGGCACCTCCCGCATGCATTACCGGACCTTCCTCACTTACGACATCATCGGCGGCATCCTCTGGGGTGCCGGTGTCACGACGCTCGGCTACTTCCTGGGCCAGATCTCCTTCGTCGAGAAGTACATTGAGTTCATCCTCCTCGGAGTGGTCTTCGTTTCCGTAGTCCCGGTTGTCTACGAGATCCGCAAGGCAAAGAAGGAAGCCGATTCGCACCAGAAGCCGGAGCCGTTCGAGAACCCGATCGACGAAGAAGGAGAGCCGGTTCACGCCGAAAACGAGGCGTGAGCGGGACCGGTTGCGGCCTTCGGCGCTGTGGCCTACTCTTTATCTGAAGGTAGGGGTTCGATGAGGGAGATGAAAAGGTGTCTGGCAGTGGCCGTGGCGCTCATTCCAGCGCTGGCCTTCGCCCCTGCCTCGAACGCGAATCAGAGCCCCGTGGGATGCACCGGATCGAACCCGGTAGTCCGTTTCGCCACAGAGACGATGAATCAGCTCGATTCCTTCGTCCGGCCGGGCGACTCGATAGTTCTCGGAGCCAGAATCTCGAACATGGGCTCCAGCGCCTGTGACCTGAGCGAAATCAGCGTTACCGTCCGGCTTCCCGCTTCGGATGGAACTCCGGGTGAGGTTCGCACTCTCGCAAGCGACGTTGACCTTGCCGGCGGCGCTGCGGTCGAAGGGTTCACCGAGGGTGCCCCGTACGTCGTCGATCTCGACGAAGGCATCTTCAACGCACCACTCTCGATCTCATGGCAGGCGACAGTTCATGGCGGCGATCAGGACACCGTAATCAGCGGGGAGGGCACCGGACTCGAGATCAAGTTGACCCGCCCCCGCACAAGCCTTCAAATCGAGGCGGACAGGTATTCCGGAGGCCCGCCACTGACGGTCGGCTTCACCTACTCGCTGACCAATCAAAGCCCGGCGTCCAACACCGGGGTCGGAGGGCCTTCGCTTGCGCCCGGCGGCACGGGCGGACTTCGCGATCTGCTGTCAGACGCCGCGTGCGCACCACTGGTCTACCAGTCGGGCGACCAGCCATCGCTGGTTGGCGAACCGGCCCTAGACCCCGGGGAGACCTGGAAGTTCACCTGTTCACGGACCTTTCTTCTGCCCGGAACCTACGAAAGCCAGCCGCTGATCACGGGTTCCAGCAGCGTCGACTCGCGTCCCTGGCCACAGCCCGCTTCTGGCTTCATTCCGGTCACGGTTTTCGGTTCGGACCTGACAATCACCAAGAGTCATGAGGGCGATCTGCTCGCGGGCGGGAGCGGGACTTACGAGGTACTGGTGAGCAACAGCGGAAGTCTCGCTTCGACCGGCACGGTCACCGTCACCGACCAGATCCCTGAGGGATTGACGGTGACCGCGATCTCCGGTGAGGGCTGGAACTGCGATCTTGCGACCGCCTCTTGCTCAAGAGCCGATTCTCTCCCGGTGGGTGGCAGCTTTCCGCCAGTGATCGTAGACGTCACAGTCGCGGACGATCCGCCTTCGCTGGTCACCAATGTCGCCACCGTTTCAGGGGGTGGAGAGTCGGTGGCAGCCGGCACCAACAACGATGCTTCAGACCCGACGAAAATCCGGAAGCCGACTCAGCCCGAGCCACCCAAGGGCAACGTCTTCAAGGTCGTCGGCTCGACCTCGCTCGGCAACGGCATGGTCAGTCTGAAGGTCCGCGTTCCGGGGGCAGGCATTCTCATCGTCGATGACGCAAAGAAGATCGACCTGGTCCGTGCGACCCGCAAGAAGACCAGAAAATCCGGCAACGTCAAGGTCGTCCTGAAGGCCAACCGCCAGCTTCGCCGGACTCTCGCTCGCTCAGGAGCCTCGAGAAAAGTGAAGATTCGCGTGTCCTTCACGGCGGCAGGCAACCCGCCCAATGTGTCGCCGATCTCGGCTTTCAGGCAGGTCACTTTCGACCTCCGTCCTCCCGCCTGACCGTAGTTTTCTTCAAGCAGTCTGGCCGAACATCGAGGCGAGGGCGGACATGGTTCCGCTGATCAACCGATAGTCATCCTGTCGTTCAAGGCGGCGAGCCTCGGAGCCACCGGTCAGGGTCATGAGGAAGGGCTTGCCGGTGACGGGCACCGCGTTTACCCAGCTGCCCCATCGTCCTGGCCGGGCGGGATCGATCCAGCCGAAGCCTTCCGCCTCTTCGTCCCAGAAGGGTTCCTCGAATGCGAGCCAGACCTTGTCGAGCAGACCCGCCCCGAGACCTTCGATTGCCTTTCTGGTTCCCGGTGGAAGTGCGGGTCGGAACTCGATGGTGCCCGCTTTGAGCACCCCGATGGGAACCGTCACAACCACGGCATCCCCTCTCACCTCGTCATCAGACCACTTCACCGTGACGCCGCTGGAGTCTCTCTCGATCACCTCGACCGGCGAGCCCAGCCTGATCTCGGCATCCCCGGCCAGCCCGGCGAACAGCTCCGAATATGTTCCGTCCAGAAGAGCATCACCGCCGCCCAGCCAGGGACCCTCCCAGGTCGCCAATGCGGCCAGCTGACCCGGGTCTGCCCCGTATTCCTGCTGGACTTCCATCTGTACCGCCCATTCGAGGCCGGGGCCCCATCGCCAGGGAAGCAGCGAGTCAACGGTCTGGAGCTTCGCCCCCGGCGCGTAAGGCGCAAAAGAATTGATCGCCCGATTGAAGCGTCGCTCACCACCGGCCGCCATCTGCCCCTGCCCCGGAACCGGAAATTGTGACTCGTAGGAGAAGGGCTTCAACCCCACCCCGGCTTCCTTCGCCAGATCGGTCAAGGGGTTGCCGTTGACCCCGTGAATCCAGGATGCACCGAGTTCGACCGGGGTACCGTCCAGGTCCCCTTCCCGAACCCGGCCTCCTATCCGGTCCGAGGCCTCGATCACGACCGGTTCGAGACCGGCTTTCGCAAGCGCGCCGGCGCAGGAGAGCCCAGCTGCGCCCGCGCCGACAACGATCACCCGTGCTCCTGCAGGAAGTTGGCGGGAGGCCAACCGGGCGGCGCTTTCACCCGCCTGAATTGCGCCGTGAACCGTCGCCGGAATGTTTGCCGTCGCCTCACCGGCAAAGACCATCCTTCCGACCGGTTCGGCCAGCATGCGGCGGATGCCCGTCCCGTAAACCGTGGGAGCCAGATACGAGTAGGAGCAGAGAGCAAGCGGGTCCTCGGCCCACCTTGTCCGCAGGTAATCGACAGGTTTCGGAATCCCGAGATCGGGCAAACGATCGATCACGTCCTGTTTCGAATCGGAGGTTGAACTGCCGCCGGACGAGCAGCCAGCGAGTCCGCCCATCCCGGCAAGTCCGGCCATCGCCATGCCGCCGATCGCCAGTTTGCCGAAGTCCCTTCTGCTCAACCCCCGGTCCACGGACTCATTCTCCCCTGAAAAAGAAAAACCCGCCGGAAGGGCGGGCTTTCGGGAGGTACCGCTACGGGGATTCGAACCCCGGTTTCCGGACTGAGAATCCGGCGTCCTAGACCCCTGGACGATAGCGGCGCGTGGCGCGCATTCTAACAATTTGACGGCCCGGTTGAAGGTGAGCCGGATCACTCAATTCCGATAGAGTCCCGCCTCCGCGCGGCTGTGGCGGAACTGGTAGACGCGCAGGCTTCAGGTGCCTGTGTTCGCAAGAACGTGGAGGTTCGACTCCTCTCAGCCGCACTCGACCCGGGCTACGGTCAGTTGCCCAGCGGACTCGTACCGCAGCGGGTAAACCAGGGCAACTCGTTGACCGGGGCGTCGACGGTGACGGTTGCCCTGCCGTCGAGCGCCGGGCCCGTCCCTTCGCGCTTCCAGCATCCCGCAGGCAGTCGCACCTCGCGACTGGTGGCCCCCTCGGTCACCACCGGGGCAACCAGCAGGTTCTCACCGACCATCCACTGGTCATCGTTGCTCGGGTCCTTCGGTCCGATCCCTCCCGCCATGTACATCGGACGGACCATCGGGACCCCGGTCTTCACGAAATTCCGCCAGAGCCTCCTCATCAGAGGTCTGGAGCGGTTGTGAAGGGCGACCGTCTCCTTCCAGACCGCCTGGGTTTCCTCCGAGTAGTCCCAGGGCATCATGGCTCCGCTCAGCCCGGAGTTGTGAACCCTGAAGAAGGGCATGAATGCGCCAGCCTGTGCCCAGCGGGTGAACAACTCCGGGCTGGCGACCGGCATGAACGGCTGCCCGATCCGAAACTGCGAGTAACCGCCGATGTCTGTCGAGAAACCGGGGGCCCCGAGAATGGCCCGGTTGAGCATGTCGGGGATGATCGAGGGCAACCCGGCGTCCGGCAGCCAGTCCACGGTCTCATCCGCGGGGAACTGGGCGTTCTCCCATCTCTGCGAGGCGAGGCTGCCAGCGAATCCAGCCCTCTGAAAGAAGAACGCCTTCCTGCCAGGGTTCCGTTTCTCCCAGGAGTCGATTGCCTGCCTCGTCACCTTCGCCTGGAGCGCCGGGTAGCGGTTATGCATCACTCCGGCGGGGGTCCCGTCGTGAAACTTCATTCCGGCTTCAACCTGTTCCCCGAAGTCGTTCATGAAACCGTCAGCACCGGTGTCGAGCAGGGCCCACACCCGCTCGCGCCACCACCTCACAGCCTTCGGGTCTGTGAAGTCGATGACCGCGGCCTGGGCACCGGGGAACGGCGATGGCAGCAGGAAAGGCTCGCCGTTCGCGCGGGTGGCCACCAGTCCCTGGTTGATCGCCTGGTCGAAGGTGCCCGGCCCCTCTGTCCCGGCGACATCGTTGGAAACGAAGGAACGCAGGTAGAGAATCGACCTGATCCCGCGCGCCTTGAGATCAGTGATCGTCTGCCGGACGAAATCCATCGGCAGGGCCTGCCATCCCTCGAAAGCGTAGGAAGCGATCGGGAAGTCAGCCTGGGCGATCTTCTCGAGGTCCGACTCGACCCTTCCCTGGTACTTGCCGCCGGCGTCACCGATGATCCCGATTGTCCGGGAGAGAGTGACACCCGTCGACCAGTTCGGTGGAACCCGGTGGCGGCCCGTTAGGCTGGTGATGCTGCGAAGAACCTTTCGCTTCGATCCCGCCACCAGGCTGATCTTCATCCCGCTGGCCGGGGTGCTGACCCGCCAGGCGTTCGGGGAGTCACTTGCCATTCTCCAGCGGCTGATCCGGTCACCACGCAGCAGAAGACCGTATCCCCGGGAGGAGAGGAAGCCGGGAATCGGCGCGTAGTAGGCCGTGGTCGGGTCCGGGTAGCGGTAGTCGAGCACCCAGCTGCGAATGTCAGAGCCCCGAAGGTCGGTCCCTTCCCGTCGTCCGCCGAAGCCGTGAAATGCCTCGTCTCCCGCTGTGCGGAACCCCATGAAGACGGAGCCAGCCCTGCCTTTCAGCATTCCCGCCTTGATCGAGAGGCTGCCGTCCGGCTCCAGCTCGAAGCTGAGGCTCATCCTGCGCTTCGTCGGTGAGTTCGTGAACGGCCTCGCTTCGAAGTAATCAGGCCCGAACCATGCGATCCCCCCTGTACCCGTGGCCCGGTAGCTCGGGCCGGAGGTGGGCTCTTCTTCCGTTCCGTCCAGGACCGGCGGGTCCAGTTCCGCCGGGCGCCCGGGGGTGAACCCGAGCGTCGCGTACTGGATGCCGTTCTTCGTGAACCCCTTGCCGAGGCCCCCAAGCACGGATTTCTTTCCCTTTCTGACCGTGAACCCGAAAGGAGCGTTGGAAATGATGATCCTGTAATCGCCCATGCGGGTTGTCGCCCAGGACTCGTCGCCGGCATGCGAGGTGGCAGGGATCATCAGTGAGGCGGCAGTCACCAGAGCCAGCCCAGCCCCACACATGGTCTTCCTGACCGCTTTCACGATCACCTCCCCACCTCCATGCGTCCATTCTACCCGGCTGAGTAGGCTCCCTCTCCGATGAAGATCTTCTCTTGGAACGTGAATGGAATCCGGGCAGTGATCCGGAAAGGCGACTTCGGTTCCTTCGTTGAAAAGTACGATCCGGACATCTTCTGCATGCAGGAGACCAAGGCGGAACAGGGTCAGGCCGAGGTCGACCTCCCCCACTACGAGGAGTACTGGAATTCGGCCGAGAAGAAGGGCTACTCGGGCACGTCAATCTTCACGAAGCCGAAGCCGATCGCGGTCCTGAATGACTTCGCTGCCGAGATCTCCGACGAATACAACCTTCACAACGACTCCTACGGTGATCCCCGCGCCGAGGGAAGGGTGATCACGGCCGAGTACGACAACTTCTTCCTGGTTACGACCTACGTCCCCAACGCCAAGCGTGACCTTTCGCGGCTTGGCCTGAGGGAGAAGCAGTGGGACCCGGCCCTGCTTCACCACATGAAGATGCTCGACGCGAAAAAGCCCGTTCTGGTCTGCGGTGACATGAACGTCGCCCATACCGAGGAGGACCTGGCCAATCCGAAGGCCAACAAGGGCGAGCACGGCTTCACCGACGAGGAGCGGCAGGGTTTCCAGAACTTCCTGGACGCAGGCTTCATCGACACTTTCCGCCTTTTCACCGAGGGCAATGGCCACTACTCCTGGTGGTCCTACATGTCAAAGGCACGCGAACGCAACGCCGGCTGGAGGATCGATTACTTCCTGGCCTCCGAACGGCTCCGCGATGTGATCACCGGAGCCGAGATCCACAATGACGTGTTGGGCTCCGACCACTGCCCGGTCAGCGTCGAACTTGACGAGAAAAAGCTCGCCTCTAACTGAGCTGACGCCGAAGCAACCGGATGCCGGTTGATGCACGAAAAAGGGCGGCCCTGAGGCCGCCCTTCTTCGCTGTTGATTGAGGCAGTCTTACTTGACGCGGACCTTCTTGGTCACGCTCGACTTGACGTTGCCGGACTTCGCGGTGAACTTGACGGCCACCTTGGCGCCCTTCTTGCCGCGGATCGTGCTCTTCACGGTGACGGTCTTGGACTTGCCGGGGGCGATGTTGCCAGCGTTGGCCTTGCCGCCGCGGTTTGACGTCACGACCACGCTCTTGGCGGTGGCGGTGCCGTTGTTCTTGACGGTGACCTTGAAGGCACCCTTACGACCGTTCTTGACGGCGCTCGGACCATTGACCTTCATTCCGCCGAGCTTGGCCTTGCCGGCGTTACCGGTGCAGGGCTGAGTGGTCTCGGGGGAAGTGACCGTGGTGGTGGGGGTGGTCGGCTGACCGCCCGGGTAGGTGCGCTCGCCGAGCTCGAAGACAGCATTCGTCTTCAGCGGGCTGCTGGAGCACATGGCCTGGACGTAGTTCGGGTCAAGACCGCGGGTCTGAACGTTGATGTCGGGACGGTTCAGGTCCGGACCGGGGAAGCTCAGCTCGAAGTACTTGACGGCCGAGTCGTTACTGAGGACCGGAACGGCGATGTCCAGAACTTCACCCTTCAGGGTGCCGTTCATCAGGATGCCGACGTTGGTGGTCTTCGAGTAGCCGTAGATCTTCATCATCGGCTGACCGCTGTTGTTCTTGCCAGCGTTGAAGGCGATCAGAATCGGGTCCGAGATCAGCGCACCGGGCTGGTTGATCTTCGCCAGGTAGATGGCAGCAGTACCGGTACCGACAACCGACTTCGAGCAGGAGCTCAGGACGGTCGAGGGACTCGCCAGATTCGATGACTGGCTCAGCTTGCTATCGGGGCAAACCGGCGTCTTCTAGTTGTTCGGCCTGAAAGTCATGCCCTTGGGGAACGTGATCTTCACGTTCTTCATCGGGTTGACCTTGGGCGACGAAGGCGGAGTGGTGACCTCGGCGCGAACCTTCAGGTTCGAGGCGACGGTCGCTTCCTTGTAGAAGGGTCCGCTTCGGGGAGCGAGTTCGCTGGTGGCAGTCACGGTTTCGTCGGCGGCATTCGCGCTGGAGACCAGGGCGAAGGGGACGACCACCGCGATTGCGAGGGCTATGTATTTCTTCAGGGAATTCATTTTCTGACCTCAATCATGTGGGCTTGGAGAGAACGACGCGCCGCCTCTCTGTGCGACCCGTCACTGATAGATACCCGCTCGGTACGGCTTTGTTTCGCTGTTTACAAAACCTTAAATGCAGCCGAACAGAAAACGGCCGGAAGGCTCCAAAAGCCCTCCGGCCGCTCAGGTGCAGACAACCTACCTGTTCATCTGCGTGCGATGCGCACCCGGGTGGCGGTCCGGATGCCGGTGCCCTTACCGCTGACGCGGAAGACGATCCTGCCGGCACGACCCTTTGGTCCGGTGATCCTCACCCGCACCCTGATCGTCCGCCACTTGCCGGGAGCGATCTTGGCCGTGCGAGCCTGCCCACGGCCAAAGCCGCTGACCCTGACTTTCACGTTGCGAGCGGTCGCCGTACCGCGGTTTCGAACCGTGACCCGGAATACCTTCCGCGTACCTCGACGGAGGAACTTCGGTCCCCTTGCCTTTGCGTTGGTCAGCTTGGCCCGTCCGGGCAGACCCTTGCAGAACTCTGTGTAGGGCGTAGCCTCAACCGTAGTTTCGGGTCCGGTGTCGGTTCCCGAGGGGTAAGCCCTCTCGCCCAGAGTGAACGTGCCGCGGTTCACCCATTTGCCACTCGAGCACTTCGTACGCGCATAGGCTGGGTCGAGCCCCTTGATGATGCTGGTGCCGGTGGGTGATGCCGGGTCTTCCACCGTCATCGGCGGCCCCGGAATCCGAAGCACGAAGTTCGCTGTCCCCGAGTCGTTGCTCAAGACGGGGATCGCTACGTTCTGGATTCCCTTGCGTGTAAGCGATCCGGTCATCAGGATTCCCGAATTCGTGGACTTCGAGTACGCGTAAATCTTCATTCTCGCGTTCCCGTTCCCGTCACGACCCCCGTTGAAGATCACCATCTGCGGATCCGAGATCAGCGCGGCCGGCGTGTTGATTTTCGCCAGGTAGATTTCCGCGGTTCCGTTGCCGATCACGGACCTCGGGCACAACTTCACGGTAGCTGCGACTCCGGCCGCCAGGTTCGACTGCGTGCCTAGAGCACTGTCGGGGCAGACGGGCGTCTTCCTGTTGTTCGGGTTGTAGGTCAGATCAGTCGGAAATCGCATGACGGCCCGCTTGAGCGGATTGACTTTCGGAGAGGAAGGTGGCGTGTTGACCTGCGCGGAGACCGAAGTGCTGGCAGGTACCCTCACCTCCTTGTAGAGCTTGCCTCCGAGCGGCTTTACCACTGTCTTGAGCGTGATCGACTCTCCCTCCGCTGATGCGGCAGAAGAGAAGATCGTCAGCCCAAGGAGGGCGACACCGACTGTCGATGCGAACGTCCTCAATTTGGTCATGATTGCTCCTCTCTGTTGGGCCGCCCTGCCGGCAGGCCCTTACCAATCCCCTACCCAGTCACTCAATCTTTGCACTCGTTGGACGGTAAACGTTTCCTAACGGAATCATTCGGTCACGGGCACCGAAAGGGCCGGGAGCTTTTCCCGGCCCTTTCGACAATCCGCAATGTGTCGCCCGGTCAGCCGCGGGCACCTCTGCACTTCTGGGCGGAGGGCTTGGTCTTGACGGTGGTTGACGGTCCTGTCGGCGTCCCGCCCGGGTAGGACCTCTCACCGAGGGTGAATGTGCCGCTGCTCACCCACTTGCCCTTCGAGCACTTGATCCGGATGTACCGACCGTCGCGTCCGCGGAAGGTCTTGCCACCATCCTTTATTGGCGGACCGGGAATGGCCAGGACGAAGCTGGCGGTCGCCGAGTCGTTGCTGAGTACGGGAATGAACACATTGATCACACCCGTGCGGCTGAGGGAACCGCGCATCAGGACACCGACGTTGGTGGTCTTCGAGAATGCGTAGATCTTGATCTTCGCGTTGCCACGCTTGTCCTTGCCTGCGTTGAAGATGATCAGCTGGGGATCACCAACCAGTGCGGCAGGAGTGTTGACCTTGGCCAGGTAGATCTTGGCGGTACCGGTTCCGATTACCGACCGGGGGCAATTCTTCACGGTCCCGGCAATGCCAGCCGCCAGATTCGAGGTGGGGCCAAGCTTCTTGTCCGAACAGACCGGGGTGCGACGGTTGTTCGGGTTGAAACTCATGTCGCGGGGAAAACGAATCACAGCCCTCTTGAGGGGGTTGATCTTCGCTGAGGGTGCCTGTACCTGGACCGACAGCTGCATCTTTCCGGGCACGCTGCGCTTCTTGTACAGCTTGCCCTTGGGCAGGATGGTCGTCTTCAGGGAGATGGATTCATTGGCCGCAGTTGCGGTTCCCACGCCAGCCCCGAACATGGCGGACAGGACGGCCAGGCAGACCAGCCCGGCGATTCGTTTCGGGTTAAGCACAGAGCCTCCTTAAGCCGAAATGCCCCCGAGGGCATTTCCTTGGACGCTCTTGAGTTACCCGACCGCCAGTTTCCTAACACTTTCTTTATAAACCGCGTCGTTTGCGGTCAACCGACCGTGATCCTTTTCGTCGAAGTGACCGCGGACACGCCTGGACCTGAGGCCCTGAACCTGAGCTTTCCAGCTTCGGCTCCAGCGGCTACCCGCACGCTGACCGTCATTTCTTTCGTCTGCCCGGGAGCGAGCTTTCCAATCCTCGCGCTCCCCGTCGCCTGACCGGTCACCTTGAGGGTTACGGGCCTCACGGTGGCTGTTCCCCTGTTCCGGAGACTCACTCGATAGCGGACCTTCTGGCCAGTCCGGACCGTCTTGGGTCCATCTGCCCTGACGACCTGCAGTTTTCCCTTGCCTCTTCTTCCTTCACAGGGGAGATCGAAAGGGTCGGACTCAAGAAAGACGGTCGGGCTCGTCGGGATACCGCTCGGATGTTGCCTCTTCCCGAGCTCGAAAGCACCGGTCGCCCGCCAGTTGCCGGTCGAACACTTGCCTCGAAGGTAGACGGGGTCAAGTCCCTTGACGGTCACCGGTTCAGGGTTCCCTTCGTCGGTGATCACGAGTGGATCTCCCGGAATCCCGAGCACGAAGCTGCTGACCGAAGAGTCAAAGGGCAGCACCCCGATATCTATCTTGAGATCCCCGTTCGTTGCGAGTGTCCCTCGCATCAGAAGACCGGAATTGACCGACTTCGAGTAACCGTAGATCAGGATCTTCGGTCGACCAGAGGCGTTTCGGCCAGCGTTGAAGATTACGAACTTCGGGTCCGTCACTGTTCCGAACTTCTGCTGGGCCAGCTGGACCACCGCGGAACCGGTCCCGATCACTGAACGGGGGCAGAGGGCTACGGTGGCGATCACGCCGGCAGACAGGTTGCTCGTCTCGTTGAGCTTTCCGGGCGGGCAGACCGGCGTCTTCGCGGGATCGGGGAAAAACTCCATGTCGCCGGGAAAACGCACGTTTGCAACCTTGAGGGGAAGGATCCCCGGTTCGATCGGGGGGCTGCTCACCGTCACCTTGAGGCTTGCATCCAGCGGGCGGTAGACCTCTTTGTAGAGCGGGCCAGCGTTGGGTTCCGCCTCGAGCTCGATCGCTATCGACTCGTCGGCAGCGTTAGCAACCCAGGGCCCGGTCATCAGAACCGCAATGGCCAGGAGGGAGATCAGTGCCGTTCTCTTCATCGCTTCGGTTCAGTTGAACGCAAAAGGGCGGCCCACCCGGGGCCGCCCTTCTTGCGAACTTCTGTCAGCAGGAGAGTCCTACTTGACGGTGACCTTGATCTTGGCCTTGGCGGTAGCTCCACCCTTGGCCGTGAAGGTCAGCGTCTTCTTGCTGCCCTTGCGACCGGTGACCTTGGTCTTGACCGTGACGGTCTTCGAGGCACCGGGGTTGATGTTGCCAGCGTTGGCCTTGCCACCGCCGGTCGCCGTGACCTTGACGGCCTTGGCGATGCCAGTGCCGTTGTTCTTCACAGTGACCTTGAAGGCACCCTTGGCGCCGGACTTGACGGCCTTCGGTCCCTTGACCGAGGCGGCCAGCTTGGCCTTGCCTACGGCACCAACGCATTCCTGAGTGGTCTCAGGCGAGGCGACAGTGGTCTCCGGAGTGGTGTCGACACCACCCGGGTAGGTCCGCTCGCCGAGGACGAACTCGGAGTTGGTCTTCAGGATTCCCGAAGCCGGGCAGATCGCCGTGACGTAGTTCGGGTTCTTGCCCTGGGTGTTGACTCCGATGTCCGGACGGTCGAGGACCGGGCCCGGCAGGTCGAACTGGTAGTACTTGACGGCCGAGTCGTTCGAGATAACCGGGACGGCAACGTCGAGGACACCGTTGATCAGGGTACCCCGCATCAGGATGCCGACGTTGGTGGTCTTGGAGTAGCCGTAGATCTTGACCTTGGGTCGACCCTTGTTGTCCTTGCCGGCGTTGAAGATGACCAGAATCGGGTCAGCGATCAGCGCGCCGGGCTGGTTGATCTTCGCGAGGACGATCGCCGAGGTGCCGGTACCGACTACCGAGTCGCTGCAGGCATCAACGATGCCGCTGGGATCGGCGAGGTTCGACGTCTCGCTCAGCGCTGTATCCGAGCAAACCTTGTTGTTCGGGTTCCAGGCCACACCAGCCGGGAAAGTGGTCTTGGTGTTCTTGAGCGGGTTGACCTTCGGCGAAGCGGGCGGAGTGGTGACTTCCGCACGGATCGTCATGTTCACGGGCACCGGCTTGGCCTGATACAGCGTTCCGCTGCGGGGCTCGATGTTCGTGGTTCCAAGAACGGTCTCGTTGGCCGCCTGGGCCGAGGCCGCCAATGCGAATGACGCGACAAGCGCCATTACGATGGCTACAAGCTTCTTCATCTGGATCTCTCTTCTCTCCTGTGGATTACACGTGGTTGCGACTTGTGAGCCGCTCCCACTCCCTAACCGGTCGCAGCTTACATGATGATGAACCCCCATACGGGGCTTTAGTTGCGCTCTCTGAATGAGAATCTGCGGAGACTTACGGCTCGCGGAAAACGTGCAGGTACTGGGTAGCCGGCTGTGATTCATCACCGATCGGGTCGAACGGAGCCTGCTGCGTACAGGCCGGGGCCGGTACGTCGTTGGTCTGGTTGGCGTTCCACATCAGATATGTGATCGCCTTGGTGTAGTAATCCTCCTGCTGGGCGGGGCTGTATCCGTAGCGCAGGTTGGCACCAAACTGGGCCTGCTGGACGGGGGTGAGTGCCGCCCAGGGCGCGATCGTGGCGTTGACCGAACCGGTGCAGTTGGCCGAGGAGAAGACCTTCATCCCGCCGCTGGCGAAGTCGTCGATGCCGCCGGGCTTCAGGTACGGGTTCACGCGTCCCGAGGAAGCGCCCGTTCCGGGGTATGCGGTGTACGTTTCCGGACCCAGGCGTACCCCGCCCCTGATGAATTGACCGGCCTCGACTGAAGTTGCCGTCGCCGCTGCGGCGTTCGCAAGGAAGGCGGGTATCTCCTTGCGGTACAGGCTGGCGGTCTCAAGGACGGGATCGAGCTCGGCCAGATAGTCAGGCAGCCTCGCAAGAAGGGTCGGAGCATCGTCATCGAGGAAGGCTCGAAGCGACGGGAACGCCTTGGGTGCCTTCCTGATCACCGGCTTCAGGTTGGTGTAGAGACGGACACTGACCGGCGCCAGTCGCTGGGAAGCCTTGAAGGTCGGTGAAAGCTGTTCGGCAACCGGGACCAGTTTCCGGACGACAGGTGTGGCGAAGTCGGAGAAGTTGCCGAGCCGGTCCTGGGTGAGCGTTGATTCCCTGAGGAAGGTCGGGAATACCCGGAAGAAGTCCTTCAGCTGTTCGTCCCTGTCGGCAAGGGTCGTGAATACCGTGTTCGTGTTCCGGATCATGCCGCTGAGCTGGCCCTGGCGTTTGCTCAGCGCATCAAATACGACGCCCGTGTTCCTGATCAGCCTGGAGACATCCTGCTCCTGGTCGTTGACGACCTGCAGGACGTCCGTGAGCGAGGTGATCGTCCCGGGCAGGACGCCAAGTGTCTGGTTCAGGGTCGCGCCGCGGCCACTGATCGCCGTGGCGTTGTCGATCGCGCCCTGCATGAATGCCTGACGGGTCTTCTCGTCGAAGGTGCGGAAGATCTCGTCGAGCTGGACGGACTTGGCGACCTGGGCAGGAGCCAGCTGGTCGCCATCCTCGAGCATGCCGGCTCGCTCGTCGCCCGGTGTGAGTTCGATGTAGGCCTCGCCCAGCAAGCTCTTCGCTCGCAGGATCGCCCGTGTGTCCGAAGGTATCGGCGCGTACTCCGGCTCGATGTCCAGGGTCACGATCGCCGTTCCCTCTTCGCTGCCCTCTCCGAGGTCGATCGACTTGACCCGGCCGACTTCGATACCGGAGATGTCGACCTGGGACTGGTCTGCCAGCTGGCCGACCTGGGTCAGCGGAACCTTGACCTCGTAGCCGCGCGCCGCCAGCGGAGTCGGACCACCGAAGGCCACCCAGACGAAAAGCAGCAGGCCGAAGCACGAGAGCGCGAAGCCCGCGATGGCGATGAGCTGACCTATCGAAGGAGCCTGTTTGTTCATGGGCAGACGGCGGGAGCCGGGGGTAGCTGGTTTAGGCGGTAAGCGGTCTCGAGCTGGACGTTCTGGGGGGCGACGATGTTGGCTGCGTTGGCCGTGTCACAGGTCAGCATGTTGACGCTCCGTCGGACAAGGCCGAGACCGTCCTGGAAAGCGACGGACGCGTTGAAGTTGTGACTGGCCCAGGGCGCATAGAAGAGGAAGCCCTCGGAATCGCCGGGCGGGTTGTAGGCGAGCGTGTTCAGCAGGGTGTTCAGGTGAGTGAAGACTCCGCGCAGCTCGGGAGTTGACTTCTCCCCCGCCCTGCTCGTCTTGCCGAGTTCGCGGAACACTGGCTGTGTATTCCTGGCGAACGGCCGGATGTCATCCCGGACCAGCCCGGTCGTGTCCTCGGCCAGGCGCTGAACGGACTGGAGGGAGCTCTTCAGGTTCTTCGCACCCGGGATGAGACCGAGCAGGGTCGGCCTGGTCAGTTGGGAGAGCTGGTTGGACTTGGCCAAGTTGACACGGCCGGCATCGAGGGTCGACGGGAACTCGCGAAGGGCTTCGCGGAGCGAGGCTTCCTGGGCGGCGTAGTTCTCCAGGTTCTGCCTGGAGTTGGTGATGAAGTCCGCGACGATCTCGTTGTTGTCGCCGAGCTCCGACGCAACCTCGCTGAATGCATGAACGCCTCGGGCTATGTACTTCCGGCGCTTCTCCAGCAGACCGTTGATCCTTGCTGTGTAAGTGGCGAACGGACCGAACCGCCGGAGTGCCTGGGACAGCTCGGGTCCGCGATTGTTGAGTCCTTCGCCGGCACCGTTCAGCAGCAGTACAAGGTAATCCTGCGTATCACGGTCGAGCGAGGCGAGGATCTGGTCCATCTGGACGTTGGACATGCTCTGAGCCACCGGGAAGGTGGTGCCCTCCGGAGGGGTCGGACCCTTCGTACCGGGGTCGATTTCAACGACCATGTCGCTGAGGCCGGTTTTCGGTCTGAGCAGGAACTCGGCGTCTTCGTGGATCAGCTCCTTGTACTCGGGCTCGATGTCCAGGCGAACCTGGGCGATGCCGTCGTTGAGAGTCGAAGCGCCGACCTTGCCGACGTTGATGCCCGCGATCACTGCGGCCTGCCCCTGACCGGGTGTGACTGCCTGGGCGGTCTCCATCTCCACGTTGATCGAGTAGAAGTCCTGACCGAGCCAGGGGATCCATGACGGCAGGGCCGCCTTCTGGTTGGAGAGGATGAAGAGCAGCACCGCGATTGCGATGACTGCGAGACCGGCGATCGCCAGAAAATCCTTGAAATGTGTCGTTATCGCGCGTTTCACGGGTATGCCACCGGGCTCGGGGCTCCCGGACCGGCCATCGGTCCGTTGAGGTCGGGGATTTCCTGTTCACTACAGAGCTGGTCGTCCACCACCGGCGGCGTGCCGGGGGCCAGCGGGGTTGTGCCCAGCGGGGCCGACTGGAGGCGACCGTAGAGAGTGCTGTCGGTCGGGCTCACTCCGGCATCGTCAGGCATCTTGACGGTGACCGGACCACCACCGCCCTGGAGTCGGGCGAAGGAGCCGTTGCCGTCAAGCCCGTTGGTGCTGCCAGTGACGCTGACTGCGGCGTAGAACAGTTCGCGGGATGCCTTCTGGCCGTTGCTGAACGCACCGTCATTGATGATCTGATCTCCGGTCGGGCTGATCGTGTCTGCGATGCAGAGCCCGAAGTTGCGGAGCTGCGGCAGCAAGGCCAGGGTGTCAGCTGCGGAGCTTGCGGCGGCAGGCGCGTTTCGCTGGATGATCTGGGCGAGCCCGCCGAGTTCCTGCTGGGTCAAGAGCTGCTGCAGCTGGAACAGGAAGGGCCGCGTGATGCGGATCGTCCTGGGCAGTTCGTTGAGGCCTGGTCGGGAGGCGATCGCGAATCCGCGCAGGGCCGGGAGGCTGGCGTTGAGGCTGGTCAGCGCCTCGCGGGCAACAACCAGGGTCGGTCCCAGCTTCTGGATGGTCAGGCCGAGATTCTCCGACTCGGCGGCCAGCGCACCAGTAAAGGTCGCAAAGTTGGTGACGAAGCCCTGGATGTCATCACCCCGGTCGTTCACGGCGCCGGTGACGCGAGAAAGTCCGCGCAGCAGGTTGCCGAGGTCGTTGGGCTGGGTTCCGAGAGTCGCTTCGTTGACGATGGCCGTGCCGCGGGCTGCGACCTCCCCTTCCCGGTAGGCGAGGTTGAGCGCCTCGCCACCGGTCAGGCCCTGAACGAAGGGCTCGAAGGTCAGGTCCTGCTCGGCGGTCGGCTCGGCGTTCAGGCCGGTACCGAGGCTCTCGACCAGGCGCTGGATGTTCGCCCGCTCGGGAGTCTGAAGGGTCCGCAGCAGGTCACCGACCTGGACGCTGGTGGCGGTGTTGCTGACCGGGATCATGCCGTTATCGGGCATCTCCTTCGACTGGGGAGTACCGGGATCGAGGTCAATGAACCAGTTGCCTTCGAGGAACAGTCGGGGTCGGATCTGCGCGGACGCGTCCTCTCGAACTGGCCTGCCCTCGTCATCGACGGTGAAGGTGACAACGGTGTTGTTGCCCTTCTGCTCCATCTCGGTGACCTTGCCCACGTTCACACCGGCGATGCGGACCGGCGACTTGATCGCGATGTTGACCGCGTTGCGGAAGGTGGCCTGAACCTCGTAGCCGGGGCTGGTGAACGGCAGGGTCTTGGTGAAGGCGAGCCACATGCCGATCACCAGCAAAACGACGGCGATCAGGCCGAAGAACAGCGGGCCGGGCCCGCCCCACTGGCGGAAGAACTGCTGGTTGTAGCGGCTTACCTTGCGACCGTCGCTCATTTGGTCACCCAATTCAGCTGAGCGTTTGTCTGGAAAGCGGTCTGGACCCCCTGATTGCCGGGGATGTTGCCGATCTGGACGGAATTCGGCCACCCGCCGGGGTTGTACCACTCGGCCGGGGGATTCCCGGGTTCGCACTCACGGGTCGACTGGCCCGGAGCTGCCGTGTTGGGGTACGGGTTCGAGTGGAGGAAGCTCTTGTCGACGCCACCCGCCGGCGGGATGATTCCGCCGCCATTGGCGATACCTGAAGACGGGTTGCCTTCAGCGTTGGGTCCGATTGAAGGCAGGACGCTGACCGCGCGGACGTAGTGGCCTTCGGCGTTACCGCCGGCTGTCGCGTCTGTCGCGTTCCGGAGCAGCAGGTTCGCGTAGTTGCAGACGTTCTGGGCGGGAGTGACCTGCCTCAACAGCGGCTTGAGGATGTTGCTGGTGCGGATCAGGGTGTCGAGACCGGTGTTGTTCGAGGTGCTCTCGCCGAAGCGCCGCAGCGAACGGGCGGTCGGTGCCAGCTGGTCGTAGAGCTGGGGCGAGGAACGCAGTACCGGGATGCCGACGTCGAAGGAGTTGGCCACGATCGGCGCGCTCTCCCCAAGGGCCCTGGCACCGGGTCGCAGGGCATCCATGAACCGAGCCGATGTGTAGAGGAAGGGCCTGATCCGGGGGCCGTTACGGATGATCGCCAGCTCGGACTGGACTCCCTCGGTGATCGAGTCCTGGATGTAGGGGCGCGCGACCTCGGCGAGAGCGACGAAGGTGCGGTCCAGCTGGACGAACATGTCTGCCTGGACATCGGCAACCGGAGCGACTTCAGCGGCCGCTTGAGAGAGGCCGCGGACGAAGCCGCGAAGATCGGTCTGCCTCGAAGACAGGTTGCGCCCGACGGGCTCCGCCAGCCTGAGCAGCGGGGGCAGGTCGGCGATGATCGTGTTGATGTCAGCGCCGCGGGCTGCGAATCCACCGCCGTACTCGGCGAGGTTTTTCTGGATCGCCCTGCGGACCGGTTCCTGGAACATGTTGAACCACTGGTCCATGTCCACCGTCTCTTCAGCCTGGGATTCAGGCAGGGTCCCGCCCTGGGGCAGGCCCTCGCTCGACTGGCCGGGGGTCAGCAGGAGGTACTTGAGACCCATTGCCGAGCGCTGCCGGACCAGAACCGTTGAATCCTCGGGGATCGGCTCCACGCTCTTGTCGAGCTTCATCGTCGCAACCGCAATAGACCGGCCGTCATCGAGCTGTTCGGCCTTCACTTCGCTGACCACGCCGATCCGCACGCCGGCGATACGCACTTCGTTGCCGGAGACGAGCGAAGCGGCCGAGGGCAGCTCGGCCTTGACCTCGTAGGTGGGCACGAAGGGCAGGCCCTTGTTGGCGTTGTACGAGAAGAACACGCTGACTACCGCGATCACGGCGGTGATCGCCCCGACCAGTACCGGGCTGGCTGAGATTCTTGAGCGGCTGCGCTTCACGGTCCGAGGAGGTAGTCGAGGATTTTCATGCGGCCGGTTACCCCGGTCGCACCTGTCGTGCCACGGCTGCGGCCTTCCACATTGGAGAGGCCGATCGGGCTGGCTTCACCGGTCGGGCCGATCGGGTTGCCGAACTCGTCGACTCCGGTCTCTCCCGTCTCGCCGGTGAGCCCGGTCAAGCCGGTGGTACCGGTCGACCCGGTGATACCGGTCTCGCCGGTCGGGGTGAGGGTGTCGCCGGTTTCACCGGTAGGTCCGGTGGTGCCGCTCTCAAGCTGGTTGGGGTCTTCGAGCTGACCCAGAGACTCGCTGAGCGATGCGCTCGCCGTAGTGAGTGCGCTCCAGTTGGCGGTACAGCCACCGGTGGACCGGTCGGCGTAAGTGGAGCAGCCGGAGATCACGAGGTTGGTCCGCTGGTAATGGCCGTACTGGTCGTAGCCGTTGAGGAGTGATGAGGTGTTGTAGGTCAGCCTCATCAGATTGTCGAAGCCGCCACCCTGGTCAAGGGTCTTGAGGAAGAAGTTCAGGTTGGCCGAAGGCGAGTACGAGGCGCGGGAAACGTTGCCGAGCTTCCGGATGATCGGCTGGGAGGCGACCAGGTCCGGGCCGGCAGTCACGGTTGCCTCGCCGAGGCTGGTGATCGAGATGCGGCCCGCCTCGGCAAACGGGCCGAGCTTGGTCTGGACCTCACTGATGTCGGACGCAGCAGGCTTCAGGTAAGTGAAGACGGGGATCGCCTGGTCGGCGAAGGTACCGAGCGCGTTGAAGTCGGCGCGGAGCTGACGGAGGGTTTCGGGCAGGTTCTTCAGGTTCTGCTGGAGGTCCTCCCCGCGCTCGGCCGTGGCCGCAGCGGTGTACCCGGCGTTCCGCATGAAGTTGACGATGTTCGTCTTCCTCTTTGCCAGGGCTGACATGTTCCTCTCGCCGTCCACCGCGAGCTGGGCGAGGCGCTTGTTCTCCGAAGCGAGGATTGCGAGGACCTTGTTGACCTCGAAGAGCGCCGGGTTGGCCCTTTCGACGACTTCCTGCAGGTCTTCTCCCCGGGTCGCCAGACCGGCGCCAAGTTCGTTGAGGATGATCCGGAACCGCTGCGCATACGGAAGGCGGTAGATGTTGTTGATCAGGTCGAGGTCGACCGACTTCGCGTTGTTCTGCACCGGGAGCAGGTACTGACCGGCTCCCGGCTCGCCCTCGGGGATCTGGGTGAGCGAAGGAGGCGGTTCGGAGCCGACCGGTCGGGGCTGGGTGACCTGGCAGTCGAGGAACTTCTCGCCGATCAGCGACTGCGGCCGGATGATGCAGGAAGCGTCTTCCTTCCAATCCTGGAAACCGGGGTCGGTGATGTTGAGGACGACGATCGCCTTGCCCGGGATGTCGGAGCCGGTCTCCTCACCGGGCATCGAGACATCGACCGCGCTGACGCTTCCCACGTTTGCGCCGGCCACACGAACGTCGATGCCTTCCACCACGAAGGCGCCGTTGTCGAAGACAGCGCGAACCTCATATGCGTTGCTGTCGTCGTTGCAGCTGCGGATCAGCAGAACGACGGCGACGATCACGAGGATCACGAGCGCGATTTTGATGATCCGCTTCATCATCAGGGCACCTGTGAGGGGTCGCACTTGCCGGTCAGGTTTCCGTTGTCAAGGAAGGGGTTGGATCCGGCGATCGGCTGGACGCCGCCACCGGGACAACGGTTGATGCCCGTGATCACATCGAGGCCACCGTAAATGGCGGTATCGGCAGGCTGGATCGCGGTTCCGTTGAGCTGGAAGACACCGGTCGCGGTCGGAGTGACCCTTGCGTACGGGCCGTTCGCGTCATATGCCGCGAGGATTCCGGCCAGCTGCGACCAGTTGCTGAAGATGTCAGGCGAGTAGGCCCGCATCTCGGAGACTTCCTCCTGGTTGGCGTTGAGCGCCCGGACCACGGCGTTCACCGCCGGTTCTGCCCTCGGGTGGAGCGGAATCAGCTGGGAGAGAAGATCGGAGGTGTCGTTGTTCGGTCCGGGACGGCCTGCGGCGAGGGCGAGATCGTTGAAGACCGGACGGGCCCGGTTCAGAACCGGTCGCAGGTAGTTCTTCAGGTAGTTGGCCAGACCGGCATCGGCAGCGCGACCCGAGGCAGCGATCATCGGCTGGACGTCATCGAGCGCGACCCGCAGGTTGGCCAGGGTGGTGTTGCCCTGGCGAAGGGTCGGCGGAAGCTCGTCCAGGGCGAGAGCCAGCGACTCGTTGTTGTCGGCGATCTCGCCGAGGGCGATGTTGGTGTTGCTCACCAGCTCGGTCAGCTGCGGGGAGACTTCAGCCAGGTTGGTGACGAACTTCGAGGTGTTGCCGACGAACTGGTCGAGACGGGTGTCCTGGTCGGCAAGCTCGGCCATCAGACGCTGGGTGCTGGAGAAAGCGGCGCCGCTGTACTTGAAGGTCTTGTTGGCTCCCTCGGCACCCTCGCCGGCGTAGATCGCGGCGATGCCCTGGATCCAGTTCGACCAGCCCTCCCGGGTGGTCTCGTCAAAGATGTCGAAGAACTGGTCGAGTTCGACTGCCGTGGCCGTCGCTCCTTCACCGAACTCGGTGCCTTCGGGGACGACCGGAGCATTGTCGGGCCCGGGCGTCAGGGAGATGTAGTGGTTGTGGATCGAGGAGAGAGAGCTCTTCCTGATTACCGCCGCGGTGCCCTCGTGAAGTTCACGGTCGACCTCGACGTCCATCTTGACCCGCATGTCATCGGTCAGTTCAACGTTGGTGATGGTTCCGACCGGAGAGCCGCCGACCATCACGTGATTTCCGCTCACGATGCCGCTCGCGTTCTGGAAATCGAAGGAGTACTTGTAGCCCGAATCGCCCCGGAAGATGAGCGATGCCACAAAAACGATCGCAACGACAAACAGGCCCAGAGCCACAACTCTGAGCACGGTCGATTTACGTCCGCGATTGACGCGACTTGGATTTGCTTGATTGGCAGTCGTCAATCTCAGCTACCCGG
Source organism: Solirubrobacterales bacterium (assembly GCA_020438355.1). Lineage (GTDB taxonomy): Bacteria > Actinomycetota > Thermoleophilia > Solirubrobacterales > 70-9 > 67-14. The sequence goes on along the minus strand of JAGQUT010000014.1, from coordinate 24,493 downwards.
TGATTCTCTCCCCACCAAGAAGCCTCCTTCCTGTGCGCCGCATGCTACCTGAGCGACCGGCGTAACCTCCATACGTCAGGGAGCGGTCCAGCCGCCAGCGAGGCAGGGACCGGGCGCGCAGGGATTGGTGACCGCTCCATCGGTGCGTAGGAATCGGTCGATCATCTCCACCGCGGTGTCCGTGACACGCGGGTGCTCATGCGGATCCTCGCCCGTCAGGGGTGGCGTATTGGTGATCGGGGGAGGGTCGGTTCCCAGGGTGCTTTCCGGCTCGACGCCCGGCCGGAGCGGGCCGCTGTCCCAGTAGGCGACGGCCGAACCGGAATACGGATAGGTGGTGATCGGCTCAATCCCCCAGGCCCAGTCGACACCGGGCCAGCGGCTGTTCGTGATCAGCGGGGCGACCGCCTTCGCACCTACGGTCCGTGCCTGGACGTTGGTCTGCCAGTTGGTCACCAGATGGTCGCCGAAGGCAGTGTCGAAGAGGACGTCGTGCGGTGGTGTACCGGGCAGCGGGTTCGCGGTCATTCGATGCGCGTACCCGTTTGGCTCACCCCGGTCCCAGAGCATCTGGATCAGGCTGAGAGCGAGGGGACGCTCGAGCTGGTTCGGGTACGCGGGGTTGAAGAAGGCGCCATAGGTTCCCCAGGATCCCGAGCGGGTCAGGAGGACCGAGTAGTTCATCGCACCGACTCCGAGGGCGCCACGATCGAAATCCGGGGCGAGTGCCATCAGGGCTCCTCCCATGATCCCGCCCTGGCTGATCCCCCGGTACCAGCCGCGGACGTCCTCCCCGGTCTCGAGTACCGGTTCGAGGTCGCTGCCTTCAGGTACCGCTGCGTCACCATCTCCGCCAGGAACGTCCGCGGGCTCCGGCAGGTCGGGGTCAACCCGGAAGGCGGCCTTCGAGACCAGTCCGTCCGGGTGGATCATCAGCCGGCCGAGGTACATCTCGTTCAGAAGACCCTGCTGGAGGCGGTCAGCAACCTTCGGGAAGTTGGAGAGGTCCATCAGGGCACCGGTCACCGTGACGATGTCTCCGGTTGACATTCCGATCTCGTCCGTGCCGCAGATCGTGAAGCCCTTGGCGGCCGTGCGCCGCTGCGACTCGGCGTGGATCTCGCCGCCGATCGACCCCATGAGGCCGTGGCCGTAGACGATCGCCCTGCCGCGCAGCGACTCTTCCGGCAGCAATTCGGGGTCGACCGAGTCCGGATCGGCGATCGAGTTCGGCACGATGCACTCGAAGTTCGCCTCGTAGGTGCCGTTCTGCTGCGGGAGCCCTTCCGGCCCGAGGTTCAGGGTCGCACCCGAGGCGCACTCGCTGGACGAAGTCGGATGGTCGAGGAAACAGGGCACCTCGAAGGTGCCGGCGATTCGGCGGGCGACAGTGCTGCTCGGGTTGACCTGCACCGAGTCCACCTTGAACTCGGGGGCCGTGCCCTGGACCTTGCGGTCGGCCAGGTCGGTATCCCCGAGCGCGGCGAAAGCCTGGTCTCTCATCGAGAGTGCGCGGCTGCTGTTGTTTTCGTCGCTTGCGGTCGTGAAGTCCCAGGCCAGATAGAGATTCGACCGCCTGATCCCGGCTGCACGGAGACGTTTGAAGATGTCCTCGTAGAAGGAACGACGACCGTTCACCCTCGAGTTGGTTGAACGGAGGAAGTCCCTGTAGTAGCGGAAGCCGTCGGGCGCCTTGAGAAGGTTGCCGCTGGCGTCCTTGAGGTTTCGCAGCACCACGATGTAGCGGGTGGCGGGGTCAAAGTTGACCATCGGACGGATCAGCAGGTTTGTCTGCGCCGGACTCGAAGCGTTCGAGTCGATCTCTACCCAGATGGGCTGGCGTTCACGGGTCCTCGCATCGAGAACCATCACCGGGGCAGAAGGATCGAGATAACGGGAGGGGTCGACGAGGCCGACCGGATTGGTCTGGGCCAGCGCAGCCGGATTGTCGAGACCCGGCACCCGGACCGAGATCGTCTGGCCCTGGCTGAAACCGTCGCTTGCCAGATAAGGAGACGGGTTGATGACCGACCCGCTCGCGTTCTCGGGCATCGCCCCGGAAGTGAAGTTGATTCGGCGGCCGGTTTCTGTGGTCGAATCAGCCAGCGTGTAGTAGTTGTCGGGGAACGGAGACATGCAGATGGACGGGTCCTGCGCGGCAATGAAGTTGCAGGTGGCCGCCCGGGAAAGGTCGAGTGCCGGGGCCCGGCAGTCGGCGGTCTGCCTGAGCATCGCCTTGCGGCGGCTCTTGACGTTGCCGGCCTTGACCTGGATGTCCCTGTCCTGACAACTTGCGACCTGGATCCTGCCGGTTGAAGTCAGCCTCAGATTGACCGTGCGCCACTGGCCGGCCCGCTTGAAGTAGGGCCAGGCGACGTCAGTCAGTGGCTTCATCACCCCCTTGCCGTCGAAGGTCGAGGAGAGCGCCCGGACGCGGACCTTGCCCTTGCGGGCGGAGCGCACTTTCACTTTGAGCACGCCCCGATTCAGCATCGGGTTCTGCCCGGCGTCAACGATCTCGACCGCAACCTTTGGTTTCGTGCCGGCGGCGGCGGGTTCGACCCCAGACGCGAGCAGCATCGTCAGGCCGAGTGTGAGGGCTGCAAAGGCTGAAATCAGCCTGGCTTTGTTGCTGGAGGCTTCTGTCATTTCCCCGGGCCGGCGTTCCCTGCCGCGCCGGCTCAACCTACCAACCCGACCCCCGGGCGAAAGGTGCGCGACCGCGGGCCTACTTCAGGAGGGACCGCAGGAAGGGCAGTGGATCGATCGGCTTGCCTCCGGTCTGCCAGGGGCCGATCCAGTACTCGAAGTGAAGGTGGCAGCCGTATGAGCGGCCGGTGTTGCCAACCCTGCCGATTCTCGCGCCCGCTCCGACGACCTGGCCCACCTTGAGCGGGGATCGCCTGAGCATGTGCATGTAGACGAAGTTCGTGTTGGTGCCTATGTTCCGGAGCACGAGGTAGTTGCCTCCCCCGTCGTCCCACTGGTTGTAGACAACCCTGGCCTTCCTGATCGAGACCAGCGTTGTGCCGCAGGAAGCCGAGACATCCTGGCCCTGATGAATGTGTCCGGGCCGGCCGGCACCGAAGCGGGAGCCGGAGGATCCGAAGCTGATCGGTCCGCGAACCGGGAAGACCTGGATCGGGATTGCGGATATCGGGAAGATCGAGATCTCTCGCGGGGACCGGGCGCGGTTGCCGCCAGAGTCGACGACGGAGAGATATCCCCGGACGGTCCGCTTCGGGACCGTGACCCTTACGGCCCCGACGCTTCTGGTTCTGAGTCTGGTTGCGATCCGTCCGGACTTGCTTCTGAAGATCACCCGGGTGACCCGGTCAAGGTTCTTGCCTCGGATCGCGATGATCGCACCGCGGGTCGGTCGGCTGCTGGAGACGCACTGACGCAGACAGACAACGCTGGAGATGACTGGCAGGCCCGGCACTCCGAGTCCGCCGCCCGTTGATGTGGCGGATGAGCTCACGTCACCCTGACCTCCGCTGGAAGGCGCAGTGGGTTCGACCGGTTCTACCGGCGAGTTCTCAAGGGAGGCCGTGCCGGCTCCATCCAGAACCCGGGCCTCGGCCTGGGCGGGCATCAGGACGATGAAGGTGAGAGCAAGAAAACCGAAAACCACCAGCATCAGCGTTGCCGGAGTGATGGTCTGCTTTCGGCCCCTGCGCGTTGGAGCTCCTCGCATCGTGGACACCATAACATGAGTTCTAGACGATGATTACGTGAGCTGCTGCACATAAAGTTGCAGAATGGCTCGCACCGACCGCCCTCCCCCTCAGTTCCGGAGCCAAGACTGTCCCACGGGAGGGTGCCCCTGAACTAACCTTGTCCTGAGGTACAAGCGACCTCATGTCCGTCCGGGGATAGCCTGAATCCCGCTTTTTCCCTCGAAATCCAATCTTGCCACCCAGGAGGAACTCTCCAGATGACCGCGATTCGCCAGAAGAACGTAACCGCTGCCCAGTGGGATGCCAACGGTTCAGCCGTTGAGTCTGCTGACCTCACCAAGGAGGAGAACGTCGTATTCGGCAGCAACGTCTTCTCGATCAAGACCCAGAAGGAACGGCTCCCGGCCGATGTGTTCGAACGCCTTCAGGGCACCCTCGAAAGAGGCGAAGCTCTCGACGTGGACCTAGCCGATGCTGTCGCGGAGGCGATGAAGGATTGGGCCCTCGAGAATGGTGCGACCCATTACACCCACGTTTTCCAGCCGCTGACCGGACTTACCGCCGAGAAGCACGACTCGTTCTTCCGCCCGACTGACGACGGCGGTTCGATCGCCAAGTTCAAGGGCAGCGAACTGATCCAGGGCGAGCCGGACGCATCCTCCTTCCCCACCGGCGGCATCCGCGCCACCTTCGAAGCCCGTGGCTACACCGCCTGGGATCCGACCAGCCCGGCCTTCCTCCTCGACAACCCGAACGGAACGCTGCTCTGCATCCCGACCGCTTTTGCCTCCTGGACCGGCGAGGCGCTGGACGCGAAGATCCCGCTGCTCCGTTCGATGGACGCGCTCTCGCGCTCCGCGGTCAAGGCGCTCCGGCTGCTCGGTGACGAGGAGACGTCCCGCGTGGTGACCACGGTCGGCCCCGAGCAGGAGTACTTCCTGATCGACGAGCAGTACTACTACGCGCGCCCTGACCTGGTCCTCACCGGCCGCACCCTCTTCGGTGCCCAGCCGGCCAAGGGTCACGAGCTGGACGACCACTACTTCGGTGCGATCCCGGAGCGCGTGCTCGCCTACATGATGGATTGCGAAGCTGAGCTCGCCAAGCTCGGCGTTCCGATCACCACCCGCCATAACGAGGTCGCCCCGGCCCAGTACGAGGTCGCCCCCATGTTCGAGAACTCGAACATCGGCTCCGACCACCAGCAGCTGCTGATGCAGGTGCTTCAGAGCAAGGCCCGCAAGTACGGCCTGGTCTGCCTGCTCCACGAGAAGCCGTTCGCGGGAGTCAACGGTTCCGGCAAGCACAACAACTGGTCGATGGGTACCGATACCGGTCACAACCTTCTCGATCCGGGTGACACCCCGGCGGAGAACCTCAGTTTCCTGTTCTTCTGCGCCGCCGTCATCCAGGCTGTCGACAAGCATCAGGGCCTGATGCGGGCGACTGTCGCCAACATCGGCCAGGACCACCGGCTCGGTGCCAACGAGGCGCCTCCGGCGATCATCTCGATCTTCCTCGGCGCCGAGCTCGAGAAGGTCTTCGAGACGATGGCTGCCGGCGAGGGTGACCCTCACACCCCGGACGAGGTCCTTGACCTCGGTGCCGAGGTACTGCCGGACCTGCCGATGGACGGTGGCGACCGCAACCGGACCTCGCCCTTCGCCTTCACCGGCAACAAGTTCGAGTTCCGCGCGCTCGGTTCCAGCATGTCCCTTGCCTTCACCAACACCGTGCTGAACACGATCGTTGCCGAGGCGATCGACGATCTCGCCGCCAAGCTCGAGACCGCCGAAGGCGATGATCTCGCCGCCAAGGTGATCAAGGTCGTGACCGATTCATACGTCGACAACCGCCGGATCATCTTCGGTGGCGACGGTTATTCCGAGGAGTGGCAGCAGGAGGCCGAGAAGCGTGGCCTCAAGAACCTGCGCACCACCCCGGATGCTCTTCCGGAGGTTGTCGCGGCCGACACGATCGACGTGTTCGGCAAGTACAACGTGCTCAGCGAACGTGAGCTCGAGGCGCGCTACGAGGTCTGGGTCGAGCAGTACGCAATGAACGCGAACATCGAGGCGGAGACCGCCGCGACCATCGCCCGCACCCAGATCATCCCCGCGGTCGCCAAGCACCTGGTGCTTCTCGACGATGCCGACGCGGACCTTCTCGAGAAGGAAAGCCGGGACCTCTTCAATCAGCTGGTCGACAAGACCATGGCGCTGGAGAAGGCCAACGGCTACCCGGATGGCCTGGAGGACGAGGGCATGGACCTCGCGATCTACGCCCGGGACGAGCAGCTTGCTGCGATGAGCGAAGTCCGCGAGGTGGCCGACAAGCTCGAACGGATCGTCGCCGACAGCTACTGGCCGCTGCCGAAGTATTCGGAGATGATGTTCATCAAGTAGGTCCCGCTACGAACACCTCGGGGGAAACGAGGAAGCAGAGGACGGCCCCGCAACCCGGGGCCGTCTCTCTTTAAGCGGTCACGAGCGGGGGTCGTTGCCTTCCTGGCGGATCCGGTTCATCTCGGCCTGGATCTTGTCTTCGGGCAGCCCGGACTGACGATAGGCGGTCCAGTAGTTGGGAATGATCCCGAAGATTCCCCAGGCGACGATCGGGATCGCCGGCCAGAAGAAGTTGTCGGTTCCGGTCAGGGCCCAGATCGCGACCAGCAGGATGCTGACCCCGATAAAGATCGCCACATGCGAGAGAAAGTCCCGTTTGGCTTCAAGACGACTGATCGCCTGCTGCCTGAGATCGCCGTCGGGTTCGCTGGCTTCCAAAGTCACCTCCGGTTGGCTGGGTTCAACCTGATCCTAGCCCTTGGTCAGGAGCGGACGACCACGACGGTACCCATGCGGGCGAAGCGGTAGACAAGCGGGGCTTCCGGTGCGGGCACGCGGACACAGCCGTGGGATGCGGGATACGGCGGCACGTCCGGGTACTCGTGGAAGGCGATCCCGTTGTTGAAGTAGGAGGCGTAGGGAAGCCAGGTCGAGAACGGGACCGACCAGGACATCAACTCCTTGCGGAACACCTCGTACCTTCCGGTCGGGGTCTCGTTGCCGGGACCGCCGGCCGAAATGTGGATGGTCCGGACCGCCCGGCCGTTGCGGACCAGCATCAGCACACCGCGGCCGATTCTCACCTCCATCAACCGGCTGGGCCGCTTTGCGCTCGGCCGGGGGCGCTTGGCAGTTGCGAGTGCCGATCGGGTCTGGGGGCCCGCCACCCCGTCGCGGGTGAGCCCTTCCCAGGACTGGAAGGCCATCACCGCCTGCTGGGTCTGGTAGCCGACCACCCCGTCCACACCGCTCTGAGGCAAGTAACCGAGGTTGGCGAGGCGCTGTTGGAGCCAGGTGGCGCCTGCGGTCCTTACGCCCGAATCCCCGCCCTTGCCGGGCGGGGGCGGCTGCTTCTTCGGCGGGGCGTAGTCGGCCCGGTCCTTCGGCACTCCGACCGTGAGGCCACCGGAACTGACCGAGACCTTCTCGACGTCGTTCAGCGAGGTGAGGGTGTAGGTGACCTGGGCCACCCTCCCCTCGACCGCCTCCTGCTCGCGCCGGGTCCGGCGGGAGGGGTCGGCAGGGATGTCCCCGAGGAACTCGTCCGAGAGGTCGACTGTCGCCTCCCCGCCCTTCACCTTCACGCTTTCGACCTCGGTTCCCCTGGGGATGTAGGTCCGTTCGGGCGGTACGCTGAGCAGAGCCCGGGTCGCCGCTTCGGGGGCCTCGGAGGCCGGCACCTCCCGCTCCACGGGATCGAACTGCTCGCCTTCGGTCGAGAAGACCTTCACCTGTTCGGTCACCTCGCCAGGCCCATTCGATCCGTTGCCGCCACCGGAACCCGGGTCATCGGAAGAGCCGCAGCCTGCCACGGCGGCGGCACACAGCAGGACGGTCAGGGGAATGAGACGGACGGCAGACACGCGCACAGGTTAGAGCGACGGGTCGACAACAGTGAGATCCGCTTTGTTGGTCGTTATGACCAACAAGTGGAGTCTGGGTGCCACGGGGGATTGGCTTCGGGGTCTAGGATCGGGGCATGAGGATGAGGGCAGCTGTGCTGGAGGAGTTCGGTGAACCGCTCGTGGTCCAGGAGGTTGATCTGGCCGAGCCGAAGGAAGGCGAGGTGCTGGTCCGGCTTGAGGCCTGCGGGGTCTGCCACACGGACATGTACACGGCATCGGGGGCCGACCCATCCGGATACTCCCCCTGCGTGCTCGGTCACGAAGGCGGCGGCATAGTCGAGAAGGTCGGCGAAGGTGTCTCGTCCCTGGCACCGGGCGACAAGGTCGTGACCCTGTTTTCACCCCAGTGCCGCGAGTGCGTACATTGCGTTGATCCCAGGACCAACCTCTGCATGGCGATTCGTGCCGAGCAGAACCTCGGCCACCTTCCTGACGGCACCACCCGCCTCTCGCGGGACGGCGAGGACATCCGGCATTTCATGGGCACCTCGACCTTCGCCGAGTACACGGTGATGCCGGAGATCGCTCTGGCGAAGATCAATCCCGAAGCGCCGCTCGACCACGCCTGTCTTTTCGCCTGCGGCCTCTCCACCGGTCTCGGCGCGGCGATGTACACCGCGAAGGTCGAACCGGGTACCACCTGCGCCGTCTTTGGTGCAGGCATGGTCGGACTCGGCGCAGTCGCCGGGGCCCGCCTGATGGGTGCCGAGCGGATCATCTGCGTCGACCTGTCAGAGGACCGACTCGAGTTGGCGAAGGGGCAGGGAGCCACGGACCTCAAAGTCGCCGATGAGAACACCGTCCAGTGGATCCTCGACGAAACGGGAGGCTTCGGTGCCGATTACACCTTCGAGGCGACCGGACTAGTGAACGTGATGCAGCAGGCGGTCGAAGCTACCCGTATGGCCTGGGGCCTCTGCACCGTCGCCGGCGTCGCCGGCAAGGGTGAGACCCTCGACATCGTTCCGCGACTTCTGATCACCGGCCGCCGTGTCGCCGGTTCCTCCTTCGGTGGCGTCAAGGGCCGCGACCAGGTGCCCGAACTGGTCGATCGCTACCTCGCCGGAGAGATCGATGTTGAACCGTTCCTCTCCCACCGGATCACCCTCGATGAAGTCAACAAGGGCTTCGACCTGATGGAAGCCCAGGACGGCATCCGCAGCGTCATCGAGTTCAATTGACCAGCGGCCCTGAAACCCAACCCTCTCCCTCCACCCGAAAGGACCCTTCATGATCATCCAGCGCGTCGAGCAGTCCGAGTGGCTTTCGAACTCCTACCTCGTCTGTGACGGCGAAGGCGGCACAGGAGTCCTGATCGACGGCAACGGCGTGATCGAGCCCCTGCTGGAGAGGGTCGACCGCGAGGGAATCACGCTGACCCACATCCTGCTCACTCACGAGCATTGGGATCACGTGGTCGACCTTCGTGAGGTGGCCGATCGCTACGGGGTTCCGATCGTCGCCAGCCAGCAGACCGCCGACCTGGTCGACTTCAAGGTCGACGAGATAGTCGAGGATGGTGACGAGACCGTTTCCGGTGACCTCACGATCAAGTGGATCGCCACCCCCGGTCACTCCGACGGTCACATGGCCCTTCTGATCAACGGCACCGACGTGATCACCGCCGACGTGATCTTCAAGGGCACGGTCGGCGGCACAGTGGCACCGGGCGAGACCGGATTCCCCGAACTGAAGTCATCGATCATGGATCGGCTGATGACCCTGCCGCCGGAGACCCGGATCCACCCGGGCCACTGCGAACCTTCGACGGTCGGTGACGAATGGGAGAACAACCCCTTCATACGGATCTGGCGCGGACTTGACGAAGAGGGTGACGAACCCTGCGAGGTCAACAACCTCGGATCCGCCACCCTGATTCTTTGGGCCCCCGATTACGACGGCACCAACAAGGCCTGGATCCGGCTGCCGGACGGCGAGGACAAGATCACCGGCGGCAGCCAGATCATCAGTCGCGGCTGAGTCTGGCTCAAGGAGGCCGGCCGCTTGAAAACCGTCAGGGCCGGAAGCGGCGGAAGCGGCCAGTGAAGGCTCCGGCTTCGGCGAGTCCGCCGATTCCGAGCAGGGCGCCAATCCCGAACGCTGCCTTCACTCCGGTCGGTACGCTGCCGAGCCCACCGCTCGAATCGTCGGCCGGGGTTGCCTCTTCAGCGCCGGTTGCCGGGGCGTCCGACGGCGGAACGACAGTGGAAATCTGCGACGGGTCGATCAGCTGACCTGTGACCGTCTGGCCGGGCTCGGTCCGGGGCTGCTGGTCCTGCTGCTTGCGGTCAGGGTTCGAGGGCGCGGTCGAGCCGGTTGACGGGCTGCCACCACCGGTTCCCGTGCCGCCACCGCCGTAGGGGTCGGTGTATCCGGGAATGTAGCCGGGGTCGTAATTGCCGCTTGAGTCATTGCCGCCGGTGTTCTTGTCCTGGTTCTTCTTTTCCTTCTTGGGCTTCTTGGCGGGCTTGTCGATCGAGACCTGGGCCGCCCCGGTCGCGTCCGTGTAGCCGTTGGCAGAAGCGGTCACCGTCACATAGAACGTGTCGCCGCTGTCACCGCTGAACGTTCGGGAAAGGGTCTTGCTGCTTCCTGACTGAAGTGCGCCGTTGACCGACCAGCGATAGCTTGCGGAGGCGCCTGAGGCGAGGCCCTTCGGCTTTGCGGTGAAGGTGACTCTGGTTCCGGTCTTGACGGTGCTGCTGGCCGGGGAGATCGAGACGGTGAAGTCCTTCAGGACCTGCTTCGGCGAGTAAAGCTGGGGGTTCAGGGTGCCGCCGTACTCGAATTCAGCGACAGAGCCACCGGGTCCGCGACCGGGCACCCGCATCACTGTCACACCCTGGTCGTTCACATAGAAGGAGGCGACGTTGGATGCGCCGGATCGGATCTGGTTGCCGCTGTAAGTGACCTTGCCGCCACCGGGAAGGGCGATTTCGATCTCGGAGAGTGTCTGGAGGTTGAAGTCCTTGTTGGCCGGTGACTGCTGGGCGGAAGCGTCCTCGAGGATCTCGAGCAGGCTGTAGACGGTGACCTGTTCGCCATTGACTGTGGCGGGGCTGCCCTGGAGGTCGTCGAGGTTGACCTTGTAGACCTTGCTCCACTGGTAGCCGTAAACCTCGACCACTCCTGAATCGGCGGCCAGCGCGCGGCCCGGGCCGAAGGCAAGAAGGAGAGCCGCCAGCGCGGCCAGCATCAGTCCGTGGAGGGTGAAACGGAGCGAAGCTGTCGCGGGCGGCATCAAGGGTCGGTTGGGTAGGTGTAGGTCAGCGAGATGAAGCCGAATCGGTCAGGGCGGGGGTTCAGGCCATCGTAGTCAGGACTGAAAGCCGGGTAGATATCGGCAAAAATGCCGGTTCCCTCGGCCGGAACGAACCCTGGAATCCTTTCGTAGGTAACGGTAGTCAGGTTCGTATCTTCGTCGTCATCAACCTGCTTCGACACGGCCTGACTCGGAATCAGCTTGACCATCACAGCCCGCTGGTCGGGGTAGGCGGTGCCGTCGGTCCCGTTCACGTGGAAGATGATCCGCGAGTCTGCGTCCCCGTCGATCTCGATCTCCGGATCGGAAGCGGTGAAATTGATCGTGTTGTCGCAGTAGCGAAAGCCGACCAGCCCGCTGCCCTTGATCAGAGCCTTCTGTGATTCCAGATTTTGCGCCGGAACAGCCCACCCGGAGGTGAAGGGGAAATTGAATGAGTAGGAAAGTCCGCTCTGCCCTTCGGGCGGGTCGGCGGTTGCGCCGTCCTCCACCCTGGTTCCGTCACCGGCGGCGACGTAGTCGATGAAGCTGTCGCGGACGTACCACTTGATGGTTGCTTCCGCAGCAATGTCCATCGCTTCCGCGGGTTTCTCCTTGGCTGGCGGCACTGGAGGTGGCTCACCGGTGGGATCCTCGACCGGTGTCACCTTGTAGATCGAAAAGAGGTTGAAGGTTCCCCAATAGGTTCCGGCGCGGAGCTTCCGGGCCGGCCTGAGGCGCTTGTTCATGTACCGGGCACCCGCCGCGGTCAGCCTGGCAGCGCCAATCCTGGAGAGCTGCCCCTTCCTGGCGACGAACTTGCGTTTGCCGCCCTTGACTACGAGGAAGGTGATCGTGCGACCGCCAGCCCTCGCCCGCAGGTACGCGGGCTTGCCCGGCTTCGAGAGCACGTGCAGTGAACGGAGCGGCGCCCTCCGCTTCTTTCTAACCAAGGTGATGCCCCCCTTCAGACTGATGCGGGGCGACTTCCCGTAGCGAACCTTGCCGACCGGGAAGACCGGACGGCCAGTGAATCCGTTGGCCGGCTTGACGAGGACCTGACGGACGCCGGAGAGGCGCAAGGCCCGGCGGGTGGCCTGGCGTGGTTCGAGGGTGAGGTCACCCTCGAGAGTGATGATCGGACCGGTCGGGTTGGTCGACTCGCAGGGCTCGAGGGTCGCGGCGCCGGCCCCGGGTGGCCTGCCCAGCATCGCTACCAGGACGAGCAGCAGAACGCCGACGAGGGCGAGCCCTGAAAGGGCCGCCCTCGTCGGTGCCGTTGCGGCTTCTCTTGAAACCGTTCGGGTCAGATCAGCTCCCGGCGACGGTCACCGAGATCGGATCCAGCGCTGTGTCCGCCGGGTAGGTGGCGAAAGGTGCCACGCCACTGGCGAGCGAGACCGGTATCTCGGTCCAGGTGACGGCGCCTTCGGACTCGGTCGGAGTCACGGACGCAACATTCAGGCGGGCCAGATCGACGCGCTGGATGGTCTGCCAGGGGCCCGGATCACCGAACATGCCGTTTCCGTTGATGTTCTGGCTGACGGTGGCGACGATCCTGGAGTTCTCGCCGTCGATCACGATCGTGGGATCGCTGATCGAGGCCCAGAATCCATGCTCGGAGTTGCAGAACAGCGCCGTTCCGGTGCCGTTGATCACGGCCTGGTCATCGGCAAGTCCGGCACCGTTGGAAGCGTGCTGACCCCCGGAGACCGGGAACGAGAAGCCCCGGGTCGGGTCAAACGGAGGCATGGTCCGGGCAGCGCCGTCGAGTGGCTGCAGCGCCTTGTCGGACTTGCCGCCCGCCGTCATCGTCCCGTACACGTAGCCGCGGAAGCTGGCCTTGAAGCCCCAGTTGATGCTGGTCGGCGAAGTGATCGTCGTCGCGCCGTTCAGCGTCGGGAGGCTGGTGGCATCAGGCCAGGAATCGATGGCCCGGGAGGCAACGCCGACTCCGCACTGTTCGGCGTACTGGTCGACGTAGGTCGTCTTGATGTTGAGGAAGAGTCCGCCGAGCTGACCCTTCGGAGCTTTCTTCAGCTTGAGAGCCTTGCGGATAGTTCCGGCTGCTCCCTTGGCCAGGTAGAGCTTTCCGCCTGAGAGCCGGGCCTGACCGGTCGCTTCATCGACCGTTGCCGCACCGAAGGCGTTGAAAATGCTGACACTCTTGCCGGCGAGCTTGCCAGTGACCGTGGTCTTCTTGCCGGTGACGTCCACCCGGAGAGCTGTGGCGGTGATCTTGCGCTTGCCGTTCGTGAAACGAATTCCACCGGCAATCGCGGCGGATGCTCCGTTGCCGAACATTCCTTCGGAGACGGACCCGGTCACCTTTGCGCCCTTCCTGCCGATCCGCTTGGAGACGGTGGCGGGCTTGACCGCGGAAATGTGGCCGGCCTTGCCGGAATTGATGGTGATGATGGCCTTGCCGGTGGTCACGTCGGCACTGGCAGAAGCCGGGCTGAGTCCGACGAGGCAAAGGAGTGCTACAGCTGAGGCAGCGACAGCTGCGAGGGTGCCCCGACGGGCAAAAAGAGACGCTTTCATGATTTTCGGTGAATCTCCTGGAGTGAGGGGTATAGGAAGTTAGGTCTGCCTTACTAATCCACACTAACAACATCGGATTAGTCTTGCCTAATGGCGGTCGAGCCACTCCACATGGAGGGCGGAGCGGCCTTCTCGCTGAACGAGTTCCGCTTCGACACCCCATACGTCGCTGATCAACTGACTCGTTAACACCGCCTGGGGGGTCCCGGTTGCGATCGTTCTTCCGTGAGACATGACCACAACCCGGTCGGCGATCGCCGCGGCCAGGGCCAGGTCGTGAACAATCAGCAGCACGCCCATGCCCTCGGCGACCAGTTCGCGGAGCATTTTCGAGATCGCGGCGGTGGCTCCGAGGTCGAGCTGGGCCGTCGGCTCGTCCGCAACCAGAACCGGTGCGCCCTGGGCGAGAGCGATCGCGATCTGGACCCGCTGCATCTCACCGCCGGAGAGGGTCGAAAGGTCGCGGTCCTCGAAACCTTCCATTCTGGCCCGGGCGATCGACTCGGAAACCACGTCGCGGTCTTCCCCGCTCAGGCCCTGCAGCGGCTTGAGATGGGTCGAGCGGCCAATGTTCACAGCGGCCTGGACGCTGACTCCATTCGGGACCTGGGCCCGCTGCGGAACATAGGCCCTTACTCTGGCGAGGCGGCGGCCCCGGAGTTCAGACAGATCGATGCCCATCCAGCGGATGGCTCCCCCCTCCGGCCTCCTCAAGCCGCAGAAGGCCCGGGCAAAGGTCGACTTCCCGGCCCCGTTCGGACCGACCACGGCAACCAGCTCGCCTTTCTCGAGTGTGAGACTCGCCGATTCGAGGATCTGCTCGCCACCGATCTCCACCCTCACCTTCGATGCCTCGAGCAGAGGTGCCCGGTCATCGAACTCGGGGGTCTTGCGGCCCAGAGACATCAAACGGCCTTTCTGAGGAGCCAGAGAAACAGGGGCACACCAAGCAGGACCAGGAACGGCCCGACCGGCATTTCGATCGGAGCCCTGACGGTGCGGGCCAGGGTGTCGGCAGCGGTCAGGAGTGCCGCGCCGGTCAGGGCCGAAACTGGCATCACATAGGTCTGGTTGCGGGCGCCACCCATCAGACGGACAAGGTGCGGCACCACCAGGCCAAGGAAGGCGAGCAGGCCGGCGATCGACGCCGCCGCGGCGGCGAGGATTGCGGCGGCAAGCGCAGCCAGCAAACGGATCAGTCTGGGGCGGGAACCAAGCGATGCCGCGACGTCATCCCCGAGCATCAGCCGGTCGAGCGGACGGATCATGAAGACGGCGAGAACGAAGCCGACCAGGAAGTAAGGCCAGACCTGCTGGAGGTTGTCCCAGCCGGTCGAGGTGAGCCCGCCGACAAGGAAGAAGATCCCGTTCGGGACCCGGTCGGGGTACGCGGCCATGATTGCCGCGGTCGCCGCCGAGAAGAGAGCGGCAATCGCGATACCGGCGAGGATGATCCGGGTGATGTTGCCTCCTCCCCTTCCGGCGAACCCGATGAAGAAGACGAGGGCGGCAGCCAGCAGCCCGAAGAAGAGCGCGCTCATCGGAAGCAGAGCCTGGCTCTCGGGGAAGAGCAGGATGATCAGCATCGCGCCGAACCCGGCACCTCCGGTCACGCCGATCACATCCGGTGACGCAAGGGGATTATTCAGGGCCCCCTGAAGGCAGGCACCCGCCACGCCGAGGGCGGCTCCGACGATCATCGCCTCTACGGTGCGGGGCAGGCGGAGCACTTCGATGATCTGGCTGGTCGTCTCCGGAACATCCCGGCCGAGCAGAGTGTCGATCACCTGCGACAGGGGAATGTCAACGGCGCCAACCGCCAGAGACACGCAGAACGATGCGACCAGCGCGATCGCCATTGCGACTGCCACGCCGATGCGTCTTGTCGCGTTCAGTTCACTACCCCGGTTCCTCGTCGGACCCGACTATATGCGCCAGCTACCAGTTCTTGAGGAACTGGCGGCGAACCTTCTGGATCACCGGGCCGACATCGGTGCCGGCCTGGAGCAGTTCGTTGTCGACCGAGACGAAGACCCGCTTGGACTTGAATGCGTTGGTCGTCTGCCAGGCCTCGTTGTTGAGGATGTAGTCGCTGACCTCGCTGATGTCGGTAACTGAACCGTGAGGGACGGCGATGATCACGTCCGGGTTCTCGGCCACGACCACCTCGTCGGAGATCCTGGCGAACCCGCCCTGGCCGCTGGCACCGCCGGTGACGAGGATGCCGCCGGCCTTGCTGACGATCTCTCCGCCCCAGCTGTTCTTCAGGAACGTGAAGGGGGTACGGCCAACCCCCAGCATAAGCATCACTTTCGGCCGGGACTTGAAGTTCCGTGTCGCGAACCTGATCTGGCTGTTCATCCGGCGCTTCAGGGCGTTCGCCTGCTTCTGGCGCCGCAGAACCCTGCCCATCAGGGTGACCGACTTGTAGACGCCCCCGACCGTGGTCGGATCAGCATTGACAACCCGAATGCCGAGCTGCCTCATCGCAGACGTGCCCTTGGCCCAACGGCTCGAAGTGAAGACGATGGTCGGACGAATCTGGGCCAGCCGCTCAAGATTCGGACCGTTCGGGTGGCTCAGCTTGAGCACGGGGATGCCGTTCAGCTGCTTCGGCTTGCGCCGGTCGCCGCCGAGAGTCTGCCCGACGGCGATCGGCTTCATTCCCAGCTTGACCATGGTCGCCGCGGCGAAGGGACTGATCGCCACCACCCGCTGGCGCTTTGCGGCGTCCGCCTGCGGCGCCAGCATGGCGAAACCGGCGAAGAAGACGGCAAGGACTGTCACCAACCCGATGAGTCGGGAGAAGCTGGGCTGGGGGCGTGCGGCGACAGTCGTCATTTGTGGGCTGAACTCCTTCGAGGGGTAGGCGAGTAACCTTTTGAACACAGCGCGGAGGCAAAGGTCTTGGACCGGCGCGAAATCCTTCGCTGACTCGAAGATAGGGTACCCTAACTCCCCCTTGAACGCCCCAGACCTCCCGACGGAAAGCGAGAAACCGGTGGCCACCGAAACCAAGATTGATCCGAAGCTCAGGGCTGCTGTCGGAAGTCACGATGTCAATCCCGACACGAAGATTCCCGACGTAGCGCCGATTACCCGTGGCGGCCACCGTCGCAGCGCGGCCGAGGAGTCACGAACGATCCTCGCCAACGCGACCCACGGAACCCTCGGTTCGCTGAGCGACGACGGAACCCCCTGGGCCTCGCTCGTCACCTTCGGGGTAATGGATGACGGCAGTCCTGTCTTCTGCCTCTCCACCCTCGCCGAGCACGCCAGGAACCTTGAGAAGAACCGCCAGGCCTCGCTCATGGTCGCCGACCCCTTCCACAAGGGTGAGGTCCTGGCCGGTGGCCGCGTGACCCTCGCGGGCAATGTCAAGCGCTCCGACGAGCACCCCGACGAGGCGTCGGCCCGGGCTGCCCATCTAGATGCCGTCCCCTCGGCCGCGATGTACGCGGACTTCAATGACTTCTCGTTCTGGATCCTCGAGGTCGACCGGGTCCGCTGGGTCGGAGGCTATGGCCGCATGGACTCCGCCACCGCCGAGGACTACCGGAACGCCGAACCCGATCCGGTCCAGCCCCAGGTGCCGGATGCCGTCGCGCACCTCAACGCCGACCATCCCGATGCTCTGCTGCTGATGGCGCAGGCCTTCCTCAACGATCCCGGGATCACCGAGGCAAGCTGCGAGCGGGCCGACCGCTACGGACTCGACCTTCAGCTGGTCACACCCGAAGGCGAGAAGGCCGGCCGGGTGAACTTCACCGACCGGATCGATACCCCCGGCGGCCTCCGTGCCGCCACCGTCGACCTCGCCCGTCGCGCCCGCCAGAAGCTCGACAGCTAGGAACTCAACCCTTGAAGCGCGCCGCCTCCTCTGATCCGGAGGTGGCGTTGCCGGCGCTGTAGGAATGGGCGCCGGTCCCGGCCAGCGATCCGCCCTGGACGATCAGGTACTCATCCCGGATCGGCCGGTCGCCCAGCCAGCACTCGAGAATCTCCCTGGTACCCGCCGCATACCTGGCCTGGGCAGAAAGGGACGAGCCTGAAATGTGAGGAGTCATGCCCTCGTGAGGCATGGTCCGCCACGGATGGTCGGCCGGAGCGGGCTGCGGGAACCAGACATCGCCGGCGTAGCCCGCGAGCTGTCCGCTTTCGCAGGCGGCCGCGACCGCGTCCCGGTCACAGATCTTTCCCCTGGCTGTATTGATCAGATAGGAGCCGCGCTTCATCCGGCCGATCATCTCCTCGTCGAACAGATGCTCGGTCTCCGGGTGAAGAGGACAGTTGATTGTCACAACGTCACAAACCTCGACCAGCGACTCAACAGTCTCGTGGTGAGTCAGGTTCAGTTCCTGCTCGACCTCGGTCGGGAGCCGATGACGGTCCATGTAATGAAGGCCGACATCAAACGGCGCAAGGCGACGAAGAACGCCGAGCCCGATTCGGCCTGCGGCGACCGTTCCGACCTGCATTCCTTCTAGATCGTAGGAGCGTGAAACCGCGTCGGCGATGTTCCAGCCACCGTCTCGGACGATCTGATGAGCGGGCAGGTAATTCCGCACCAGGCCGAGAATCATCATCACGACGTGCTCGGCGACACTGATGCTGTTGCAATAGGTGACCTCGGCGACCGTGATCCCGGAGTCCATCGCCGCCTGCAGGTCGACGTGGTCGGAGCCGATTCCAGCGGTTATCGCGAGCTTCAGGTCGGGTGCTGACGCGATCCGCTCCGCGGTCAGGTAGGCCGGCCAGAACGGCTGCGAGATCACAACATCGGAATCGACCAGCTCCCTTTCGAACTCGGAACCTTCGCCGTCCTTGTCTGATGTCACCACCAGCTCGTGACCGGCCGCCTCGAGGAAACTCCTCAGTCCTAGCTCGCCGGAAACGCAGCCGAGCAGCTCCCCCGGGGTGAAGTCGATCGCCTCCGGAGTCGGGGTGCTCTGTCCATCCGGATACCGGTCCAGCTTCGGGATCGAATCCCGCGCGTACTCGGGCGGATAGCCGTCGATCGGATCGTCGTACAGGACACAAAGGACCTTCGCCATGCGCACTCCTCCTCGGGGTCGCGCCGGGGTATCCGGCGCTGGTCACCCGAATCTAGGCGAAGGTCCTCTCCACGGCAAGGCCGCGGCGCCAGGATTCAGGCCGAGAGAGCTTCCTCGATCGCGGTGACGAGCTCCTCGTCATCGGGATTCATCGGGGCCGGGAACTTGGCGACGAGTCGGCCGTCACGATCGATCAGGTACTTGGCGAAGTTCCATTCGGGTTGCTCCGAAAGGTCGGCTAGCGAGGCGAAAAGCGGATTGGCTTCTTCGCCGACGACCGTGGTCTTCTCGAACATCGGGAACTCGACTCCGTAATTGATCTGGCAGAACTCGGCGATCTCGTCGGTGCTGCCTGGCTCCTGCTCCATGAAGTCGTTGGCCGGGAAGCCGAGGACGGTGAAGCCCTCCTCTTTCTTTTGAGAGTAGATCGCCTGCAGACCCTCGAACTGCGGGGTCAGTCCGCACTTGCTGGCCGTATTGACCACCAGGGTCACGTTGCCCAGGAACTCGCCGAGGTCCTGGGGAGATCCATTCAGCCGGTTCATGGTGCCGGTCAGGACGACCGGGCTCTCGCTATCGCTCATGGTCGGAATCGTATCCGGCCTTTCACCCGGTGACCACAGATAGGCTGCCGCCATGAGTCTGCCCAGGATTCCTCGCGACCCTGAAAACGACTATTCCCGGGAGGCAGCCGCGAGGCGGCGCGACCTGATCCGGGAAGAGACCGGCGCCGAGTTGGAGCACGTCTCATCGTTCTCCTTTGATCCGTCGGTTCTGCCGGGCAACATCGAGAACTTCATCGGCGTCGCGCAGGTACCGATCGGGCTCGCCGGGCCGTTGCTGGTGGATGGCGAACATGCCCAGGGCGAGTTCTACGTTCCGATGGCGACCACGGAGGGCACCCTCGTTGCTTCCTACAGCCGCGGCATGAAGATGTGTGCCGAGGCGGGCGGCGTGAAAACGACGATTGTCGACGACCGCATGCAGCGGGCCCCCGGGTTCCTCTTTGACTCCGCCCGTGAGGCGCGGGACTTCGTCGTGTGGCTGGACGAGCATTACGACGAGATCAAGGAAGTCGCCGAGTCGAGCACTTCAACCGGAAAGCTGATCGAGATCGAGCGCTACCACGCCAGCCGCTTCGTCTACACCCGCTTCGATTACACGACGGGTGACGCTGCCGGCCAGAACATGGTCAGCAAGGCAACCTGGTTTGCCTGCGAGTGGATCAAGAAGAATTACCCGCCGCTCAACGACTACATGCTTGATGCCCAGCTCTCGACCGACAAGAAGCATTCGCACATCAACACCCTGAAGACCCGCGGCAAGAGGGTCGTGGCCGAGATCACGATCCCCGGGGAGCTCCTCGAGAGGCACATGCGGGTCACCGCCAGGCAGATCTACCGGAGCCGCCAGATCGCGACCCAGGGCGGGATGCTTTCCGGCACCTCCGCCAACACCCCCCACCCGGCCAACGGGATCGCCTCCGTCTTCATCGCGACGGGGCAGGACGAGGCAAACGTGGCCGAGTCGCAGGCCTGTCTCGGGTACGCCGAATTGCGTGGCGAGGACTACTACTCCTCGATCACCCTGCCCTCCCTGATCGTCGCGACCTATGGTGGCGGGACGGCCCTGCCGACCCAGAGCGAGTGCCTGAAGGTGCTTGGTTGCGACGGCCCGGGCAAGGTCAGGAAACTGGCCGAGATCGTTGCCGCCACTGTGCTCTGCGGCGACCTTTCCCTGGGTTCGGCAGTCGTCGCCGACGAGTGGGTCGACGCCCACGAGACCCACGGTCGAAACCGCTAGTCGGCGCCCGGAACTTCAGCCTCACCAAAGACGTGGCCTGACCTCCAGAAGAGCACCGCGAAGATAGTTCCGGCTCCGGCGACGATGGCGAGAGTAATGGCTGCCGTGGAAAGGCCGAGACCGGCTCCGACGAATCCCGCGAGCGGGTAGGTGATCAACCAGCAGGAATGGGAAAGCGAGAACTGGGCCGCGAAAAGCGCCGGGCGACCTTCCGGGTCCGCTGATCGTTGAATCAGACGGCCGGAAGGGGTCTGGACAAGAGACAGAGACAGGCCGATGACAAACCAGCAGAGAAGCAGAGAAGCGATTCCTCCAATTCCTGACAGAACGAAAAGGACGGCTGTCAATGCTCCTCCCCCGATGAGCATCAACGAGTAGTCGCGTACGGTACGAAGGAGCCTCGGGACCGCAACCGCGACGAGAATCGAACCGGCACCCGCGACCCCCAATGCCCAGGCCACTTCCTGGTCTCCCAGACCGAAATCTTCCTTGACGAACACGACCGTGTTGGTGATCACCATCGCACTTCCCGCTGCCACCCCGAAGTAGATCGCGAAAAGACCCCTCAGCCGGGGTACTCGCAGGTATTGCCTGACTCCCTGCGTGACCTCGACAAGGCGTCGTCCCGAAGCTGTCCCTTTGCCTCTCAGAAATGGAATCGAAACGGTCCCTATGAGGGCAGCCGACGCAATGAACGCAACGGCGTTCAGCGCGAACAGGACATTGAATCCGATGAAGCCAAGCAAGACCGCGGCGAGCACCGGGCTGAGCAAACCTTCGAGTTCGTAACTGGTCCTAGTCAGTGAAAGTGCTTCGGTGTAC
This sequence comes from Solirubrobacterales bacterium, assembly GCA_020438355.1. GTDB lineage: Bacteria > Actinomycetota > Thermoleophilia > Solirubrobacterales > 70-9 > 67-14. The sequence goes on along the minus strand of JAGQUT010000014.1, from coordinate 3,379 downwards.
CTGTCGACATCGCTGAAGATGTCAGGAATTACCGCCTGAAGCGCCGGTGTAAACCCTGCGGCGGCGGCGCTCAGCACCACTATCAGCACATAGACCTGCCAGACCTGGTCAACGAATGCGATGGCGCCAATCGCAACCGCCCTGACCAGATCAAGCCAGATCAGCAGCTTCTTCCGGGAAACGGCTGCAGCCGCGGAGGCGAACATCGGCGCAACCAGAACGAAGGTCACCATCTTGAGTCCCAGCGCTATTCCCAGCACCTGCCCCGCGTTGTCGGGCTCGAGCTGAAAAGCCAGGAGACTCAAAGCCACAGTGGAAAGACCAAAACCGATCAGACCAATCATCTGGGCCGCGTAAAGGGGACGAAAGACCGGATCACTGAGTGGCGTCAGAAGCGAGGGCATTCTTGGGGGTTGGTTCTACCCGATCAGGCGGCGACTGAAGTCAGCCATCGTGACTTACGCCCCGATCTGACACGAAACATTGTCAATCATCTAGTCTGGCCCCATGAGCGCTACCGCTATTGCCCGTCAGACGCCGCCGATGGTCGACGAGTCGATGATCACCCAGGTCTGGAAGGTCACGACCGCCAAGAACGAAATTTTCGACCAGGCCCGGGCCCGCTACGGCGACACCTTCGGCCTCAACCTCGCCCGCGGCAAGTGGTTCTACTTCGCCGACCCCGAGGACGTGAAGACGATCTTTACGGCCTCCCCGGAAGCCCTGCATGCCGGCAAGGGGAACGAGATCCTCGCGACGGCGCTCGGGGAGCACTCGGTCCTGCTGCTCGACGAAGGCGAACACATGCGCCAGCGCAAGCTGCTCCTCCCCTCATTCCATGGGGAGAAACTAGCCGCCCAGACCGGTGCCATGGAACGGATTTCAGAGGAAGTTGTGGGCCGCATCCCGGCCGGGGCAACTTTCCAGGTCCGCGAAATGAGCCAGGACATCGCTCTTGAGGTGATCCTCGAGGTGGTGCTGGGCACCGCATCAAGCGGCGAGGAACATGACCGGCTCGGTACCGCAACTCGTGAGCTCCTCGAATGGATCTCGAAGGGCTACCGCCTGATGCTTTCTTCCGTGTTTGGTCCTCGCAGCCGGCCGATAAAGGCTATGTACAAGCCGGCACTGGCGCCGCTGGATCGTGGCCTCTACGACTTGATTTCCGAACGCCGCAAGGCCGACGATCTGGAGGAACGAAGCGACATCCTCTCGATGCTGCTGCTGGCCCGGGACGAGGACGGCGAGCCGATGACAGACATCGAGATCCGGGATGAACTTGTCACCCTGATCGTGGCCGGTCATGAGACCACTGCGACGGCCCTGGCCTGGGCGCTCGAAAGGGTGACTCGCATCCCGGACGGCTCGGAACGGCTGCACGAGGAGGCAGTGGCCGGTGAGGGCGAATATTCGCGCTGGGTTTCGCAGGAGGCGCTACGTCTGCGGCCGGTCCTGGACTTCGTACTACGCCGGGTGATGGAACCGATCGAGGTGGGCGGCTACGAATTCGAACCCGGTGACGTTCTCGCACCCAGCATCTACCTGGTTCACCGCCGTGGGGACATCTATCCCGATCCCCTGACCTTCAACCCGGACCGTTGGGACGGAGTCAAGCCGGGGACCTACACCTGGTTCCCGTTCGGCGGCGGTGTTCGCCGTTGCATCGGAATGCAGTTCGCGATGGCAGAGATGGAATTCGTCATGAGAGCGGTGGCCCGGGCCGGAGTGCTGCTTCCGGTAGGCCCCGAGGAAGCGACTGTTTCACGCTTCATTACCTCTTCGCCGAAGCGTGGCGGACAGGTCCGCTTCGCCTTCTGACACCCCTTAAATGTGTTCGCCCGCCCCCGGACTGGTCAGGGACGGGCGAAGACTGGTTCCGGATCCCCCGGCTCCGACTCAGGCGGTCGGGTCGGGAACTATCCGGATGTACGGCTTGGGCTCTTCCCACTCGCCGAAGATTTCCTTGGCCTGATCGTTATTGACCGAGCCCGCGATGATCACGTCGTCACCGCTCTTCCAGTTGGCGGGGGTGGCTACCTTGTGCTGGGCAGTCAGCTGGAGCGAGTCGATCACTCGGAGGACCTCGTCGAAGTTCCTTCCGGTGGTCATCGGGTAGACCAGGATCAGCTTGACCTTCTTGTCAGGCCCGATCACGAAGACGTTGCGAACGGTCTGATTGTCGGCCGGGGTGCGCTCGGTCGGATCGCCCTCAACTTCGGCTGGCAGCATGCCGTACGCCTTGGAGATCGCGAAGTCGGCATCAGAGATCAGGGGGTAGTTGGGGGCAGTGCCCTGGGTTTCCTCGATGTCCTTTGCCCAGTCCTCGTGACGGTCGAGCGGGTCGACCGAAAGACCGATGATCTTTACGCCTCGCTCGTCGAAGGCGGGCTTGGCGTTGGCCATGTAGCCGAGTTCGGTGGTGCAGACCGGGGTGAAATCCTTCGGGTGCGAGAAGAGGACTGCCCAGGAATCGCCGATCCAGTCGTGAAAGTTGATCTTTCCTTCGGTGGTCTCGGCTTCGAAATTCGGTGCTTCCTGTCCCAGCTGGAGGGCCATGCTTTCTCCTTCGGTGTCGCGGTGCGTCGGCCGTCAGCAAGAGACGGCACAGGCATTCAAGGTCAGAGGTGTTCTTCCACTATAGCCCATATACCTGATCGGGATACAGGTATTTGGTCTTGTCTACCCCTGACGGCTCAAACGCTGCTCCCGCCGCCCTCCAGAAATGCCATCAATGCCTCGGCGCCGTTTCTCTGAGAAGGGCCTCCGGCGAGCCCGCCCAGCATGCCCTGGCCGGTCATCAGCATGAACTTGAACTTCTCCCCGCCGGTGGTCTTGATCTTCACGTCGATAGACGACGAGTCCATGATCAGCGAGGTCGGCGTGTTCCCCATGCCGCCCCCGCCTCCGTAGCTGCCCTTTGAGATCTCGTCTTTCCGGATGAAAGTCGCCTGCTGGCCGTCGAACTTGCCTTTCCGGTCCAGTGGCTGGACTACCAGCCGCGTCGGAGTCACCCCGACCGCGCTGACCGTCTGCTTGAAAATGCTCCGCTGCCAGTTGACCGCGGCCACACCCAGCAGTTCTTCCCCCGGGTCAAGAAGCGACCGCAGCTGGTCTCCGTGGATGCGATCGAAATCGTTCTTTCTTTCCTTTTCGGGCTTGCCGGATGTCTTGGGTTTCAGTTCCATCTCAGATCCTGATCACGTAGGAGGTGTAAAGGGATATCGGGCTGTCAGTGCTGGCACCGGCGAATTCATAGACGTCGCAGAAGCGAAACATCGAACCACTCTCCATCTCATAGCTGCCATTGATGGCAGCCGTCCGGCCGTGGGTGATGAAGGTGTCGAAAACAACTTTCCTTGCCTTCTTCCCCGCCATCGAC
>JAGQUT010000013.1 GCA_020438355.1 Solirubrobacterales bacterium | reverse complement strand
GCCGCCTTTGTCCGACTCGGATGCCTTGTAAAGTCGGTCGCAATGAGCACCTCGATTGAAGATCTGAAACTCGTCAATTCCGGCAAGGTCCGTGAGATCTACGAGATCGAGGACGATCTCCTGCTGGTCGCCTCCGATCGCATCTCGATTTACGACGTGATCATGCCGACGGCCATTCCCGACAAGGGCAAGGTCCTCACCCAGATGTCGAACTTCTGGTTCGAGAACACGACCGACATCGTGCCCAACCATTTTCTCTCCAACGACGTGCCCGAAGAAGTCTCCGGCAGGGCGGTCAGGGTCCGCAAGCTCGAGATGTACCCGGTCGAATGCGTAGTTCGCGGTTACCTTTCCGGTTCCGGCTGGAAGGAGTACCAGCAGACCGGAGCCGTTTGTGGAGTTGGTCTTCCCGAAGGGCTCCAGGAGTCCGACAAGCTGCCTCGACCGATCTTCACGCCAGCCACGAAAGCCGAGCTGGGAGACCACGACGAAAACGTGGACTTCGACCGGGCCGCCGAGATCGTCGGCGACCGGCATCTGATGGAGGAACTGCGACGCATCTCGATCGAGCTGTACGAGTACGGCGCAGCCCACGCCGCCGAGAAAGGCATCATCCTCGCCGACACCAAGTTCGAGTTCGGCTCCTACGCGGGGGCCGAGATCGTGCTTGGCGACGAAGTCCTGACCCCGGATTCTTCCCGCTACTGGCCCGCCGACCTCTACGAACCGGGCAAGACCCAGCCTTCGTTCGACAAGCAGTACGTCCGCGACTGGGCGAACGCCGCGGGCTGGGATCACAACCCGCCCGCCCCGGAGCTTCCCGAGGACGTCGTGGCGCAGACGCAGGCCAAGTACCGCGAGGCATACGAGCGGATCACCGGGAGGGAACTTTGATTCAGGCACGGGTTCTGATCCGGCCGAAGGAAGGCATCCTCGACGCACAGGGCAAGGCCGTAGAGGGAGCGCTCCCGGCACTTGGCTTCGACGGAATCGAGCATGTCCGGGTCGGCCGGATCGTCGAACTGCGGGCAGAGAGCGCTGACAGGCTCGAGGAACTCTGCGAGAAGCTTCTGGCCAACCCGCTGATCGAGGACTACGAGATCGAGACCATCGCCGAATGAAGTGGGGCGTGCTGCAGTTCCCCGGTTCCTGCGATGAACGAGATGCGCTGAACGCCTGTCTGATCGCCGAAGCATCGCTCGGCGGAGGCGGTTCCGACTCCGGCTCCAGGTTGGTCTGGCACGAAGAAACGGACCTTTCCGGACTCGACGGGATCGTGGTCCCCGGTGGCTTCTCGTACGGTGACTACCTCCGTGCCGGCGCTATCGCCCGTTTCTCGCCGGCCATGACGGCTGTCGCGGAGTTCGCGGCAGACGGTGGCCCGGTCCTCGGGATCTGCAACGGATTCCAGGTGCTCTGCGAGAGCGGCCTGCTGCCGGGAGCTCTCCTGACCAACGAACGGACCAGGTTCATCTGTCGCCAGGGCGACCTGATCGTCGGTGACGCCAACTCTCCGTTCCTTTCGGAACTCGAGCCCGGCCAGAAGATCTCGATTCCCTTCAAGCACCAGTCGGGCCGGTTTTTCGCACCACCGGAGCTGCTCGAGGAAATCGAATCGAACAACCAGGTCGCCTTCCGCTACGCACCCGGCCACAACCCGAACGGTTCCCTGAACGACATCGCGGGGGTCACCAACCGGGCCGGCAACGTACTCGGCCTGATGCCCCACCCCGAACACGCGGTTGAGGAGTTCGCCGGCTCGACCGACGGGCTCGGGCTGTTCCGTGGTCCCGCGCTGGCCGGAGCCGAAGCATGAGCGAACAAAGCGCGCATCGCGACGACAAGGGTGAACAGAGCGCGCATCGCGCTCTGGGTCTGACCGATCATGAATTCGACCTGATCTGCGAGAAGATGGGCCGTGAGCCCAACGGGGTCGAGCTGGCGATGTTCTCGCTGCTCTGGTCCGAACACTGTGCCTACAAGCACTCGCGCAAGCTCCTCAGGAACCTCCCGACCGAAGGACCCCGGGTCGTTATGGGTCCGGGAGAGAACGCCGGTGCCGTTGACATCGGCAACGGTTACTCGGTCGCCTTCAAGGTCGAGTCCCACAACCACCCCTCCGCCGTCGAACCCTTCCAGGGTGCCGCGACTGGAGTTGGAGGCATCCTCCGGGACGTGATCGCCCTCGGTGCTCGGCCGATCGCCATCCTCGACTCGCTCAGGTTCGGGGAACCCGACACCGAGAGAACCCACTACCTGGTGGACGGCGTTGTCAGGGGCATCGGCCATTACGGAAACTGCATGGGCATCCCGACGGTCGGCGGCGAGATCTACTTCGAACCTCCCTACGAACAGAACCCGCTCGTAAACGCGATGTGTGTCGGCCTTGCCCGGACCGACGAGATGGTCCGTGCGGCCGCAGCCGGGGCAGGAAACAAGGTCGTGCTGTTCGGCTCGCTCACCGGCCGCGACGGAATCGGTGGCGCTTCGGTACTCGCCTCCGCCGAACTGGACGAAGGCGATGATGCGAAGCGGCCGACCGTACAGATCGGCGACCCGTTTGAGGAATCGAAGCTCCTCGAGTGTTGCCAGGAACTGCTGGCGGAAGAACTGCTCGTGTCTCTGCAGGACCTGGGTGCCGCAGGCCTCACCTCGTCTGCCGGCGAGATGGCCTCCGCCGGAAACACGGGAATCGACATCGACGTCGGCCTGGTTCCCCTTCGCGAAGCTGACATGGAGCCCTTCGAGATCATGGTCTCCGAATCACAGGAGCGGATGCTCGCCGTGGTCGAACCCTCCAAGGTGGAAGCCGTCCTCGCGCTATGCACCAAGTGGCAGACAGCCTCCGCCGTGATCGGCGAGGTGACCGACTCGGGCACCTTCCGGATCCTCAAGCACGGAGAAACCGTCGGGGAGATCAGGGTTGACGATCTGGTCGACGGGTGTCCGCTCTACGACCTTGATCCGGAAGAACCTGCCGGCTGGACCTATCCGAACCGGGTGATGATCGAGGACGAAGCGACTCCGAGCGACATCACCCTGAGTCTCCTTTCGTCACCTTCGATCGCCTCGAAGCGCTGGGCGTTCGAGCAGTACGACTCGATCGTCGGCTCCCGTTCCGTCCACAGGGCGGGTGCCGCCGACGCGGCAGTTCTGAACATTCCGGAGTCCGGCCGGGCGATCGCGATATCGATCGATGGCAACGGTCGAAGGGTCGCCTGCGACCCGTTCCAGGGAACCATCGAGGCCACCCTCGAATGCGCCGCGAATCTCGCGGTGGTAGGAGCGGAACCACTGGGGGTCACCAACTGCCTCAACTTCGGCAACCCGGAGAAGCCAGGTGTCGCCTGGCAACTCGGACGATCCGTGGAAGGCCTCGCGGAGGCATGTCGTGCACTCGATGCACCGGTTGTCGGCGGCAACGTGTCCCTTTACAACGAGACCCCCCAGGGACCGATCTACCCGACTCCCGTGGTCGGGATGGTCGGCGAGCTCCCGGACCCCGACAAGATCGCAGGCGAGAACTGGCGGGAAGGTGACGCCGTCGCCCTGCTCGGTCCTTTCGACCCGTCACTCGCCGGTTCCGAACTCGAAAAGCAGCGCGGAGAACTCGGCAAGGGGCTCCCCTCCCGCGAGATCGGTCCGGTCAAGGCCGCTATCGAACTGGTTCGTGACGCTGTCCGGTCGGGCGCGGTACGCACCGCGACCGACGTGTCGGACGGAGGCATCAGCACGGCGCTGGCCGAACTCTCGATCAGCTCCAGCATCGGTTTCGAGGGTGAACTCTCGGCTCTCATCGCCAGGCGCGACTGCTCGGAAGACGACGCGCTCTTCGGCGAAGGCCCAGGCGGATTCATCATCGCCGGGGATGCGGCGGTGCTCGAGAAGCTCGGCGGGCAAGGTGTCGATTTCGAACTGATCGGTGAGGTCGGCGGAAACGAGCTGATTCTGGAAGCCGGCAACAGCCGCGTCGAGATCCTGGTCGAGGAAGCAGCCGCCGCCTTCGATTCTCTGGAAGACCGCATCGAGTCGGACCAGGCGGGCCTCACGCATTAGCGACCCGATAGGTTCAGTCGGGACTTGGCTCAGGCACCTCACGATCCCGATACAACCGAGAGCAGACGTGACCTGGCGGCCCAGGTCGCCAAGCCGATGCGCCAGTTCCTGGCGACCGAATCCGGCAGTGCCGGGCTGCTTCTCATTGCCGCGGTAGCCGCTCTCGTCTGGTCCAATTCGCCGGTCGCCGACAGCTACGACAGCTTCTGGAACACCAGCCTCTCGATCAGCCTCGCCGACTGGACCATCGACCACCCGATCCGCTACTGGATCGACGAAGCCCTGATGGCGACCTTCTTTTTCGTGATCGGAATGGAGGTGCGTCGAGAACTTTCGATGGGCGAACTGACTGACCGCAAGCGGGTCTGGGTCGCCGTGCTCGGAGGAATCGGCGGAATGCTGCTCCCGGCGCTGATCTTCCTCGGAATCAACGCCGGATCGGGCAACGAGCACGGCTGGGGAATCGTGATCGCGACCGACACGGCTTTCCTGCTTGGCGCGCTGGCGATCGTCGGTCCCAAGTTCCCGACCCAGCTCAGGGTCTTCCTTCTCACCCTCGCGATCGTCGACGACATCGTCGCGATCAGCGTGATCGGGATCTTTTACTCGGACTCGATCGACCCGGTAGCGATTGGCATCTGCCTTGCCTGCCTGGCGCTCATTGCCCTCTTTCCGAGATTGAACGTCTGGCGGTCGGCGGCCTATCTCGTGGTCCTGGTCGTTCTGTTCGTCGCCGCGATGGAATCCGGAGTTCACGCGACGCTGGCCGGGATGCTCGCCGGGCTTCTCGTCGCGGCCTACCCGCCCGAGCCGAAGAAGGTGGAGCGTGCCGCACGCCGGGTCCGGGCCTTCCGTCAGTCACCCCTGCCCGAGGTTGCCCGCACCGCCAACCAGAGTGTCCAGCAGGCGGTGTCTCCAAACGAGCGATTCCAGACCATGCTCCACCCGATAACCAGCTATGCGATCGTGCCTCTGTTCGCGCTCGCCAACGCCGGCGTCAACCTCGGCGGCGGCGTGCTCGGTGACGCGATCACTTCGACTCTCACCTGGGGCGTGGTGGCTGGCCTGGTGATCGGCAAGACCCTTGGCATAACCACTGGTGTCGTGGTGGCGGTCAAGTCCAGGGTGGGAGAGCTGCCCCGTGGCATCGGCAAGGGACAGACGATCGGTGGAGCTGCACTCTCGGGCATCGGCTTCACGATCTCGCTGCTGATCGCCCGGCTGGCCTACGAGGACATCGAGACCCAGGACCGTGCGGTGGTTGGCATCTTCATCGCCTCGATACTCGCGGTGATCGTCGCCTGGTCGATTTTCAAGCTTGCCGCAGTCTTCCGGGGAGAGACCAGCGCCAGCCTGCCCCGTTTCCTTGATTCCCCTTTCGATCCCGAGAGGGACCATTACCTCGGCAACCCGGACGCACCGTATGTGCTGGTCGAGTACGGGGACTACGAGTGCCCCTACTGTGGTCGCGCCACCGGCATGGTCCGTGAGCTACGAGAGCGAATGGGGGACGAGATGGTCTACGTGTACAGGCACCTCGCACTCGTTGATGTCCACCCCCACGCCGAACTCGCGGCGGAGGCCGCCGAGGCAGCGAATGCCCAGGGCAAGTTCTGGGAGATGCACGTCGAGCTTTACGACCATCAGGGCGACCTCGACATCGAGGACCTGATCGGGTACGCCGGCAAGCTCGAACTGGACGTCGATCAGTTCGTAGAGGACGTCCAGAGCGGCAGATTCTCGAAAAGGGTCCAGGAGAACGCTGCCTCCGGTGACGCCAGCGGCGCACACGGCACCCCTACCTTCTTCGTCAACGGCATCCGCCACACCGGCGCCTACGACGCGATCAGCCTGGCAGAGGAGCTGAGGACGACCAGGCCGGTCGCTTCAACGGGCTAGTAACGGAATCCCGGATGTGTTAGTTCTATTCCCGTCCGGGGAACGCCCCACTTAATCGAAGGGCAGGAGATCTTGAAGAACCCGTTTCGTCCATTCGCGTTGCTCACGCTGGCGCTTTTCGCGTTGCTGGCGGTTCCTGCCGGGTCTGTGGCGGCACCTCCCGCGAACGACAACTTCAGCGCGGCCCAGACTGTCGGCCCCGCGCTCCCGGTGTCTGTGCCGGCCTCGAACATCGACGCGACCGCTGAAATTGGTGAGCCCTCGATCTTCGGCAACAGCCCCCAGGCTACGGTCTGGTTTCGCTGGATCGCCCCTGCCAACGGAGCAACTGTCGTCGACCTCTGTGGGTCAGAGTTCTCGGGTTCGGATTACCCGACAGAGCGGATCGCCGTCCGCACCGGCGCAAGCCTTCTGGCCCAGGTACTGGTGGCCGAGACGGCCGGCGCATGCAGCCTGCGCTTCAACGCTGCAGCCGGGACGACATACAACATTCACGTCGATTACGGAAATGACCAGGGGACCTTCACTTTCCGTCTCCGGGCGCTCAGCCCTCCGGTCAATGACAATTTCGCCAATGCGACCGCAATCTCGCCGAATCTGCCCGCGCAGGTAAGCGGCACTACAGTCGATTCCGGCTGGCAGGCAGGCGAGCCGGCCGCACTGGGCGGCTCGGGGTCAGCCAGATCCGTGTGGCACACGTGGACTCCAGCCGCGCCGGGCAGGGTGCGAATAAACGTCTGCGATCCCTTGCTGGTCGATGGTGCGGGCAATCTGGTCATCGCCCTCTACACCGGCAACACTCTCGGGACGCTCGTCTCGGCAGGTTCGACAAACAACTGCGAAATGGATGTAAGTGTCGTTTCGGGGACCACTTACCGGCTTGCTTTCAGTGGAACGGTCCGCGGCGAGATGAACTACACGCTCAAGCTTTCATCGGCACCCCCACCGCCAAATGACAACTTCGCGAATGCGGCGGTAATCGGTCCGGGGCTGCCAGTCACTGCCAACGGAGATAACGACTTCGCGACAACCGAGGCGGGCGAACCGGGGCACGGAGGAATCGACCCGGCGAACCGCTCGGTCTGGTACCGATGGACCCCCACCACCAGTGGGCCGGTCAGGGCAAGGGGCTGCAGCCGCGAATATTCGGCAAGGGTCAGCGTTTACACCGGCAACACCGTGGGCACCCTCACCCGGGTAAACGCATCACCGCCCTACTCCCCGCATTGCGGGGTCACCTTCGACGCTGTGGCCGGAACCACCTACAGCATCGCCGTCGGTGGCGGACCGTTCACAGGTGCCTACGGTCCTTTCGGACTCGACGTTCACCGCCTGGAGGTTCCAGCCAACGACAATCTCGGCCAGGCGATCGGACTCGGCAAGAGCCAGAAGTTCACGGTCCAGGGATCGACGATCGATGCCACCTTCGAGTCCGGCGAGCCATCCCACGACTACGACTACGGCCAGAACGCACCCTCGGTCTGGTACCGATGGACTGCTCCAGACGACGATCCAATGATCTTCGAGGCCTGCGCAGCGCAGGAGCCGGTGAGGGTTGCCATCTACAAGGGCACGGACTACTCCGACCTGACGAAGCTGGTCCAGTCGGCCGAAGGCTGCCGGAACGGTGTGGGCGGACGCACCGCCATCGCCCCGGAGCAGGGCACCGTCTACCTACTGGTTGTCGCCCCGGTGCAGCGCGATTTCGAGACCGACTTCACCCTGACGGGCGTGGATCCCTCGTTCACACCTGTGGCAGCTTTCAATCTGAAGAAGGCGATCGCCAAGTGCAAGAAGATCAAGGGCAAGGGTGCCAAGGCCAAGCGCAAGCGTGCGAACTGCATCAGGAAGGCCCGTCTGAAGGCTGCGATCATCAAGTGCCGCAAGTTGTCGGGGAAGAAGGCCCAGGACGCCTGCATCAAGAAGGCCCGCAAGCGTTACAAGTGATTGATTGATCCTGTGACCGGGTAACTCCGGTCACATGAGAGGACGGAGACGGGTACGCCTGGCATCGGTCGCCTGCGTGGCGGCGATCGGGGTGATCCTCGTCTCCGGTTGCGGCGGGGACGACTCCGAAGGCACTTCGCTCAAGTGGTTCATAGCGATCCAGCCGGGCGGATCGATCCAGAAGGTCGCCGAAACCTGCTCGAAGCAGTCCGGAGGCCGGTATGACATCGAACTCGAACTGCTACCCACGGATGCCTCGCAGCAACGCGAGCAACTGGTCAGGCGGCTGGGCGCAGAGGATTCCTCGATCGACCTGATCGGAATGGATGTCGTCTGGACCGCCGAGTTCGCCAACGCAGGCTGGATTCGGGAGTGGTCGGGTCGCGATGCTTCCGAAGTCAAGCGGGGAGTCTTTCCGCCCGTGGTCGAGACGGCGAGCTACGAGGGCAAGCTCTATGGCGCCCCGTTCAACTCCAATACCCAGTTGCTCTGGTACCGCAAGGACCTTGTGCCGAAGCCGCCCGAGACCTGGGACGAAATGGTCCGGATGGCCGAAGAGATCGGCCCCGGCAATGGAGGCCAGATACAGGTTCAGGCCGATCGTTATGAGGGTTTCACCGTGTGGGCCAACGCGATGATCGAATCTGCCGGAACACAGGTGCTTTCCGGACCCGAGACGGTCGACCTGGCACCCGCACCCACCGAGAGAGCACTCGCCTCGATGGGCCTGATGGCGAACTCGTCCGCGGCTGCTCCCAACCTCACGACCTCTGACGAGGACACGGCAAGACTGGGTTTCGAGGCCGGCGCCGCCTTCATGGTCAACTACACCTTCGCCTTCGGCAGCGCCAAGGAGAACGCCCCGAAGATCGCAAAGAACATGGGAGCAGCCCGCTTCCCGGGCATAACTCCCGGCCTGGAAAGCAAGCCTCCGCTCGGCGGGTTCAACCTGGGAGTCAGCGCCTTCTCGGAGAAGGCCGATCTCGCCTTTGAGGCAGCAAAGTGCCTTACCGCTCCCGCCCAGCAGCTCACGGTGACCGAGCTCGATGGACTGGCTCCCGCCCGCTCTGGTCTCTACGACACCCCGGAGGTGAAGAAGGCTTTCCCCGGCTTCGCCAACCTGGTCAGAGAATCGATCGAGACAGCAGGACCAAGGCCGGTCACCCCCGCCTACCAGGACGTGAGCCTGGCGATCCAGTCTGCGCTCCATCCTCCGACGAAGATCGATCCCGAAGATCCTGAACCCGTTTACGACGAACTGAAAGACAAGGTCGAGCAGGGCGTGAACCGGGAAGGCCTGTTGTGAGGGCGGACGCATGACAGACCGGGCCCGATCCGAGCGCCGTCTGGGTTGGCTGCTGTGCGCGCCGGCCGCCGTCGCGATGCTTGCGGTTACCGCGTATCCGATCGGCTACGCGTTCGTGCTGTCGCTGCAACGGGTGGATCTCCGTTTTCCGGAAGAAGGCGGCTTCGTCGGGTTCGACAACTACTCGGCAGTTCTGAGCTCGGAGCTGTGGTGGACCGACCTCTTCAACACGATCTTCCTGTCGGTTATCTCGGTTTCGATCGAACTCTGCCTCGGGATGGCGATCGCCCTGGTCATGCACCGGGCGATCTTCGGGCGTGGAGTGGTCAGGACCTCGGTTCTGATCCCCTATGGAATCGTCACCGTGGTCGCGGCCTTCTCCTGGCAGTTCGCTTTTGCACCCGACACCGGATTCGTCAACCAGCTGCCATTGATCGCGGACGACAAGGACTGGTTCGGCGAGAGGTTCTCGGCCTTCTCGGTGATCATCATGGCCGAGGTCTGGAAGACCACGCCTTTCATGGCCCTTCTTTTGCTGGCCGGGCTCACGACGATCGACGACGGGCTCTACAGCGCCGCGAAGGTGGACGGGGCCAGTGCCTGGCAGCGCTTCACCCGGATAACTCTGCCCCTGATGAAGCCGGCGATCCTCGTGGCGCTGCTCTTCCGGACCCTGGACGCGTTCCGGATCTTCGACACGATCTTCATCATGACCGGCGGTGCGCAGGACACCCAGTCGGTCTCGATCCTCGGCTACCAGCAGCTGATCTCGAGGCTCAACCTGGGCCTCGGATCGGCAGTGTCGGTCCTGATCTTCCTTTGTGTGCTGGTGATCGCGGTGATCTTCGTCAAGGGCCTCGGTGCCCGCCAACCTGAAAGCGGCAGAGCCTGATGGAAAACACCGGCCGGGAAAAGACGCTGTGGACAATCGCTCTGGTGCTGGTGCTGATCTTCGCCCTGATTCCGGTGCTATGGATCATCTCGCTGTCATTCAAGACACCCGCAACCATCACCGATCAGTCGTTCATCCCGACGGAGTTCTCCTTCGAAAACTACGAGAGCCTATTCACGGGGGGCATCTCGGAGAGTCCCTTCATCAAGCCGCTGATCAACTCGCTCGGGATCGCGCTGATCACCACCTTCATCTCGATCATCCTTGCCAGCTTCGCCGCATATGCCATCGCCAGGCTCGACTTCCCCGGGCGCAGCGTCATGCTTGCGGGGGCACTTGCGATCGCGATGTTCCCGCCGATCTCCACGGTCGGCCCCCTATTCGACATGTGGAGGGCTCTCGGCCTGTACGACACCTGGCCCGGCCTGATCATTCCCTACCTCACCTTCTCCCTCCCCCTCGCGATCTACACGCTGGTTGCCTTCTTCAGGGAGATCCCCTGGGACCTGGAGAAAGCGGCCCAGGTAGACGGGGCGACTCCGTTTCAGGCCTTCAGAAAAGTGATCGTGCCGCTGGCCGCGCCCGGAATGTTCACCGCGGCGATCCTCGTCTTTATTTTCGCCTGGAACGACTTCCTGTTCGCGATCTCACTCACTTCCTCCGATGCATCGCGCACCGTCCCGGCCGCCCTCGCCTTCTTCACCGGCGATTCAACCTTCACCCAGCCGACCGGGTCGATCGCGGCAGCTGCCGTGATCGTGACCGTGCCGATCATCATTTTCGTCCTGCTCTTCCAGCGCCGGATAGTCGCGGGACTCACCTCCGGAGCCGTCAAGGGCTAGGCGCCAGAAAGGACCAGACTTCCAATGGCAGACATAGTTTTGGACCACATCACCAAGAAATACGGCGACGGATACGAGGCCGTCAAGTCGATGGACCTGGAGATCAAGGACGGTGAGTTCATGATCCTGGTCGGTCCGTCCGGCTGCGGAAAGTCAACCGCGCTGAACATGATCGCCGGCCTCGAGGACATCTCGGACGGTGAGCTGACGATCGGCGGCGAGGTCGTGAACAGCAGGGCACCCAAGGACCGTGACATCGCGATGGTCTTCCAGAACTACGCGCTCTACCCGCACATGACCGTGCGGGAGAACATGGGCTTTGCCCTGAAGCTCGCGAAGGTCGACCAGAAGGAGATCGACCGCAAGGTCGAGGAGGCAGCCGAGACACTCGACCTGACAGAGCATCTTGACCGCAGGCCGGCCAACCTCTCGGGTGGCCAGCGCCAGCGGGTAGCAATGGGCCGGGCCATCGTCCGGGAACCGAAGGCCTTCCTGATGGACGAGCCGCTCTCCAACCTGGATGCCAAGCTGCGGGTTCAGATGAGGACCGAGGTGGCCGAACTCCAGGATCGGCTGGGCACGACAACCGTGTACGTCACTCATGACCAGACGGAGGCCATGACCCTCGGTGACCGGGTGGCGGTCATGAGATCCGGGATCCTCCAGCAGGTCGACACCCCCGGTGAGCTCTACAACGACCCGGTCAACCTCTTCGTTGCCGGTTTCATCGGTTCACCCTCGATGAACTTCGTCCACGGCAAAGTCAGTGGCAACGAGATCGAGCTTCCGTTTGCGACGCTACCCCTGACCGACGAGCTGTGCGGTGCGGTCGGTGACTCTGACGGACGCGAAGTGATCGCCGGAATCAGGCCCGAACATTTCGAGGATGCCGAACTGGTCGGGGACCACCTGGGGGCCGGGGTCACCTTCGAGGCGAAAATCGACCTCGTCGAGTCGATGGGATCCGAGCTCTACGCCTATTTCGACGCCGGCAGCGATCATGTGGACAAGGTCGAGCAGGCTGCTTCGGAAGCTGGCCTGGACGAACTCGCCGGAGGGGACACCAACCAGATCGTCGCCCGGCTCGCCCCGGAGAGCAAGGCTCACCGCGGCGAAACCCTGAAGCTCTGGGTCGACCAGGACAGGCTGCTGCTCTTCGATCCCGAGACCGGCGAGCGCCTTCGGGCCTGACTCCGCTCAGTCCCGGTAGCGGGCAGCTGTCAGGTCGATCTCGCTTGGTGGTGTACGGGTCAGGACCTCGGTGACCCTCGCCTCGATTACCTCGTGGCCCAGCTGCCTCGCGACCGAAACACGGTGGTGGCCGTCCTCGACAAAGTGAACCGTCCCGATCCGGTACACGTCGATCGGCGGGAAGTGTTCACCGCGCCTGGTTGCCCCGGCGATCCTTTCCCACCGACCCCGCACTCTCCCGGTCGTGGGCCGGAACTCGCCGTCGAACCCGTGACCGCGATCGACGGTTCCGACGATCGAATCGAGGGGGATCGACCGGAGGCCCAGTCTCCGGGTACCCCTGCGCCCGAGCGCGAGAGTCACCTCGTCGAGGTAGAGGATCGGACGGCCGCCGCCCTTGATCTTCGCCACCAGGGAGCGGAGCACCTGGCCGCGACGGGCCCGGCTGAAATCCGTCTGTGCATCCTGTGAGCTGAAACCTGTGCCGGATCCCATGGGGTCCGGATACCCGAAGTATCGGGCCGGGAACCGTCAGCCAAGCCTGGTGATCTTGAGATCACCGTAGGTCGTGTAGTCGACTCCGGCGTGCTTGATGACCTGGATCACCACCTGATCGCCAGCGGTCAGCTGCTGGAGAGTGAGGCCGCTTGCCTGTGCCGTCTGAAGTGGAACGTTGATGGTGAGCACCAGGTTGATGTTCACGTTGAAGAGGGGGAATGCCTGCACATCCTCATCTATCCCGTTCACGTTGATCGTGAGAAGGGGAGGCTGGCCTCCACTCTGGTCGATTGCCGTCGACGGACCAGTTGTGATGCTCGGTTCGATCAGGTAGTTGCCAGTTTCAGGCGCGGTGAACACGCCAGATATCGGATTGAAAGCATCCGATGGGTCATATTCGTCAGTCCAGCCCTGGACATCGTTGATCACCCCGGTCATGGTCTGCGGGGAAAGCGAAGAGATCTCTGCGATGACATCCGGAACTGCGCCAGTGGCGCCGGTAGGTCCGGTTATACCCGTAGCCCCGGTGTCGCCTGTTGCCCCGGTTTGCCCGGTGATACCAGTTGCTCCCGTGGCCCCGGTCGCGCCGATCGGACCTGTGACGCCAATCGGTCCGATCAATCCTGTCGCACCGGTTGGCCCGGTGACTGATTCACCGGGCGCACCTGTCGGTCCGCGCGGTCCGGTAGGTCCAGTAATACCGATGCCTTCTCCCGTCGCTCCGGTGGCTCCGGTCGCACCGGGACTACCCGGCTGTCCCGGGGAACCAGGCTTTCCTGGTTTGCCCTGAGGCCCGCGCGGCCCGGCCACTTCCATCGTGGTACAGATCGCGTTGACCGCGGCCCGCCGCTTCTGGCGGGGTACCCCGGACTTGAACTTGAAGACCGCATACACAGCGCTGCGACACTTCCGGAGTTCGGACGCAGAAGTTGCGGTCGCAGTGGTCGGCAAAGCGAACATGGTCGCCAGCAGAACAGCCGCGAATGCCGCCGAAGCGATGAGCTTTGTCCCCCTGGCCGATGTCACAACGCAAATATACCTCTCCGGTGCAAGCGAGGCGAACACCGCGATTTGCGGCAGTTTTCTGCCGAAAATGCCGTCGCGGGCTGGGGCGCTGCTACTCTGGCAATGCAGGCGGACCGTCTGCAACTTTGTCCTTTTCCATTCTTGGTGGCCTGACCTGTGACTGAGCGGATCGACCTGGACCGCGAGGGACCGCGAGATGAATGCGGTGTCTTCGGTGTGTATGCCCCCGGACACGACGTGTCCCGTCTGGCGTACTTCAGCCTGTACGCGCTTCAGCATCGCGGGCAGGAATCAGCCGGGATCGCCACCTGCGAAGGCGGCCACATCACCACCATGCGGGATGCCGGCCTCGTCTCGCAGGTCTTCGATGAGGACAAGCTCCGGGCCCTGACCGGCGACATGGCAATCGGGCACGTCCGCTACTCGACCACCGGCGGTGGCTCGTGGGAGAACGCCCAGCCGATCTGGCGCGATGACGGCCGCGAGCTCGCGCTCGCCCACAACGGCAACCTGACCAACGCTGTCGAGATCTACAACCGCCTCAGGCGCAAGGGCCTCGAGTTCCGGGGGACCACCGACTCCGAGATCATCGCCGCCCTGATTTCCAGCGACTACGGCCGCTACATCGAGGATGCGGTCTCGAACGTGATGCCCCAGCTCGAGGGGGCCTACTCGACCGTGGTTATGACCAAGCACGCGATCGTCGCCTTCCGGGACCCCTACGGGATCCGTCCCCTTTCGCTGGGCCAGCTTCCCGACGGAAGCTACGTCTTCGCCTCCGAGAGCTGCGCCTTCGACATCATCGGCGCGAAGCTGGTCCGGGAAGTGAGTCCCGGCGAAATGATCTCCCTCAGCGAGAACGGACTCGAGTCCCGCCAGGTGATCAAGTCCGAGCGGACCGCCATGTGCGTCTTCGAGCACATCTACTTCTCCCGTCCTGACACCAAGCTGGAAGGCAAGAGGCTCCAGGAAGTCCGTGGCCAGATGGGTGAGATTCTCTGGCGCGAAGCTCCCGCCGACGCGGACCTGGTGATCTCGGTCCCCGACTCCGGCACCCCGGCCGCCCGCGGTTACGCCCGCGCTTCCGGCCTGCCCCAGGACGACGGCCTGATCAAGAACCGTTACGTCGCGCGCACCTTCATCCAGCCCGGCCAGGAGCTCCGCAAGCACGGCTTGCGGATGAAGTTCAATCCGCTTCCGGAGATCATTTCCGGCAAGCGCGTGGTTGTGGTCGATGATTCGATCGTGCGCGGAAACACCACCCGCCAGATCGTCGGCATGCTCCGGGATGCCGGAGCGAAGGAAGTTCACCTGAGGATTTCCGCCCCGCCGATCCGTTACGGCTGCAACTACGGGGTCGACATGTCGGCCCGCGAGGAAATGGTCGCCCACGAGAGGACCGTCGAGGAGATCGCCGAGCACATCGGCGCCGACTCGCTTGCCTACCTGTCGATGGAAGGCGTGTACGAAGCGGTCGGCACCCCAGCGGACGTCCACTGCGACGCCTGCTTCACCGGCAACTACCCGCTCGGTGATGATCCGAACGAAGCCGACGGCAAGTTCGACCTCGAACAGATCGCCGTTCTCCCGGCCGCTCGCTGACTCTTGGCCGCTCTGACGGATGTCGAGCGGATCGCACTCAGTCTCCCGCAGGCAGAAGAGGGAACCTGGTTCGGTAATCGGGCCTGGAAGGTCGGTGGCAAGACGTTCGTGTGGGATCGTCCGCTGGGAAACAAGGATGAGGCCGAACTGGGTGGCGCGGTGCCGGAAGGCCCCGTGGTGGGAGTCCGGGTTGAAGACAGGCTCACCAAGGAAGTCCTTTGCGAGAACGAGGGTCCGGCCGTATTCACGATCTCCCATTTCCGGAACTTCGACGCGGTCCTGATCGACCTGGAAAAGGTCGAGGAGGACCTGCTGGAAGACCTGATCGCGGAATCCTGGCGAGTCGTGGCCCCGCCCGCGGTCGCCTCCGATTGAGACCTAGCCGATCGAGATTAGTGCGCCGTCAACGCTAACCGCAGAATCAGTTCGGTCCTCGAGAACAAGCTCGACACCTTCACGCAGTGACTCGAACAACTCATCCAGAGTTTCGCCAGTCGCGAATACCCCGGGTAGTTCGGGAACGTCAGCCCAGTAAGCGCCGCCTTCCCGGTGGATATGTGCGGTCAGTGTTGTCACTTTCCAGCTACTCACCTTAGACCCGCCTGTTTGAAACTTGATCGCCTTCCTTTGATTGAGCGTTCCCTTCACAAAACGTCAAGCGACCGAACCGGGAAACTCGCCCCGACGCTTATCAGGGAAGATGCCGGGCGTGAGTTCGTCTTCCTCATTTCCGATCGTGGTGTTGGCCTCTGGTGGGGGTACGAACCTGCAGGCGATCCTCGACCAGCTGCACGGGCAGGGCGAAGTCGAGGTTGTGGGGGTCGCCTCCGACAAGCCCGGCGCCTACGCGCTCGAGCGGGCAACCGCGGCGAAGGTCCCGACCGCCGTGTTCCCGCGGGATGCCTACCCCGACCGGGAAGCCCGCGATGCCGCGATGGCTGACTGGATCGAATCTACCGGCGCCGAGCTGATCGCCCTGGCCGGCTACATGCAGCTTGTGTCCGCGTCGTTCGTGGAACGGTTCCGGGGCCGCATCGTCAACGTTCACCCCGCACTTCTTCCTTCCTTTCCCGGTCTCGATGCGATCGGCCAGGCGCTAAACCAGGGCGTGAAGGTGACCGGAGTGACCGTCCACTTCGTTGATGAAGGCACCGACACAGGACCTGTGATCAGCCAGCAGGCTGTGGAAGTTCCCGCAAATTGGGACCGTGACGAACTCGAAGCGGCCATCCATGCCGTCGAGCACCGGATCTACCCGGAGGCGATCGGCATGATTGCCCGTGGCGAGGTTAGGATCGCCGACGACGAGCCCCGCAAGGTGAACGTCAAGCACCAGATTTCCGGGAAGTGAATCCGGCCGTCCCCGGACGCTTCGAATCGAACAAGAGGGTTGATATGGACAACATGGATCCGACCAACGGACCGGTAAAGGTCAGGCGAGCCCTGATCTCGGTCTCGGACAAGACCGGGGTGGCCGACTTCGCCAAAGGGCTGGCTGAACTCGGTGTCGAGATCCTCTCCACCGGCGGCACCGCCCAGGCCCTGCGTGATGCCGGCCTGACCGTGATCGACGTTTCCGAGTTCACCGGCCAGAGGGAGATCATGGATGGCCGGGTCAAGACCCTCCATCCGAAGATCTACGCAGCGCTACTCGCCCGACGCTCCGACCCGGCCCACGTGGCCGTTCTCGAGGAAGAGTCGATCCCGCCGATCGATCTTGTCTGCGTCAACCTCTACCCCTTCGAACAGACCATCGCCCGCGATGACGTCGGCCCGCAGGAGGCGATCGAGAACATCGACATCGGTGGTCCGACCATGATCCGCGCCGCGGCCAAGAACCACGAGGACGTCGTGGTCCTGGTGAAGCCGGAGTGCTACGACGCGGTGATAGAGGAAATGAACGAGACCAGCGGCGAGGTCTCGGCCTCTACGCGTCACTGGCTGGCCAACGAGGCTTTCGCGCAGACCGCTCGCTACGACGCCGCGATATCGGCCTGGTTTTCCGAGTCCTACGAAGCCTTCCCCGAACACCGGGTCCTGGCCTTCGAGAAACAGCTGGACCTCTCCTACGGCGAGAATCCCCATCAGCGGGCAGCGCTCTACTCGCAGGTTGGCCTGGACAGCAACGTCCTTACGGGCATGTCAAAGCACCACGGCAAGGCGCTCTCCTTCAACAACGTCCTTGACCTCGACTCCTGCCGCAAATTGCTGGCCGACCTCGAAGGTCCCGCCTGCGTGATCGTCAAGCACAACAACCCCTGTGGAGTTGCCCTGGGAGAAAGTGGGCTCGAGGCGTACGAGAGGGCCAGGGACTGCGATCCGGTTTCCGCCTTCGGCGGGGTTATCGGCATCAACCAGGTAGTCGACGTTCCCCTCGCCGAGTCGCTCCACAAGAACTTCGTCGAGGCACTGATCGCTCCCGGGTATGAGCCGGAGGCGCTGGAAGTTCTTCAGCAGAAGGAGAACATCCGCATTTTCACCGACGAGGCACCGCCGTTCCCGGACCCGAAGGAGAAGGACATCAAACGGGTCCGTGGCGGAATCCTGATCCAGGATCGTGACGGAGAGCCCGAGCAGCGGGAGATGATGGAAGTGGTGACTGACGCCCAGCCCTCGGACCAGGCCTGGACCGACATGCTCTTCGCCTGGACGGTCTGCCGCCACGTCAAGTCGAACGCGATCGTGCTGGCCAGGGACGGCAGGACCCTCGGCATCGGCGCCGGCCAGATGAGTCGCGTGGACTCGAGCCGGCTTGCGATCGAGAAGTGCCGGGATGCCTACGGCGAAGCCGCGGACGACCTGCTGACCGGTTGCGCGATGGCCTCCGATGCCTTCTTCCCGTTTGCCGATGGGCCGATGGTGGCAATCGAGGCAGGAGCAACGTCCGTGATCCAGCCCGGAGGCTCGAAGCGTGACGCCGAGGTGATCGAAGCCTGCGACGACAACAACGTCGCAATGGTCTTCACCCGGCACCGGCACTTCAGACATTAAGTAGTCGGCGAGCTTCGCTCCGCCTCCACGATCAACCCGCCCCTCCCACTCGAAAGAACTGATGGTTGGGAGGGGCTCAACCAGCCCATGATCAGGCCGGCTCCGGTTCGCGGCGGGCCCGTCTCGGCTTGCCCTGCCCCGGTCACGACGACCAATACGGGCGCAGTAATTAGGATGCCCGGGCCCCCTTAGCTCAGTTGGTTAGAGCTGCAGGCTTTTAACCTGTGAGTCCTCGGTTCGAATCCGAGAGGGGGCATTCCTACTCTTGTTCGATCAGGCCGTAGTGACCGTCGTAGCGCAGGTAAATGACGGCGGCACGATCTGTGGCGGCATCGGTGAAGAACATGAAGCGGTGATTGAGTTCGTCCATCTCGCTCACCGCGTCCTCCAGGGTCAGGGCCGAGGAGTAGCGGCTGGTCTCCCGCTGGATTTGGGCTGAGCCTTCCCCGTCTGCGGGGGGAGCGACACCCTGGGCAGCGATCACCGCGAGCTGGCCGTCGTCGCGCAGATAGATGACCGAGTCGGCTTCGGTATCCGAATCGTGGAAGAGGTAGAAGCCGTGGTCCAGCTCCCTCATCAACTCCGCAGCCTCGGTCGCCTTCAGCGGCACAAGCGAAAAGACCTTGCGGCGGATCACATCACGTTCACCGGGAGCATGGAGCGACTGAGCCGGGCGGGCCGGCACCCAGGTCCCGTGATCCCACTTGCCCTCCGGGGTCTCGACCGGCTGCCGCTTGAGGCTCGTCAGGCGATCGACATGCCGGCGAAGCTGCTGCTGCATCCGGTCGGCGAGTTCGTGAATCGCATGCGACATGCTGTCTGCCGCCACGTGACCTCGGATGATCGTCTTGCCGAGCTGCACCTCACCCTCGGCACGGGCCGATTCCGGCATGCTCTCCTTCTCCTGGCGAAGAACCACCCGGGCGTGATCAAGGGGCCGTCCGACGGCAGACTCGAGATCGCCGAGCTTTTCCTCGGCCAACTCGACTGCTTCGTGATCAACCGGACCGCGTGTGGTGACTTCAACGTTCATCGACCGATCATAAGCGAGCGGACCTGGAGCGGACCCTGGCCGGGCATCAGCTCCCGGCCCTGGCCTGCGGGTCAGCCGAGGCCGGGGAACCCCTCGTCCGGGGTGCTCGCCTCAGCGTAAAGGCGCTTGGGAATTCGGCCGGCCTCCCGGGCAGCCCGCCCTGCTTCGACCGCATGCTTCATCGCCTTGGCCATCAGGTCGGGATCGCCAGCCCGGGATACTGCCGAGGCGAGCAGCACAGCATCACAGCCCAACTCCATGGCGAGCGTGGCGTCGGATGCGGTGCCGATTCCGGCGTCGAGGATGACCGGGACCGAGGCGTTCTCGACGATGATCGAGATGTTGTACGGATTGCGGATCCCGGCACCGGAGCCGATTGGTCCGCCGAGGGGCATCACCGCGGCACAGCCCGCGGCTTCCAGCCGGGTCGCCAGGATCGGGTCATCGTTGGTGTAGGGAAGAACGGTGAAACCGTCAGCGACGAGTTCCTCGGCTGCCCTGAGCAGCTCGGGGGCATCGGGCAGCAACGAGCGGTCATCACCGATCACCTCCAGCTTCACCCAGTCAGTCCCGAACGCCTCCCGGGCCAGTTTCGCTGTGCGCACCGCGTCTCTGGCGGTGTAGCAGCCAGCCGTGTTGGGCAGGATGAAAAGGCCCAGCTTCTCGATCACGTCCATCACGGATCCCTGGGCATCGGGGTCCAGCCGTCGAAGGGCGACCGTGATGATCTCGGTACCCGACAGCGCGAGGGCACTTTCCATGGCCTCGAGTGAACGGAACCCGCCGCTGCCGGCGATCAGGCGGGAATTCCACCGTCTGCCACCGAGCTCCCACTCGCCAGAGCCACCCTGGATCGCGGCGACCACTTCGATCTCGGCACCCGGTTCCGGTTTGGTGTTCGCCCAGGCAGATCGGGGGATGACCTCGCCGTCAATCGCCACGGCCACTCCCCGGCGATCCGACGGTATGCGGGCCCCGGCGACCATGCCGATCACCTCATCGACCGTGACCCCTTCCTCGACATCCTTCACTTCGCCGTTCAGTTCGATCCTCACGAGCCCGCCTCCTGTCTGGTGAACCTTTCAGGATCCGCGGCCGAGACAACTCCTGGTTCCTCTCCCCGGACCAGTCCGGCGACCGACCGGGCGGTCACCGGTGCCAGGAGGATCCCGTTGCGATAGTGGCCGGTGGCGAGGATCAGGCCGTCGATCAAGGTCCGGCCGATCACCGGCAGATTGTCCGGTGTAGCGGGGCGAAGGCCGGCGATCGCCCCGATGAATTCCATTTCGGCCACGTCCGGAAGCAGCCGGTAGGCCTCCCGGAGCAGCTCGTGAACGCCGCCTCCCGTGACCCGACGGTCGAAGCCCATCTCTTCCACCGTCGCACCCAGAATCACGCGCCCGTCGGGACGCGGGGCAATGTAGACCCTTTCGGAGCCAAGT
Organism: Solirubrobacterales bacterium; assembly: GCA_020438355.1. GTDB lineage: Bacteria > Actinomycetota > Thermoleophilia > Solirubrobacterales > 70-9 > 67-14. Next base: position 32,097 of record JAGQUT010000013.1, on the reverse strand, counting down.
ATGCGCTCACAGGCGGGCTCGTCCGGATCCCCCTGGAGTTCGACCACCTGGCCCTTGACCGGGCGGACCGGAGGGCGAATACCTTCAGGGATCCACTCCGCAGTCCCTGCCTCCGCACCCGGTGCCGCGACAACGACCGGCGAGCCGAAGCCTCCGGACGAGGTCAGGACGCCGCTGACCGAACCGTCGGGGGCCAGATCAAGCCCGACCACTTCGGTCTTCTCGATCGCGATACCTCGCCCTGCGAGACCGCACCGCAATGCCTCCACCAGCGCCCGGGGGTCCACCACGGCGTCCTCTTCAACCAGGATCGCTCCGGCAAGCGAGGGGCTGACGCCTGGCTCCAGGTCTCTGGCCGCCATCGGGCCGAGCCACCTCGAATCGAGCCCGTGGCCTTGCTGCAGTTCCATGATCCGGCGGAACTCCCCCGCTTCATCACGGTCGAGCGCTACGTGGAGGGCGCCGGTGTGGCGGTAACCCGTGTCGAGTCCGGTCTCGCTCTCCACGGAAGAGACAAACTCCGGGTAGAGCGCCCTGGAGCGGAGATTCATCTGAAGGAGCTCCGGTTCCCCGAAGTCAAGCTCGCCGATCGGGGCGAGCATCCCGGCGGCGACTCCCGTCGCCCCACAGCCCGGCCGGTCCTTTTCGATCACCGTGACGCTCAGGCCGATGTTGCTCAGCTCCCAGGCGGTGGCGAGGCCGATCAGGCCGGCGCCGACCACGATTGCGTCAGGCTGTCTATTTGTCTTGGCTTGTGTCATCCGGACCCTGTGGAGCCGGCTGCCCATCCCTGGCGCCGGAATTACCCGGATCAGGTTCAGGCGGTCGGCGGCTTCGGCGCCGCCCTCTCAGCCCGGTCAACGGGCTCCCGCAGGTAGTCCTGATCTTACCGGCCTCTATCCTCAGGACATGAGTTTTGAACCGAGCGAGGGAGCAGGTGGCCTGCGGCGTGAGCGTCTGAGGACTGCGAGGCTTTACTTCGTCTGCGAGGCACGTCCCAACGGTGACGACCCCGAACCACTGCTTCGCGCCGCCCTCGACGGGGGCGTCGACATCGTCCAGCTTCGCGACAAGGAAGCCGAGACTCGAGTGATCGAACGGTCGGCCGACACCTTTCGCCGGATCTGCGACACCTACGGGGTGCCGTTCATCCTCAACGACGACCCTGAGCTCGCCATGTCGGTGAGGGCCGACGGAGTCCACATCGGCCAGGACGACATGCCGGTCGAGGAGGCACGCAGAATCATCGGCCCGAACCACCTGCTTGGGCTCTCGACTCATTCCGAGGAGCAGATAAAGGCGGCTCACGAGACCGTGCGTGGCGGCATACCGATCGATCACATCAGCGTCGGGCCGATTCACGAAACGCCGACCAAGGCGGGTCGGCCGGCTGTCGGACTCGAGTTGATCCGGTACGCAGCCTCGACCTCGACCCTGCCCTTCTTCGCGATCGGCGGGATCGACCCCGAGAATGTGCTCGAAGTACTCCAGGCCGGAGCGAGACGCCTCTGTGTGGTGAGGGCGATCCGTGATGCCTACGATCCGACCGCTGTGGCGACAAGTCTGAGGCGGGCTTTCGCCGCAGTTGGCAGCGAGGTGGCACCAGGTGGCTGAGCCGGAATCCGAGCATCCCCCGCGGCGAAAGAAGCGCGGAACCCGAAATGCGACTTCAGACGGGTCCCGTAACGGCACCACACCGCAAACGGGTTCAGACGCGATGAAAGCCGGATACGCGAAGGCCGAACTAAAGAATCAGGCGGCGCGTGAGGCTCTGGTTCCGCTGGCCGAAGGGGAGCGTCCCAAAGTCGTCACGGTCGGTGCGGTCTGTTCCGCGGTCGTCGCACTGGTTCTATGGGGTTCGACCCTCTACGCACTGGCGACCGGTGCGGAAGCCGGAGGCCGCGAAGTGAACGTTTTCCAGTGGGGCTTCTTCGCCCTGGTGATTTCCGTAATGGCCTGGGGCATGTGGAAAGCCCGCTACTGGGCCGTGCTCGGCTTCCAGATGCTGCTGGTGATTCTGATCATGGCCGGGGTCCTCGGCATGGTCACCGCGCCGACCCTGCTTCAGATCATCGGCACGCTGATCCTGGTTGTCGCGCTCTCGGTGCTTTTCTGGTTCATGGTCAAGGCGATGGCCCGCATCCAGATGCCGGAGCGACCGGGCCGCAGCTGAGACACGGCGCTGCGCTCCGATAACCTCGCCTCACCATGGCTGATGAATCCTTCGACGTAATCGTTATCGGTGCCGGTCCCGGCGGCTATGTTGCCGCGATCCGGGCCGCCCAGCTCGGCAAGTCCACCGCGGTGGTTGAGTCAGACAAGGCGGGTGGACGGTGCCTCAACTACGCATGCATCCCGGCCAAGACCATGCTTCACACGGCCGAAGTGTTTGACGATGCGAAGAACTCGGCTGATATCGGAGTGAAGGTCCAGGGCGCGGAGCTCGACTGGGAAGCCCTCGGCCAGCGTCGCACCGACGTTTCCGCCAGCCTCTCCGGGGGGGTCAAAGGCCTCTTCGACAAGAACAAGATCGCCTTCATCGAAGGCGAGGGTTCGCTGACTCCCGAAGGTGATGTGAAGGTGGGCGATACAACCTACGGTGCCGGCAAGGTGATACTTGCCACAGGCTCTGTGGCCCAGGCGATCCCGGGCGTCGAGTTTTCCGACCGGGTGCTTGACACCTGGGGGGCGTGGTCACTGGCCGCGCAGCCGGAGAAGATCGCGGTGGTTGGAGCCGGCGCCTCCGGCTCGGAGATCGCCTCGGCCTACATCCGGTACGGCACCGAGGTGATCCTGGTCGAGATGCTCGACCAGATCCTTCCCGCCGAAGACAAGGACGTGGTCCGGGTTGTCGAGCGGACCTTCAAGAAGCAGGGCATCGAGATCTCGACCGGAACACCGGTCGAGAACGTCGAGGTGACCGAAAGCTCGGTCAAGTTCACGTACGGCGACAACTCGGCCGAAGTCGACTACCTGGTGATCGCCGGAGGACGTCGTCCCGACGTGGACGCGCTGGGCCTCGAAGCGGCCGGCGTGAAGCTCGACGAAAACGGCCGGGTCTCGGTCGACGAATACCAGAAGACTTCAAACGGGAAGATCTACGCGATCGGCGACCTGTGTCGTGGCTCCGCCCTCGCTCACAAGGCGATGGAGGAAGGTGTCGTCGCGGCCGAGGCCGCGGCCGGCGAGGACACCCATCCGGTCGATCTCGATCTGGTTCCCGGAGCGACTTTCTGCCACCCTCAGGTCGCGAGCGTTGGCCTGACCGAGGCCCAGGCCAAGGAAAAGGGTCTCGACGTGAAGACCGGCAAGCTCAAGCTTGGCGGCGTCGGCGCCGGAACCGTCTACGACGATCGAGACGGCCTCGTCAAACTCGTGGTCGACAAGGAATACGGCGAGATCGTCGGAGCCCACATCGTCGGCAACAGCGCCTGCGACATGATCGCGGAACTGGTCGCAGTGATGGCACTCGAGGGTGGTATCCAGGAACTACAGCGGATCATGCACCCCCATCCGACGATCTCGGAGGCCGTACTCGATGCGGCCCGCGCCGTCGACAAGTGGGCCACCCACGCCTGAGGTTCAGGGAGAGACCCTGAACCTCAAACTTGAGCTGGTCTTGTTGCCGGCCCGGTCGTAAAGCACTGCCCGGGCCTTCAGTCCCAGGGAGCGGCGGGCACGGTTCGGTGAGGCCAGGCGCTTCCGGACCTTCGGGGCCGGGCGCAGTCTGAGCTTCGCCAGCCCGGCACTGGCGAGCACGACTCGACCGGTGAACCGGACGCCGCGCTTGCCGGTGACCACGACCCTGCCGGAGCAGGCTTCGTCGCAGCGGACGTTCAGCCTCAGCCGGTTACGGATCGACTTGACCGTCTGCTTCGGCGCGGTGAGCCGGACCTGCGGTGCCGTGCGGTCGCTCGTATCCGGGTCCGGATCGGGTTCTGGATCGGGATCGGGATCGGGTTCCGGATCGGGTTCGTCACTCTTGACGTTCAGGGTCCGTTCCACCGTGGTTACGTTGCCCGCCTCGTCGGTGACGGTCAGGTTGAACCGGTGCGGACCGGGCGCCAGGGACTTCGTGGACGAAGCGTCGCAAGTGGCCGAGGCTTCGTCGTCCCACACGCAGGACTGGGTGAGAGCATGGGTGTCGGTGGCCGACCATGCGTAGCCGACATCTCCGGCATCGAGGGTCGCTCCTTCAGCCGGCCCGTTGGTGATCTCGACGACCGGTGCGGTCCGGTCGACCACGAAGCGGTGGACGATCCGGCTCACATTGCCGGGAGAGTCGCTTACTTCAACCACGAACTCCCAGGTGCCGTCGGCGTCGACTGGCGCTGCGAAGGGCTCGCCGGGGTCACAGGGTTCGGTCTGGACCGTTTCACCCTGCTTCTGGATCGCGCAGTGTGAATTCCAGGCATCACCATTCGGGACTGCGAAAGTGAAGCCGGGGCTGGCGGAGTTGGTCAGGGTCAGCGGCGAGACGAGCTCCACTTCGGGCGCGGTGTGGTCGACAGTGATCTGGTGGATGTTGCTCTCTCCCACGTTGCGGTTGCCGTCGATCGCCCGGACCTGGAGGTCATATACGCCTTCCGGCAGCTGGCTCGTGTCGATTTCACCGTCACCGAAGTTCGAGGTCTGGGTGAGAACCACTTGCTCATCCATGAGGAACTCGACCTTGGTCAGCTGTTCGTTGTCGCTGACTGCCAGATTCACGAGCAGCGACTCGCTGACGACATCCGAATAACCGGCAATGAAGACGTTTGGGGCCTGGACGTCGAAGAAATAGACCGTGGCGGTCTTCGTACCGGCAACATAGTCAACGACACACTTGCTGCCAGGCAGGAATCTGGCGCAGCCCGACCAGCTCGTCGGAGCCCAGCCGGGGGCGGTACCGGTGGAGACGAGCACGGTCGACGGAGGCACCTGGGAGTCATCCCAGGTCACGGTCTCCGTGCAGTCGGTGGCGCCGCTGCCACACTCGATGCCCGGGGCGGTGACCTTGCCCTTGCCGTAGGTGACTACCTTCAGTTCACCCTGTACCTGTGCGGCCTCAGCGCTCTGCGCGAGAACAAGAAGGGCGACGGCCGCTATCGCGATTGTCAGGATCTTTTTCATTGTGCTGCTCCTCGGAAGTTCGGGGGGAAGTGGAATCGAATGCGGCGGCAGCTTCCCCCGCCCGCATTTCAGCGGGCTTGCGGAAACTTTGCGGGGGCCGCAAGGTTGTCGATCGGGACCCGGAAACTTCAGGTAGAAAGCCGAAAATGCCGAGGTCGGTACCCCGCTATGGTCTCTGTATGGCCAAGGTTCCCGATCGTCAGATCTGTCTGGAACTCCTCGGCCGGATGTGCCTGATCCGGCGTTTCGAGGAGGAAGCCGGGCGCCAGTACCAGCGCGCGAAGGCGGGAGGCTTCCTTCATCTTGCGATCGGCGAAGAAGCCACGTTCGTCGGAACTACCTCCGTGATGCGGGATGACGATTACCTGATTGGCACTTACAGAACCCACGGTCACGCGCTGGCCCGCGGTACCTCGCCGGATGCGGTCATGGCGGAGCTCTTCGGCCGCGAGACCGGCACCAGCGGTGGTCGCGGCGGCTCGATGCATATCTTCGACTGGAAGCGACGGTTCATGGGTGGCTACGGGATCGTCGGCGGCAACCTGCCCCTGGCGGCCGGCCTCGCACTCGCCTCGCAGTACCGGGAGGAGGACACGGTGACCGTCTGCATGTTTGGTGACGGCGCCTCCAACACCGGCAATTTCGGCGAGACGATGAACCTGGCTGCCCTCTGGGACCTGCCGGTTGTGTTTCTGGTCGAGAACAACCTCTACGGAATGGGAACCTCGATCGAGCGGCACTCTGCCGTGACCGACCTCTCGCGAAAAGCGGAGGGTTACGGGATCGAAGGTGAGCGCATCGACGGGATGGACGTGCTCGAGGTACGTGAGCGGGTCTCGCATCATCTGGAGGAGGTCCGCTCGAAGGGAAGGCCCAGTCTCGTCGAGGCTTTCACTTACCGGTACCGGGGCCATTCGGCGGCCGACCCCGAGGTGTACCGGGAGAAGTCCGAGGTTGAGGAGTGGCTGGCGAAGGACCCGATCGAGAGCTTCATCCGGCGTTGCCTCGAGGACGGTGTGTTGAACGAGGACGACGTCGAGGCAGCTCGGCGCGAAGCCGACCGGTCGGTCGAGGCGGCGGTCAGGTTCGCCGACGAATCGCCGGAGCCCGCATTGGAGTCGCTCTACGAAGAGCTCTACGTCGTTTCGGAGACGATGGGCTGGTACGCGGTGGACGAGCGTTCCCCGGAACCTCATCGCGGCGAGCTCGGAGAGGATGCGCCGGAAGTCGCGAAGAACCTGGCCGAGTCGGGAGCTTCCCACGCCGAGGAGGCGAGGGAGCGTCAGTCCCGGGAAGGCGTACGCGAATGAGCGAGATCCGGATGCGGGAAGCACTTCGCGATGCGATGGCGGAAGAGATGCGCCGCGACCCCGACGTGTTCGTGATGGGTGAGGACGTCGGGGTCTTTCAGGGTGCGTTCAAGGTGACCGAGGGTCTGCTCGACGAGTTTGGCGAGAAGAGGGTCCGCGACACGCCGATCTCCGAGAACACGATCGTCGGGACCGGGGTCGGCGCTGCGATGGCCGGTCTGCGTCCGGTGGTCGAGCTGATGACCGTGAACTTCTCCCTGCTTGCCCTGGACCAGATCGTCAACCACGCGGCGGCCATCCCCTACATGTTCAACGGCAATGTGCGGGTCCCGATGGTCATCCGGATGCCCGGAGGCGGAGGCCACCAGCTTGGACCCACCCACTCCCATTCATTCGAGGCGCTCTACCTTCAGGTGCCGGGACTCTTGGTCGCCTGTCCATCGACTCCGGCCGACGCGAAAGCTCTGCTCAAGGCCGCGATTCGCGACGACAATCCGGTCGTATTCATCGAGCACGAGAGCCTCTACGGGATCAAGGGCGAGGTGCCGGACGGGGACGACGTGATCCAGCGTTTCGGCGAAGCCGCGATTCGCTGCGAGGGATCGGATGTGACCATCGTCGGCATCCTCAAGATGGCCCATGTTGCCGAGAAAGCCGCGGCCGAACTCGAGGACAAGCACGGCATCTCCGCCGAGGTGATCGACCCTCGCACCCTGAGACCGCTCGATCTCGACACGATCCTGGAGTCGGTCCGCAAGACCAACCGGGCGGTGATCGTGGAAGAAGGCTGGCCGCACGGCGGGGTCGGTGCAAATCTCTCGACCTTGATTACGGAGCAGGCTTTCGACTACCTCGACGCCCCGGTCCAGCGGGTAACCGGCGCCGACGTGCCGATGCCCTACTCGCGCCGAATGGAGCAGGCCGCGATCCCCCATGAAGAGAATGTGATCGAGGCTGCGCTCGCGACCACCGAAGGCGCCTTCCCGCGGGAGAGGCAGGACTGATGCCGGAGATCGTCATGCCCCGCCTGACCGACTCGATGGAAGAGGGGGTGATTCTTTCCTGGCTGAAGGAGGATGGGGACGAGGTATCGATCGGCGACGAACTGGTCGAGATCGAGACCGACAAAGCATCGATGGTCTACGAGTCAGATCTGGCGGGAGCCCTGAAGATCCTCGTGCCCGAAGGCGAAACAAGACCGATCGGCGAACCAATCGCCCAGGTTGGGGAGCCCACAGAAAGCAGCGAAGCACCCGTCCGTGAAGCTGACACCTCGGGGGAGGAGGGGGCGGCGCCCGCAGCCAAACCGGATTGGGGTTCGAATCATCCGGAACCCGAAGACCGTAACCGCATCAAGGCCTCACCCCTCGCCCGGCGTGTTGCCGAGGAGAAGGGTGTGGACCTCTCATCGCTTTCAGGATCTGGTCCGGGTGGCCGGATCATCAAGTCAGACGTGGAGGCGGCCGGAACAGACGTGCCACCCCCCAGGAAGGACGACGAGAAGGAACCTTCCGCCTCGCGCGATTCGGGAGGAAGCGCATCGCGCACCGAAGGAGATGTGGATCTGGCCAGGGGTGAGCCGGAGATCGTCGAGCTGACCCGAACCCAGCAAGTAATCGCCCGGCGCATGACCGAGTCGAAAGCGACCATCCCCCACTTCTATCTGCGAACCCTGATCGACATGGATCGCGCGGTAGAGGTCAGGACGGCCTTCAAGGCGGAGGCGGCCGAAGGTGAGGTGGTTCCGTCTCTCAACGACTTCGTGGTCAAGGCGACGGCGATCGCCCTCCGTCGCCATCCCAGGGCGAATGCGGCCTTCCACGACGAGCATTTCGAGCTCTACCCCAGGGTGAACGTCGGGATCGCGGTCGCGGCAGAGGGCGCGCTGATCGTTCCGGTGCTACGGGATGCCGACCACCTGACGCTGACCGAAATCTCGAGCGAGAGCCGCCGGCTGGCGGAGCGGGTTCGCTCGGGCGAAGTGACTCCGCCAGAGCTGAGCGGCGCGACCTTCACGGTCTCCAACCTGGGCATGTTCGGTGTGACCGGGTTCGAAGCGGTGATCAACCCCGGGCAGGCCGGGATCCTGTCGGTGGGTGAGGTTTCCGAACGAGCGGTCGTAAGGGAAGGCCAACTCACTTCGGCCCACCAGATGGAGGTCACCGTTGCTTGCGACCACCGCATTCTTTACGGGGCCGACGGGGCCGAGTTCCTTGCCTCGATCAAGGCCAACCTCGAGGAGCCCGGACTGCTGGCCTGACATGGCAGGCGTTTTGCCCATATCGTCAGGTTTGATGAGCGACGAAGTTCAGGTCCAGACCGGTCAGGCCGGAAACAAGGGTGAAGGCGAGTTTCTCGAGTACTCGAGGGCACGGCAATCGATGTCCAGGAGAATCGCCGAATCGAAGGCGACCATCCCCCACATCTACATCCAGGTGGAAGCGGACGTGACCGCTCTCGTCAGGCGTCGCGCCGCCCTGCGGGAAGGTGGCGACGCCCCGACGGTGAACGATCTGGTCATCAAGGCCGCCGCGCTTGCGCTCCGGAACCATCCCCGGGTGAACGGGACCTACCGCGACGGTGGTCTGCAGCTTCACTCGCGAATCAACATCGGTGTGGCGGTCGATACCGAGGACGGTTCGATTACTCCGGTCATCACTGACGCCGATCTGAAAGAGCTCGACGAGATCGCCTCCGAGGTTCGACGCCTCTCAAGTCGCGCCCGTTCAGGAGAGATCACTCCGCCGGAACAGGCAGGCGCGACCTTTTCGATTTCAAACCTCGGGATGCTCGGGGTCAACAGTTCCCAGCCAATCGTCAACCCGGGACAGGCTGCAAAACTGGCGGTTGGAGTCATCGATCCCCAGCCGGTCGTCCGCGGTGGTGAAGTGGTCCCCGGTGACGTCATGACCCTCGATCTGTCCTGCGACCACCGGGTGCTTCACGGGGGCGAAGGAGCCAGATTCCTCACCGAAGTCAAGACCAATCTCGAAAACCCGGGGATGCTCGGATGAACGCTGGCGCCGGACAGGAGACGGGAGGTTCGGCAGGATCCGTCGCTGGCCCCGCCTGCGTCACCGGTAGCGCGGGAGTGGCAGGCAGCAGGCGTGTATCCAGGTCAGCCGGCGTCGCCGGCAGCGTTGCCGCTACCCACTCCGCAGGGGTGGCAGGAAGCGCAGGGGCCGGATTCAGTGCGGGAGTGGCAGGGAGCCTCCTGACTCTCTTCTCCTCGGCCATAGCGTTTTGTTTCGTAACCCTTTTCTCGTCGATGCTGGTGGCCTGCGCCTTCTGCGTCGGCTGTTTCCGGTGCCGGCGCTGCGCCTTCTGCGTCGGCTGTCGGGACTGTGTCGACTGCGTGGGATGTGTCGGTTGTGTCGGCTGCCGGGGACTGACCGGTGCCCGTGGACAATGCGGCACCTGACGCTGATCGAACTCGGCCGCCGGGACTACTCGGACATGGTGGCCGCCCAGGATCGCCTGACCGCAGAAAGGCATGAGGGTGCGGTTGATGACCTGCTGCTGGCCCTTGAACATCCCCCGACCTACACGCTCGGCCGCCGGAGCGAGCCTTCCGACCTCCTTCACCCGGCGGATTGGTACCGCGAGCGGGGCATCACGATCTGTGAGACCCCCAGAGGCGGGAAGGTCACCTACCACGGACCTGGCCAGCTCGTCATCTATCCGATCATCAATCTGAAGGGAGTTGGAGAGCAGCCCTCGGGGGCTGATCGGGTAGACGTGGCCGGGTTCGTTGCCGCTCTTGAGAACGCGATGGCAGAGGCCCTCTACACCTGGGGGATTCCGGCCGGCAGGATCGACGGTCTCACCGGGCTTTGGGTTGATGATGATCGACCGACGCCGGCCGCTTTCGCCGGTGCCGACGCGGCAGGGTCCGCCCCCGGGCTCGCCAGCGGAGCGATCCGGAAGATCGGTTCGATCGGCCTGAAGATAAGTCGCGGCGTGACCAGCCACGGCCTGTCGCTCAATGTCTCCTGCGACCTCGACCCGTTCGAGTGGATCAACTCCTGCGGGATCGAGACCTGTCAGGCCACCTCGATCGCCAGGGAAACAGGCGGCGCGACACCTTCAATGGCTGACGTGGCGATCGAGGTCGCCAACCGGATCGCCTCGTCCCTGGGGCAGGAACTCCGGCCGGGAACCCCGGTCCACGCGGGGCTGGAGCGGCGCGGTCGGACCAATTCCGTAGCCTAGGTGTCCGGTGAGCACGACTGAACGCATCCACGTCACCCGTTCCCGCGCCAACCCTGGCGGCGGAAACGTCCAGCTGGATGACGCCATTCCGTTCCGGTCGCGCAAGCCCTCCTGGCTGAAGGTCCCACCCCCGGGAGGTCCCGTCTACCGGGAGATCAAGCAGATGATTGACGGCGAAAGCCTGAACACTGTCTGCGAAGAGGCGAACTGCCCAAACATTGGCGAATGCTGGGAGCGCGGCACCGCGACCTTCATGATTCTCGGTGATGTCTGCACGCGACGCTGCGGCTTCTGCAACGTGCAGACCGGCAAGCCGACCCACAACGATCCGCTGGAACCCGCCCGGGTGGCAATGCAGGTGAAGCGCCTCGGTCTCTCCCACGCCGTGATCACCTCGGTCGATCGCGACGATCTTCCCGATTACGGAGCGTCGGCCTTCGTCGGTGTAATCCGCTCCATTCGTGCCCAGGCGCCAGGGTGCAAAGTGGAGATCCTTACCCCTGACTTCCGCGGCCAGGAAATGCCGCTGGCGAGGGTGGTCCACGAGCGGCCCGATGTGTTCAACCACAACGTCGAGACGGTCCCGCGGCTCTACCCGAAGGCAAGGCGCGGATCGAAGTTCCTGCGCTCGGCAAGAGTTCTGCGAATGGCCCGGGAGATGGGCGAAGGGGAAGTGATAACCAAGTCCGGTCTGATGGTCGGTCTTGGCGAGGAGTTCGAAGAGATGGTCGAGACCTTCGGGATCCTGCGGGAGCACGGGGTGCAGATCCTCACCGTGGGCCAGTACCTCAGGCCAACCGTCAATCATCTTCCGGTGGTCCGGTACTGGCATCCCGAGGAGTTCGAGGCCCTCGAGAAGGCCGCTTACGAAATCGGTTTCGAGTCGGTCGCCGCCGGTCCGCTCGTTCGCAGCTCGTACCACGCGGACGAGAGCGCGCGCAAGGCTGCTCAGGCAGCCTGAGTGCCTTTCTCTCGGATACCCTCGCCAGTTCCTTGATTCCCTTCCGAGACACGATGGACCTGCGCGGTCCCGTCTGGGGCACGCTCGCTCTGCTGCTGGCCTATCTGGTTCTGGCCATCGCCGGACAGATCGCCCACATGAACTTCTGGCAGGTCGCAGTAGGCCTGCTGGGTCTATGGCTCTTCGCCCCGTACGTGGAGCGGCGCGCAGGCACCCCGCTTTTCCTGGCCGTCTTCCTCCTGGTGGCCGTGGCGACCGGTTTCCTCGTTGGCTGGATCGACGACGGCTCCGGCCCGTTTGCGGTGAGCCTTTTCCTGCCTGTGCTCGTAACCGCCGGGTTCCACATCGCCCTTGCGCCCGGCTCCAGGATCCTCTGCCTGATCCCGGTCCCCTTCGCCATGACCTTCGTCGAGGTACCCACGATCGCCATGACGATCATCTGGGTCGCCCTCGAAATGCTCCTCACCGCCGCCTGACCCGCCACTAGGCCCAACCAACCGGCCAGGCCGCCCACCCGCGCCGATCAATTGCACCGCTTCGTCGCAAGGGGGTGCGGTAACCGATCCAGACCCCGGGGGTATTGGGGACCGTGGGCATAGAGGTCGCCACCCAGCAGTCGCCGCCGAAGCGAAAGTTCGCCTGGTACGCAGCCGCCGGGATCGCGATCCTGATCGGCCTCGCCCTGATCATTGCTCCCCTGGTGAAAGTCACATCGTGGGAGGGGCTCGCGTTCTCGATGTTCCTCGTGATTCCCGGGCTGATCTATCTGGTTACCGGAGCAAAGATCATCCTGCGGGTTTCGGGAGTGAGGCCGACAACCCCGCTCATGCCGTCCGCGGTTCTTTCCCTCATGTTCACTGCGGGCCTTTCCACCCTGGGCTCGCTTTTCTTTCTCTTCTTCTGGGTGTTGGGCCGTTCGGTCTGGCTCAACGAAGGTGGAGACCTTTCCGACTTTCCGAACGGGCACTACCTGCTGATCGCGGGCGGCTGCGTGGCATTCGGGCTCATCGCAATGATGCTGGCGTTGAAGGCGTTCCGGATCGAAGATCCTCCCCGGGGATGAGCGCGAGCGAGGAGACTTCGTCCGGGCGGAGTTGGCCCACCCTGGTTAGTGGTGGCTTGCTCCTGATCGTCGGCCTTTACCTCGGGGCCAGTGGCCTGCTGACCGGTCTGGAGCCGGTCTTCGACGACAGCGCGAATGCCAATGGGGTGATCTGGGGACTCCTGACGGGCGGGCTGGTCTTTCTGGTCGGGGCAGGCCTGGCGGTGCTGGGCCTGCGGCTGGTCAGGGCAGGCTCCCCCGGGACGGCATCGCGGCTTCCCGGGATAGACCGGATTAGCGCCCGAACCGGTGTGATCCTGCTGATCGCCGGACTGCTGGGGATTGGCATCTTCACGGGCCTGTTACTCCTCTTCGCGGAAGGTATAAGGCAAACCACCTGAGCCGCCGCGGAGACCGGCCCGCCCGCCCGGTTCAGACCGAGATCAGGCCGGCGGCGGTGAGGGTGAGAACGCCGGCTCCGACTATCACCCGGTACCAGACGAAGATCGCCATCGAGTGTGTGGTCAGGTAGCGGAGCAGCCAGGCGATGACCGCGTAGCCGACCACGAAGGCAACGATCGTGGCAACAGCGATGTTGAGCATCGGTTCGTCGAAGGTTTCCTTGCCGGAGAGCAGCTTGTAGAGCTGGTAGAAGCCGGACAGCACCACGGCCGGGATGGCGAGCAGGAAGGCGAAGCGCGCGGCAGCCCGGCGGTTAAGGCCGAGGAACAGGCCGGCGCTGATTGTCGCCCCGGAACGGGAAACACCGGGTATCAGGGCTAGTGACTGGGCCAGGCCGATCAGAACGCCGTCGCGAAAGGAGAGATTGTCCACTTCCCGCTCGCGGGTTCCGATTTTGTCGGCGAGACCGAGAATCAGGCCGAAGACAATCAGCATCGAACCGACGATCCAGAGGTTTCGCGCTGCGGTCTCGATCTGGTCCTGGAAAGCGAGACCGAGAACCGAGATCGGGATCGTGGCGATGATCAGGTACCAGCCCATCCGTGCGTTGAGATCGCCCCGAAGCTCGGGACGCCGAAGGGAGGCGAGCCAGGTGCGGGCAATGTTCCAGAGGTCCTTGCGGAAGTAGATCAGCACTGCCGCCTCTGTCCCGAGCTGGATCACGGCGGTGAATGCAGCCCCCGGATCCTCCCAGCCGAGAATTGCCGGCAGGATCAGGATGTGACCGCTCGAGGAGATCGGGAGGAACTCGGTCAGTCCCTGAAGGATCCCGAGGATGATGCTCTGGAAAAGGTCCACGGCCCGTGGAGGCTACCCGCAATAGGCTGACGGATGATGCCCACGCGACTCGCCAACGTGGAAGATTCGGAGGTCCTGGCGCAGATGCTCCACGACTTCAACGAGGAGTTCGGGGACCCCTCCCCGGGAGTCGAAGTGCTGGCGAGCCGGGTCAGAAGGTTCATTGACCGGAGCACGAAGATCTATCTGCTCGCCAGAGAAGATGGGGCCGCTTCCGCAGGAGGGTTCGCCCAGATCTCATTCACACCTTCAATTTGGTCGGAGGGCCCGATCGCGATGATCGACGAGCTTTATGTCAGGCCGGCCCTGCGGAGGCGTGGCCTGGGTCAGGAGCTGATGGATTCGATCCTCGCCCTGGCCCGGGAGCAAGGGGCGAACGGTGTCGAAGTGGTCACCGGCGAGGATGACCTTGGTGCCCGGGCTCTCTACGAGAAAACCGGATTCAGGAACGAGATCGAAGGTGAGAAGAACTCCCGCTCGCTTTTCTACGAGCGGGAGCTCTGATGCCCACCTGCCGGGAATGATTACTTCGGGGCCATCCGGAGGGCGCCGTCGAGACGGATCACCTCTCCGTTCAGCATCACGTTCTCGGTGATGTGAAGGGCGAGGGCGCCGAACTCGGCGGGGACGCCGAGGCGTGACGGGAACGGGATCGTCTCGCCGAGGGCTTTGCGGGCCGGTTCCGGCAGCAGGGCCAGTAGCGGCGTGTCGAAAAGGCCGGGCGCGATCGTCATGACCCGGACTCCGTGCCGGGCCAGATCTCGGGCCGCGGGCAGGGTCAGACCAACGACACCCCCCTTGGAGGCGGCGTAGGCGGTCTGGCCGATCTGGCCGTCGTAGGCCGCGATCGATGCCGTGTTGATGCAGACGCCACGCTGACCGTTCTCGTCGGGTTCATTGCCGACCATCGCTTCGGCGGCGAGGCGAAGCACGTTGATCGTTCCCATCAGGTTGATGTTGATCGCCCACTGGTATCCCTCCAGCGGGGCCGCTCCGGTCTTCTGGACGATGCGGCCGGCTGCGCCGACCCCGGCGCAGTTAACGCAGATCCTGACCCCGCCACTGGTACCCCCGGCGCCCGGGCCGGCAGCCTCGGCGATGGCATCACGGACCGACTCTTCATCGGTCACATCGGCCTTGACGAAGGTCCCGCCGATCTCGCCGACCAGCTCGATCCCCTTCTCCTCGTTCAGGTCGGCGACCACGACCTTGTGGCCGGCCTCGACCAGGGCCCGGGCGGTCGCTTCACCCAGCCCGGAGGCACCTCCAAAGACAATCGCGCTTTCCGGCTTCATTTCAAGTGCTCCTCGTTGTCGTTCAAATAGAGTGCGGCGCATGGACCGAGCGATTTTCGAACCCGAACACCAGGACTTCCGCGAAAGTGTGCGACGTTTCGTCGCCGACGAGATCATGCCGAACTTCGAGCAGTGGGAGGAGGACGGCATCGTCCCCCGCGAGCTGTTCCAGAAGGCCGGCGAGAAGAACATGCTCGCCATGTCGGTCGAGGAGGAGTTCGGCGGACTCGGCCTGAAGGACTTCCGTTTCAACCAGATCATCGGTGAAGAGGGCGGTTACACCGGGGCGGCAGGGGCGATTCTCGGCATCACCCTCCACAACGACGTCTGCCTTCCCTATTTCGAGGAGTACTGCACCGACGCGCAGAAGGAACGCTGGCTGCCCGGCATCGTCGACGGCAGCCTGATCACCGCGGTCGCGATGACCGAACCGGGGATCGGCTCCGACCTCGCCTCGATGTCGACCAAGGCAATCCGTAGCGGTGACCACTACATCGTCGACGGTTCGAAGACCTTCATCACCAATGGCATCAACGCCGACCTGGTGATCACCGCCGTGAAGACGGATCCGAAGGAGAAGCACCGCGGCATGTCACTGGTGATCATCGAGCGGGGCATGGACGGCTTCGAGCGGGGCCGTAACCTCGACAAGGTCGGAATGCATTCGCAGGACACCGCCGAGCTCTTCTTCAACGAGGTACCGGTCCCGGTCGGGAACCTTCTCGGCAACGAAGGCGACGGTTTCAAGTACCTCGTCTCGAACCTTGCCCAGGAGCGTCTCTCGATCGCGGTGGCTGCGATCGCCGCCGCGCAGGCTGCGCTCAACTGGACGCTTGAATACGTGAAGGAGCGTTACGCCTTCGGCACACCGGTCGGCTCCTTCCAGAATTCACGGTTCCAGATGGCCGAGATCAAGACCGAGGTCGACATCGGCACCAACTACATCGACCAGTGCACGGCTGCCCTGAACGAGGGCAAGCTGACGGTCGAGGATGCCGCCCAGGCGAAGTGGTGGGCGACCGAGATGGCCGACCGCGTGATCGACAAGTGCGTCCAGCTTCACGGCGGCTACGGCTACATGATGGAGTACCCGATCGCCCGCGCCTACACGGACAACCGCGTCACCCGCATCTACGGCGGAACCACCGAAATCATGAAGGAGATCGTCGGCCGCTCAATGGGCCTCTAGTCAGAGGCAGAGCCGATACGGCCGGTGAGATTGAAGTTTGGGGCTATATATGGCCGAAACTTCAATCTCACTGACTGCGAAGATCGCCCTTACTGCGTGGACATTGCCTTTTCGGTCTTCGGCTTGCGCTTGGTCTTGGCCTTGCGGTACTCGCGGTTGAGCATGCCGATTACGTCGATCGAAATCTCCTGGGGGCAGACCCGGGAGCACTCGCCGTAATTGGTGCAGCCGCCGAAGCCTTCGGCGTCCATCTGCTCGACCATTCCGACAACGCGGGATTCCCGCTCGGGCTGGCCCTGGGGCAACACGTTGAGGTGGGTGACTTTGGCGCCGGTGAAGAGCATTGCCGCGCCGTTCGGGCAGGCCGCCACGCAGGCGCCGCAACCGATGCAGATCGCCGCGTCCATCGCCTTTTCCTGAACCTCGGGTGCGACGGGCATCGCGTTCGGGTCCGGCTGGGGGCCGGTCGTGGTCGAGATGTAGCCGCCGGCCTGGATCACCCGATCAAGGGCGCCACGGTCTACCGCGAGGTCGCGGACAACCGGGAAGGTGCTGGCCCGGAACGGTTCGATCGTGATCGTCTGGCCGTCGATGAAGTCACGCATGTAGGTCTGGCAGGAAGTCACCTGCTGGGGGCCGTGAGGGGTTCCGTCTATGACCAGGGCGCAGGTGCCGCAGATGCCCTCACGGCAGTCGGAATCAAAGGCGATGTTGCGCTTCTTCTCGCGGCTCAGCCGCTCGTTCAGCTGATCGAGCATCTCGAGGATCGAGGCGTCCGGATCGATGTCGGTGACCTTGAAGGTCTCGAACCGGCCCTTGTCCTCTTCGTCAGAGCCGTCGAACTGCCGCCAGATCTCAAGGGTGAAGTTCACTTGTAGCTCCTCGTCGCCAGCTTGACTTCCTCGAAGTTCAAATCCTCGTCATGCGGGACCGGGTTGTCGCCTTCGTACTCCCATGCGGTGACCTTGGCGTAATGATCATCATCCCGGAGCGCCTCGCCGTCATCGGTCTGGTGCTCCTCGCGGAAGTGTCCACCACAGGATTCCTCGCGCCGACGTGCGTCATGGATCATCAACTCTCCCAGCTCGAAGAAGTCCGAGACCCGGTTCGCGTACTCGAGGCTCTGGTTGAACTCCTCGTCCCCGGGGTCGACCCGCAGGTCCGAGTAGAAGTCGGCCTTGATCCGGCGGACTTCGGTCAGGGCTTCGTCAAGGCCCTCGGCGGTGCGGGACATGCCGCACTTGTCGAGCATCACGTGGCCCATCTCCCGGTGGAAGGCCTGGGCGGAGGTGCTGCCTCCGACATCGATCAGTTTCTGTATGTGCTCCCGAACGTCGCCCTCGACCTGATCGAAGGCACTGTCGGTGACGGCGACCTCGTCATGCTTCTTCGCCAGGTGATTGGTGACCGTGTGCGGTGCTACGAAGTAGCCGTCCGCCAGGCATTGCATGAGCGCGCTGGCGCCGAGCCGGTTCGCCCCGTGATCGGAGAAGTTGGCCTCGCCGATCGCGAACAGTCCTGGAATCGTGGTCTGAAGTTCGTAATCGACCCAGAGGCCGCCCATCGCGTAATGGGGGGCCGGGTAGATCATCATCGGCGTTTCGTAGGGGTCGTCACCGGTGATCCGGTGGTACATCTCGAAGAGGTTTCCGTACTTGCGCTCGATCGCGTCCTTGCCCTGATCCTGGATTGCGTCACGGAAGTCGAGGAAGACACCCCGGCCGGTTCCACCCACTCCCAAGCCCTCGTCGCAGACGACCTTGGCCGCACGGGAGGCGATGTCACGCGGGGCAAGGTTGCCGAAGGCGGGGTAGCGCTCCTCCAGGTAGTAGTAGCGCTCGGCCTCGGGGATTTCCGCCGGGGGACGGTCGTCGCCGGCCTTTCGGGGAACCCAGATACGGCCGTCGTTGCGAAGCGACTCGCTCATCAGGGTGAGCTTCGACTGGTACTCGCCCGACTGGGGGATGCAGGTCGGATGGATCTGCGTGTAACAGGGGTTGGCGAAGTAGGCGCCACGCTTGTGGGCCCGCCAGGTCGCGGTCACATTCGAGCCCATCGCGTTGGTCGACAGGTAGTAGACGTTGGTGTAGCCACCCGAGGCAAGCACCACGGCGTCGGCGGCATGCCTCTCGAGCTCACCGGTGACAAGGTTCCTGACGATCACGCCGCGGGCTTCACCGTCGACGATGACCACGTCCTGCATCTCGTGCCGGTTGAAGACCTCGACGTTGCCGGCAGCGACCTGGTGTTCGAGGGCGGAGTAGGCACCGAGCAGCAGCTGCTGACCGGTCTGCCCGCGGGTGTAGAAGGTGCGCTGGACCAGCACGCCGCCGAACGAGCGGGTGGCGAGGGCGCCACTGTACTCACGGTTGAACGGGACGCCCTGGGCTACCGCCTGATCGATGATGTTCTGGGAGAGCTGGGCGAGACGCCAGACGTTGGCCTCCCGGGAGCGGAAGTCACCACCCTTCATCGTGTCGGCGAAGAGACGGCGGATCGAGTCCCCCTCGTTTGCGTAGTCCTTGGCAGCGTTGATGCCACCCTGCGCGGCGATCGAGTGGGCGCGGCGGGGACTGTCCTGGAAGCAGAAGCTCTTGACCTTGAACCCCTGGGCACCGAGGCTGGCGGCACAGGAGGAACCGGCGAGACCGGTTCCGATCACGATCACGTTCTTGCCGGCACGGTTACGGGGGCCGACCAGGGAGTGGGCGTCGAGCCAGTTCTGCCACTTCTCGGGCATCGGTCCGGGCGGGATCTTCGAATCGAGTGCGGTCATGTGAAGACTCCGGACAGGATCGTTGCGAGGGCCACTTCACGTGGCGGATCGAGCACATCGGTAAAGAACAGGACCGGAACGGACCCGAAGCCGATCACCAGAATTACGACCAGCGCGGTCGCGCCGTGACGGAGCTTCTGGTTACGGGAAGGATTGTCGAGACCGAGAGTCTGGAAGAGGCTCCAGATTCCGTGGCGCAGGTGCATCCCGACCAGCACCAGGGCGGCAAGGTAGATCGCCAGGAAATACCACTTCTGGAACACCCAGTAGAGATTTGCGTAGACCGCGCCTTCCTCGACCGGGGTGACATGGATCGAGAGGGTGGTGAACTGCAGAATGTGAAAGATGATGAAGGCCAGCAGGAGAATGCCGGTGCCGAGCATCGCCATCGACTCGACGCTGCGACCGATTCGCTTTGCCGGGAAGTTCGCGGGCCTGGCCTCACGGTTTCGCTTGACCAGCTGGGCAATCCCGGTGATGTGAACGATCAGCGCACCGAGCAGAACCACCCGGACCACCCAGAGGATGGTCTCCCTGGGGAGCAGCGGCTCACCGAAGGTCCGGAGCCAGTGGGCGTACCAGTCGACCCGGGCCTCGTCTGCACCGGGACCGAAGGCCGAGTTGAGGTTGCCGAGCATGTGCAGGATCAGGTAGCCGACGAGAATCGCGCCGGTGACGGCTACGAACTGCTTCTTTCCTACTGTTGATCGCCAGTACTCGAGCATCAGGCGAAAACTTTCAGCTGGACGGACATGATCACGAAGCCGGATTCTATTCCCCGGGGCTTACCGGCGGCGTCCCGCAACTGGCTTTGGCAAGCCTGATTTCCCTCCGGGGAGGGTTTGTGTCTAGTTTCGGGCGGTAATCCGGTCGAGTTCGACCTCGCCGCCTTCCTCCGTGTCCTCCATGACGATGTACGCCAGCGGGGGGCCACCAAAGAAAGTCGCGTTCTCTCCGTCGCCTACGTAGATCGCGGGCCGCTGCCCGCCACCTTCGGTGTGTACCCAGATCTTCTGGCCCTTCTTGAAACCCACGAAGTCCGGAACGTCGGGCTCTCCCGACTCTGATTCGGGCCTGGGCTTGCCGTGCTTGTGCTTGCTCATGCGGGGGAATCTACTCCCGCAACCGGCTTCTGGTTCAGGGGCCCTCGATCAAATCGCCGAGCAGACCGGAAAGAGTCTCCGCGTAGGTGGCCGAAAGGTGTGTCGCGTCCCGGTAGATCACCATCCCGTCGCGGGCCGAGCTGCAGGTGCCTCCCGGACAGACCGTCTCCGAGAGATCGATCACCTCTGCACCATCTACCTGCTCCGCTGCGGCAACATCGAAGCCGGGCGGGTTCTTCCTGAAACCCTTGAAATCGCAGGCCCGGGTTTCGTCAGGATGCTCGAGCAGGCAGTCCGGGGGCCTGAATGACGAGCGCGGGAGGTCCCTGATGACCACCACCCCACCGGGCCTGTCACTGGTCATCTGTTCCAGCTTCCTCAGGGTCCGGGCATAGGCACTTCGAAGCTCGGGTTCACTGTCTTCACGGGTCATCCTCTCCCCGTCACGCCACAGGGCGTAGCCATTCCCGGTGTCAGTGGCGGTGATGACCAGATCCGGCTTCTCGCCGGCAATGCGATCGAAGGCATTGGCTCTCCACTTGTCGCAGGCCGGCTTGTAGGTCACGTCAGCCGTCAGGCAGTTGCCCCGGAACATGGTGACCAGACGCCACCCCCGCTCCTCGGCCAGTTTCACAAGCGGCGGGGTGAACTGCATCGCATGCGAGTCCCCCCAGAGAACCACCGTCCGTTCGGAAGCCGGGTCTCCGTAGACGCAGGCCCAGGCGTCCGTATACCCGGTTCCCGACCGGCAGCCGTCGAGGATCGCCGGCCCCTTGTCTTCACTGGCGACATCGGGTGCCGGGACCAGGTCGGCGATCGTGGAGTTGCTCTCCGAGCCGCCGCAGCCGGCGAGCAGCAGCAGGGAGATAACGGCCGCAGCGAGCAGGGAGCCGCCGCGGGCGTGTTTCAGGGATCGGACCACCGGTGCAGGGTACGGATGTGAGAGGCGCCTGGCGCCCCGCGCTCAGAAGCCGATCCTTCGACCAAGCCAGTCGGTGAGGCTCCTCGCGAAGGTTGCGGTGAGGTGGTCCGAATCGCGGTAGATCACGAGATTCCCCTCGGCTGAGTAGCACCAGTGGGGCCGGCAAAGCGCCTCGAGGGGATCGATCGCTGGCAGCAGGCCTACCCTCTTCGCGCCCTTGATGTCGAAGCCCGGGCCCCAGCGGCGTTCACGGGCGAAGCGGCAGACGTCGGGGTTCTCGGGGTTGTTGGCCAGGCAGCGCGGCGGCAGGAAAGGGGCGGTCACCTGGTCCCGGATCAGCTTGACCCGCGGTCCCCTTCTGACCAGGCTCGGCAATCCGGAAAGGCGCCGGAGGGTCCGGGTCATTCCCTTTGCGAGGAATCGCTCGCTTGCCTTTCGGGTGAGCAGCTTGCCGCGAACCCTCAAGGTGTACCGGCGGGCTATCGATGTCGAGACGATCACGTGTCCGGGACGCTGGTCGGCAAGATCGGCGAATGCCAGATCCCGCCATTGATCGCAGTTGCTTTCGAACTTGACGTCGGCGACCGGACAGCCGGCACGCAGGAAGGTGACCAGACGCCAGCCCCGGCGTTCGGCCAGGCGTATGAGTGGCGGGCCCCACTGCATCGCGTGGGAGTCACCGAACAGCGCGACCGTGTGGTCGGAATCCCGGTCGCCGTAGATGCACATCACCGGTTCGATGTTTTCCGGTTTCGGCCGACAACCGTCGAAGGCCATCTCTCCCTTGTCCCGTGCCACGAGGTCAAGCGGCGGTATCCATTCGCTCTCGGTCTGGGCACCGGCCGTTCCCACGACCCCGAAGAAAGCTACGACGAGAACTGCGACTACTCCCCTGATCATCCTGATCCTTTTCTGTATGAACCGCATGGACTGGTTTGCGTTTCTGCTCCGGGAACACGTGAACCCGGCCAGGGTTTCGCCGGCTTCTTCTAGAGTGAAGTCATGTCTGAGAGCTTCGCCCACGTATTCGAGCCCGGCGACCCTGATCGCACCCTCCTCCTGCTTCACGGCACGGGCGGTAGCGAGAACGACCTGGTCTCGCTCGGCCGCCAGCTCGCTCCAGGAGCGGGAATCCTCAGCCCGCGTGGCAAGGTGCTGGAGAACGGGATGCCCCGCTTCTTTCGCCGGCTCGCCGTCGGCCAGCTCGACATCCCGGATCTGCTTCTCCGAACCGACGAGCTCGCCGACTGGATCGTCGCCGCAGCGAGCGATTACGGGTTCAACACAAAGGGAGTGATCGCCCTCGGACTTTCGAACGGGGCGAACATCGCGGCATCGATGCTCTTCCGCCGACCGGAAGTGCTTGCGGCAGCAGCCCTGCTGAAGCCGATGCTTCCCTATCCGCCACCTGAAGATCTCGACCTGACTGATACCCCGGTTCTGGTGATCTCTGGCGGACGCGATCAATTCGTGCCGGCAGAAGAGAGCGAGGCCCTGGTGAAGGCCCTGGAAGCCCACGGTGCCAGGGTCAGCTTTCAGTTCGACCCGGAAGCCGGACACGGTCTCACCCAGGACGACGTCCTGGGCACCGCCCGGTGGCTGGCCGAACTGGCCGGCTAGGCGAAGAGGTTCTTCCCTATATTCGGCCCCATGCCATCCCCCCGCTCGGCCTTCCGTACTCTCGCTGCCGCAATCCTGATCGCCTCAGCAGTCCTGGTCGCTGGCTGCGAGGCCGAGTTCAGCACGGGTGAGGATCAGATCGACGAGGCTTCGGCCGAGTTGACCATCAAGCGCCAGTACACCGAGCAGTACCCGGGGCTTGAACTTGTCTCCCTGGATTGCGGCACGACCGACGTCAAGGCTGGCAACACATTTACCTGCGAAGGCAGAAACGACAACGGGGTCGACCTTGATTTCAAGGGAACAGTCAAGGGTGTCGACGAGGAGAACGACAAAGTCAACTTCAGCTGGACGATCACCAGGGCGGTCACCGACGGTTCCGCCTACGAGAAGCCGGCGGTCGAGTCCCTGCGGGGTGTCGGTGCGCCGGTCGCTTCGATGGCCTGCCCGTCTTTCACCATCAAGAAGGGCGAGAAGATCAAGTGCGACGTGGTCATGAGCGACGGATCGATGGCAACCGCCGTCCTCACACTTACCGACAGCAACGGTGCCTTCGAGGTGAGTCTCGATGGTGCTGACAGCCAGAAGTCCTGAACAGGGCAGGGACCCCGGAGGCACCCTGACTATTCTTGACTGATTTACTAGGCTATTTGTCCTATACCTTGCTGTGACCACGTGACCCAGTCAGGAGAAAAATGAGCGAAGAAGAGAAGAAGTACGGAGCCGAGACCAACGCCCTCCACGCGGGCCAGGTGGCTGACCCGACCACCAACGCCCGGGCGGTACCGATCTACCAGACGGTCTCCTACGAGTTCAACGATGCCCAGCATGCCCAGGACCTCTTTGCCCTGGCCGAGCCGGGGAACATCTACACGCGGATCATGAATCCGACCTGGAACGTGCTCGAGGAGCGGATGGCCGCACTCGAAGGCGGTGTCGCGGCGCTTGCCCTGGCCTCAGGTCAAGCCGCCGTCACCTACTCGGTTCTGAACGTCTGCCGGACCGGCGACAACATCGTCGCCCTCTCGACCCTTTACGGCGGCACCTACAACCTCTTCGCCCACACGCTCCCGCAATACGGGATTGAAGTCCGGTTTGTTGATCCGGACAAACCCGAAGATATCTCCCGCCATGTTGACGACAAGACCAGGATGGTCTTCGCCGAGACGATCGGCAACCCGCGCCTCAACGTGGTCGACATCGAAGCCTGGGCCAACGCCGCGCACGCGGAGGGCCTGCCGCTGGTTGTTGACAACACGGTCGCCACTCCGGTCCTGGCGAACATCTTCGAGCTGGGTGCCGACATCGCCGTTCACTCGGCGACCAAGTTCATCGGCGGCCACGGCACGACCCTTGGCGGCGTGATCGTCGACTCGGGCAACTTCGACTGGGTCGCCAACGCCGAACGCTTCCCTGGTCTCACCCAGCCCGACCCGTCCTACCACGGCGTTGTCTGGTCAGATGCCCTCGGGCCGGCCGCATACATCGGCCGGGTCCGGACAGTGCTGCTCCGGAACACCGGCGCGGCGCTCTCGCCGTTCAACGCGTTCCTGCTTCTTCAGGGCCTCGAGACCCTGCCGCTGCGGATGGAGCGCCATTCCGAGAACGCCCTGGCCGTGGCGGAGCACCTTTCCGGCAACGATCACGTGACCTGGGTCAACTACCCGGGCCTGCCTGACTTCAGTCATCACGAGACCGCAAACAAGGTGTTGACCGGTGGCTACGGTGCCCTGGTGACCTTCGGCATCAAGGGTGGCCGGGACGCCGGTCGGAAGTTCATCGACTCGCTTGAGCTCTTCTCGCACCTGGCAAACATCGGTGACGCCAAGTCGCTGGCGATCCACCCGGCGACCACCACTCACTCGCAGCTGAACGACGAGGAACTCGACGAGTCCGGCGTGACCGCGGACACCGTCCGGCTTTCGGTCGGCATCGAGTCGATCGAGGACATCCTGGCCGACATCGACCAGGCCCTCGCCAAGGCCAGCTGACCCCCGGGGAGCCGTGTCACCACGGAAAACAAAGTGGTGAGCGGCACCGGCGTCGGAGTAGTGGAGACCCGGCGGGCGGTCGTCTTTTCAGGCGACCGCCCGCTGACTCTCGCTTCCGGCGCGAGTCTGCCCGAGGTCGAAGTCGCCTACGAGACCTACGGTGAACTGAACGCCGACCGCTCGAATGCGGTCTTCATCTGTCACGCGCTCTCGGGCGATGCCCATGCAGCCGGCATCCACCAGGGCGATGACCCGAACCGGCCGGGCTGGTGGGACAACATCATCGGCCCCGGTCGGCCCCTGGACACCGACCGGCTGTTCGTGATCTGCGCCAACGTGCTCGGAGGCTGCAAGGGAACGACGGGGCCAGCCTCGACAGACCCGGCTACCGGCAAGCCGTACGGATTGAGGTTTCCTCTCATCCAGGTCAGGGACCTGGTCGAAGTTCACCGCGCCCTGCTGCGGGAACTGGGGGTCGAGCGCCTCCTCGCCGCCGTGGGCGGATCGCTCGGCGGGATGCAGGCACTGCAGTGGTCGATCGACTACCCGGAGGAAGTCGATGGTGCCGCGATCATTGCCGCCTCGGCCCGGTTGACCGCCCAGAACATCGCCTTCTCAGCTGTGGCCCGGGAGGCGATCATGCGGGACCCGGATTTCGCGGGAGGCGACTACTACGGAAAGGAGCGGAGGCCCGACCCCGGCCTCGCGCTGGCACGGATGATCGGACACATCACGTATCTGTCCGAGGAGTCGATGCGAGAGAAGTTCGGACGCAGGATCCAGGACGCAGAGGTACCCCGGTTCGGTTTCGACGTCGACTTCCAGGTCGAGAGCTACCTCCATTACCAGGGGCAGTCTTTCGTCGAGCGCTTCGACGCCAACACCTACCTCTACATGGGACGGGTCATGGATTACTTCGACCCCTTCGAGGATCCGGTTTACGTCCAAAGCCAGATCTCCCGGGGCGAGACAAGTTTCCTGGTCCTCTCATTCGATTCCGACTGGCGCTTCTCGACCGAGCATGCGAGGGTCATGGCCTCGGAGCTTCGTGGCGCCGGCGGCACCGTCACCTTCCAGGAGATTTCCTCCCCGCACGGCCATGACTCGTTTCTTTTCGCCGACCCGCCTGAGTACCACCGGACGGTCACATCCTTCATCGACCGCCTCGCAGGCCAGAGGGGCATCGGAAGCCGGGGGGACGCATGAGACCGGATCTGGACATCGTCGCTTCGCTGGTCTGCTCCGGACAGAGGGTCCTCGATCTCGGCTGTGGTGATGGTGCCCTGCTCGAGAACCTGATCAACGAGCGTGAATGCTCGGGTCTTGGGGTCGAGCGGGAGCTGGATGACTTCCACGCCTGCATTTCGAGGGGAGTTCCGGTGACCCAGGGTGATCTGGAAGCCGAGCTGCCAAGGTTTTCCGAGGGCGAGTTCGATGTCGCGGTTCTCTCCCTGACCCTTCAGGCAGTTCGTCATCCGGACAGGGTGCTGACCGAGATGAAGAGGGTCGCCGCACGACTTGTCGTTTCGCTTCCCAACTTCGCCCACTGGCGCCTGCGAGCAACGCTGGCGGTTCGTGGCCGGATGCCGGTGACCGACTCCCTGCCCTACCAGTGGTTCGACACTCCCAACATTCACCTCTGCACGATCCGGGACTTCGAGAGCCTGGCTCGTGACCTGGGTCTCGGGATCGATCGGCGAATCCTGATCGACGCCACCGGAAACAGGGTCGGGGGCCTGGCGAACCGCGCTCCTAACCTGCTGGCCGAAAGAGCCGTTTACTCGCTGGAGACCTGACCGTCCGCTGATTGGTGCTTGAACCTCGGGGACAGGGGTACAGAGTTCCTGGTAGGTGCGGCGACCGGGTCCCAGCGGCTTTCTACCTTGAAGGTTCCCGCTCGGGTCTAAACGACCAACCGCGATGCGGCGAGGCGTCCGATCGCACTTACCGACCGCTAGCCGGCGGCGACACCCCGAAGCTGATCGAGCCGGTGATCGGCGCGCTGTACCGATGTGACTTCCTGCCACGTGAGGCGCAGTCCGTCCTTTTCGAGCGTCCGGTAACCGTCGGGGGTCGCTGCTCCGGTTGCGGCGGTCACTGCGAGAAGAAAGAACCGGGGCGGATCAGGGGTGCTGGTCGCGTCGATCCAACTGCTCAGGTGACCCGGTGTGCCAACCGAAAGCTCTCCTTGCCAGGCGAGCTGGGCCCGACCGTTGAAGGGAACTTCAAGCCGGCGCCGCAACTCTTCAGGATCCTCCCGGGTCAGCCCTGAGTGCTGCGCGTACCCGGAGGCAAAAGCCTCCAGCCCCCACTGGATCGCGCTGGAATCGATCCGGTCGTCCATTGCTTCCTGGCCCACCTTCAGGCCGATCCGGTTCGCGGCGAGTACGCCAATCCCGACCGACACCACCGCGATAACGATCGCGACCGGCATCGGATAGTCGTCAAAGACAAGGCTCAGGATGAGGCTTCCGGCAGCAACCAGAAGACTGAAGATGATCAGTGCCGCCGCGACTATCCCGTAGACCTTCCACCCTGTCTTCTTCCCGTGAGGCTCAACGTCCTTCCGGTAGCGCTCCTGGGCTGCGACAACGCTGACCGGAGGCTGCTCCCAGCCGACCAGATCCGCACCTGCGCGGACCCACCGGTCTCGAGCGTCAGGCTCGGGAAGGGGCAGGCGCGTGGCTGGCTCCAACTTTGGAGATGATCTGGCCACATCAGCGAGCCCTTCGGCAAGCGCCGATGCGAAGCGGCAAAGCTGGTCAAGCTTGTTGCCGCTGGTGACCGCCCTGTCCTTGACCCAGACGGCAAGGACTCCGCACACGTACTCGACCTCGATCCTCGAGGTCGGCAGTCCATCGAGGAAGCGGGTGGCAGCCGAAGCGATCCGCCTCACCCTCTCGTCCGGTTCGGCCGGGAAGCTGACCCAGCGCATTCCGCCAGCATCCTCGCTTCCCTTGGTCGCCGGCACGACACCATCAAGGGGACCCTTGAGCTCGCCGGAAGCTCCAAGCGTAACGGCGGCCTTGACTCCAGCCTCCCCGGTCTGGAAACCATTCAGATTGAAAACCGGTCTGGCCCGCCACGGCAGGTCCGCGTACACGACCGTGTCGGTGATCGCGATATGGCGATGCTCCTGACCCGCGCCCTGGTCGATCAGGTAGACATGATGACCGACCTTTCCGTCGAGTCCGCCCGGGAGTTGCCCACTGCTTACTCCGAGCGTCTGCCGTTCCGGTCGTTTCCGGTTGGAACCGGTGAGCGTGACCGAACCACGGTCAGAGACTTCCCGGATTGACGCGCGATGAGCCCCGACACCGACCCCGTTTCGGAGGCGGTCGGTGACCGGTGGCAATGTGTCCTCTTCAACCCAGTGAAGGCCGCGTTCGGTGGCCCACTTCTGAAGCCCTTCCGGTTCAGGTCCGCTCATCGTGCCGCACAATAGACGGACCGGGGTGGGCGGACGCCAGCCCGATCGGTCTCGAGCGCCGAACGAAGGTTCCGCCTTATCGAACCGACCTGGTCCCGAGACTGGTCGGTTCGTACCTCACAGTTCGAGTGACTCCATGACGCGTTTCGTAACGACCCGATCGCCGCCATTCCTTTTGGCTTCGTACATGGCTGCGTCGGCGGCCTCGACCACCTGGGCCCAGTCAAGCCGGGGGTCGTCGACGAGGACAGCCCCGACCGAAACGCTGGGCCGGAAATCGAGATCCAGATCGACGGTTCTGGCAGCGGCGGCGATGCGTTCTGCGATCGCCTCCAGCTTGCGGGCGTCGCAGGACATCACGACGACGGCAAACTCGTCACCGCCCACTCGGGCAACTGTGTCCTCGCCCCTTAGCGTGCCCTTGACTGCCGCACCGACTTCAACGAGCGCGACATCCCCGAACTTGTGCCCGTAGGTGTCATTGATCTTCTTGAAGGAGTCAAGATCGAATAGCAGGACGCCGAACGCACCGCACTGGTCCAGGTCCCTCGACATCAGGCGGGCCCCGAGCTGGTCGAACGCCGCCCGGTTTGGCAGCTTGGTCAGGAAGTCTTTGAGCGTGCGGGCGACCAGACGCTCACGTGAGGCGACCTGGGCGAGGGGACCGGCCAGAACCTCGAGCTTCTCCTGAAGCTCGGCGAGCAGTTCCCGATGGTCGGTCTTGAGACTGAGCAGGGACGGCACGGTTGCGGTTAGCAGGCCGAACTCCTCCTGGGCGGCCACGAGCGGTACGCAAAAGGTCGCGTAGTCGCTCGGAGAAACATGCTTGCAGCCTCCGAGCTCGAGGCCCGGCTGGCTGAAGTTGACCCGGCCTTCCGTTAGCGCAACACAGCTCGAGCGAAGGAACGAATCCCGGTCGGCCGGGTCCAGTTCCGCTCCGTCATCGAACTCGACCATCCGATGTTCACGTTCCTCACCCACGAGGTAAAGCTTGGTGAGGATTGTGGGGTCGGTTTCGGAGACCGACTCCCGGATCACGTCCAGGGCATGGGAGAGCTCGGCCTGATCGATAACCCTTTCGGCCACATCGGTCAGGACCTTGCGCGTCTTGCGCGACTGGTTCAGCCCGTCGAGACGCTTCTCGAGACGTTCGACTTCATGCTCCGCCTGATCCGCGTGCTCCTCGGCGAGGGAAGTCGCAACGGAACTGGTCAGCATCGAGATGATCGGCTCGATCTCGTCAATAACCTGGCGGTCGAATCCTTCCGGACGATTGGCCAGGGCGATCATGCCGACGGGTCCGTTTTCGGTACTCAGCGGAATTCCGGCGAATGACTCAAGCTGGGGGTGGCCTTCCGGCAGGCCCCGGGATCTCGGATCGGACGACGGATCATTGGACAGCACTTCTCGCCCGGTGAGGATGGTGTAGCCGAACAGGTTGTCGAGGTTCCGGAAGTCGAGTCCCTTTTCGAGGTACTCGTCGAATACTTCGTGCGACCAGTCGTTCCAGGCGATGTTCGTGACGGCCAGCATCAGCAGGTAAGGCTTCCGCTCTTCGTCCATCATGGTGCGGCCAATGAAGCCGAATTCGGAGCCGGTAATCTCGATCAGCCGGCTGATCGCGGTTTGCCACCACTCACGGCTGAGACCACGTTCTATGAATGAGGCCTGAAGCTCCGCAACAGACTCGAAGACCCGCGCCTGACGCTTATGCTCGGCCTTCTCCCGGTTGGCTCTCGTCACATCCCTGGCGCTCGCCACGAAGAGTCCGAGTTCCGGATCGAGGCAGGCGTTCCATTCAAGTTCGTGCCAGGACCCGTCAGCCGCCCGGTACCGGTTCTGGAACTCGACGAGGTCTGCGCCTTCGAGGAGCTGACTCACCGCCCCCTCGGTCGATGCAACATCGTCGGGATGAACGAAGTACAGGAAGGGTCGAGCCCTCAACTCGCTCGCCGACCAGCCAAGCTTCTCGGTCCAGCGGTCGTTCACGAGAACGAGGTTCTCCGAATCAGCGATGCAGGCCATGTCCGGCGTGGTCCGGAAGAAGGTCTCGCCTAGTCTGGATATTTTCTCGTGTCGCTCCAAAACCGGTCAGCCACAAACTGGAGAGCTAGCTGGTTCGTCGGCGTCGGGTGCCTGGCCGACTTGGATGAGATCCTACCGATGATTTCTGCGTCAGTTATGGCTCCGAAAGCTTCGCTGAGTTCAGGATCGCTGGAGTATGGTTCGGTACATGCCGGCGCAAGAAGAACCTCCGCAATCCGAAGGCTTGTCCGGGCTGCCTGCCCCGACCTTCGCGGGTGGCAAGAGGGCGATGACCACTGATCCGGTCGTCGGCTCGCCAGCCCGGACATACCCTGAGGTCTTTGTTCCCGGTGAGGAGGATCTTGAGGATGGTGAGTTTCGCGTAACCGTCCTTGGCAGTGGAAACCCCTGGGTCACCCGAGCCCAGGCCTCCGGCAGCATTCTTGTCGAAGTCGGCAACAGGGAACGTGACCTTCTGATTTTCGACCTCGGCACAGGCTCGCTAGCGAATTTCGCGAGCCTGAAACTCCCGGTCAACGCGCTCGACAAGGTCTTCATCACCCACCTTCACGCGGATCACATCGCCGACCTGATCACGCTCTTTGGCAGCTACCGGAAGAGCGGCAGGGTTGACCGGGGGGTGAAGGTCTGGGGGCCAAGTGGCCCGGAGGCCCGTCTGGGCACAGCGCATTTCGTTGCCGGAATCAGGGAGGCCTGTCAGTGGGATTCCGACTCGACAAGGTCGATCCACGCCCCCGAGAGTTTCGAGCTGGAAGTGGAGGAGTTCGAGTACTCGGCTACACAGGTCGTTTACGAGCAGAACGGCGTCACGGTGACTTCCTTTCCCGTGGTTCATGCCCTTTCCGGGGCGGTCGGCTACCGAATCGATTTCGCCGGCCTGACCGTGGTCCACTCTGGTGACACCCGCCCCGGCTGGCCCCTTGTCCATGCCTGTGAGGAAGGCAACGTGGACCTCCTGATTCACGAATGCTTCCCACCGGCCGAGGCGATCGCGGCATCGATGGGCGTACCAATCGAACGGGCCAGGGTCATCGTGGACGAGGCGCATACCTCTCCGAGGGGTGCGGGAAAGGTATTCGACCTGGTCCGCCCCAGGATGGCGGGGCTTTGGCATACGGTCGTGACGCCAGCCGGCACGCCACTCCTTTTCGATGACCTTCGAAAGGTTTATGACGGACCGGTTGTCCAGACCCAGGACCTCACGGTTTTCAACGTCACCACCGAGGCAGTGATCGTTCGTCAGTCAGAGGTCGAGGCGCAACCCCGGCCGGTCCCCGGTACACCGCGGTCCGAACCGCAGGCCCGCCCTCCGGCCCAGCCGGACTGGTGGGACGATGCCCTGATACCCCTGGACGACGTCAACTCCCTGCCTTGAGGGTTCTGAAACAGCGTCTCCCCCTGACGTTGTAAGTGGAGCCAGCCGGGATCGAACCGGCGACCTCCTGCTTGCAAAGCAGGCGCTCTGCCAACTGAGCTATGGCCCCGCGAGAGTCAGAGACGGGATTCTAAGGCTTGAGCAGCGAGGTGCTCAGTCGCCGAAATCGAAGTCTTTGGGTTCCTTCTGCTCGAACCAGAGCTGATCGTGCTCGGGGGTTTCCTCGAGGAAATCGGGAGTCGCCTCCAGCACGTCGTCCTGATCGAAAAAGTCGGCTTCTCCTGAAGCTTCTTCATCGCCGGTTTCGGGTTCTGCTTCTTCCACCGGCTGGTTCTCGGTTGCAGCGTCTTCGTAAAGGAGCTCGGCCGAGTCCTCTTCGACGAGGTCGGCCTCCCCTGAATCGGCCTCCGGCTCGGTCCCGGCCTCCACTGGCTCTTCGAAATCGATCTCACC
>JAGQUT010000133.1 GCA_020438355.1 Solirubrobacterales bacterium | reverse complement strand
CGGATGATGATGGCGCTCGGCAGCGTCGTCGCCTGCGACCGGCTCCTGGCCCAGGCGATCGACTACACGTCCACGCGCCAGGCCTTCGGGCGGCCGGTGTCGAAGTTCCAGACGACGCGGCATCTGCTCGCGAACTTGGCGACGGAGACCGAGGCGGCGCGCGCGCTGTGCTACGCGACCCTGTGGCGGCTCCACAAGGGCGAGAACGTCACGAAGGAGGCGTCGATGTGCAAGGTCTTCGCCTGCGAGCTGGCGAACCGCGTCGCCGACCGCTGCCTCCAGCTCCACGGCGGCTACGGCTACATGATGGAGTACGACGTCCAGCGCTCCTGGCGCGACCTGCGCCTGAACACCATCGGCGGCGGCACGACGGAGATCATGCTGGAGATCATCTCGAAGCTGATGGGCCTCTGACCCGCCCCGCGTGGGGGGTGGGGTCGGTGGGGTCACGAACCTATAGGGAGGGAAAATTGACCCCACCAAAATTTCGAGCCCAGGGGCGGAGATT
>JAGQUT010000132.1 GCA_020438355.1 Solirubrobacterales bacterium | reverse complement strand
CAGATCCGCAACGGCAAGGTCGACATCGTCACCGACACCATCGATCGCTTCACCGAGACCGGCATCCGCCTCCACTCGGGCGTGGAGCTCGAGGCCGACGTCATCGTGCCGGCCACCGGGCTCGAGCTGCTGTTCCTGGGCGGCATCGAGATGGCGGTCGACGGCGAGAAGGTGAGCCCACCGGAGAAGCTCACCTACAAGGGGATGATGCTTGAGGGCGTGCCCAACTTCGCCTTCACGGTGGGCTACACGAACGCCTCCTGGACGCTGAAGGCCGACCTCAGCGCCGAGTACGTGTGCCGCCTGCTCACCGCCATGCGAGACCGTGGCCTGCGCCAGTGCACGCCGCACAACGACGAGCCCTCGGTGTCGGCCGGTCCGCTCCTCGCCCTCAACTCGGGCTACATCCAGCGGGCCATCGACCGCGTCCCCCAGCAGGGCACGCGCTTCCCCTGGCAGGTCTACGAGAGCTACCTCAAGGACTACCGCGCCATGAAGCTGAGCAAGG
>JAGQUT010000131.1 GCA_020438355.1 Solirubrobacterales bacterium | reverse complement strand
TGCCTGCCGGAGCCCGGAAACGGCGTCGGCGGGCAGGCCGGATTCGGTCGGGGATTCATCGAGATTGAAGTTTCGAGCGCTATTTGGCGGAAGCTTCAATCTCGATGAGCCGGTGCGGCTCGGGGGGCCGAGGAGGCGGGCCGTCAAGAGAAAGGCGAGCAGGATCGCAGCAGTTCCGAAGAGAGCCTCGACTCCGCGGGCGACGCCGTCCCGCACCCCGCCGGTCAGGTAATAGCTGCCGGCATAAATCAACGGGGCACCGGGTGACCAGTCGCTCGGGGTCTTGAACTCGGGTCCGCTGGCGGATCCCTTCTCGTACCCGAAGGTTCCGTCCACAAAGAGCGACTCGGCCAGCGCCCGGTAGGCGAGAGCATCGTCACCCGGTTCCGCCAGGGGATTGACGACAACCCAGGCACGCACGAGGAAGCCCGCGCAGACGATAATCGCGAGGAGGATCAGCGCGACGCGCCCGTAACGGGTGAAATTTGAAAGGAAGTCCTTCATCCGGGCCG
>JAGQUT010000130.1 GCA_020438355.1 Solirubrobacterales bacterium | reverse complement strand
AAACGCCAGGCACCGTTGGCGGCTATTCCAAACTGGTGATGGAGGTGAGTGGCGACGATGTGTACCGAAAACTGAAATTTGAATCGGGTATTCACCGTGTGCAGCGCATTCCAGAAACCGAAGCCAAGGGCCGTGTACACACATCAGCTGCTTCGGTTGCCGCCCTGCCAAAAATGGAACCGGAAGACATTGATATCCGAAAAGATGATATCAAAACAGATACTTTCCGGGCATCCGGCGCCGGTGGACAGCACGTAAACAAAACGGAATCTGGTGTGCGTTTTACCCACCTTCCAACGGGGGTGGTAGCGGAAAGTACCGAAAGCCGCTCACAGCATAAAAACCGCGAGATTGCCATGGGTCGTTTGATTCAGCAAATCCGGGAGGCACAAGTTCAGAAGGAAGCCTCGGCGCTATCAAGTGCGCGTAAGAGTCTGGTAGGTTCGGGCGACCGTTCCGAAAAAATACGCACATACAACTGGCCTCAAAACCGGGTAACCGACCACCGACTGGAAG
>JAGQUT010000012.1 GCA_020438355.1 Solirubrobacterales bacterium | reverse complement strand
GGCACCAGCGTCGCGATACCCCTCGCGGCAACCGGAGCCTCCGGAAGCCGGCAGTTCTGGATGGCGGTGGCCAGTTCGATTCCACAGCCGATCGGGGCGGTGATCGCCTACCTCCTGGTTCAGGAAATCTCGGCGCTCCTGCCTGTCTCCTTCGGGTTTGCCGCGGGCGCGATGCTCGCCCTGACGCTTGTCGAGATCCTTCCCGAGTCCTGGCGGGGTGGTCGGCGCCAGTGCTCACTTGGCCTGTTGGTGTCGATCCCGGCGATGGTGTTGCTGAGCCTCGCCCTCGGAGTCTGAGCGCCCGGGCTGGCTACTTCCGGCCTTCGTCCTTGTCGGACTCCTGAAGTACTCCAAGGACCTGACCGATCTGCGAGTCCTGCTCGAGGGGATGCCTGAGGGGCAGGTCGGTGTGGAGCCGGTAGTGGTTCCGCCTGCCCTCTTTGAACCTCTCCAGGTATCCCGAGTCGATCAGGTCGCCGATGATCCGTTGGGCGGCCCGCTCGGTAATTCCCACTCTCTCGGCCACGTCCCGATGCCGAATCCCGGGGTCCCGGGCGACACAGAGCAGCACATGCGCATGGTTCGTCAGAAACGTCCAATTCGCCATGCCCACACGATAACGCATTCCCAAATCAGGATTTGGAACATACGGTTTCCGAAACATGACTTCTATTTCGTGTATTATGCGTCGCATGAATCAGATGCTAGGTGTCTCCACCGTCCTCGTCGTCCTCGCTCCGGCCCTCGCGGCACTGATCGCCTCTCGACAACCGACCAGCCGGGCAGCTGGATTTGTCGGGGCCGCAGGCGCCGGGCTCGGCGGCCTCCTCTCACTCTTCATGTTCGGCGTCCTGATCGCGGGCCCCGAGGACGCGGTTCAAACGATGACGGTGCTCGGCATCGATTTCGGAGTCGGCGTTGACCCCCTGCTCGCGCCGCTTCTGGTGCTGGTCACCGCGGTCAGCTGCGTAGTCCAGGCATTCGCGTCACGCTACCTCCACGGCGACATCAGGTTCGGCCGCTTCTTCCTCGGGGCCGGTCTGCTCACCGCATCCACCGCTCTGATGGTCTCGGCCGAGACGCCCGCCACCCTGGCGGTCGGGTGGACCGGTTCTGGACTCGCAGTGATCGCACTGCTCGGCATGTACCCCGGCTTTCGCAGTGCCGACGAAGGACGACGCTCCACACTGCTCGTCTTCGCAGCAGGTGACCTTGCCCTCTGGGCCGCGGTGATCCTGAGCATCGCCGGCGTCAGCGATCAGGCGCTGCTGGGGATCGGCACCGAAGCGGTCGGCGGCCAGGAGACCATCGCCGCGCTGGTCGCCGTACTGCTCGTGATCGCGGCGCTATCGCGCTCCGCTCAGCTGCCATTCCGCTCCTGGCTGCCGGGCACGATCGCCGTCCCCACACCGGTTTCCGCTCTGCTCCACGCGGGAGTGGTGAACGCGGGAGGCATCCTGCTGCTGAAAACGAGCGGCATGTTCACCGGATCCCCGCTGGCGACGCACCTTGCCTTCGCGGCCGGTGCCGCCACAGCGATCTACGCAACCGCCGCGATGATCGCGCGGCCGGATGTGAAGGGTTCGCTTGCCCATTCCACCTCCGGTCAGATGGGCTTCATGATCATGACCTGCGGACTGGGAGCCTGGGTGGCAACGATCTTCCACCTGATCGGCCACAGCCTCTACAAGGCGTCTCTCTTCCTCGGTTCAGGGTCGGCCGTCACGTCGGAGACGTCTCGAATCGCCAAGCCGCACCCTCCGGCCAAGAAGGCCTCACTGGCGAGCGTCGGATTCGCCGTACTCGCTCCGGCGGCACTCCTCTCGGCATTCGCCCTGGCCTGGTACCCCGACCTTGACTGGACCAATGGCGCGATCCTCGCCTTCGCATGGGCCACGCTGGCATGGGGTGCCTGGGGATGGATCCGGAGAAGCGACGGGCTTCGGGGCATGGCCTCCGGTGCCGCACTCCTCGCCCTGGCTGCCGCCGGGTACGTCGGACTCATCTCGCTGGCCTACGACTACCTCGGGAGCACGATTCCGCTCGAGACAGCCTCGGTCGTTTCACCGCTCTGGCTGCTCGCCTTCGTGCCGGTCGCGGTCGCGGGCCTGATCATCAGGTCCGGGCGGATGAGCCTTCCCGGCAAGGTCGACGCAGCAGCCTACGTACAGGCACTCAACGCCGCCAGGACCGGCCGCTCGCGGGCGGGCCGCGGCTCCACCGAACGACAACTCACGGGCACCGGCACTCTTATGCCGCGCTCTCAGGAGGCACGATGATAAACGCAGTCGAGACCATCGATTCAACGGCGCCTTCGCGCACCGAGGCAGACCGCTCACGGGTCCGGGCCGATGCCGAGGTCGCCGGCTCGGTAATTGCCAAGTCCTGGCCGCTGGAGACCTTCATCGCCGTCAACCCGCTGCGCTCGCTCGAACAGGAGAGGTTCGAGGAAGCGGTGAGGATCGCCGGTCAGACGCTCGGTGCGAGGGGCACGATGAGCGAAGGCTGGTACCGCAAGCAGCGCGAGACTGGTCGAATCGGTGAGGAAGACCTGAGGTCAGCTCTCCGGCGACGGCTGGGTGACGTTCTCAACTCTCCCCCCCTGGCGATCGGCCGGGAGCGGTTCAGCCCGGAAGCCATATTCCTGACAGACCTGATGGTGGGCGAAGAGGCTCCTGCGCCTGTCCGGACCTACCTCACGGCAAGCGAACGCTTCGAGCCGGGGGTGTTCGACCAGATGAACGAGGAGAGCAGCAAGTGGTGCGCTGCCTACCTCGGGGCCGAATCGGCCGGATGGCCCATGCCGGGACGAGAGCTTGGCTTCTACTCCGCCTGGCGTGAACTGATCGGTCTGGACCGGACGCTTCCGGCGAAGGCGAGGAAGGCACTGACCGATCTGCCCGACCGTCCCGAGGACGCCCTGCTCGATGCGATCGAGAAGATCGGGGTGCCTTCGCACGCAAACCAGGACTACCTCCGGTCCCATGTCGGTGCGATGCCGGGCTGGACCTCACTGGTGATCCGGATCTCCGAGACCGACGAGGGAATCGACCTCGTCTCTTACCTGGCCATGCGGGTCGCGATCGAAGCGGCCCTGCTCGAAGCGAAGAGCGTCAGCCTCCCGGTTCCATACATCCATCCCGACAGCCATGACGGATGGCAGCCAGCGCCCGAACGCGGTCGCACGGTCGCCGTCCTGACCGCACTCGGTGCGCTCCCTGGCTCAAATCAGGATGAACTCTCCGCGATCGACGGACTGCTGGCCAAACTGCCGCCACGCGAACGGACACAGATCTGGCAGGAAGCCTACGAGGAGAACTACCGGTCCTCCCTGCTCCATGAACTCGAGAGGCCCAGGGACGAGACGGAGGAAAGGCCGGACGCCCAGCTCGTCTGCTGCATCGACGTCCGGTCAGAGGGACTCAGGAGGAAGTTCGAGGAAAGCGGCAACTACGAGACATTGGGCTTCGCCGGCTTCTTCGGGGTACCGATCAGGTATCAGGACCTCGCCGGCAACAGCCCATCCGACCTCTGCCCCGTGCTGATCGAACCGAAGAGCTCGGTCTTCGAGGAGCCACTCCAGGGAGCCGAGAAGCAGAGCGAACGCAGGCTGGCCCGCGAGAACTCGGTCACCTCGGCAAAGGACGGAGTTCACGAAGCCGAATCGAACGTGATCGCTCCCTTCGCACTGGCCGAGATGTCAGGGTGGATCAAGGGCCCGGTCGCCGCGGCAAGGACCCTGGCGACGAGACCCTTCGGATCGATCCGCTCCCGGCTCCGGGAAAAAACCGTGCCGGCGGCACCTACCGTGATCGACGTCGAGCGGGACATGCCTCTAGACGAGAGAGTCCTCTTCGCGGAGGTGGCGCTAAAGACCATGGGCCTCACGGACAACTTCGCAAAGGTCGTGATCCTCTGCGCGCACGGCAGCACAACCGAGAACAACCCTTACGCCTCGGCCCTTGATTGCGGGGCTTGCGGAGGCCACCGGGGTGCCCCGAACGCCCGGGCGGCAGCGGCAATCCTGAACCGCGAGGACGTAAGAGAGCTGCTGGTGGAAAGAGGGCTCGAAATTCCGGGGGACACGTTCTTCGTCGCCGCCGAACACGACACGACGATCGACCGGGTCGAGATCCTCGAGCCGGAACTGGTGCCCGAGGCGATCAAGGGTGACCTCGACCGGATCTCTCGGGATCTGGACGCCGCCACAGGCAAGCTGAGCCTGGAAAGGAGCCGCGACCTGCCGGGAGAACAGCCGAAGGGCAAAGTTTCCCGGGCTGAAGCCGGCGTGTACAGACGCTCGCAGGACTGGGCCGAGGTCTACCCCGAATGGGGACTGGCCGGCAACGCCGCCTTCATCATCGGGCCACGTGAAATGACCGCCGGGGTCGACCTCGGAAGGCGAACTTTCCTCCACTCATACGACCCGAACGATGATGCACAGGGCGAGGCGCTGGAGACAATCCTCACGGCCCCGGTGGTGGTCGCGCAGTGGATCAACTGCCAGTACTACTTCTCGACCGTCGAACCGGTCGTCTTCGGGGCCGGAACCAAGGTCACCCACAACCCGGTCGGCAATGTGGGAGTGCTCTCGGGACCGGACGGTGACCTGAAGCTCGGCCTCCCCTGGCAGTCACTGGCTGATGGTGACCGGCTCGTCCACGAGCCGATGCGCCTGCTGGTGGTGATCGAGGCGCCGCTTGACCGGATCACGACGGTGATCGAACGAAACCCCTCCGTGAGGGACCTATTTGACAACGGCTGGCTGAGCCTGGCAGCCCGGGAAGACGCCACATCCGGCTGGATGCGGCGCGAAAGGAACAGTGAATGGACACCATGGGAAACACGCTAGAGACGATGGAAACGGCAGGGCTCTCAAGAATGACCAAGGTTGAGATCGTGGTCGAGGGAGCCGACTCTCACTCGGTAAGGGAGGTGTTCCGGGCCAACGGGGCCTCCGGTTTCACGAGCCTTTCGGGGGTCTCCGGACTTGGCCACGGCGGCTACCACCAGGGCAGGCTGATCTTCAACGAACAGGCCACTCTGGAGCTGCTGATTACGGTCGTGCCGGAGGAACGGATCGAGTCACTGATGGCCGGATTGCGCCCGATCCTCGAAAGCTCTTCCGGGGTCATGTTCGTAACGGAAACCTGGGTCAGCCGCCCGGAGTACTTCGAATGAGCCTGACCCTGGAAACCAGCACCGCAAAGCCGGAAGCCTCGACCGGGAAAAGCCTGGTGGCCATGGTCGGCGCCGGCCAGCTCGCCCGGATGACCCATGAGGCGGCAAT
The DNA here is from genome assembly GCA_020438355.1 of Solirubrobacterales bacterium. GTDB lineage: Bacteria > Actinomycetota > Thermoleophilia > Solirubrobacterales > 70-9 > 67-14. The sequence continues at coordinate 49,171 of JAGQUT010000012.1, read as the reverse complement.
CAAGCTCGGCATCAGACTGAGGGTCCTCGCGGCCAGCGACAGGGATCCCGCGGTCCTCGCCGGGGCCGAGCACATGATCGGCAGCCCGGAATCGATCGAGGACCTGCGTCGGCTCGCCGAGGGTGCCGATGTCCTCACTTTCGACCACGAAGGTGTTCCGCCGGAAATACTGAGCCAACTGGAGAACGAGGGGATCCGGATGGCACCCTCCCGGGCCGCCAAGCTGATGGCCCAGGACAAGCTTCACGCCAGGATCAGCCTCGACGAACTCGGATACCCGCTACCCCCCTTCGAGGCTCCCGTCGATTCGGGGGCCGCGCTCCGGTTCGCCAAAGACCACGGCCTGCCAGTCACGGTCAAGGCAGCCAGGGGAGGCTACGACGGCAAGGGCGTGTGGCAGGTCTCGGAACCGGGCGAACTCGAAAGCCTCTTCGAGAATCCGGATAACGGCCTGATCCTCGAGCCCACCCTCGACATCCTTCAGGAGATAGCGGTGATCGTGGTGCGCTCGACCAACGGCGAACGGGTCACTTACCCGGCCGTCGAAACAGTCCAGCGCGACGCCATGTGCCGGGAGATCCTCGCCCCGGCGAAGGTCTCATCTTCCGTCGCGGCGAGAGCGCAGGGCATGGCGACGGACATCGCCGAGGACATCGGCGCGACCGGCATCCTTGCTGTCGAGTTCTTCGTGACCAGCGAAGGGCTTCTGGTCAACGAACTCGCGCTGAGACCGCACAACTCCGGCCACTACACGATGGAAGGTTGCGTCACCTCTCAGTTCGAGCAGCATCTTCGGGCCGTCCTGGGCCTCCCGCTCGGCCTGCCTTCCCTGGTCTCACCGTCCGTGGTGACGGTGAACGTGGTCGGAAGCCATTCCGGTGGAGACCCACGCCGGAACCTGGGAATGGCACTCGGCATCCCCGGTGCCCAGATTCACCTCTACGACAAGGAACCCCGCCCCGGCCGGAAGCTTGGCCATGTAACGGTCTGCGGCCAGGATCAGGAGCCGACCAGAAAGGCGGCGCTTATGGCGGCACGGGTACTGGAAGGAGGTCGCCCGTGAGCGACAAGCAAACACCCCTGGTAGGCGTCGTGATGGGTAGCGACTCCGACCTGCGAATCATGGAGGAAGCCGTTGCGGCCCTCGACGAGTTCGGCATCCCCCGGGAGGTCCGCGTCACTTCGGCACACCGGACACCGGAGTTGATGTTCGAGTACGCCTCGACGGCCCACGAGCGGGGACTCCGGGTGATCATCGCCGGAGCCGGAGGGGCAGCCCACCTGCCAGGCATGGTGGCATCGGCCACTCCCCTGCCGGTAATCGGGGTTCCGATCTCACTCAAGGACCTCGATGGACTCGACTCGCTGCTTTCGATCGTCCAGATGCCTTCCGGAGTCCCGGTGGCCACGGTGGCGATTGACGCAGGACGCAACGCCGGCCTACTGGCCGTGCGCATGCTTGCGATGGGTGATCCGGAACTGACCGGGACCCTCATCGAGCAACAGGAAGCACTCTCTGAAACAGCCAAGGAAAAGGACCAGCGAGTCCGGGCGAAGTTCCCCGGCACCGGTGGACCCGAAAGGAAATGATGCTGAACGACAAGCGACTCCTCATTACCGGCGTCGTAAACAACGACTCGATCGCCTTCGCGACCGCCGAACGGGCGATCGAGGCGGGTGCGCAGGTGATGCTGACCGCCTTTCCGCGCGACCGGCATCTGACCGAGGAAGCCGCCCGGCACCTCCCTGGTGAGGTCGGCGTGGCTGAACTCGATGCGACGAGGGCAGAAGACATAGAAGCCCTGGGCCACCGGCTTGCGGCCGATTTCGGACACCTCGACGGGGTCCTGCACGCGATCGCCTTCGCCCCACGCGAGGCCCTCGCGGGCGACTTCTTCGAGGCCGGCCCGGAGAGCGTAAGCCTGGCCTTCCATACGAGCGCCTTCTCCTACGCCAGCCTGGGCAGGCTCCTGCGGGACCTCGCTCCCGATGGCGGGGGCTCTCTCATCGGCCTCGACTTCGACGCTGCCGGAGCCTGGCCCGTCTACAACTGGATGGGCGTCTGCAAAGCCGGCCTCGAATCGGTCAACCGGTACCTGGCCCGCGATCTCGGTCCGCTGGGAATCAGGTCGAACCTGATCGCCGCGGGCCCGCTTCACACCCGTGCCGCCGGAGGGATTCCGGACTTCGACGCACTCCTCGAAAACTGGGAGACCAGGTCGCCCCTGAAGTGGGATGCCGAGGACCCTTACCCCGTCGCGGAAGTTGCCTGCTTCCTCTTCTCGGACATGGCTCGCGCAATCAGCGGCGAAATCGTCCACGTGGACGGTGGATACCACGCCATGGCCGGCAACCTGAGGAAAGTCGACGCCGAAGAGCTGGTCGGTGGTGCCGCATGAACACCGCTCCCGAAGAGAGCGTGATGCCCGCCGCCTTCGACCGGCTCCTTCTGGCCTTCTCGACCCTTCGCAGCTACGGAATCGAGGCAAGAATCATCGAAGGTGAGAATCCGCAGGCGGAGATGGACCTGATCCAGGACCAGCTCCGGCAGAGGTTCCCGAGCGCCACCGGCTGTTGCCTGGTGGCGCTTCGTTCGGATCTCGACTGCTTCGCCCCCGACGGCCGCCTCGTCAAGCCTCTGCGGATCCACCACAGGGGACTCTCCGTCTTCCCTGCTGCCCGTGGCGCCCTGAAAAAGTTCGACCTTGACGTATGCGAGGACGGTGAGTCGCGGATGCTCGTCTTCGATGCGAGACCCGAGAGCCGGGATGTCAGTTTCGACTCACCGCTCGCGGGTCTTGAGCAGTGACGCAGTTATCGAGGCGCCGACCACGATCGCTATGAAGGGCAGCGAAACCCAGATCGGAACCTTGCCGAACAGGTCTCCCCAGATGAACTTGAGGCCGACGAACACGAGAACTACCGACAGCCCTACCTGGAGGTAGACGAAACGCTCCATCGCCCCGGAGAGCATGAAGTAGAGAGCCCGAAGGCCCAGCAGGGCGAATGCGTTCGAGGTGAAGACGATGAAGGTGTCGGTGGTAATCGCGAAGATCGCCGGGATCGAGTCGATCGCGAAGACCAGGTCAGCGGACTCGATCATCACCACGGTTGCGAGGAGTGGCGTGGCGATCCAGACGCCGAACAGAGGTCTGCGATCGGTGACAGCTTCAGACTGGTCGATCTCTTCCTTGCGAACCCAGAACTTCGCGCCGTGGAACTTTTCAGTGACTGGCACCATCCTGCGGAAAGCCCTCAGGATCACGTTCTTAGACGGGTCCATCTCCGAGTTATCGTGAGTCGCCATCCGGATACCGGTGATGATCAGCACGGCGGCGAACACGTAAACGATCGGATCCCAGGCCTCGAGCAGCTCGGCCCCGAGGAAGATGAAGATGCCCCTCATGATCAGCGCGCCGATCACACCCCAGACGAGAACCCTGTGCTGGTACTCGGCGGGCACCGCGAAGTAGGTGAAGATGAGGGCGAAAACGAAGATGTTGTCAACCGAGAGAGCCTTCTCGATCAGGTAGCCGGCGAAGTACTCACCGCCCGACTCGGCGCCTCCGGTCATCCACACGATTACGCCGAAGATCAGCGCCAACGCAACCCAGCCGAGGCTCATCCACGCGGCCTCGCGGAACTCGATCACCTTGGCGTGCCGGTGCAGGACGGCCAGGTCAAGAAAGATCATGAGCGCGACGAAGGCGACGAAAGCCGCCCATGCCCAGAACGGAACGTCCATCAGTCGATCACGCCCTTCGTGTTGCTCGCGCTATTCATACGACGCAGATTACCGGATTTACATGTCGGGTATCTACGTGACCGCACCTGAACCCTGAAACGAGGCTCAGGAACCGGCCAGGGCTCCCGCGTAGACCTGCCAGGCCAGCGCCGTCTTGGCGGTGACGCTCAGCCAGATATAGACCTTCTCGGCAAACAGCGGGTCCTGCCATCTGCCTCGCCGCCTGTAGGTGAGCCACATGTTGAGGGCAAAGCAGTTGAAGAGCAGAAAGAGGGTGACGAAAATTCCATAGACGAAGCCGGGTACCCCGTCGGCATTGGAGCCGGAAAGGATGAACTGAATCACGATCGCGATCCACGGCACGGCCCCGGCGATACACCCGTAGACGAACGGGGCCCAGTCCACCTCTTCTCGCCCGGCGTTCGCCCTTTCCATCGCCAGACCGAAGAGGATCATCGATGCATTCACCCCGAAGATCGCGAGGAGTGCGACCGCATCGCTGACGCCAGAGAGCATGGCGATCAGGACGATCATCACCGAAGCGCTGATCGAGTACTCGTACCAGCGCGCCGGATTGCGCCCCTCGGAGATGTTCCGCTCGTACCAGCCGCGACCAATCGTGGCGACGAGCAGGTGATCTATCGCCGCAAGAGCGAGGAACAGGGCCACGAGAAGGTCGATCCGGAGGCTGAACAGCTCGGTGCTTCCGTACTCGCCGGCCCCTGGCGGTCCGACCAGGAACTGGCCGGTGACCGGCAGCGATGCCGGCTTGGCGACGATCAGAAGGACCACCACCTGGGCAACAAAGAAAACCGTCGCGAAGATGTTCAGCTTTCTGAGGCCGGAAACTGACATGGCCGGAAGGTTATCCGGGGCGCTAACTTGCTTTTCATATTTGAAGTGCTATATGTTTTTCAAGTATGAATCGACGACCGGTAATCCTCGCGACCCTCTGCCTCTGCGCATTCGCAGTCAACCTCGACGTGACTCTCGTCAACGTCACGCTCCCGACCCTGGTCGTCGACCTCGGGGCGACCACCAGGGAACTGCAGTGGATCGTCGACGCATACACACTCACCTTCGCCGCACTGGTGCTTGCCGCCGGAAGTCTCGGAGACCGTTTCGGGCGTCGTCGAACCCTGATAGTCGGCCTCTGCGTGTATGGCATCGGAAACGCTGCAGGCGCCATCGCGCAGGACACCTCCGCCCTGATCGCCACCCGGGCGATCATGGGAGTGGGCGCCGCGATCATCTTCCCCACCACCCTTTCGATAATCACCAACGTCTTCACCGAACGGGGCGAGAGGGCGCGGGCGATCGGGCTCTGGGGTGCCAGCACCGGCATCGCAATCGCACTCGGCCCGATCGTCGGCGGTGCCCTTCTCGAGACCTTCTCATGGCCGGCAACATTCCTCGCCAAGGTTCCGGTGGCGATCGTCGCGATCGCACTGGTCGCCGCCTTCGTCCCTGATTCCCGAGACCCGGAGGCACCCCGCCTCGATTTTCCCGGGCTCGGCCTTTCAACCGCGATGGTCGGACTGATCGTCTACGCGCTGATCGAGGCACCCGATGCGGGCTGGCTCTCGACCCAGACGCTGTTGCTTTTCGCTGGAGGTGCGATCGCGATGGCGGCCTTTGTCCTCTGGGAACGAAGAGTGTCCTCGCCGATGCTGGACGTGAACATCTTCCGCAACCTGAGGTTCTCTGCCGCCTCCGTCTCGGTGACCGTCTCCTTCTTCGCCCTCGCCGGATTCATCTTCCTTGTCACGCAGTACTTCCAGTTCCTGCTCGACTACGGGCCCCTTGAAACCGGATTGAGACTGCTTCCGGTGGCAACCTCGGTTGCGATCTCCTCGATCATCGGCACCCAGCTGGCAGTTCGCTTCGGGACCAAGTTCGTGGTCGGCGGCGGGCTCGTGCTGCTGACGATTGCTTACGCGTGGATCTCGACCGTAAGCGTTGAGACCAGCTACCTGGAGATTGCAGGACAGATGGTGGTGCTCGGCTCCGGCATGGGCCTGACCAGCGCGCCCGCAACCGAATCCATCATGGGCGCCGTAAGCAACGCCAAGGCAGGGATCGGATCGGCGGTCAATGACGCAACGCGGGAACTGGGAGCAACCCTGGGCGTTGCCGTGATCGGCAGCGTCTTCGCGTCCCTCTACAAAGAGGCCTTCATTGAAGGAGCGGTCAGGCAGATCCCGGACGCCGCCCTCCAGCCGGCCGAGGAATCGATCGGCGGAGCCCTGATCGCTGCCGAGCGGCTGGCTGCCGCCGGAGCCACCCAGGCAAGCTCGACGCTCCAGAGTGTCGCCTCGACTGGATTCTTTGACGGCATGCAGGCCGGTTGCCTGGTAGCAGCCGGAGTCTGCGCCCTGGGCGCGATCTTCTGTTTCGCCGTACTTCCCGCCCACCCACAGGAGGAAACGGACCCCGGATCCGGCCAGGCCGCCGCACCGGTTGATGAAGTGTCGGTGGCAACGAGATGACAACTCCTCAACGCACATACGGCCAACGCTGCGGACTTGCCCTTTCCCTCGACCTTCTTGGCGAACGCTGGACCCTGCTGGTCATTCGCGAGCTGACCCGGGGGCCGAAGCGCTTCAAGGACCTGATGGACGCCCTGGACGGCATCGGGACCAATCTGCTGTCCAGCCGGCTCAAGACCCTGGAGGAGGCGGGCATCGCGCAGAAAGTTGAACTGCCTCCCCCGGCTTCCACCACCGCCTACTCGCTGACCGAACGGGGCCGTGGCCTCCAGCCCATCCTCGAAGATCTCGCCCTCTGGGGTCTCGGCCTGATGCCGCCGATCAACGAACGTCCCGACCTCACCACGCGGGCATCGTGGGCAGCAATGACGATGCTGGCGACCATGGACCGTGACCCTCGCCCCGCCCCCGATGGCATCTACGCGTTCTCGGTGGGGGACGAAGACTTCTGGCTGGAAGTAAAAGAAGGCAGATCGGAACTCCGGGACGGCTTGCCGCAGGTCACCCCGGACGCCCACCTGGAAATCGAGCTTGAAGACTTTCTGATGGTCTCGATCGGAGAAACCACGCTCGACGAGGTTTCGAATGAAGTCGGGGGAGACAGGCCAAGGCTCGCCACCCTCCTGGAGACCTTCCGCATCCCGGTAGAGGCAGTCCAGCCGGCTGGCACCTGAGCAAACCGGGAGAATCCCGGGCGTGACCGCCGAACCGCTCCCACCCCCTCAATCAGTCGAGACCTGTGTGATTGGTTCGGGCTTCGGGGGCCTCTCGATCGCCGCCAGCCTTGAGGCCTCCGGCGCCGAATATCTGGTGGTGGACAAGGGCCGGACTCCGGGGGGACGGGCAGCAACCAGGCGCTTCGCCGACTCCAGATTCGACCACGGCTTGCCCTTCCTGACGGACAAAGGGCCGCTGACCCGCGAACTGATCAGCCGTGGTGAGGCTGCCGGCATGCTTCGGCAAATGGAGAGATTCGACGGTGAGAACGACGCCTGGTACTCGCCGGCAGGGATCTCGGCCCTGGGCAAACATCTGGCCATGGACCTGAACGTTCGAAACGCGGCGAAGGTGACCTCGATCGAGCCGGAGAGCGGAAGTCTTCGCCTGACCGTCGAGCAGGGCGAGATGACCACGAGCCTGCGGGTAGTTCAGAACCTGATCCTTACGGCCCCGATTCCCCAGGCACTTGAACTCCTGGCTGCCCTGACCCCAGACTGGCCCGAAATCGAAGAGCCTCCCTACCGGGAAGCGATCGTCGCCATGGTCAGGGTCGATCCGGCTCGATTGCCGGAAGGTCCCGCCGTCCAGACGGCTCCCACCGGAGGAGGAACCGTCATAAGGGACTACATGAAGTTCGATGACGTCAAACCGGGAATCAGTTTCCGGTTCTCTCCCGAACAGAGCCGGGATCTCTTCGAGGCAAGCGAAGGCGAGATCGTCGCGACCGCACTCGACCTGATCGAACCCCTGACCGGCTTCATACCCGCCGGGATGGTCCAGCTCATGAAGTGGCGATATGCGAACGGCGCCGGGACCGTTTCACAGCCGTACTTTGAAACCGTTGCAGACGGGGTGAACGTCAGAGTGTGCGGTGATGCGTTCCTCGCCGGAGAGGCCGACGGCACCGAGGCATCACTCCTCTCCTGCCGGTCCGCGCTCGAATCTCTCGCTTGAGCCCGGGTCTGTGGCAGTCATCGTCTGATTCACTTGCGGGCGTGAACCGCAACGACGAGAGAGTGATCAAGGGAATGGGCCGGCAGCAGACGCTTCGGGAATCGCACCTCCAGCAGGGCGATCGGCTGGGCTGGAAATCGGGGTTCGGAACCGAAGGTGCCCGTGAGGCGCTGGGGATAGTCCAGCCGCTGGCCGGTTTCCTGACCACGGCAACCTGCCTCGGCTCGGGCGAAGAGGTCGATGTCGGCAGCTGGGGAATGCCGCTAATCGAGCCCGAGGTGGCCGTGCGCCTTGTGACAGATCTGGGTCCCGGGGCTTCGGCTGAGGATGGAGCCAGGGCTATCGGGGCGGTGGCCGCATCGATCGAACTGGTGGATCTCGGTTCGATCGAAAGCGTCGAGGACATTCTCGCCGGCAACATTTTCCACCGCCACGTGATCATCGGGGAGTTCTTTGAAGTGGAGCCCGACAGCCTTCCCGAGGTCCGGGTCAGGGTCACCGCAAATGACTCCGAGGGCCCTTGGAACGATCCGCGGGAAGTGATCGGCGACCTTGGCCAGGTCGTCGCCTCTCTGGCGGATCAGGTCGATCTCGCTGGTGATTCGTTCAAGGCTGGCGATGTCGTGATCACCGGCGCCGCGGTGCCGCCTGCGCCCCTGGGCCCGGGCGAGAGCTATCTGGTCGAAACCGGCAACGGCAGTTCCGTCGCGGTGAAAACAGGTTCGAACGACTGAAACCGGAAGGTACGCTGACCTGATGCCCTCGGATTCGGAACTCGTCTGGTCCAGCGACGGCGGTGACTTCAGGCCGGCGCAGAAGCAGGGCGCGAAAAAGGGCAAGCGACGCACACAGGCGGCTGACGCTCCGGGCCCGGCACCGGCCGGATCGACGATCAAGGTGAAGCGGGAGACTTCGGGCCGGAAGGGCAAGACCGCGACGACGATCTCGGAGATACCCCTCGGCGAAGCTGAAACGAAGGCGCTTGCCAAGAAGCTGAAGCAGCACTGCGGTGTCGGCGGAACGGCAAGGGGCTCCAGCATCGAACTCCAGGGAGACCACCGGGACAAGGTGATCGCCTTCCTCGAGAAGGAAGGCCACCGGGCGGTAAAGGCGGGAGGCTGACCCGATGAGGACCAATCCCTACTACGAGCTTGATGACCGCGAGACGGTCGAGCGACTGATCCGTGAGAACCCCTGGGCAATCCTTGTCTCCCCCGCGACGGGCGGACTTGTGGCCTCCCACTATCCGGTGCTGATCGACGAAGACCACGACGAGCTTTCCATCGTCACCCATCTCGGCCGCCCGGACGAGAAGGTTCACGAACTGGGGCAGCACGAAATGCTGATGATCATCCAGGGACCGCATGGCTACATCTCTTCCAGCTGGTACGGCGAGCTGATTCAGGTTCCGACCTGGAACTTCATCACCGCCCACCTGACCGGGGTGCCGGAGATCATCGAGGGCGAAGAGAACTTCGAGGTTCTGACCCGGCTGGTCGAACATTTCGAAGCGCAGGTGGAGAATCCGCGTTTTCTGGACAGCTCCCCGGAGGTCGCGGAAGACGCCCGCCGTGACAGCAAGGGCACGATCGGCCTTCGCCTGACGCCCACAAACATTGTCGCCAAACAGAAGATGAGCCAGAACCGCCCGCCCGAGGTGATCGACGACGTGATCGCAGAGCTCGAAGGAGACGGACCCTACGCCTCGGATGCGCTCGCCCGCGAGATGCGGATCGCCAACGGGCGCTGACCCGGGTCTGGACTTATCGCGATCGCATCGGTCGAATGACGATAGTCCGCCTGGCCGGTGAGACTGCTGCCGCGCTGGCCACTGCCTTCACACGAAGTTTCCGGGGGTAGGAACCGGAACGGCGGAGACGAAGCTTCACCGACCGGTACCTGACCCCTCCCGCTCCCACCCGGCCCATTGACAGGCACCTGCCCCCGGTCAGGAACCTCCGGGGGGCGCTCACGCAGATCCGGGTCCTTGTTGCGGCGGATCCCCCGACGTTCCTCATCGTCAGTCTGATCGTGAGCGCCCGGCCGGGCCGCAAGCGTGCAGCCCCCGGGCGGACGCTCAGGCCAAGCCTTGCGCGCCCGACCGGTTCCTTCGGCCTGTCGGCGGCGCCGCCTGTACTCGCGACTAGCGGATTGTCGATCTGGCTGGCTCTGAGTCCGGGCGAGGAATCGCCCTGAGGAGGCCCAAAGATCGTCGTGCGGGTTCCCTCGAACCTGTAGACGCTGCCGTCGATCTCTGCGCGGGTCGGATCAGTGTTGTAGGCACCGGTTCCCTGGGCAAGGGGGCCGCTCGCGCCATAGGCGTGAGCGTCGCCCGAGCAAAGGATCGAGTGAGGCGCAAGCACATTGGTCTGGTCGAGGTAGAACGAAGTCGAGGAGATTCCCGGGATATCCGTGGTCGTCCGGGTCACGTTCACCATCGAACCCTGCGGTCCGGTTACCTGTTCCCAGTCGAGCGCTCCGGGTATCGGGCTGTCGGGAACCCCGTCGATCGTGAACGAACCGGAGTTGACCGAATTGCTGTAGGTCATGCCGACCGCAGCGCTGGAAAAGTCGAACGCCGTCAGCAAATTGTCGATGCCCGGGTGAACCCGCAGGAAAGAAGTCATCTCCTGTCGGGAGCGGTAGAGAACGTGGTCCCTCTGGGTGTGATTGCCGCTGTTGGCGCCGGTATAGGAACGGATCGCGCGCACCGGCCCGTCGATGTTGGCGATGAATCCACCGCCGCCGTTCCTGAAGGTGTCCTCGTTTCGACCACAGGAAGTGAGACCGACCGTGGTCTTGTCGCCGTCGAGGATGTCGATGGCGTTCGCCCCTCCCAATTTGATTCTCATGTCATCAGTGATCCAGCGGCTCTCGAAATCGAGTTCGTACGCGTCTGTGGTGACTCTCGAATCCTCGGGGTTGTTCCGGGGGCTGGGAGCTGATCCGGCAGTACCAGCGAAGTTGTAATCAGCGGGATAGGAAAGGCCGTTGCGGAGGGCGAATTCGTACTCGACATAGTTCTGCCCGGCGGAAGGCTGCAGTCCTCCCTTGCTGCGGAACAGGTAGATGAACCTTTCGTTGGTCGGCGCGAGCGGATCCTCGATCCTGACCGGAAGCCGGGAACCGGCAACAGTTCCTGCCGGGTCTGGCTTGCCCCAGGCGGACCTTCCCGCGTCGAAGGCCATGAGGGCGACTTCATCGTCCGCGTCAAGCGTCGGATCGGGATCGGCGCCAGCCAGGGTGGAAGGGTCCGCGTAACCGACCCCCTGGAAGGTGCGGCCGGTACCGGTGAATTGTCGGATGGTTCCGTAATCAATGATCTTCCGCTCGTCTATCTGCACAGGTATCTGGCGCCAACTTCCGTCCCATGCGAAGGCGACAACCGAGTCGGGTTCGCTGCCGATCAGGGGCGTGACCTGACTACCGGCAAGCACTACCGGGTCAGAAGACCGCCCGGGTACACCCAGGGCAAAGGCCGTTGGCGCCGTCGCGAGGGCCAGCGCGGTCAATAGCGCAGCAAGCGGCCAGACCAGGCGGAAGCCGCTGTGGCCTTGTTTCGGTTGCTCGCCTTTTCGGTGTCCCGGCATTCGCACAGTGAAACACCAGCCGACCCGGTGAGATGCGGCAATCGGGGCTTCTGTCATACTTCTGACATGACTTTGACAGAAGTCGGACAGAGTGAGACCACTTTTGCGGGCCGGCTTGCTGCCGCGGCGCTGGGCTCCGGCGTGGGCCTGGTCGATCTCGAACGGCTCCTTCCGGTCAGCGAACGGACCTTGCGTCGCTGGCTGGACGGCGAAACGAATCCGCGGCCCCGCGACCGGGAGAGGGCGCTCGAGGTGATAGTGGTCCTGGAGGAGCTCGCCCGGGTATTCAAGCCCGAGGGCGCGGCAATCTGGCTTTTCGCGCCCAATCCCGCTTTCGACTTCGCCAAGCCTGCCGACCTCCTGACGGAGGGGCGCTACCTGGAAGTCATCGGGGCAATCGAGGCGATGGGCGAAGGGGTCTTCGTCTAGTCCGTTTGGACGCCTTCAGCAGCCATCTGGATCCGGAGACCGCCATAAGCTGGGAAGGCCAGGCCTGGCGTCACCTCTCCCCCGGATTCGACCCCCTCTCTACCCGCGGTGCCGAGCTCCATGGCGGCCGCTGGAACCCACCCGGTTCTTCGGCCCTCTACCTGGCGACCACTCCCGATGTCGCTCGGGCCGAGTTCGACCGGCTGGTGAGCCTACGGGCACAGGCTGCCGCCGATCTCCACCCGAGGGTTCTGGTAACGGTTGAAGCCGAGATCGGTCTCGTCGCCGACCTGACTGACCCCGCGGTGCTGGCGGATCTCGGAGTCCGACCGGCGGGCCAGGACGAGATGCCGATCCAGGCTTGCCGCAGTTGCGGCGTCCGGGCGGCGGAAGCAGGCCTCGGAGCCCTCCTCGCCCCCTCAGCAACAGGTCAGGGCGATGTGCTCGTCGTTTTCCCCGGGAACCTTGCTGACTCGGACCGCTTGATGGTTGTCGGGTCCCGGTCGGTGGACTGGACCTGACCGGCCCGAGTCCCGCGGGTCCCGACAGAAAGAGAAAAATCGGGGCGACTGGATTTGAACCAGCGACCTTTCGACCCCCAGTCGAATGCGCTACCAAACTGCGCCACGCCCCGTGCGTGAACGGGGACTCTACCGGGAGAAGGGCCGACGGCGCGCCCTGGAAGTACCGGCTCCTGCCGGTTGAAGCGGGCGACGGGAATCGAACCCGCCCTAGGAGCTTGGAAGGCTCCTGTGCAACCAATACACCTCGCCCGCAGAGCGAAACTGACCTGAATTATACGGGCCTGCATCCCGACAGTCTGCCCGCGAAACGGAACCCGGGAAGCGGGGCGCCCAGGACTCGAACCTGGAACCTTCGGCTTTGGAGGCCGCTGCTCTGCCAAATTGAGCTAGCACCCCGGGGGCGGACAATCCTACTGCGTTGTTTGCCGATCAGTTGTCAGACCCGCGTGGCTTGACGTCCGACCCAAGGGCGAACATATGTTCGTGCCTCGGGTCCATTCGATAGAGCTTCGGGATGCGGTCAGTGAACTGCTGAACGCTGGGCTTTCGGATTACGAGATATCGAGACGAACCGGGGTTGGGAGGGCAACCGTTCAGCGGTGGCGACTCCGGGGCATCCCTGCGGATCAGCTCGAGATCCCAATCGTGATCAAGCCCGAATCCTGGGATCAGGCAGATCGAGAAGCCTATGCGTATCTGCTGGGCCTCTACCTTGGAGACGGGTACGTCGGAACTATCGGGAGAACTCACTCGTTGGTCATCGCCTGCGACATCCGGTACCGGCAAGTAAACGAACAGGTCGTTGCCACCATTTCCCGCTTCTCCCCTCGCCCTCCCTCCGTATTGCGTCCAAAGGGGACTAACGGGGTGCGAATAACTTCCTACTGGAAAGCATGGCCCCTCTTCTTCCCCCAACATGGTCCGGGGAGCAAGATCGACCGGAAGATCGAGCTGGTGAAGTGGCAGACGGAAATAGTGGATGAGCATCCGAAGGCTTTCATCCGGGGACTGATCCATTCCGATGGATCGCGGTGCATGAACACCTTCAAGATGAATCTGAAAAACGGACCGAAGGAGTACTCCTACCCCCGGTACTTCTTCACCAACTACTCGACCGACATCCAGGAGATCTTCTGCCGCAGCTGCGACCAGCTTGGCATCCGCTGGAGCAGATCCAACTGGCGGAACATCTCGATCTCCCACAGAAAGAGCGTCGCTCTGCTCGACGAATTCGTTGGGCCCAAGAATTGAGCCCGACCGCCCCAAGCTCAGTCTGCGATCAGAGTCAGAGGCTCGTCGGGTGAGACCTGATCCGGATCGTTGATCCGCGCTCCCGGAGGGGGAGGAATCGGGCCGAGCCGGACGGGGTCGTTTGTTTCCTCCATCCACTGGTCGAGACGAAAGCGCATGTCGACCAGGACGTCGGCACTGCCTGCGTCACCGGCCAGGTTTCTCTCTTCGAGCGGATCGAGATAAAGGTCGAAAAGCTGCTCGCGGTCAACCTCGCTCTCCCCCCACCCCATCTCGACCAACAGATTCTTGGTCGCGCTGTCATCACAGTTGGCGAGGACCGGGAGCTTGCGGTCGTCGAAGCGCCGGATGTACTTCCATCGGTTCGTTCGTACTGCTCGCTGGGGCTCATACGCGGCGTGGTAGGTCACTTCCGAAAACAGCTCCTCGTGAAGCGTCGTGAGCGCACTCCCGACAAGCGGCATCAGTGACCGTCCCTGAACGAAATCTGGAGGAGGAATTCCCGCCAGCCCACAAATGGTCGGATAAAGGTCGAGGTGGGAGACCATCGAATCGATCACCCTGCCCCCCGAGAAACTCCTCGGACCCCGCATCAGCAGCATCACCCCGATGCCACCGTCAAGGAGGGTCGCCTTCGCCTTGGGGAAGGCAAGGCCATGGTCGGTTGTACAAATGACAAGAGTGCGCTCTGCGAGACCGCTGTCGTTAAGGCCGTTCAGAAGCGCGCCGATCCCCTGGTCGAGGGACCTGACGCTTTCCTTGAAGGCCGCCATGTCACTCCGGGTCTCCCGGGTGTCAGGAAGATTCTCGGGAGGCAGCGAATAGAGCGAATCGCGAACCGAGGTTGGTGCCGCGAAGTCGCGATGGGTCTCGAAGAAGCCCACCGACATGAAGAACGGCTCGGTGGTCCGCCGGAGGGCATCGAGAGCGCTGGGGGCGACCCGCTTCGCATAGTTGTCGCTGAGCGGGATCACTTCGTCATAGCCGATCACGTTCGGGTCCAGGGAAATGTGCTGCTCGCCGACCAGGATCGTGTTGTAACCCGCCGCTTTCAGAGGGTGAACCAGATGCTGCGAGTAATCGTTCAGCGTCCAGCCACGATGAGCCAGCCCGGTCATGCCGTTGTTATGGCAGTGCTGGCCGGTCAACAGGGCGGCGCGACTGCCAGAACAGGTCGGGGCGGCACAGAAAGCCCGACGGAAAGTGACCCCCTGGTCGGCGAGCAGTTGAATGTTCGGGGTCAGGACCTGATGGCCATACGGCTGCACGTAGCGGCCCGTGTCGTGCGAATGGACATAGATGATGTTCGGGCGATCCGCCATCCTCGAAGCCTGCCGAACTCTCAGCCCTGCGCTGAGACAGTTGGGACCAGGTCGAACTCGGCGCCCAGCCTGATGTCGCTGTATCGCCGTGCCCAGTCATCATTGAGACCGTCAGACTGGCGCTTCATTTTCGTCTCGAGATGAAGGTCATCAGGAGCTTCGATCTTCAGATTCGAGAGCAGGCTGCGGGTGCTCGCCTCGACGTCCGCCGCGAAGTTCTCGTACAGAACGAAGACCGGCTTGATTCTGGAATGCTCGAAGAAGGCATCCCACGCTGCCTCCTGCTGAAGGAGCTGGTCGAGCAAATGCCTGATCGCCCCGTAGTGGAAACGCAGAGCAGGCCGGTGCTCGTTCACGAAGCCCTTGTAGGACGCGTCGATGTTCTCCGGCTGATCGCCGTTCGGGGAGCCCTCATCCCGCCAGCTGGCAGTCTGGACCGCCTTCCAGAGGGAAACCACCTGGCGGATCTTGTTGGCCCTGACGACCCGCACGAAAGTCAGGTCCGGGAAGACCTCGGAGAAGATGTCCGCCATCGGCACGTCCCGGTACTCGGGGATGTTCCGGAGCAGCGAAACGAAGTCCTCGATGTAGCCCCACATGAGCTTCGCCCCGAATATGCCGTTGTCGGTAGTCCCGGCTTCAAGAACCCAATCCAGGTAGCGGTCGTACGCGGTCCTGCTCCAAAGTGGCGACCTGGGCACCGGATTGAAGTCCTGCGAACGTTCGGCGAGGTGGTCGAAGATCGTCCGGTCTCCGACCCCGTGGAAATATTCCTCGGGACGACGAGGAACCCCGCTGCTCCTGAGCGCTTCGAAGTACTCCTCCGGGCGGCCGGCGACCCCCGTCCTGATCAGGGTCTGGCAGACCAGGGTGCTGCCGCTGCGAGGGGTCGCGCAGATGAGATAGGAACGATCTGGCATGGTCCGTCAGTACCCCATCCACTCTCCCGGCAATAATGGCGGGGCGATCCTTTCGCAATCCATGAGCAACCCCGCCGCAAATCTCGCCCCGCCCGTGACCGAAAGCTCAAGCGTCGGAGGGGTCGGTCTGGGCGCGATTCCGAAGCAGCAGCGCGGGATCGACGTGCGGGAAAGGCTTTACGAGGCGGCGATCCGGGAGATCGACGAAAAGGGGATCGAGGAGTCCCGGGTCGAGAACATCGTGGCAGAAGCCGGGACCAGCTGGGGAACCTTCTTCCGCTACTTCCCCCGCAAGGAGGACATCTTTCTCCACGTGTCGGCCCGTAACTTCCGCGAGCGTCTCCGACCCGCCTGGGACGAAGCAATCGCCGACGAACAGACGCCAATACAGGAAGGTGCCCGCAGGATCATCCTGATGGTCATGGAACCGGAGATCAGCCCCCGTTTCCACGCCGAGATGCTCGCCGAGACACTTGGGCATCCGGCCCGTTTTGCCGCGATTCTGGGCGAGGGCGAGTTGCCGCTGGCGGTCCTGATGGCCGGGCTCCTCGCAGAAGGACAGAAGCGCGGCGAGGTGAAGGCAGATGCCCCGATCCCGGTCTGCGCCGCGGTACTGCTTGCCGGCGTCATGTTCTCGGCCTCGCGAGTGCTTCAGGACGTGGCCGAAGGCACCCGCCCAGGGTCAGACATCGCCGAAGTCGCCAACCAGGCTTTCGACCTCGCCTGGTCAGGCGTCGGCGCCTGAGCGCCTTAGACCCGCTGCCCGGGGCAAGCGGTCCGGTTCACGAGGTGAAATGATCCGCGGCAGGCGATCAGCGATCGCCCGAATGCGGACGTGGCGGAACTGGTAGACGCGTCAGGTTTAGGTCCTGGTGCCCGCGAGGGCGTGGAGGTTCGAGTCCTCTCGTCCGCATTGAGTGAACTCCCAGGGAGGTCATCAGCATGCGGGCATCCGGGTTTGAATCTATGATCGGCACATGACGGTTGGAGAGGCAAGGCCCGGCTACGAGCTTTGGCGCCCGAACAGGGAGAAGTCGGCATCGCTGACCACCCGGTTCCTGGTCGTGCTCCTACTGGTCGTTTCAGCGGTCCTGATGCTGATCGGCCTGCTTGGCGGCTGGGACGTGCTGGTTGGTGGATCCACCTACGGAATCATCGGCCTGATCATGGTTGCCCTTTACATCCTTCTGGCCGTGATGACCTGGCGATGGAGCCGCGGCGCCCTCTCTCTGACCATGGCCCTCTCGGTGCTTTTCGGGATCTTTTTCGCGGTTGGAGCCGGCTCCTGGTTTGCTCGTGACAAGCCGGGCTTCACCGAGTCCGCCCTTCCAGCCGACCTGGTCGGACTGATCGTCGTACTTCTCATTCCGGTCCAGATCGCTCTCCTGATCGCCTGCGCGATCGGCTTCCAGCAGGAGTGGCACGTCGAAGAGGAACGGCCGATCGGTTCCGGTGACGGGAACGGCCAGTCAGGCGACGTCGAGTCCGGTTCCCTGGCCGGCGCCTCCTGAGCCGAGCGGCATAGACTTGGGCGTCCCGGCGGCGGTGGCGGAACTGGTATACGCGACGGACTCAAAATCCGTTGCCCGCAAGGGCGTGTGGGTTCGATTCCCACCCGCCGCATTGGGAGCAGGCAATGACCTCCGCTGACGAAAAATCCCCGGAAGACGAAGCCCCGGAAGAGGTGCGGCCGATCAACGCCGGCAACGAGGCACCACCGCGACCGGATAAAGCCCGCCAGCCCCGGGGCAAGAAGCCCGATTCGAATGAACCGGACGAGACGAAAGCCAAGAACCGGGCGACCGAAGAGAAGAAGTCCCGCCGTCAAGAGCCGGATGCGCTCGCCAGCGGTCCGACCGGAATCGCTGGAAGCGACCTTGAGCGGCGGGCCGCCAGCAGGCTGGTCGAGGAGCTCGAGAGCCGGGGACGGGAGGCACGAATTCAGGAGGTCCGGATCCCGGCACCAGAGAGCGCCACGATCACGCTCCACGCGTTGATCACTGTTGCCGGGAGCCTGGCCGGACTGAAGTGGCCGGCGATCGGGGCTTCGATCTGCCTTGTCGCCGCCTTCTCGTTCTACGCAGAGCGGGGGCTGGGAGTTCGGCTCCTCGGGAAGTTCATCCCCGGCCGACGCACCAACAACGTCCTCTCCCCTCCTCCCGGACCTGCCTGGGAAGAAGTCGACGTGATCCTCACTGCGGGCTACGACGTACCGGACTCCTATCCGACCGGGGAGTGGCTCGCGAGGCGCTTCTCGGGCCGGCTCACCACCGACCGGATCCTGTTTTACGGCGGGATGATCGGCACGTTCGCGGCCCTGATGTTGCGGGCCGTCGAGATCGAGGACACGGCGCTCAGCATCTTCCAGTCGATTACCACCGCCATACCTCTGCTCGTGATCGCCGCACAGGTTGACCGCATCCTGGCCGGCACGCCGGTCGCCACCCAGGATGACCTCGCTTCCGCCCGTGACGTAATGGCAGCCGCCCGGGAAGCTGATGTCGAATCCGAAGGAGATTCGGGAGTCGCGGTGTGCCTCTTCGGAGCCGGAAGCTCATCAGCCGGTGGCGCGGCCGCCTTTTTCTCGAACACCCGGCTCAACTTGAAGGACGGCTGCGCCCTGGTGAACATGGTGCGTGGTGCCAGAGGAACGGCGCCCGAGGTGACCGGCAGCGAAGGTGACCTGATGCCGACCAGAATGAGCCCGGAACTCGCAGAGCAGAGCCCGCTGAAGCCGAAAATGGTCGCCTTGAGAGCGCAGACTGCGGCGACGATTGCCCGCCGCAGCGGCCTCCGTGCGACCACTGTGGTCGGCCGTGGAGAATCCGGAGTCGACGTGGTCCTCGATGCCGCCGATGATGCCCTTCCAGACGGCGAGGAAAAGACTTGAGCACGGAACCTCTCTGGCGCCCAACTCCGGAGTCAGTCGAGCAGTCGAAGCTGACCGGCTGGGCGCGCTGGCTGAAGCAGCAGGGAATCGGTCCCGGTAGCGAAGGGTACGCCGGCCTCTGGAAATGGTCCACCGATGAACCGGAACTGTTCTGGCGTTCGATCTGGGATTACTTCGACGTACAGCACGACGGCGAGTTCGACCAGGTTCTTTCCGGGCACATGATGCCGGGCGCCAAATGGTTCGAAGGCACGAGACTCAACTACGCCGAACACATCTTCAGGGACCGGGACCCCGACGCGATCGCGATCATCGGTCGCACCGAAGGAGGTTCCTGGGAGCGCGACATGACCTGGGGTGAGCTCACCGGGGCGGTGATCAACGCACGGTCCTTCCTGGAATCGCATGGGGTGACTGCCGGCGACAGGGTGGCGGCCTACATGCCGAACATCTACGAGACCATCGTGCTTTTCCTGGCTACGGCAAGCCTTGGAGCCGTCTGGTCATCATGCTCGCCGGACTTTGGGGCTGGCGCGGTACGCGACCGGTTCGCGCAGATCGAACCGAAGATCCTGATTGGCATCACCGATTACGACTACGGCGGAAAGAACTTCGACCGGCGTGCGACCGTGATCGAGCTCGCCAACTCGATGCCCTCGGTTGAAAAGGTGCTCTTCCTGGGCGACGGCGACCCGAGGGTCGATCTGCCGGAGGGGGTCGGGTGGGACGATGACCGCTTTCTGACGGCAAAGGATCTCTATCCGGGCTCGGGCGGACACGCTGTGCCGGAGGGTGCTGAGCTCGAGTTCACGCGCGTCCCGTTTGACTCCCCACTCTGGATTCTCTACTCGTCGGGTACAACCGGACTTCCCAAGCCGATCGTCCAGGGCCAGGGCGGAATCCTCCTGGAGCACCTGAAGAAGATGAACCTCCATCTGGACGCCAGGGAAGGCGACCGCATCTTCTGGTTCACCACCACCGGCTGGATGATGTGGAACTTCCTCGTCTCCTGCCTGCTGACCGACGCCGCGATCGTTCTCTACGACGGCAACCCCGGCCACCCGGACATGTCCACCCTGTGGCAGCTCGCCTCAGATGCCGAAGTCACCTGCTTCGGGACCTCGGCTTCCTACATTTCCGCCTGCATGAAGGACGGTGTCGAACCAGGCGCGGAAGGCCGTGACCTTTCGAAACTCCGTTCGGTCGGCTCTACCGGTTCCCCGCTGGCCCCTGAAGGCTTTGACTGGATTTACGAACATGTCGGCGAGGACACCTGGCTCTTCTCCACCTCAGGTGGAACGGACCTCTGCACCGCCTTCGTGGGTGGCGTCCCCACCCTTCCGGTCTACAGGGGTGAGCTTCAGGGGCGGGCACTCGGGGCCGCGGTCGAATCCTGGGACGAGGACGGCCGACCTCACATAGGCGAAGTTGGCGAACTGGTCATCACCAAACCGATGCCTTCGATGCCGCTCTTCCTCTGGGGTGACGAGGACGGTTCCCGTTACATCGACAGCTACTTCGACGTCTACCCGGGTATCTGGCGCCACGGTGACTGGATCGAGATCACCGAACGTGGCACCGCGATCATTTACGGCCGTTCGGATTCGACCATCAACCGGGGCGGGATCCGCATGGGTACCAGCGAGATCTACCGTGCGGTGCTGGCCGATGACGACATCGCCGATGCGCTCGTGGTCGACATCCCGAAGGAAGGCACCGAGGGCTGGATGCCGCTCTTCGTGGTCCTCGCCGAGGGCGCGGAGCTGAACGATGATCTGAAGAAGAAGGTTGCCGCCGAGATCCGGAGCCGGTGCTCGCCCCGGCACGTACCGAACGAGATGATCGAGATCGAAGAGGTCCCCCGCACCCTGTCGGGCAAGGTTCTGGAGGTGCCGGTCAAGCGGATTCTCACCGGGACCCCGGCAGAGAAGGCGGCGAGTCGTGATTCGCTCAAGAACCCGGCCGCACTCGACTTCTTCAGCGAGTACGCCAAGACCCTCTGACCGGTTCCTTGCCGGTCTGGATCAGGGCGGCCAGAGCGAGGCAGGCCCAGAAGCCGACGACCATCGCCGCTCCGATCACGTCACTGATGAAGTGCCATCCGGCGATCACGACCCCGGCGGCCACCGCCAGACCGTAAGCGCCACCGATCACTGCCGCCCAGGTGCGCCAGCGAGGCGGGGTGATCAGCCAGAGGCCGAAGCCCGAAGCGAGCGCGGCCGTGGTGTGGCCGCTCGGGTAGTGAATTTCGATCGGGTAGCTGACCCCGAGCGCGCCCTGGAGCCGCGGATGAGCCATCAGGGCCTTCATCACCTGTGTGGTGACGTTGGCGGCAACTATCACCCCGCCAGCGGCCACCAGATGCCAGGGACGGTTCCAGACAACGGCCAGGGCAATCAGGCCGAAGGCGATCAGGATGAGAGGTGCCGGCTCCGCCAGTTTCGCCGCGAAATCGGCCAGCCTGTCAAGACCGGAATCGGGAGTTGCCAGGAAGTGCGCAGTGACCCGGGCGTCAAAGCTGGCTATACGGGTCGACCCGTAGAAGAGCAGCGCGAGCAGGGCTGTCCCGCTGGCACAGGCGAAAGCTCCCAGCAGCAGTCGCCGGATAGAACGGGTTCGCGCGGAATTTCCCATCCGCAGACCCTACGGACCGGGCCCGGCCGGGATCAGGCCGGGGTAATCGGGTTGCGCCGCTCGGTAAACGAGCGGTCACGGCCCTCGGCGAGTTCGAAGCGCTTGATCAGCTCGGAGCGGAGTTCCTCGGGCTGGATCACCGCATCGATCACCATCTCCGATGCCAGATGGAGTAGATCGACACCCTCGGCATACTCCTCGCGTTTCCCGGCGACGAACTTCTCCCGCTCTTCCTCGTCCTCGATCGACTGGATCTGGTTGTAGAAGACGGCGTTCACGGCAGCCTGGGGGCCCATTACGGCGATCGAGGCGTTCGGCAGGGCGATGCAGGCGTCCGGGTCGAAGGCGGGACCAGCCATCGCGTAGAGGCCGGCACCATATGCCTTGCGGACGATCACCGAGATCTTGGGCACGGTCGCCTCGGACATCGCGGAGATCATCTTGGCGCCGTGCCTGATGATTCCCTGCTTCTCCACTGCGGTCCCGATCATGAACCCGGGAATGTCGGCCAGGAAAAGGAGCGGGATGTTGAAGGCGTTGCAGGTTGAAATGAAACGCGCCGCTTTGTCGGAGGAGTCGACGAAGAGCACCCCTCCCTTCTGCTTGGGCTGATTGGCGACCACGCCGACAACCTTGCCGTCGATGCGGCCATAGCCGACGATCAGCTCCTTGGCCCAACGCTTGTGAACCTCGAGGAAGGAGTCCGCGTCAAGCAGGGTGTCGAGCAGCAGGTTGATGTCGAAAGGCAGGTTCTCGTCAAGGGGAATGATCTCCTCAAGCGGCGTATCTGACGAGGGAGCTTTCGGTTCAACCGCCGGCACCTGGTCCCGCCAGCTGGTCGGCATGAAACCGAGGTAGCGGCGGCCCGTCTCGATCGCCTCCTCATCGGTCTTGACCAGGAAGTGGCCGCAGCCCGACTTCGAGGTGTGCATGCGGGCCCCGCCCATTTCGTCGAGGCTGACCGTTTCGCCGATCACCATCTCGGCCATGCGCGGCGAGCCGAGGTACATGGACGCGTTGCCGTCACGCATGATCACCACATCGCAGAAGGCGGGAATGTAGGCACCGCCGGCGGCGCTGGGTCCGAAGAGCAGGCAGATCTGCGGAACCCGCCCGCTCATCTTCACTTCGTTGTAGAAGATGCGCCCGGCACCGCGACGACCCGGGAACATCTGGACCTGCTCGGTGATCCTCGCTCCGGCCGAGTCGACCAGGTAGACCATCGGGATCTCCAGCTTGAGGGCCCGCTCCTGGATACGGAGGATCTTCTCGACTGTCTTGGGCCCCCAGGAGCCGGCCTTGACCGTAGGGTCGTTGGCCATCAGGGCGACCGGACGACCGCCAACGAGGCCGGTGCCGGTCACGACGCCGTCAGCACCGAGGCCTTCCTGATCCCAGTTGGCAAGCAGGGCATCCTCGACGAAGCTGCCCTCGTCGAGCAGCAGATCGACTCTCTCCCGGACCGGGAGCTTGCCCTGCTCGGCGGTCTTGGCGTGATGCCGCTCCGGACCGCCACCGAGGGCGGCCCGAAGGGCGGGATCAAGATCGATCTTGGTCATTCCGGAAGATCCCGGGGGTGAAACCGGTTCAGAGACCGGGGTTGACCGGGACCGGCTTGTCGCCGGAGTAGTCGTAGAAACCTCGGCCAGACTTGGTTCCGTAGAAGCCGGCGGCAACCATCTTCCTAAGGGTCGGAGGCGCTGCGAAACGACGCTCGCGGAACTCGTCGAACAGGACGTCCGAGATCGAGTGGAGAGTGTCGAGTCCGACGAAGTCGGCCAGGGTGAGCGGGCCCATCGGGTGACCGGCACCAGCCTTCATCGCGGCGTCGATCTCGTCGATCGAACCGATGCCCTCTTCCAGTCCACGGATCGCGTCGAGCATGTACGGCACGAGCAGGCGGTTCACGATGAAGCCGGCCTTGTCCTTGGTCTCGACCGTGGTCTTCTTCAGCCTCTCGCCGTATGCGAGGCCGACACCCATCGCTTCAGGTGAGGTGGTAACCGACTGGATGACCTCGAGCAGAGGCATGACCTGGACCGGATTGAAGAAGTGCAGCCCGAGGAAGTTGCCGGGGCGCGTGGTGGCAGCAGCCTGGTTGATGACCGGCAGCGACGAGGTGTTGGTCGCGAAGTAGGCCTTGTCCTTGACGATTCCGTCGAGCTGCTTCCAGATCTCGAGCTTGGTCTCGAGGTTCTCGGTGACAGCCTCGATGACCAGGTCGCAGTCGGCGAAGTCGTTCAGGTCAGTGGTGGTGTGGATGCGGGCGAGGACGGCATCGGCATCGGCCTGCTCCATCTTGCCCTTGTCGACCGCCTTGCCTAGCTGCTTGGTGATCTTGCCGATGCCCTTGTCGAGGGTCTCCTGGTCAACTTCAGCGACGACCACGTCGTAACCGGCCTGGGCGCTGACCTGGGTGATGCCGTGGCCCATCAGACCGCAGCCGACGACGCCAACCTTCTTGATCTCCATCTGGAGCCTTCCTCCTGTAGCGAAGTTCGTGAATGCCCCCGGGACGGCGGAGGCGACCGGCCACGGAGCCTATTCGATCTAAAGCTCGATCAGGGTGGTGACGCCGAGGCCCAGATCGAGACAGGTCAGGCCGTACCTGGCGTACTTCTTCTGCATCTCGGGACTCATCGCGCAGGTGATTCCGGGCTTGTAGGGACTGCCGGCCCACGGCTTTCCGCCATTGCCCGGCTTTCCGCCACCCTTCGAAGCGTTCTTCAGGCACTGTCGCTTCTTCTTGCCCTTGAACTTCTTGCACTTCTTCTTCGCCTTGGCCGAAGCCGAAGCTGAGGCGTCCGGTGAAGCACCAGCCTGTGATGGCAGGCCGATCGGACCGGCGACCAGGGCGATCGCCACCAGGGCTATCAGGAAGGTCCGGATGCGGTTCACGAGGCCGTCGCCGCTTCGATCCGGCTCTTCATAGCCATGCCGACGGCCTCGAGACCGGAAGCAGGCCTGACCATGACGGTCATTTCGCAGATCTTGCCTTCGTCGTTGAACTTGAGGATGTCGACGCCCTGAAGTTCCTTGTCTCCGACCCGGGCCTCGAACTGGAGCACGGCAACATCGTCGGTCTCGACGTGGGCGATGTAGTGAAAATCCTCGAAGACCTGGACCACATGGCCAAGCAGGAAACCGAGCGCGTCGATGCCCTCATACGGGGTATGAACGAAGGGGCTGCGGAAGACAACATCCTCCGTGAACAGATCCCTGCCCTGCTCGAAATCCTTTGCTTCCGCCGCTGCCCTGAAACCGTCGCTCTTCATATGCCGAAACATATAGCTGACTGAAACACGCGTGCTTTCTGTGCCGCGTTAGCTACCCCGGGATCAGCTGGTCGGTGGGTACCGCGTTCACTTGGCGCTCTGCCGCAATAGCGTTATCTGTGTTTGTCTCGCAGACGACTCTCATTTCGACACCGTCGGCGTCACCGGGGGGGCTTGAAAGGTCAAGTACTCCGCTGATGGGCAGGGTTGCGAATCCGTTACCGGCAACCGTTGTTCTGGGCAGCCCCACCGTCTCCGCCGTCCCGGTCTGGATGTCGGACGAATTCACGAAGACCCGGAAAATCTCGCAGCTGGCGTTCACGTCTCCAACATCGTCGCGTTCGATCACCAGGTATCCGTCAATCAGGTAACCAGCTGGCCCCAGTGGATAGCCCTCACTGAAGATCAGAGAGCCTCCTGTCGAGAACAGGAAGTTGGGTGTGTCCCGCTTCCAGGTCACTTCCGAAGGCCCGGCGGGTCCGGTGGCACCAGTGCTTCCCGCGATGCCAGTCGGGCCGGTTGGCCCAGACGTCAGGGCCGAAGGTGCCAGCTTTGCCGCAGTCACCGAACCGTTCTTGAGCTGTGGTGTGCCAACAGCCGCGTTTCTCAGCTTGGCGGTGTTCACAGCTTTGTTCTTCAGTTGCTTGGTTGCGACCGAGCCAGGCTTGATTCGCTTGCCATCAATCCATTTTGCTGCCGTCGCCGCGCCGCCCCCAAGCAGGACCAACACGACAACCGCGGCCAAGATCGATACCCCGGGACTGCGCTTGAAACCCTTCATCACTCTCCCTGGTGGCCGGCTGTTCCCGGCCAGATAGACGATCCGCAAATTCTAAGTGCCGCTCTACCGTCTCGTCAAGGATTCCGCTCGGAAAGGTCCTTCCAGTCAATGGGTCCGGCCTTGAGGACGTGGGAACCGAGAGGTCGGCCGAGTACCTTCTGGACCTCGGCCGAGACCTCGATCAGCTTTGGCAGGTCCACCCCGGTTTCGATGCCCATCTCGCCCAACATGGAGATCAGGTCTTCCGATGCGATGTTCCCGGTTGCGCCGGGCGGAACAGGACAGCCACCGAGCTCGCCGAAGCTCGACTCGAACGAGTCGATGCCTTCCTCCAGCGCTGCGAGGACATTGGCGAGACCCTGGCCGCGGGTGTCATGGAAGTGCGCGGTCAGCTCCGTGTCCCCCAGCCCCTCCTGCTTGAAGCGCTCGCGGACCGTCGAGAAGAAGCGCCGGACCTGAACGGGATTGGCCATGCCTGTGGTATCACCGAATCCGACCTCCACGCAGCCCGCCCGGGCTAGCCGCAGGGCCAGCGCGAGCACGTTCTCGACCGGCACATCGCCTTCGTAGGGACAGCCGAAGGAAGTGGAGATCACCCCTTCGCAGCGGAGCCCGGCTTCCACAGCCACCGGGATTGTCTCCTCAAGACCGCTCATCGACTCCTCGACGCTGCGATTGACGTTCTTGCGGTTGTGTGTCTCGGAAGCGGAGAGGAAGAAGTTGGTCTCGTCGAAGCGGCCGCGAAGATCGAGTGCGTTCTCGAGCCCACGACGGTTCGGGATCAGGACCGAGTAGGAGACACCTTCGGGACGATCGATGCCGTTCAGGACTTCAACCCCATCCGAGAGCTGCGGGATCACGTCGGGCCGAACGAAGGATGTGACCTCGATCCGCCTCAGGCCGGTCTGGCCGAGCATGTTGATCAACCGGATCTTCTCTTCGGTCGGGATCACTTCCGGTTCGTTCTGGAAGCCGTCTCTGGGTCCGACCTCGCGGATTCTGACCGACCGAGGAAAGTTCTCTTCACTCAAAGCCATCGCCTCCCGCTCACGCGACGTTGAAGGTGATTGCGCGACGTTCGTGGGTTCCGACTCCGAGGACCCTGTCGCCTTCGCGGACCTCGACCGAGAAACGGAACTTCCGCTCGTCGATCACCTCGTCGAGGCGACCCCAGGCGGTGCACTCGGCCCCTTCACCCGCACCGGAGACGTGCTTGACGTTCACCTCGAAGCCGACCGTGGCCGATCCTTCGGGCAGGAACTCCTGGACCAGAAGGGCACAGTTCCGCTCCATCATTCCGATCATCCCCGGAGTCGAGAGGACTCCGGTCTCGAGAAGACCGCCGACGTCGGTCATCAGCATCCCTTCGACAGTGAAGTTTTCCTCGCGCTCGGTCCCGGTCTTCTCGGCAATCGACATGGGCCAAGAATAGTTGGGCTGCGGCTTGACCTAGACTGCGACCCCGTGAGCGAGAACAGCGAATCACCTGTCATCCCTGTAATCGGCGGAACGGGAGCGCTCGGCTCCGGCCTCGCCAAACGCTGGGCTGCCGGAGGCGCCAGGGTCGTGATCGGCTCTCGTGACGCCGGCCGTGCGGCAGAGGCCGCGGCAAAGATCGCCGAAGAGACGGGTGGAACGGTCGAAGGCATGTCCAACGAGGATGCCGCGAAAGCCGCCGACATCGTCTTTCTCACCATTCCCTTCCGGAACCAGTCCGAGTACCTGACCAATCTCAAGGGATCGCTGACCGAAGGTCAGATCCTGGTCGACTGCTCGGTACCTCTTGCCGCAGCGATCAGTGGCAAGGCGACCCGGACGATCGGCGTCTGGCAAGGCTCCGCGGCCGAACAGGCGCAGGAGATGGTCCCCGACGGGGTGACTGTGGTCTCCGCTCTCCACACCGTCAGCGCCCCCGGACTCGCCGACCTGTCACATGACCTTGACGAGGACGTGCCGGTCTGTGGCGACAGGAAGGCCGACAAGGCGAGGGTCGCCGAACTGATTTCGAGGATCGAAGGCCTGCGCCCGGTAAATGCCGGCGCCCTCGAGATCTCGCGGATCGTCGAACAGATCACCGCCCTGATGATCTCGGTCAACATCAGGTACAAGACCCACGCCGGGCTCAAGTTCACGAACCTCCCCGAGGGCGAGACTTTCTGATGAAGGTCGCCCTGCTGGCCGGGGGCACTGGCGGGGCCAAGCTTGCTGCCGGGATGCAGGCGGTGGTCGGCGACGGGCTGACCGTGATCGCCAACACCGGCGACGACATCGAGACCCTCGGCGTCTACGTCTCACCCGACCCGGACCTGGTCACCTACTGGCTGTCCGGACAGGTGGACGAAGTGCGGGGCTGGGGCATCAAGGACGATGGTTTCGACGTCTTCCAGCGAATGGCACGATTCGGAGCCCCCGACTGGTTCGGACTCTCCAACCTCGACCTCGCCGCCTGCCTCTACCGCAAGGACTTCATGGCCTCAGGCGGACGCCTGACGGATGCCCAGGCGCAGATCACGAGGGGGCTCGGAGTCAGGGCCACCGTGCTGCCGATGTCTGACCAGCCAGTCCGCACGCGGATCAAAAGCAGCGGGGAGTGGCGCGGGCTGCAGGAGTATCTGATCATCGAGGGCGGCCAGACCGAGGTTGAAGGCGTCCAGCTCGACGGAATCGAGGAAGCCGAACCAACCCCCGAGCTGATCGAGGCGATCAGTTCGGCGGACCTGATCGTGATCGGACCCTCCAACCCGGTGATCAGCATCGGGCCGATCCTTGCCGTGCCGGGAATACGCCAGGCGATGATCGAAGCCGCGGCACCGGTGGTGGCGGTCAGCCCCTATGTGGCCGGCAAGGTCGTCAAGGGACCCACAGACCTGTTCATGAAGGCGATCGGCCGGCCGACCACGGCGGCCGGAGTGGCCACCCTCTACCAGGGCGTGATCGACGCAATGATCAACGACTCGGAAGATCCGGATCCGCCGCCCTCGGAGGTGAGGTCCTTCTCGACTGCCACGTTCATGCACAGCTCCGAGAGCCGCGCCACAGTGGCCCGGGCGGTCATCAAGGTCGGCGAGACCCTGGCTGCCTCGTGAAAACGGTCGCGATCGTAACCGCCAAGAGATTCACAGCCGCGAAACAGAGAATGTCCGGGGCCGTGCCGGAGGAACGGAGGCTCGCGCTGGTCGAGGCGATGCTTGGCGACGTACTCGAAGCTGTGACCGCTGCCCGTCAGGTCGACCTGACCGTGGTGATCACTGGCGAACCCGCCGCTGCCTCGATCGCCGAGAGTTTCGGGGCTGAAGTGATCCACGACCCCGACGACGCTGGCCACAACGGAGCGGCTCTGCTCGGGATCGACCGGGCGAAAGGGGTCGAAGCGGAAGTCGCGGTGCTTCTGCCCGGCGATTGCCCCCTGCTCGAACCGCGTGAAATCGACAGCCTGGTCACCGGCCTCCCCGATCCATTCCTCGTGGTTGTTCCCGATCGTCACGGAACGGGTACAAACTCTCTGGCGATGAGACCACCAGGCACGATCGACCCCTCATTCGGCGAAGGAAGCTGCGAGCGCCACCTCGAAATCGCGAAGCAGGCGGGAATCCCCCACGCGACGGAAGAGGTCGAAGGCCTGGCCCTGGACCTCGACACCCCGGCCGACATCGTGGCCCTGACCACGAAAATCGAGATGGCGCGTGCGGCGGGAGGCAACCCGGCCCCCAGGACCGCCGGAGTGCTGGGCATCTGATGGGCGGGGCAACCGTACTGCCGGTTGAAGGTCTTCCCGAGGTCACCCTGACCTTCAACATCGGCAAGGCCATTGCGGGGCAGATTCAGCTTGAAGACGGGGACATCATCGCCGTCTCGCAGAAGATCGTCTCGAAGTCCGAGGGCCGGGTGGTGAGGCTCGATGAAACCGACCCCGGTCCCGAAGCGGTCAGCCTTGCTGCGCGGGCGGGCAAGGATCCGAGGCTCGTCCAGCACATTCTCGACGAGAGCCGGAGCGTGATCCGGGTGGACGAGGAACGAGGCATCCTCATTACTGAGACGAGTCACGGCTTCATCTGCGCCAACGCAGGCATCGACCAGTCAAACACTGGAGCAGAGGACGAAGCGATCCTGCTGCCGCTCGATCCGGATGGCTCGGCAAGGCGCATCAGGGTGGAGCTCGAAACAGCGGCCTCGGTCAGGACTGCGGTTCTGGTCACCGACAGTTTCGGCCGCGCCTGGCGGCAGGGCCAGGTGGAGGTCGCGATCGGCTGCGCCGGCATCCAGCCCCTCGACGACTGGCGCGGAGAGAAGGATCAGCGGGGCCGGGAACTGACTGCAACCGTGATCAGCCTTGCCGACCAGCTCGCAGCGGCATCGGATCTGGTTCGAAGCAAGACCGACGGAGTTCCCGCAGTTGTCCTGAGGGGGCTCGGGCATTTCGTGACCGAAGATGACGGCCCAGGTTGCGCAGCCCAGCTGCGAGACCCGGCCGATGACCTGTTCAGATGATCAGAACCAAGGGGTGGTAGGAGATGGGAAGACTCGTGAGGGCAGGCGTGGTTTCGCTGGACGGTTTCTACGAGGACGCCGACGGCAGCATCGAGTGGTCGGTCCCCGAGCCCGAACTTCATTCCTTCGCGAACGGGATGGTCGGCGATCTCGATGCCATCGTGATGGGCCGGCGCCTCTATGAGGCGATGGTTCCCTACTGGCATGACCTGCTCGAGTCGGGAGAAGGCAACGAGATCGAGGTGGAGTTCGCCGAAGCCTGGGCCCGCATCCCCAAGTATGTGGCGTCCCGTTCACTTTCCGAAGTTCACGAGAGCTGCCATCTGATCGAAGGCGATGCCGTGGAGGCGATCCTTGAGCTGAAGCGATCGACCGAGGGTGACATCGAGGTGGGTGGTGGTCTGCTTTCGGCCCAGCTCGACGAGATCGGCGAGATCGATGTCTACCGTCCCTGGATCACTCCCGTGACGATCGGTGGCGGAAAGCCCTTCTTCACGCCGGGAACCAGGATCAGTGACCTCGAGCTGACCGACCTGCGCCAGTTCCCGAAGGGGACTCTGGCCCTCGAGTACACGGTCGCGAGCTAGCGCGGTCAGCCGTCTACACGCAGCACGATCGAGCCCTCGGAGGCACCTGACCTGATCCGTTCGAGAGCCTCGTTGGCGCTTTCAATTGGCAGCGATTCAACCGTCGGCTTCACCCCGTGCCGGGCCGCCAGTTCAAGCAGGGCCGTGCCGTCGGCCCTGGTCAGGTTCGCTACCGAGTGAAGGCTCCGCTCCTCCCAGAGGAGCTCATAAGGGAAAGAGGGGATGTCACTCATGTGGATCCCAGCGCTCACGACCCGGGCCCCACGTTCGCTGGCCCTCAGCGCGTCGATCATCAGAGACCCGACCGGCGCAAAGACGATCGCCGCATCCAGGGGCTCGGGCGGCGTTTCGTCAGAGCCTCCTGCCCATTCCGCCCCGAGCGAGAGGGCGAACTGCTGACCGGCCTCATCTCCGGGCCGGGTGAAGGCGAAGACCCGGCGACCCTCCGCCGCGGCAATCTGGCAAAGGATGTGGGCAGAGGAGCCGAACCCGTACAGGCCGAGCCTTTGACCGTCACCGGCGATCTCCAGGGCCCTGTAACCGATCATGCCGGCACATAGAAGCGGCGCCACGTGCTGGTCGTCGATCGTCTGCGGAAGCGGGAAGCAGAAGCGCTGGTCGGCCACGGCGAATTCCGCGTACCCGCCATCGATGTCGTAGCCGGTGAAACGGGCGCTTTCGCAGAGGTTCTCGCGTCCCTCCTGACAGAACCTGCAGGTCCCGTCGGTCCAGCCAAGCCAGGGGACGCCAACCCGGTCCCCGCTCACGAACCGGTCGGAGCCTGGCCCGCAGGCTTCGACGGTGCCGACGATCTGATGACCGGGAACCAGCGGCAGTTTCGGTTTGGTCAGGTCCCCGTCAACGATGTGCAGATCGGTGCGGCAGACTCCGCAGGTCTGCACACGGATCAGCAGCTGGCCCGGACCCGGATCTGGAACGGGAAGGTCCACCTCGGAAAGAAGACCGGGCTGCTCTTCGAGGACCATGGCGCGCAACTCCAGGCCCCCGCTTCCTATGCCGCGGCGCTTCCGACCAGACCGGCGACCGGCTCTTCGCCGGGATGAGCAAGGTCTATGAGGAGTTCCGGCGGCGGAGAAGAAGCCGGGTCGGGGAACTCACGGATGATCCCGTACGAGGTGTTCCGCTGGGCCGCCCGGCGACCGGCCCTGTGAGCGGCGTCGACGAGCTGCTCGACTTCGAGCCGAACTCCGTGCTGCGAACCGGCCATCCGGGAGATGCTCTCCTCCATCAGGGTGCCACCCAGATCGTTCACGCCCCAGTTCAGGGCCTCGGTCGCCCCGGGAAGCCCCATCTTCACCCAGCTGGCCTGAAGGTTCGTCACTGACCTCCCCAGCGCGAGGCGGAAAGCAGCGGTGTGTTTGAGGTTCTCCTCTATAGAGATCTCTTCGACACCGTGGGTACGGCCGAGAAGGGTGTTGAAGGGGATGAAGCTGAGGGGCACGAACTCGGTGATCCCTCCAGTTCGACCCTGGAGGTCGCGGATCACCTTCATGTGACGGGCCAGCTCGCGAGGCTCCTCGATGTGGCCGAACATGACGGTCGAAGTGGACTTCAGTCCGGCCCGATGCGATGCCTCGATGATCTCCACCCAGCGGTCGGCGGGCAGCTTGTTGGGTGAAATCCGCTGTCGGACACCGTCATCAAGGACCTCGGCGGCGGTACCGGGGGTTGATCCGAGTCCGCAGCCGATCAGGTACTCGAACACCTCTCCCGGCTCGAGACCCTCCACCTCACACATGTGGTTGATCTCCATCGGCGAGTACGCATGCAGGTGAATATCCGGGGCGACCTGCTTTGCCAGCTTCAACCAGCGGCCGTAAGCCTCGAGATCAAGGTCGGGATGTATCCCCCCCTGCATGCAGAGCTCCGTCGCACCGAAATCGACCGCTTCCTCGACCCGGGCGATGAACTCCTCCTCGGTTGACTCGTAGGCGTCCGGAGAGCGCCGGCCCTGACCGAACCCACAGAAAGCGCAGCCGACGGTGCAGATGTTGGTGAAGTTGATGTTCCGGTTGACGACGAAAGTGGCCGTGTCTCCGGCGATCTCGGCGCGGAGTCCGTCTGCGGCGACCCGCATCGCTTCGATCACCTCGGGCCTGGTCTCCGAGAACAGCGCGGTCAGCTCGTCCTCGGTCAACTCTTCACCCTGGCGACCCTTGGCGATCGCCTCGATGGCGAGCCCCGGATCCAGCTTCTCTTCGCTCACCCGGCCGGAACCGAGGCGCGGAATGAAGCTCCAGTACTTGAGCTTGATCACGTCGAGAACGCCCTGCTCCATCCATTCCGCGTTCATGTACTGCGGGTAGACGCAGAGCCTCTCGGTCAACGCGTAGCCGAGAGGGTGCAGCTGCTCCCTGACCTGCTTCGGACTCGGGAAGGGATGTTCAGGCGAGATGTGATCGCCGTTGGCCGACAGGCCTCCGAGATCAGTCGCCCCGGCCTCGACCAGTTCGGCCCACCAGTCGGAAAGGTTGGGCGGCACCTGGACGCCGACGTCAGGCATCAGCCTGGCTGTCTCCCGAATCAGGTGCTTCAGGTCTTCGATCGAAACCGGGCAGGCCCAGTCCGGCAGAGCGATCGTGGGCCTTGCCTGCTCGTCAAGCTGCTGCCCGGGAGCATCGGGCTCGATCCCGGAATCAAGGCTCACCACCGTCTCCGACTCACGCCAGCGGCGATCCGAGGCAGCGGCAGCAATATCTGCCGGCTCCTGGCCGTAATAGCGGGGATGCGGCACGAAGTTCTGGATGATCACTTCCTGGATGTGGCCGTACTTCCGCTGAAGCGCCGCGATCGCCTTGAGTGACTCGATGCGCTCCTCCGGGGTTTCGCCAATACCGACCAGGATGCCGGTGGTGAAAGGAACCTTGAGCTGGCCGGCGGCCTCGATGGTCTCCAGGCGATGGGCCGGATGCTTGGTAGGTGACCCCGCGTGGACCGTCTTCATCAGTCGCTCCGAGGCCGACTCGAGCATCAGACCCTGGGACGCAGTGACTTCCCGCAGCCGGGCCATGTCTTCCCGGGAGATGGCACCGATGTTGGTGTGAGGGAGGATTCCCCGCTCAAGGGCGCGCTCGCACGCCCAGACAACATAGGAGGTGAAGTCCTCGTGGCCCCAGGAGCGCAGCTGTCCCTTCACGACCGGGTTCACTTCCGGCTTCTCGCCGGTCAGGAAGAGCAACTCCTTGGCCCGCCGCCTGACGGCTTCATCGAGCATGCGTTCCACCTCTTCGGGCGGATGGACATGAGCCTGATGGGTCGCGAAGGCGCAGTACTTGCAGTAGCACTGGCAGGTACGCGAAAGCGAAATCGTGTAATTGCGGGAAAAGGTGACCCTGCGCATCCGCCGTTCAACCTACCGCAGTGAACCGTCACGCTTGCGCCGATGTAGTTCGGGGATATGGTGATTACACCTCGTCCGATCCCACCCCCGAAGGAGATTCAATGAAACCGACCCTGAAATTCATGGCAATCCCGCTGGCTGTCGGAGCACTAGTTTTCGCGGGTTGCGGCAGTGATGACTCGTCGGATGACAGCACCTCGACCGAGACGACGACTACCCAGACCCAGCCCGCCGACAACTCCGAAGCCGCCGCGAGCCAGGTCCTGTCGCTGGCCGCCGATCCGGATGGCCAGCTCGCATATGACAAGACCGAACTGACGGCGAAGGCAGGCAAGGTGAGGCTCGACTTCACCAACGAGTCGTCGGTCGGACATGATGTCGTGATCGAGGATTCGAGCGGAAATGAAGTCGCCGCGACCGACATCATCTCGGGTCAGAGCACAAGCATCGATTTCGACGTGAAGCCCGGCAAGTACACGTTCTACTGCTCGTTGCCAGGTCACGAGGCAGCCGGTATGAAGGGAACTTTGACCGTCAACTGACGGGGAGTTCCTTTGCGCAACCACCCCGGGCCCTCAGGGGTCCGGGGTATTTTGTGCCCCCATGTTCAGCCGCCACCCGATCAGAAAGCTCGCCGCGATCTACGCGGGCGGGGTCATCGGGGCGCTGCTCCGGGTAGGGCTGGCAGAAGCCTTTCCCCATGCTGTGGACGCCTGGCCCTGGCCCACCTTCGCGGTCAATCTGGTCGGCGCCTTTCTGATCGGCTACTTCTTCACTGCGCTCCAGGATCACGGACCGGAACGCCTCCAGCACCCCTTCCTGGCGACCGGTATATGCGGAACCCTTACTACCTTTTCGACGCTCCAGCTCGAGCTCTTCAACATGCTTGAGGCCGGTGAAGCCGGCCTGGCTGCCTCATATCTCGCCGCGAGCCTCGTCTTTGGCTACCTGGCGTTGAGAGCCGGCATCGCGTCGGCCACGTCCCGGCAGAGGGCAGGCGCATGACGGTCCTCGGGTGGGTGGCGGTCGGGCTGCTTGGCGGTCTCGCGGCAGGCTTCCGCTACCTGCTGGATGCCGAGATCTCCCACCGCTGGGAGCA
This sequence comes from Solirubrobacterales bacterium, assembly GCA_020438355.1. Lineage (GTDB taxonomy): Bacteria > Actinomycetota > Thermoleophilia > Solirubrobacterales > 70-9 > 67-14. Next base: position 14,112 of record JAGQUT010000012.1, on the reverse strand, counting down.
CCGGTTCCCGTTCGGCATCCTCGCCGTGAACCTGACCGGTGCATTCCTGATCGGGCTCGTCGCCGGCAGCACTCTCGATGGTCAGGCTCTGGTGATAGTGGCGGGAGGCGTGATCGGGTCGTTTACGACCTTCTCCACCTGGATCCTGGACAGCCACCTGTTGGTCAGGGCCGACCTCGCCAGGTTCGCCTGGATCAACATCGTGGTGTCCTCGATTGGCGGCCTGGCGGCAGTCTGGCTCGGTCAGGCGCTCTAGCCGCCGGTCCGGTCAAGTGCTGCACGAAAAAGGGCGACCCGGAGGCCGCCCTTTCCACATTCGGATGCTCTGAAGATCAGGCTTCCGGTGACGGAATGACCGAAGGCTTCTTCGTGTCTTCCTTCGCCGAATCCCCTGAGCTTGGTGCAATCAGGAACTTGTAGACCACGAAGGCCAGGATGGCGCCTACGATCTCACCTCCGAGGTACGGCCACACGCCGCCCCACTCGCCGGAGACCAGTGCCGGACCGAACCAGCGCGCCGGGTTCACGGCACCACCGGTGAGCGGCACCAGGATCAGGCCGACGACGCCGAGGGCGAAGCCGATCGCGAGAGGCGCCCAGTCCTTGGCGGCACGTACACCGAGGGCGATAGCCAGGACGACCAGAACCAGAAGGAAGGTGCCGAGGCACTCGACCACGGCACCGGCGAAGTTGCCGCTCAGCAGAGGGCTGATCGATACGGCGCCGTAATTGGCGGCGCGGCCTTCGTCCTCGAGCAGGCCCTTGGTCAGGAGGGCACCGAGGACACCGCCGGAGAGCTGGGCGAGGATGTAGATCACCGCGTCTACCGGGGCAATCTTCTTCATCAGCGCAGCACCGAGGGTGATTGCGGGGTTGAAATGGCCACCGCTGGCGCCTCCGAAGGCGAAGATCAACGCCGTCAGGATGAAGGCATAGGTCAGACCGACAACCGCGAAGTCAGAGCCGAACGAGGCGTTGTCGCCCACGGCAATGAAAAGCACGCCGACCAGAGTGATTCCGAATACAAGGAAAAAGGTTCCGAGCAGTTCGGCGATGTATGCGGCGAGACCGCGATCTTGCATTGAAGTCAAACCTCCCGTGGCTTGTGTCGATTGCGCCCTGCCATTGTGGCGAGCCGGGTCAGTCTAATCACAGCCCGGTGCCGACCGGCGGCATCGCAATGAGGGGTCGCTTTGTCTGGGCCTAGAAATATACGCCGCGAAAGCGCCTTTTCCTGCCCTCAGGCCAGAAGCCGTGCTGCCAGATCGGGTAGCTCACGGGCCATCCTCGATCTGGGAATCACCAGTTCGAGTCCCGCATCCCGGCCCGCATCCCGCGTCTCGATGTCCACGTGAGAGTAGAAACCGATCACAGGCGCCGGTAGCGAGGCGATCTCGACGGCATCCACGGACTCGAGATCACAGACGATCAGGTCCGCTTCGAACGAATCGGACGTGGGCGCCTTCGAAACGACGGTCACTTCGTGGCCGGCCGCACCGAGCATCGCGCTCACCTTGCTGGAGAGCATCAGGTCAGGGACGACCGCAAGAACCCGGGCCAAGATCGCCTCAGATCGAGCGGCGCTGCCGGAACTCTTCGCGCACGCTTTCGGGACGGCCCCACATCTGGACCACTTCCGAACGACCCTCACGTACTTCCCGCAGGACCAGCTCGCCCGTGAAACCCTCGTCGTCGAGGCGGTGGAGCAATCCCTTGACGGTCTCCGGTGCGGCCGCCTTTCCAAAGCTGTGGGCCACGGGCACACGCCAGTGCCACTCGGCACGCGAGTAGGGCTGGGCGTTGATCATGCTCAGATGGACCGAAGCATCGATGTACCGGTCCTCGTCATCGATGCGTAGATCGAACTCGAGGTCGGTCCAGTCGGCCGGCAGCGAGTCGAGTACATCCTGAAAATCCTGGGCGAGAGCCATCGCCCGCAAGCCTACCGGTCAGTGGCAGGCCACCGGTCGCCGAACCGGGACTCGTACAATCGCCGCATGGCAATTGACACCGGACTGGACCTGGACGGCGAGTACCGACAGATCCGCGAGGAATGCGGAATGGTCGAGCGTGCCGGGCGTGCCTGGATTGAGGTCAACGGTCCGGATGCCGCCGAGTTCCTCCAGGGTCAGGTGACGAACGAAACCGAGCAGCTTGCTCCGGGCTCGGGTGCCTACGCCGCGTTGCTTGACCGCAAGGGTCACATGCAGGCGGACATGCGGATCCTGAGGCTTGCGGATGAGGAGTTCCTGATCGACACGGAGCCCGAAACCGGCCCGGTCCTGCTGAAGCACCTGACCATGTACAAGATCGGCCGCAAGGTTGATGTGGCCGAAACGGACGGCTCACTTCTCTCGCTGATCGGGCCGGGCACCTTCGGTGTTGTCGAACTGGCTCCCGGCGGCGAGAACGACTTCACACCGGCGACCATTGCCGGCGCCGATTGCCTCGTGGTCGCCACGGACGAGGGTCTGGACGTGATCTGTAAGCCGACCTCGGCTGACGCAGTGAGAAGCCAGCTCCTGGCCGACGATGCGATCCCGGTCTCCGAAGCCGCCGCAGAGATTCTCCGGGTTGAGAACGGTCGCCCCCGCTTCGGTGCCGAGATGACCGAAGCGAACATGCCAGCCGAGGCGGGGATCGTCGAACGGGCGGTCAGCTTCACCAAGGGCTGCTACATCGGACAGGAGCCGGTCGCCCGCCTCCACTACAAGGGGCGCCCGAACCGGCACCTCCGGGGCCTGAAACCCGCCGGACCCGTTTCGAGCGGGGACAAAGTGCGGCTGGGGGATCGGGACCTCGGTTCTGTCGGCACCGCCGTCCTCTCTCCCGCGAGCGGACGGATCGCCCTCGCGATTCTCCGCAAGGAGGCCGAGCCGGACTCGACCGTGACGGTTGAGACCGCCGAAGGCGAGGTCGAAGCGACAGTTGTCGATTTGCCCTTCGTCGAGAGGTTCTCGATATGAGCGAGGCGAGGAGACAGGGTCTCGGTGGAAGCCGGCTTGGAGCCGACAGCCCTTTGTTCGGTGGTCCGCTCGAACAGGCGAACGGAAAGAGGACCGGGTCCGCGGTTCGTGACCCGGAAGAGCCGACTGCCTGGGACCCCCGTCCGGACGAGTTCGCTCAGGCCCGCGAGGTTGCGGAGGCGGAAGCAAAGATGGCCGCCCGGGAACTGCTCAGCCGGGAAGACCTGCGGGACCTGCTGCCAGCCGCGGAACCGGACCGTGCGCTGGACGACTGGGGCCGGAGCGAAACCGTCGTCTCTCTGATGGAGCCGATCCTCAACTTCTACTACCGGTACTGGTTCCGGGTCGAGGTCGAGGGAATCGAGAACGTTCCATCCGAGAACGGCGCCTTGATCGTGTCCAACCATTCCGGGGCCCTGCCGCCTGACGCGCCGATGATCATGCAGGCGATAAGGAACGAGCACCCTTCGCCCCGTCCGCTTTACATGCTGGGCGAGCACTGGTTCAAGGGGTACCCGGGCGTATCGATGATCGTCAACAAGATGGGGCTTGTGCCGGCTCACCGGGAGAACGCCCAGCGCCTTCTTCACGACGAAGGTCGCCTGGCGGTTGTGTTTCCCGAGGGACAGAAGGGAACCCGCAAGCTCTACTGGCAGCGGTACAAGTTGCGTCGTTTTGGTCGAGGCGGCTTCGTCCGGACCGCTATCCGGGCCAGGGTCCCGATCGTTCCGGTTGCCCTGATAGGGGCCGAGGAGGCGATGCCGATCTTCGCCCATCTGAAGCTTCTGCAGAAGCTTTCGGGGCTGATCTACTTTCCACTCACCCCGTCATTTCCCCATTTCGGTCTTGCCGCGCCCCTCATGTACATGCCTTCGAAGTTCAAGATCCGCTTCATGGAGCCGATCGACATGGCCGAGTACCCGGTCGAGACGATCGATGATCCGGCCGAGATCCAGGTGATCAGCGAGCGGATCAGGGCCCGGATCCAGCGCCAGCTTGATGACATGCTGGCCGCCCGCGAGTCGGTCTGGACCGGTTGACGCCACACGGTGGGGTAGATTTCGTGCCGTGAGGGGAACCTTGGTCACAGCTGCGGTTCTGCTGGCTGCCTGTGCGGCCATAGCGGGCTGCGGCAACTCCTCCCATGGCAACGACCCACGTCCGCCCGTCCCGACGGTGGTAAGCGTTGCCGTCAGCGAGGATTCGATCGAGGCGAAAGCCGCCATGGGAAGGGGTGTCGGGGAGGTCGGACCGCGGCAGCCCTATCTGAACCAGAACCGGACAGCCCCTCAGAACCAGGCTGACCGGAAGGCCCCTGCCGTCGTCAACTTTGCGATTGCCAACCTGACCGGCAGGGCGACGGTGCTCCGGATGCAGGGCCCGGTCGAGAAGGTCGTCCCGCTCACAAAGGGTGGATCGGGCTCCTTCAACATGGCGCTGCCAACCGGGATCTACTTCTTCACTTCGCCCGCCAGTTCCGGCGTCGGGAGGCTAGGCGTCGGGCTGAGCCGGGTCTCCTCCGGCGGCGACCTGCTCCTTCCCTGACTGCTCAGGTTCCGGCTTCTGCCGGCTTCCTCGCGGCAGACCGGCGACGGGCCCTTACGAGCGCCCGGGTCACGAACCCGTAACGGGGCGCGAACAGCAGAGCCAGAACGAAGCAGGCTGCGGCGACCATTCCCATCGATCCGCCGATCGAGGCGTCCATGGAAATCGCGAAGGAGTACCCGCCCATGGCCGAGATCCAGCCGATACCCACGCTGACCAGGACCATCGGCAGGAGCCTCACGGTGAGAAGGTAGCTGGTGGCCGCTGGCACAATCAGCATGGTGACCACGAGGATCGCCCCGACCGACTCGAATGCTGTCACCGCTGTGATCGCGACGGCAACAAGGATGCACCTCGAGATCACAACGGGCGAAATCCCGTTCACCCTGGCGAAGGAGGGGTCGAAGGTAGTGACCTTGATCTCCTTCCAGAAGAGCGCCAGAAGGAGCACATTCAGGGCGGTTACGGCTCCCAGCAGGGGCAGGGAGCGGACCACCTCGACCCCGAACACCTCCCAGGTGCGGAAGGGCGTGAAGGCGATCTCGCCGTAGATCGTCGAGTCGAGGTCAAGGTGCACCCCTTCGGCGAACTCGGTGACCCCAAGCACGCCAAGCGCGAACAGGGTCGGGAAGACCAGCCCGATCGCGGCATCCGAATGGACCAGCCCGGTGTTGCGGATCGCCTCGATTCCGAGGACGCAGATCACCGCAAACACGGCGGCCCCGATGATCACGGGCACCGGCGCCCTGCTTCCGAACAGCAGAAAGACGATCACGATCCCGGGCAGGACTGCGTGGGAAACCGCATCGGACAGCAGCACCTGCCGGCGCAGCACAAGAAAGGGTCCGAGCAGGCCGGCCGCCGTGCCCAGCAGTCCGGCAGTGAGAATGATTGCTAGATCGTCGCTCACGATCCCGCCTGTTCTTCCGACGCCATCGCCAGCAGCTGATCGGTCAGGTCGTCCCCGAGCGTTTCCCGCAGCCTTCGCGGGTCCGGTTCACGGGCATCCGGGATGTCGAGCCTCCATCCGTACTCGAGCCAGAGAGTCCAGAGATCACGGCGGTCCAGCAGCGTGTGGACGGCTGCGGCACCTGCCTCGGAGAGGTAGACGCGGTCACCGTCACGTCGCAGAGAACCGGCCCGGTCGAGGTCGGTCAGCGCTCTCTTCACAGTTCTCAGGGGGCGGCCGCTGACGGTGGCCAGCTCCTCGGGGGTCGGCGGCGCTCCGGCGTGAAGGGCGGTCTCCAGATCGATCAGGACACCTTCGGTCGCCGCCCGCCGACGGTCACGCATGATCTTTCCGGCCCGCCAGGCAACGCCACGTCCCGGCGCCAGCAGGATCGCCGTCATCGCGAAGACGAATCCGACGAGGACGATCACCGGTCCGGTCGGCAGACCACCCGAGTTGGAGATCAGAGCCCCGATCGACCCGACCGCAGCTCCGAATAGGCCGGAAAGGACGAGAAGGATCGAGAGCCGGGAGGTGAACTGTCGCGCGGTAATGGTCGGAACGACCAGCATCGCGACCATCAGGATCGCGCCTACCGTCCGGACCCCGATCACGATCGCAATCACCAGCATCGCGGTCATCGCCAGCTCGAGCAGGCGCGTCGGCAAGCCGACCGAACCGGCGAATGCCATGTCGAAGAGTGCGGTCTTGAGTGGGCGAAAGGCCAAAGCCACCCCGGCCAGCGAGATCAGGCAGAGCAGACCCATCACCGTGAGATCCTGCTCGAGCAGTCCGGCGGCCTGGCCGAAAAGGTAGGTGTCCAGCCCCGCCTGATTCGAATTGTTGAAGTTCGCGAGGTAGGTCAGCAACACGATTCCGAGCGAAAAGAAGCCCGAGAGCACCACACCGATAGCGGCATCCGGCCTGATCCGGTCGGTCCTCTCGATGATCAGGATCATCGTCGCGGCGACCAGCCCCGCAGCGGCCGCACCTATTGCCAGCGTGGAAGCATCCTTGGCGCCGGTGGCGATGAAGGCCACGCAAACCCCGGGCAACGTCGCGTGAGAGAGGGCGTCACCGACCAGGCTGCGCTGACGGAGCACCGCGAAGGCACCAAGAACCCCTGCCGCCACACCGAGGATCACGGCTCCGAGGAATACGACCGAATCGGTGTAGCTCAGCGGCAGGAGGTCGATCAGCCAATCCACGTCGCGCCCTCCGGGTCACCTTCCCCGCTCACCCCTCCATAGGCCCGGCGGAGATTCCGGTCGGAGAGTGACTCGGCAACCGGACCGCAGGCCACTGTCCGGACGTTCAGCAGGAGGGCCCAGTCGAACCTCGCGCGAACGGTGGCGATGTCGTGGTGGACGACGATCACCGTGCGCCCTTCGTCCCGGAAACCAGCCAGCAGGTCCAGCAGGGCCGATTCAGTTCTGGCGTCAACACCGGCGAAGGGTTCGTCGAGCAGCATCACCGGTGCCTGCTGGCTCAGTGCCCTTGCGATGAATACGCGCTGCCTCTGTCCGCCTGAGAGTTCACCGATCTGACGTTTGCGGAAGGGAGTCATGCCGACCCGGTCGATCGAGTCGGCAACGATGTCGCGGTCCTCGGCCCGTAGCCTCCGGATCCAGCCGGTTGACCGGTACCGGCCCATCTCGACGACCTCCTCGACGGTGATGGGGAAGTCCCAGTCGACCTCGTCCCTCTGGGGGACGTAAGCGATCCGATCCAGCGCCGATGACGCCGGGAATCCCTCCACCGTGATCCGGCCGGTGTCCACTCCCTGCAGACCGACGACGGCCTTCAGAAGGGTTGACTTGCCAGCTCCGTTTGGTCCCACGACCGCCGCCAGCCGGCCCGCCGGGATCCGGGCGTCGACGTCCCACAAAACCGGGCGCGAAGAGTAGGAAACCGTGAGTCTCTCCACTTCCAGGGCGGGCGCCTGGCCGGGCGAGGCAACCGGATCGGTTTCCGTACTCATTTCAGACCTTCGACGAGGTTGTTCACGTTGCTTTCGACCATTCCGATGTAGGTGCCCTCTCTGGTCCCCTGCTCCCCGGCCGCGTCCGAGAAGAGTTCACCGCCGACAACGGCGTCCCCGCCCTGCTCGGCGGCAGAGGCCAGAACGGCCTCGATCGTCTGGGGAGGCACACTCGACTCGATGAAGACCGCCTTCACGCCACGGTCCGCGATCAACGCGGCGACCCGCTCGATGTCTTCTGTCGTGGCTTCGCCGGCGGTGGAGATTCCCTGGATCGCCGCTACGTCGATGCCGTAACGATCACCGAGATAGCGAAAAGCATCGTGGGAGGTGACCAGGACCCTGCGCTGCTCGGGGATAGAGGCGATCTTGCGCTCCGTCTCCCGGTCCAGCCTGTCCAGTTTCCTGAGGTAAGCGGCCGCGTTTCGCCTGTAGGTGGCCTCACCTTCCGGATCGACCTCGATCAGCCCGTCCCTGACCGATTCGACCGCGTGCTTCCAGAGGTCAACGTTGAACCAGACGTGGGGGTCGTACTCCTCCTCCGGAGCCGCTCCCGCCGGGGGAGACAGCAGTTGCTCGCGCGGCATCCCGTCACTGACCGCCACGACCGGTTTGTCTTCGTTGATCTCCTCGAAGACGTCCTGCATCTTGGCTTCCAGGTAGAGACCGTTGTAGAAGACGATGTCGGCTTCCCGCAGCCGGGTCACGTCGCCGGCACTGGCTTTGTACAGGTGCGGGTCCACTCCGGGCCCGAGAAGCCCGTCGATCGCCACCCTCTCTCCTCCGACCTCGCCGACGATGTCGGTAATGAAGTTGGTGGTGGTGGTGACGCGAACTTCGGCGTCATTAGTGGCGTCGGTTCCGATCTTCTCTCCGGCCGCCCCGCAGCCAACGATGGCGAGCATCGCCAGGAGGGCTACAAGGGTGGCTGTAAGGGTTCTCGAGAGCATCTTCCGGATTCGGAGGTTTCACATCGGACGACAAAACCAGCCTACCAACTTGATAACAATTTTTGAGTCTTGCCTAAACCTCCGTCTGGGACTGGCCCTTTGTACGATGCTCCCGAACTTCCCGGTCCCCTATCGAAACCTGAGAGGAGCGATGTGTCCCCTGACCTCGCTGAAGTGAGCAAGCTTGACGTGCAGCCGGGAGAGCTGCCCGAGAAGATGGCCGCCTGGGTCATCCGCCCCGAAACAGAGGGCAACGAGCCGAACAAGGCGTTCCAGCTTGAGGACATCGAGACTCCGGAGCCCGGAGCTTTCGAGGTGATCGTCCGAGTAATGGCTGCTGGCGTCAACTTCAACAACGTCTGGGCCGGCCTCGCTGAGCCCGTTTCGGTCTTCCCCTACGGCGACCACCCCGAGTACGGCCATCACATCGGTGGCTCCGACGCATCCGGCATCGTCTGGAAGGTCGGCGAGGGCGTGACCCGCTGGAAGGTCGGCGACGAAGTCGTCGTCCACTGCAACCAGGCCTCATACGAGGATGTCGAGGTCCACGGCCTCGACCCGATGGCTGCGCCCAGCCAGAAGATCTGGGGTTACGAGACCACCTGGGGCTCTTTCGCCCAGTTCACCAAGGTCCAGGCCCAGCAGCTGCTGCCGCGTCCGAAGAACCTCTCATGGGCGGAAGCCAGCTCCTACGGTCTCACCTACTTCACCGCCTACCGGATGCTGATGAACCGGGCGAAGATCCAGGCCGGACACAACGTCCTGATCTGGGGCGCAGCGGGTGGACTTGGCGTGTTCGCCGTCCAGCTCTGCAAGGCTGCCGGAGCCAACGCCGTTGGCATCGTTTCGTCTGACGAGAAGGGCGAGCTGGTCAAGCAGCTCGGCGCGGTCGACTACATCAACCGCAACGAGTTCAAGGACATGATGCGGACCGGAAACGAGACCCCCGAAGAGGAAAAGGCCCGTTTCAAGGCCTCTGTCGGTTTCGCCAAGAAGGTCAAGTCGATCCTCGGTGATTCGCCCGACGTCGTGTTCGAACACGTCGGCCAGGCCACTTTCCCCGCTTCGGTCTTCGTCGTCAAGCCGTTCGGCAAGGTCGTGATCTGCGGCGCAACCTCCGGGTACACGCTCGACTTCGACGTGCGCCACCTCTGGATGCGCCAGAAGGAAATCCTCGGTTCCCACTTCGCCAACGCTTACGAGTGCATGAAGGCGAACCAGCTGATGGCCGAAGGCAAGGTCCAGCCGGTGCTGTGGAAGACCATGGAGTTCGACGGCGTTCCGGAGGCACACCAGATGCTTCACGAGAATCGCCATCTCGGCAAGATCGCCATCCTGGTCGGTGCCGAGAGCGAGGATGAAGGCCGCGAAGAGGAAGGTCCGGGCGCAATCCGGGCCGAAGTCGGAGCCTAGGACTCAAAACAAGGGAAGAAGGAAGACCGATGAGCTACATCTCCGAGATCAGCTGGCATGTGACGCCATTCAGGTCGCAGCGCTGGATCGACCGATGGGAGCCCGCTGCGGCGATGGCTTCCGAGTTCGGTGCGACCAGCTGGGAGATCTACCGCTCGGATGAAGATCCGCTTCTTTTCCGGCAGATCACCCGCTGGGAAAAGAAGTCCGACTTCGAAGCCTGGTGGCACTCGCCACAGGTCTCGGAGATCCGGGAGACGGTCATCGATCTCTACGACAAGCCGCTCCTTCCCGTCTGGTGCTCCGAAGTCATAGCCTCCAGCTAACGACCAAGGAATTAACCGAAATGGGGCCCCCTCAAAGGGGCCCTTTTTCGTTGCACGCCAACCCTGGCCTGCTTCGTTCAACCTCGACCAGAGCCCGCCCAACCGTCAATGCAATCTATGGGCGGGCGGGTTGAACTGGGAGGCCCGGCAGCGCCGGTGCCGACTCCTGTTAGTAGGGGTCCGGGATTGCTACGCGGATGTCGACGAAGGAGCCAATCGCGCCGCGAGCGCTCTGCTTCGAGCCGATCGAGAAGCTGGTGTCTCGGCCGACCAGCGAGTTGCCCTGGTCGTCACGGGCCGCAGCAACCTTCTTGCCGTTGACGAAGCCGACGATCTGGGCACCGCCGTTCGGACCGTTGAAGGCCCTCAGGGTGATGCGGTTGGCGAGGCCCGGCCCACGCACGATGTTGCCCGCCTTGCGGCTGCCGAAGTTGTCGATCGCGCCCGAAGGCTGGACCTTGCGAAGCCCGTAGCGACGGGTGTGGGGCCAGACGACGAGCTGGTAGCGGCTGCCATCCCTGGCCTGGCGGAGGCTGACGCCGGCGTAGGCACGCTTGAGCACCTTCCGCGGGGTCGACTTGAAGATACGGGCGATACCGGTGACCTGCATGTTCTGACCAACCATCGGCACCCGGTAGAAGCACTCCCTGGCCTTCGGACCGAGCCTGAACCGGAAGGCCTTGGGCGACCCGCCCCGCTCACACTTCGCGTTGGGCGCCATCTGGTGAATCTGGGACCGGGCGTCCACGGTGTCGAGATTGTTGCGGTAGATCGTGATCGTGTTGGCAGCGGCAGTGGCAGCGAATGCCATGGCGCCAATCGACAGGACGGCGACGGCCGCCTTCAGGAGGGGGTTCTTGATGAGGGAACGCATATGAAAAGCCTAAACACACCAACTGCGTGAAGGGTGCGGACCCGTGACCTTGTTCCAAATGCTGCGTGACGCATTCACACTCTGCTCCCGGGGTCCAGATCAGCTGACTCGCCGGTAGAATCGGCATCATGAGCGACCACCGCCTGCCCGACCGCGATCGCCCCTGGGTGATGCGCACCTACGCGGGCCACTCCGATGCCCGGCGATCGAACGAGCTTTACCGGAGCAACCTGGCCAAGGGCCAGACCGGACTCTCGATCGCATTCGACCTTCCGACCCAGACCGGATACGACCCCGATCACGCCCTGTCGCGGGGCGAGGTAGGAAAGGTTGGCGTCTCCGTGGCAAACCTGGGCGACATGGAGACACTGCTCGACCAGATCCCGCTCGACAACATGAACACGTCGATGACGATCAACGCCGTCGCCGCCTGGATGCTCGGCCTTTACGTCGCCGCGGCGGAAAACACCGGCGTCGACCGGGCCCAGCTCAAGGGCACCACCCAGAACGACATCATCAAGGAGTACCTCTCCCGCGGTACCTACGCCTTCCCGCCGGAACCCTCGATGCGCCTGATCGCGGACATGGTCGCTTTCACGGTCAACGAGATCCCGAGCTGGAACCCGATCAACATCTGCAGCTACCACCTGCAGGAGGCCGGTGCCACACCCGTTCAGGAGATCGCCTACGCGATGTCCACAGCGATCGCTGTCCTGGACGAAGTCAAGGCCCGTGGCCAGGTTTCCGACGAGGATTTCCCGAAGGTCTTCGGCCGTATTTCCTACTTCGTCAACGCCGGTGTCCGTTTCATCGAGGAGATCGCGAAGCTCAAGGCGATGGGTCGCCTCTGGACCGAAATCGGCAGGGAGCGTTACGGCGTCACAGACGAGAAGATGCTGCGGTTCCGCTACGGGGTCCAGGTCAACTCGCTCGGCCTGACCGAAGCCCAGCCGGAAAACAACATCCAGCGCATCGTGGTGGAAGCCCTGGCCGTGACCCTGGCCCGCGACGCTCGCGCCCGGGCCCTCCAGCTGCCCGCCTGGAACGAGGCGATGGGTCTCCCCCGCCCCTGGGACCAGCAGTGGAGCCTCCGCATCCAGCAGGTACTGGCATTCGAGACCGACATGCTCGAATACCCGGACATCTTCGAAGGCTCGGTCGTAATGGAAGGGCTGGTCGACGAATTCATGGCCGGCGCCCGTGACGAGATGGCAGTCGTCGCCGAGAAGGGCGGCGCGGTCGAAGCCGTCCCGTACATGAAGGCCCGCCTTGTCGAATCACACCGCGAGCGTTTCGCCCGCATCGAGAACGGCGAACAGACGGTGGTCGGCCTGAACCGGTACACCGAGACCGAGGATTCACCGCTGACAGCCAGCGCTGACGGCGGCATCATGAAGCCGGATCCGCAGGTCGAGAAGGAACGGGTCGATGCCCTCGACCAGTGGCGTTCGAGCCGTGACCAGGCTGCCGTTGACGAAGCCCTGGCCGAGGTTGCCCGGGTCGCCGGGACGGACGAGAACATCATGCCGGCCACGATTGCTGCCGCCAAGGCGGGCGCGACGACCGGCGAGTGGGCTGCCACTCTTCGTGAGGTATTTGGCGCCTACCGTGGCCCGACGGGTGTTGGCGGAGCCGCACCGGCCGGCGACCGCGAATCACTGGCCGGGGTGAGGGCCCGGGTGGACGAGGTCTCGGACCAGATCGGCCACCGGATCCGTCTGCTGGTCGGCAAGCCCGGTCTCGACGGACACTCGAATGGCTCGGAACAGATTGCCCTCCGCGCCCGTGACGTGGGGATGGAAGTTGTCTATCAGGGCATTCGCCTCACCCCCGAGCAGATCGTCGAGTCGGCAGTCCAGGAGGACGTCGACCTGATCGGGCTTTCGATCCTGTCCGGTTCCCACCTCGAGTTGATCCCGGAAGTCGTCCGGTTGCTCAAGGAGGAAGGCGTCGACGTGCCGGTCGTGGCGGGCGGGATCATTCCGCCGGAGGACGCAGCGAGGCTGAAGGAAGCCGGAGTTGCCGGGGTCTTCACACCAAAGGACTTCGACATGAACGAGATCATGGGCGAGTTCGTGGACCTGGTGGCTGACAACCACAGGGAATCCGAACCGGCTGCTGCATGAGCCAGGTGCCGTGGGTGATCAGCTCCATCTGCTGACCCACGGCATACCGGCGGTGCTCTTCGGGGTGCTTCTGGTACTGCTGCTGATCGGCACGATCGGCGCAATCTGGGGCATCCGCCGCGGCCTCGAAGGCGGCGAACGCATACTTCGAATGACCGCAGCGATTCTCGGTCTCGCGGGACTGGGAGTCGCCACTTACGTCGTGGTTTCGGTCGAGGTCCTGAACCAGATTCCGCAGTGCGTCGGAGGAGGCGGTGGCTGCGCCGCCGTCGAGCACAGCAGCTATTCGAGGATCCAGGGCGTTCATGTGTCGGTCCTCGGGGTAGTCGGATACTCCATGATCCTTTTCGCCACGGCGTGGCGGGGAGACAACGCCCGCATGGCGGCGTTCTTTCTTTCACTCTTCGGCTTCGGGTTCAGCCTGTACCTGACTTATCTGGAGCTCTGGGAGATCCTGGCGATCTGCCAGTGGTGCGTCGCCTCAGCCACCGCAATGACGATGCTGTTCGTCGTCAATACCTGCCGTTTGATCGTCTTCTACGGCACGCGCGATCCTGATGACCGAACGACCGCGAGCGAGGAACCGGACGCCCGGCCCGTGTAGGCTCGCAGGCCGATGCTCGACGACCAGAGGTACATCATCAGCCGGGACATCCCGATCGAGATCGGGCTCCTGTTCATCGTGGTGGCGGCGGTCGCCCTGGGCTTCGCGATCTGGGGATACCGCACCGGAGGCAGCCGTGGCGAAGGGATCATCCGGACCACCGCAGCAACTCTCTGCCTGATCGGGCTCGTGGTCGCCGGCTACATCGCCTGGAAGGCCCTGATCGTCGAAGAGCCCTTCCAGTGCGCGGGGGGAGGTGGTGGCTGCGCCCTGGTCGAGCAGAGCAAATACGCGCGTTTCCTCGGCATCCACATGTCGATCTGGGGGCTGATCGGTTACTCGATGATCCTCGGAGCGACTATCTGGAAGGGTGACAAC
>JAGQUT010000129.1 GCA_020438355.1 Solirubrobacterales bacterium | reverse complement strand
TCCGGGCCACGGCGACCGCGCGTTCGATGCCTTCGTCCGGAATGCCCTCGAAGAGCGGCACGCCGGAGCGCAGGGAACTCTCAATGTCCGTCTTCTGCAACATCGCTTCGCCGCGATTGATGGGTCAGGGAGGGTCGGACAGTCAAGCAATTCTCACGTCCCCGGATTGCCGAGCGGTTTCCGGCGTCGGCTCTCCTTGACAGGGTATGGTCGAGCCTCTACATCAACGCCTCGCCGTTTGCGGGGGCGTAGCTCAGTTGGTTAGAGCGCTGGCCTGTCACGCCAGAGGCCGCGGGTTCAAGTCCCGTCGCTCCCGCCACTTTCCTTCTTTCGCCGTTACATCGGACCGGGGCCGGGCCATCGGGCCCGATTCTTGCCGTTTCGACCCGGCGCGGGGCCGGGAAGGGACCGCCTGGCGCGCGGGCGCGGGCAAGGGCTTGAAATCAAGGGGCTTAGACCCAGGGTTTAGGGTCCATTGCCCTTGCGGCGCTAGAGTCCGTGTTGTAAACGGAGGGCCGTTCT
>JAGQUT010000128.1 GCA_020438355.1 Solirubrobacterales bacterium | reverse complement strand
TCATCTTTGCCACCATAGGCAGGGCCAGCGGTGACGTGCCCTACCAGGAGCCCCCTGTCGAGCAGTGTCTTCACATCCCGCGAGAAAGCACCAGGGAGGGCTCCTCCGCCGGTCTGGATGTATCCGATCTCCCCCGCTCCGTTCTCGGCGGCCGCCCAGGCAGCGGGTGCGAGATGACCGTGCAGGCCGATCGCAAGCACCGGCACCGGATCCCCGGGACCGGTGCCTGTTTCCCTCTCTATCGTCCCCACCGGGTGCTGAAGCGAGGTGTAGTTCAGTTTCATCACATGCTCGGAGGCCGATCCTTCTCCGGCAAGGCCACGGGTCAGGTTGACGTGAACAACGTCGAAACCGCCCGAACCAAGACCCAGGTCGAGGGCTTCAACGTTCACAACCACATCGTCGCCCGTTTCACAGGGACCGACCATCGTCTCATCCGCCCAGGCCTTGCGAATTTCATCCGAGCCGTCAAGCGAGATTTCCAGCGGCTCGGCGGAAACGACCTTCGCCCGGCGCAGCTTCA
>JAGQUT010000127.1 GCA_020438355.1 Solirubrobacterales bacterium | reverse complement strand
GCCATTGCGGCAGTGTCGGTCATGGCCATGGTTTCGGTCATTGCGGCGGTATCGGTCATCGCCATGGTATCGGTCATGGCCGTGGTTTCGGTCATCGCTTCGGTTGCAGCCACCTCGGCCGCAGCGGCTGCCGCGGGGGGAATCTGTTCACCGGCTGGGGAGACGACATACCACACGTTGCCGACTTCCTGGCCGACAGTGTCGCCGGGGGCGACGTCTTTGGCATAGTAGTAGAGCGGCCAGCCGTTGTAGGTGACCTGGATCGCGCCGTCGGTGCGCTCAGTTGTGCCAAGCATGGCGGCGTCGACGCCATCACCCGCGACCGGGTCGCCCTCAACCAGCAGCGGCGGCCAGTTTTCGGCGCACGTGCCGTAGCAGTTGGTGACGCCGGGCTCATCCTTGAGGAACAAGTAAAGGGTCATGCCATTGCCATCAGCCAGGAACGAACCGAGCGTATCATTTTGAGTGACTGTGACTGTTGGCGTGACATTTTGTGCGCTAATCATTGCGGGCAGCGCCAAGAGGCCAAGAACCACC
>JAGQUT010000126.1 GCA_020438355.1 Solirubrobacterales bacterium | reverse complement strand
CAGTGCGAGCATCGCGACGCCGGCCCCGGCCATGATGCGGAAGGCCCAGTAGGTCAGCCCGACCGTCGGCATGTAGTCGCCGGGCCCGTACTGCTGCTCGTACCGCGCCTGGATCTGGTTGAGCCCCTCGACCTTGCCGTTGAGGGTGTTCGTGGACAGGAACGAGAGCAAATGCGGGATCTGGATGTTGAAGCTGAGGCGCTCGGGATGATGCTCGAACGGCGCCACCGCGAAGAGCGACAGCCCCGCCCCCTCCTTGGTGTTGTAGAGCGCCTCGGCGGCCGCCATCTTCATCGGCTGCTGCTCGGTCATGAGCTGTCCCTGGGCGTGGCCGGCGAGTCCACCCGCCAGCGTGCCGATGAGCAGGAAGACGACGCCGAACCTCACGGACGACGTGAAGACCTCGACCTCGTTGCGGCGCAGCAGGTGCCAGGCCGAGACGCCGATCACCACCGCGGCAGCGGTGGAGAGCGCGAAGAACACGGTGTGCGGGAACGCCAGCAGCACGGTGGAGTTGGTGAGCACCGAGACGATGCTGTCC
>JAGQUT010000125.1 GCA_020438355.1 Solirubrobacterales bacterium | reverse complement strand
TCGTTACCGGATGGTGGAAGGACACCGGACAGCTTTCCGACATGCTCGAGGCCAACCGGCTCGTGCTGGACGACATCGAAACCAGTCTCGACGGAACGATTGAAAACTCCCGGGTGGAAGGCCGGGTAATCGTCGAGGAGGGTGCGGTGCTTCGCGACTCGCTGGTCCGCGGGCCGGCTGTTATAGGTCGCGGCGCGCTGGTCGAAGGTGCCTACATCGGCCCCTACACCTCGATCGGTGATGACGTCCGCGTGATCAACTCGGAGATCGAGCATTCCATTCTCCTGGCCGGATCCTCGGTCGAGAACCAGGCCGCCCGTATCGAGGCCAGCCTGCTCGGTCGCGAAGTCCGGGTTACCCGCAGTGACTCCCTGCCAAAGACCATGCAGCTCCTGGTCGGCGACCGGGCGGAAATCGAGATCGTCTGATGAAGATCACCGTGCTTGGAGCCCACGGGATGCTCGGTCATGACGTCTTGCTGGCGGCCGAAAACGAGGGCCACGAAGTGCGTGGATACGGCCACGGCGAGGTCGACATCACCGA
>JAGQUT010000124.1 GCA_020438355.1 Solirubrobacterales bacterium | reverse complement strand
CCCTGGATTTCTTAGGGAACAATGCCCCGGGTCTCTCTCGGCTCCCAATTTCCTGATCTACGTCGACGCGAGCACGATCGAGTCTGGCATTTCCGAGAGTTTTGGCTTCGAGGACAACGAGAACTCGACGGTCATTAGCGCCACAGACTTGGGCGCGGCTGACTTGCCGATGAGGCCGGGGCGCCTCATCTCCGTGGAGTGGAGCGGGCATTACGCGTCTCGTCTAACTGTTGTTTGGGTCTTGTCCTGTACCAATGATTGGTTTACCCGCCTCGCGATCGCCGAAGGCTGGCAGCCAACCTGGTTCATTGGGGTTTGTGACGGTTGCTCATTCCATCAATGTGATGCCGACGAATTCGGTTGCCCATGCGTCAACATGCTCAACAACGTCCAGACCTCGATTCCGTTGCAGTTGGGCGCCCGCTACTGGGTCACCGACCACATAGTTGGCGGGACTGTCAATGGGTCGGCGCTCGAGGGTGGAGAAGATCCTGGAAACGGAGACATCGTGATCCCAGATGACCCCGACACGAGAATCACGGTGAGGCAG
>JAGQUT010000123.1 GCA_020438355.1 Solirubrobacterales bacterium | reverse complement strand
CGCGTGAATCTCGTCGACGATCACAGTTTCGACACCGGTCAGGATGTCGCGGGCACCGGAAGAGATCATCAGGTAGAGGGACTCGGGGGTCGTGATCAGGATCTCGGGCGGTTCGCGCCGCATCCGGTTTCTCTCGGTCTGGGAGGTATCTCCCGTACGGATGCCGACCGACAGGTCGACACCGATGCCCCTGAGCGGCGCCCGAAGGTTCCTCTCGATGTCATAGGAGAGGGCTTTGAGAGGAGACACATAGACCAGCCGGACCCCCGGTTCCGGCTCGGGGATCTCCCCTTTTGCGACGGAGAGCCTAGTGCGGGCCAGCTGGTCGATGCCCCAGAGGAAGCTGGCGAGAGTCTTGCCCGATCCGGTCGGAGCGCAGATCAGGGTGTCTGTGCCGGACGAGATCGACTGCCATCCGAGTGCCTGCGCCGGGGTTGCGCCCTCGAATGAGGCAGAAAACCAACGCTTGACGTCGTCGCTGAACGGCGCGAGGGGGTCCTCAGGTGGTGTTTCCATGGTCGCTTTCGGGGGCATCGTTAACCCCCGGATGCTACG
>JAGQUT010000122.1 GCA_020438355.1 Solirubrobacterales bacterium | reverse complement strand
ACTTGTTGTTGGTCTTGACCGCGAGCTTGTGGGGCAGGTAGTTGAGAGATGCGTAGGCGGAAGCCGTCACGAATGCCGCCAGCGAGACGAGAGCCAGCAACACTCCGGAAAGACTGGTGGCCGTGCGGCGCCCTGCGCCGGTACCTCGGTGACTCCCCGCTCCGCACCTGGCTGCAAGATGTGTCACATCGGACTTGCGTTGCCTGAACATGTTCTCCCTCTCCTTGGTTCTCGAACCCCTCACCGGAACCGTAGCGCCTCTATTGTTATTTTGTCAAGTTGATATTTCGTAAATAGCCCGGAGCGGCTAGTAGCATCGGGAAAGTGCCCACCACCTCCGCCGACAATCTGACCGCGAGCCCCGTCACCCGGGGACCCCGTCGACTGAGCAAGGACGCCCGGCGGGCCCAGTTGATCGCGGCGGCAATGCCGTTGGTGGCCCGGTCCGGCTTCAGTGATTTCAGCCTCGACGAGGTCGCCGAGCGCGCCGACGTTACCCGCAACCT
Source organism: Solirubrobacterales bacterium (assembly GCA_020438355.1). Classification (GTDB taxonomy): domain Bacteria; phylum Actinomycetota; class Thermoleophilia; order Solirubrobacterales; family 70-9; genus 67-14. Next base: position 57 of record JAGQUT010000122.1, on the reverse strand, counting down.
TCTCTACCACTACTTCCCTGACGGCAGAAACGACATCGTCCGCGCGGTCGCCGAACA
>JAGQUT010000121.1 GCA_020438355.1 Solirubrobacterales bacterium | reverse complement strand
CCGATCACCACGCCTGCGCCGTGGTCGATGAAGAGTCCCGGCCCGATCCTCGCATCGGGATGGATTTCGATGCCTGTAATCGCGCGGCTCAGATAGGACACGGCGAATGGAAGCAGCGGAATTCCGGATCGCCTGAACCGGTTGGCCAGGCGATAGGCCAGCAGGGCCTGCACCCCCGGCCAGGTCAGCAGGATCTCCAGGCTGGAGACATTGGCCGTCGCGGGATCGCGGCCACGGGCAGCGGCGATGTGGGAGCGGACGCCCCCGAAGGTCCGGGTGATCAGGTCTTCGGCCACCCGAAGAGCCTAGAAGGTTGCCGTCGCGGTCAGGTTGCGAAGAAGGGAAGTGACATGTATCGGTCGCCGCTGTCGCAGATCACGGTGACGATCCTGCCGCCTGCCATTTCCGGCCGGGCCGCCAGATCGAGGGCGGCATGGACGTTTGCCCCGGCGGAGATCCCGCCGAGGATCCCCTCGGTCGAGGCAAGCTTTCGGGCCGTGCGGAGCGCATCGTCATCACTGACCGGAATTACCTCGTCGATCAGGTCCATTTCGAGCACTTCGGGGACGAAACCGGCC
>JAGQUT010000120.1 GCA_020438355.1 Solirubrobacterales bacterium | reverse complement strand
TCGTCATGCGGCATGGCGCAAGCCTGTCACAGGCGGATTGGGCTGTCCATCGGATAGCGAAGAGGGGGCGCTGCCCCCATCGCCGCAGGGCGCGGCGATTCCCCCGGAGTATTTGGGCAACGAAGAAGCTTTAAGGGGAAGAGAGGAGATTTTCGACGAAAGCCGCCACGGCGCGGTCAGGACCCCGATGGCGGGTTTTGACATGGGGCCTCCTTTCCGGCATGGGGGTGGGATGCAGCCTATCCTCTTCGTCTGTCTGGGCAATATCTGCCGCTCTCCCGCCGCCGAGGCGGTGTTTCGCGCCCGCTCCGGGGCGGGGGGTGTGGACGCGGGGACCGACAGCGCCGGGACCGGCGCCTGGCATATCGGCGAGGCGCCCCATCCCGACATGGTGGCCGAGGCAAGGCGGCGCGGCTATGACCTGACCGGCCTGCGTGCCCGGCAGGTGGCGCAGGGAGATTTCGCCCGCTTTGGCCTGATCCTGGCGATGGAGAGGCCGGTGCTTGACCGGCTTTTGCGGCTGGCCCCCGCCACAGGCGCGCGGGTCGGCATGTTCCCCGATGGGGCGGCCGATGCGCC
>JAGQUT010000011.1 GCA_020438355.1 Solirubrobacterales bacterium | reverse complement strand
GTGACAGATACCGGCACGGCATCGAGGACCCGCTGCGCAGTGGCAGCGTCATGGGCAAGGGTCCCCCAGCAGGGTTCGAACCCGATCTTCACCCCGGCACTTTCTCCGTTGGCAGTGATCTGCTCGAGAGCCCCGAGCGCGGTCGACCAGGCTTCCTCGTCATCGCGGTACTTCGCGCCCTCTTCCCAGAGGTTCGGCCCGGTGAGCACGTTGACGATTCCGATCCCCGCTTCCGCTGCGGCCTCGATCGCCCGCAGGGTTTCGGCAACCGCGGTCTCGCCCCCGGTCACCAGGTCCATCTGGCAGGCGAGCGCCGAGGCGGGCTGCCTGAGGTCTTCGACATGGGCCATGGTCCACTCGACCGAGTCGTACCCGGCGTCCTGGAGGCTCTCCAGAACCTCACCGGCCGAGCGGTCCTCGAAGTCGAGTGCCGCTATGAAGCTGACGTCCCTCTTCACAGGGTGGCCTCGACGTCACGTAACGCGAGAGTGAACAGTTCGATCATCTCCATCGCGTCTTCCTCGTTGACGTTGACCGCCGGCTTGAACTTGGCCACGTTGCCGTTGGAACCGAAGACCGGCCCGGTCTTGCCGATCATCAGCCCGTGCTCCAGACAGGCTGCCATCAGCTGATCGGTCTCCTCGAATGCCGGTTCCTTCGTTTCCCTGTCCCTAACGAGTTCCACTCCGATCATCAGGCCCTGACCCCTGACGTCACCGATCAGCCTGGACTCCTCTTTCAGCTTCTCGAGCTCGCCTGTCATCATCGTCCCGATCCTCTCTGAATTGTCGGGGAGGTCATCGCGAACCATCACCTCGACCATCGCCAGACCGGCGGCGCAGGCAAGCGGATTTCCGGCCTGGGTGAAGCCGTACTCCCAGGGGAGCAGAGCCGAATACTCGGGGGTCGTGATCGTGCCCGAGAGCGGCAGGCCCCCACCCATCGCCTTGCCGAGGATGATCATCTCCGGCTCGATGCCGGCCCGCTCCGACGCGTACATCGGGCCGCAGCGGCAGAAGGCACCCTGGATCTCGTCGACGATCAGTGGCACTTCGTGAGACCTGGCGATCTCGTGGACCCTCTCCAGGTATCCATCGGGAGCCGGAACCATGCCTCCGTTGGCCTGGTAGGGCTCCACGATCACGCCGGCAGGCCCGTTCAGATGCCCCTTGTCCAGGGCCCAGTCGACATGCTCGGCACAGGCCAGATCACAGGTCTCCCTCTTCAGACCGAGCGGGCAGCGGTAGCAGTAGTAATTGGGAACCCGCATCTGCCTGGGCAAGTAGCGGTCGAGTCCCTTGTTGGAGCCCTCGACCATGCCCGGGTTCACATAGGTGAGTCCGATCGTGGCGAAGGTCCGTCCGTGGAAAGCAGCATCGAGGCAGACGAAATCCGTGCCCCCGGTGGTCCGCATCGCCAGGTGCATCGCGCCTTCGACCGCAGAGGCTCCCGACAGACCGTAGAGAACCTTGGAGAGGGCTCCCGGCGCAAGCTCGGCCAGCTTCTTCGCGTAGGCCGTTCGTGCCTCGTCTTCGAATACCGGCGAGACATAGTCGATCTTGCCGAACTGCTCTTCCATGGCCTGCTTGATCTCGGGATGGCGGAAGCCGAGATTGAGGACCCACTCGGCCGAGATCGCATCCAGGTATTCGTTGCCGTCGGCGTCCCTCACCCTGACGCCTTCCCCTTCAACCAGCCCCATGTCGACGTCGCCCATGCACTTGAGGACATGAGCGTCCGACTCGTCGCGCAGCCGCTGGGCCGCCCCGTTCGGGTCGCGCTCCGGAGTTTCGTGATTCACCTTGCTCGCTCCTCGGTCGTCTGGTTGGTCAGGGAAGGTAGGCGGGCTTCGGGAGGTCCCAGTGGCCGATGTTCACGCCTTCGCTGTCGGCCGGTTCGCTGGACAGTTCGAACTCGATCAGGCAGGGACCCTCGGAGGCCATCGCCCGTTCGAAGGCAGGACCGATCTCGCCTGGCTCAGTGACTTTTTCCGAGCCGCAGTTGTAGGCCTCGGCGATCTTGCAGAAGTCGACTGGCATCAGCTGGTCTCCCTTGCGGGAGCGGAACTCGGTCGAGAACCCCCGGTCCTCGCCGAACATTCCCCGCTGGAAATCCCTGATCGAGATCCAGCCCGTGTTGTTTAGGCAGGCGATGATCACCGCGGCTCCTGTCTCGGCCGCCACCGCCAGTTCCTGGATGGTCTGCTGCAGGTCGCCGTCACCGGCGAAGCCGACAACCGGGACATCCGGTCGAGCCAGCTTCGCACCGATCGCTGCGGGCATCGTGTAGCCCATGGTCGAGTACCCGCCGGGGCTGAGCCAGGTCCGGGGCTCGTATGAAAGGAACTCCTGGAAGGCCTGGATCTGGGGGTGGCCGGCCGAAGCGATCGCGATCGCTTCCCGGGGCAGGACTTCGCGTGACTTGTGAAGCACCTGGCTGAGCGAGAGCTTTCCGGTCCAGCGGCCGGTCAGCATTTCCTTCCACTCGGCCCGGAGCTTCGCGATCTCCTCCCGGTAGGCGGGACGATCAACGCCTTCGGATCCGTTGTGGTCGACGAGGGCGTCGTAGAGGTCGTTCAAGCCAGCCTTCGCATCACATACGGCACCGATCGCCGTCGGGTAGTTCTTGCCGATCTCGGTCGGATCGATGTCCAGGTGGATGATTTCGGTCGGAGGGACTGAGAACGACATTCCGTCCATGTAGGACGAGGAGGTCTGCTCCGCAAACCGCGTACCCACCGCCAGGATCACATCCGCGTTCCTGGTCATGTGGTTGCCGACCAGGGTGCCATTGGCACCGGTGTGCTCGGCATCGAGGGGATGATCCTCGGGGAAGACGCCCTTGCCCATCATGGTCACCACGACAGCCGCGTCCAGATACTCGGCGACCTTTCTGACCTCGGCTGCGGCCTCGGCTTCGAGGCAGCCACCACCAGCGAGCAGGACAGGCCGCTCGGCTTTCAACAGTCGGGCTGCAGCCTTGTCAATCGTGTCGGGATCCGGCCGCACGGCCCCGGAGGTTGCCCGTCGGCTGGACGGGTCGGGAACCGCGAGGTCGGTCACGTTGGCCTGTACGTCCATCGGAAGCTCGACGTGGACGGGCCCGGGCCTTCCCGAGAGCATGGTGTTGAAGGCGCGGGGCAGGACGTCGGCCAGAAGGTCTACATGCTGGACATCCCAGTTCCGCTTGACCATCGGCTGGATGATGTGGGGGAAGACATTGTCCTGCTGCCGTTCGAGTTCCTGCAGCACACCCCTGCCGAGCATGTAGGTCTGGGGGCCGCCGGTGAAAGAGATCAGGGGAATCGAGTCGACGAAGGCCGTCGAGAGTCCGGTCGCCACGTTCATCGACCCTGGCCCGATCGAAGTCATTGTGGCCAGCGGCTTGCCTGACGCGCGGTAGTAGGCATCCGCCATATGCGCAGCAGCCTGCTCATGCCTGGGGCCGATTACCTGGATCCGGTCGGAGCGGTCCTTGAACGCATCGAAGGCTGCCATGTCGCCATGACCAGGGATGCCGAACAGGTACGGGACCCCTTCCGCAATCAGATACTCGGCTACGAACTCTCCACCGGTAAGTCCCACTCTCGCGCCTCTCCTCAAAGGTTGATGATGCTGGGATATAGCAGGTAACATATTACCTACTACTGCTTGTTCCGCAAGGCCTATTCAGGCCAGACAGGCTGGCAATCGCTTTGGAGAGGGGAACTACAACCCACGGACCGGCAAGCGGCAAACTCGCCGCGGATCTGGGTCGCCTGCTTTCGCCCGGGCAGGTGCGCACGGACGGACCAGAACTGAGAGCCGCCCTGCAGGACGCCACCGGCAACCGCGGGATAACCGGCAAAGCCGACGCCCTGGCCCTCCCCGCTGGCACCGGACAGGTCGCCGAGGTTCTCGGCTGGTGCTACGAGCGGGAGATCCCGGTTACGGTTCGTGGCGGGGGCACCGGCCTGGCAGGCGGCGCGGTGCCGGATGGAGGAATCGTGATCTCTCTGGAGCTCCTGGACAAGGTCAGGGCTTTCGACCCCGAGTGCTGGAGGATTGAGGTCGAGGCGGGAGTTCGAACCTCGACAGTTCACCGGCTTGCGCTCGAGAACGGACTCCTCTTTCCTCCCGATCCCGGGGCCAGCGAGCAGTCGGCCATCGGCGGCAACATCGCCACCAATGCCGGCGGGCCCCACGCCTTCAAGTATGGAGTCACCGGCAACTGGGTCACTGGGGTGGAAGCGGTGGTCCCGCCGGGCGAGGTACTTGTTTCAGGTGGTCCGCTCAGGAAAGACGTTGCCGGGCTGGACCTGACCGACCTGATGATCGGGTCGGAAGGCACCCTCGGCATCGTCACCTCAGCCTGGCTGAGGCTGGTCCCCGCCCCCGAGGAACGGGCGGTCGTGGTCGCCTTCTATGCAGATGCCCGGGCCGGCGGCGGAGCCATCACGGAAATCATGGGTTCCGGTCTTCAGCCCTCGGCCCTGGAGTTCCTTGATCGTGGAGCGCTCGAGTCGAGCCTCGGCTCCTTCCCGTCGGACGCGCCTGAAGTCGCCGGCTTCGCGGTAATTGCCGAGACGGACGGCTCGGCCGGAGAGGTGGAGCGGAGCACTGGTGAGCTGGTCGAGGCCATGAGCGACCTCGCCTTGAGCCCGCCGACCACCATCAATGACCGCGCTGCCATCAGACGGTTCTGGAACTGGCGGGATGGAGTGTCGATCGCGGTCACTGCCCAGCGCGGAGGCAAGATTTCCGAAGACGTAGTGGTGCCGGTCGAACATCTGGCAGACGCGATCGAGGAGACCGTCGAGATCGGGAACCGGCACGACCTCCCTGCCTGCTCATGGGGTCATGCCGGGGACGGCAACCTGCACTCGAGCTTCCTCGTCGACCTGTCAGACGAAGATCAGATCAGGCGTGCCAACGAGGCGGCCGGCGAGGTCTTCAGCATGGCGATCAGGATGGGCGGCTCGATCAGCGGCGAACACGGAATCGGCTCGCTGAAGACCGCCTACGTGGAACAGGCCCTGGGACCGGTTGCTCTCCGGCTTCAGTCCGAGATCAAGCGGAGCTTCGACCCGAAGCTCCTGCTAAACCCGGGCAAGAAGATCCCCCTGCCCTGACCTCAGCGGCGGGGGCGAGCTCCCCACACCGGGGACACCGCTTCGAACAGAAGTGACACCCTCCTGATCCCGGACCCGTCGGCAGCCGCGGTGAAAAGGTGATTTCGGGCGGCGGCCGGGTCGGCGAGAAGATCCTCTCCGGCAAAAACCATTCTCTGTCCGTCGGGCGAGTATTGCGGGGATCCGTAAGCCCAACCGACGGGAGATTCGATCAGGGTGGTTGCCGGACTATTGCCCGCGGTGGCGTTCAACCGGGCGATCCTTGTTCTGCCCGCGAGAAACGAAGGTGCGGTCTTGATCAGCAGTACCCGCCCGTTTGGCCGATAGTCGGGCTCCGAGTACGAGTTGAGTGAACCGAGCCCGTCGGTAAGCCGCCTTTCGCCGGTGCCGTTGACCGCGTTGACCGAGTAGACCTCGGAGACGACCGGATTCGGCCGGACGAACCTGGTGTACGCGAGGCGTCGCCCGTTTGGCGAGAACACCGGGTCCTCGACGAAGAAATCCAGGGCCGGATTTCGAAACAGGTTGCGCTTGCCGGATCCGTCTGCCCGCATCACCCTTATCGCCACTCCCCGGTTGGAGCCGAGGCCGAACACCGTGTACGCGATACGCCGCCCGTCGTTCGACCAGGCAGGCTGGCGGTAGTACTGGTCGGCATCTCCCCGGTCGGTCAGCTTCCTGATTCGCTGGCCAGTCCTTGAGACAGTGAAGATCTCAGGAGGTTCTCCGCCCAGTTCCGCGCTGAAGGCAATCCTCGTCCCGTCGGGAGAAACTGCCAGGTCGCGGACTTTGTACCTCGCGGGGATAACCTGCCTGAAACGGTTCCCGTTGGGCGCAGACGACACCAGTTGACTCTGACCCAGGAAGCGAGAACCAGCAACGAAACTTAAATCCCCGTTCGTCCCGCGAAACGTTGCCGCGGCAGTGGCCGCCAGGACGAGGCCGCCCAGCAAGACACCCGCGATGATCCCCGAAAGCTTCATGGACTGGCGCATCTCTCTCCCATCATTGGCCGGTTTAAAGATTCAACCGCCCTGGGGCAACGGAGTTGCGGCGCGAACAGCCGAACCGGTCGTCCGGAGTTGATGCGTTCAGGCCTGTGAGACCTTTGGTCCTGGGATGTTTCGGAAGCGGAACTCCTGGGGGTTCATACCGGCCTGGACGAAGTGACAGACACCGCTGTCGGGCGAATCGATCAGGCTGACGATGCCGTCGACCACTTCTTCGACCTCGATGATGGGCACGCCCTCGTTCCGGAGGCTTTCCTTGAATCCGTCGATGATCCGGGTGTCGGAGAAACCGGGGCAGATCGCATTGATCCGGATGCTCTCCAGTGCGTAGACCGGACCTGCAGAACGGACCAGACCGACCACCGCGTGCTTGTTGGCGGCGTAGATCGGATCGAACGGCACGGCGGTCAGGCCGGCCAGGGACGCAGTTGCGACGATCGAGCCGCCACCGCGACGACGCATCGCCGGTACCGCTGCGTTGATCCCGTAGACGACTCCGTCGAGGTTGATCTGCATCGCCCTCCGGTAGAGCTCGAGATCGAAAGTCTCGACCAGGCCGCAGCCGGTCGAAACCCCGGCGTTGAGGAAAGCAACGTCAAGTCCGCCGAATTTGCTGACCGCAAAGTCGACTGCAGCAACGCTGGACTCCGGATCCCGGACGTCGCATGAGACGAACTCGGCGCCGATCTCCGCAGCCGCCTCCTCTCCCGCTTCCTCTTCGATGTCGGCGAGCACGACTTTGGCGCCCTGCTCCGTCAGTCGCGCACCGGTCGCACGACCGAATCCGTTGGCTCCACCAGTGATCAGTACCACCCTGTCCTCAAAGCTCATGCCGGGTAGCATGCCATCTGGAGGGGCAGGCCGGTCGCGGTCTCCCCATGGTTGATCTACCGGGAGAGGTAAAGAGTTGAATCCGAATCTGGCCACGCTGCTGACCGAGTCCGCAGAAAAGTTCCCCGAGCGGACCGCGATCCGGCTCGACGACACGGCTATTCCGTACGCGGCGCTCGACATGACCAGCAAGCTGGTCGCCGGACTGCTCGAGTCGAAGGGCGTTGAAGCTGGCGACCGGGTCGGCATCATGCTCCCGAACGTCCCCCACTTCCCGATGGTCTACTTCGGCATCCTCCGCATGGGTGCCCGCGTCGTCCCGATGAACGTGCTCTTGACCGCCCGCGAGGTCACCCATTACCTGAACAACTCCGGTGCCAAAGTCGTGGTCGCCTGGGAAGATTTCGCGCCAGCCGCGATCGAGGCGGCCGAGGAGGTCGGGGCCGAGGTCATCACGATCAACCCGACCAACGTCGGTGACCTGATCCAGGGCGTCACGCCTTACGAGGGCGTCGCCGAGGTGGAGCCTGACGAAACGGCGGTCATCCTCTACACCTCCGGCACCACCGGACAGCCCAAGGGTGCCGAACTAACTCACTCGAACATCCACTCGAACATCGAGTCGATCAAGGATCTCTTCGTGCCTACGGAGGAGGATGTCTTCTTCGGTGGCCTGCCGCTCTTCCATGTATTCGGCCAGACGGTTGCGATGAACGGAGCGGTCTCCGTCGGGGCGGAGATCACGCTGCTGCCCCGCTTCGATCCGGTCAAGGCGCTGGAGATCATCCAGCGCGACAAGGTCACGATCTTCATGGGGGTTCCGACCATGTATGCGGCCCTGCTCCAGGTGCCGAACCGGGCGGATTTCGACATCAGCTCCCTCCGCCTCTGCGTTTCCGGCGGCGCGGCCCTGCCGGTCGAGATCATCCGCGCCTTCGAGAGCGAGTTCAACACCGCCATCCTCGAGGGCTACGGCCTCTCGGAGACCTCACCCGTGGCCTCCTTCGGCCGCCTCGACATGGAGCGCAAGCCCGGCACCATCGGCACCCCGATCAAGGATGTCGAAATGCGGATCGTGGACGAGGAGGGCAACGTGCTCGGCGTCGGGGACGTCGGCGAACTCCAGATCAAGGGCCCCAACGTGATGAAGGGGTACTGGCAGATGGAGGAAGCGACCGCGAAGGCGATTGACTCAGACGGATGGTTCTCGTCGGGCGACATGGCCACCGTTGACGAGGATGGCTACTACTCGATCGTCGACCGCAAAAAGGAGATGATCCTGCGCGGCGGCTACAACGTCTACCCGCGCGAGGTCGAGGAGGTTCTCTACGAGCATCCGGCTGTCGCCGAAGTCGCGGTGATGGGCATTCCGCATGACGATCTGGGTGAAGAGATCGTGGCTGTCATCGCCTTCAAGGAAGGCGAGTCGGCGACCGATGACGAGCTGCGCGAACACGCCAAGGAAGGTGTCGCGGCCTACAAGTACCCGCGTCACATCCTGATCGTCGACGAGCTCCCCAAAGGCCCGACCGGAAAGATCCTCAAGCGCGAGATTGACCTCAGCCAGGTCGGCTGAGGTCAACCGAAGGAGGGTTAGCTCCCCGGTCGGGACCGGCGGCTAGCCCTGGTCGGGCGTGTGGCGCTCGATGATCTCCTGCTGCTCGGGCCAGTTGTGGAGCAGCCGCGCCGGCTTGGCGAGTTCGAACCGGTCCCAGTCGAATCCGGGTGACATAGTCGTTCCCACCAGGCTCCAGGCTCCGGTCGTCTCGGCTGCCTGCCAGGTGCCCCCGGGCACGAGGATCTGGGGCCGCTCGCCTTCTTCAAGGCCGACGCCAAGCATCGGATGCCGGGCCTCACCCGGTTCGGGGCCGAGGATGTGAATCCTCGCCGGTGCTCCGGCATAGAAATGGAACAGTTCCGGCCCGGGCAGACGATGAAGCATTGTCGGAGAGTCGGGCTCGAGAAGGAAGTAAATCGAGGTCGAGTTTTCGTCCTTGAACTTGCGTCGGTACATGCCCCCTTCTTGGGGCAACGGTGCAAGCCGGAGCTCACGGATAACCGTCTCGCGGTCCATACGGGGACATTACGCGAGTCGCCCGATGCTGGCAGGCCCGGTTGGTCACCTGCCGAAGCTTTGACCCTCCCCTAGTGTTTCGGGAACACTCATGAATGTTGCTGCCTCTCGTCCCGCACTGGCCTCCGGCCGCGCAATTGTCATATCCATCGCGACCCTGTTGCTGACCCTCGCCTTTTCTCCCTCGGCAGATGCAGGGCAAAGTGAAAGCAAGGAGCAGGGGGTCAAGGTTTCGCCGGCCGGTGTAGTCACCATCCAGATGAAGGGCGGGGTCAAGCTGATCGGATCCGGCGGTGCCGGACAACCAGGCCAGGGGCTTGGCTTCTATTCGGACGGGGAATGGTTCCACGCGACAAGGCTGCTCTCCAGGCGCAGCGACGGTCTCGTCTACCGGCTTGCAACAGACGACCCTTCGGGCCGGGTCATCCGGCTACAGGTGACACCGCTGAGCGGGGGCGGTGGGTCGATTCTCGCCACGATCAGGGACGCCTACAAGTCGGCTCCGGCCGAGGCGTTTCGAATCGGCTTCCGGCTGGCGAAGGGCGAGAGAATGCTTGGCTTCGGCGAGCGTTCCAATCGCGTCAACCAGCGGGGCTACGAGGTCGAAAACTACGTCGGTGAAGGCCCGTACCAGGAGAGCGACTACCCGATCATCACCAACACGGTTCCGCCGTGGGGTGTCAGGCAGCGCTCCGATGCCACTTACTTTCCGATGCCCTGGTTCATCTCCACGCGAGGCTTCGGCTTCCTCGGCCTGAACCGCGAGACCAGTCGTTTCCAGCTGGGATCCGAAAGGGCCAGCGAGTGGACCTACGAGGCGGATGCCGATCACATCGCGATGAGGATCCTCTCCGGCCCCGCCCCGGCCGTGATCCTCCGCAAGATGACCGAACAGGTCGGCAGGCAACCAAAGCCGAAGGCGCCCTGGGTCTACGGACCCTGGTTCCAGACCGGACATCAGAACACCTCTCCCGGTGAGCTTGGCTACATCGACATCCTGCGAGACGCGGACGCGCCGGTGTCGGCGGCGGAGACCCACATGAGGTACATGCCCTGCGGCTCCGACCTCGGCCAGGAGTCCGCCGAGAAGGCCCGGGTGGCCGGGCTCCACGCCGGCGGCCTCGCTGCTCTTTCCTACACGCGTGAGGGTATCTGCGCCTCCTACCAGGAGCCGTTCGCAGAAGCAGTCGCGAAAGGCGCCTTCCTCAAGCGAACCGACGGAAGCCCGTACACCTTCAACACTTTCGTGGGCAGCGGTGTGACCCAGCTGGGGATGTTCGACTTCACCGACCCGGATGCCCAGGGCATCTACGCCGGAATCCTCGATCGCGCGTATGACGCTGGCTACGACGGCTGGATGGAGGACTACGGCGAGTACGCGCCACCGGATTCGATCTCGACCAGCGGAATTCGCGGCAAGCAACTCCACAACCAGCACGCGGTCTTCTATCACCGGGCCGGGTTGCGTTACGCCAACTCGAAGAAGCGCCCGATCGCCAGTCTTGTGAGGTCGGGATTCACCGGCTCGGCCCAGCATTCGCAGATCGTCTGGGGCGGTGACCCGACCACCGGCTGGGGCTTCGACGGACTGGAATCCCAAGTCACCCAGGCCCTCACGATGGGGCTCTCCGGGGTCTCCAACTGGGGCTCCGACATTGGCGGCTTCTTCAGCTTCTCCCCCCAGAAACTCGATGAGGAGCTGCTGGTCCGCTGGATCCAGTTTGGAGCGTTCTCCGGAATCATGCGATCGAAGGCCGAGGGGATCGGAGCGACCATGGCCTCCAGACCACAGGTCTGGGACGAAGACATCCTCCCGTTCTGGCGCCGCTACACCAAGCTTCGCACCCAGATGTTCCCCTATCTGGTGGCTGCCAATGCGACCTACCGCGAGACTGGCATGCCCGTGATGAAACACCTCGCGCTGACCAACCCGAAGGACCACCGGGCGACCGGGATAGAGGACCAGTACATGTTCGGACCGGACCTTCTGGTTTCGCCGGTTCTGACGCCAGGCGCGACCAGCCGCAGGCTCTACCTGCCAAAGGGCAGGTGGATCAACTTCTGGCAGGCGATCTCATACGGCGAGAAGCGCGGCAGCTTTGATCTCGGCAAGGCGAAGCAGATCAGAGGAGGTCGCCAGATCAAGGTCCGCGCCCCTCTGGAGCAAGCGCCGGTGATGGTCAAGGCCGGTTCCCTGTTGCCGATGCTCCCCGCGAACACCGACACCCTCGCCCCTTACGCGAAGTCCAGGTTCACGGGCCTGGACGACAACCGTCGCAAGCTTCACCTGATCGCTTTCCCGAGAGGGAAGAGTTCCACTGGGTACATGAAGAGCGGCACGATTAGTTCTCGAGAAGGTCGAAGAAACTGGCAACTTCGAATAACCGGAGCGGGCTATGTCGGGCTCCATCTAGAAGCTTCGCTTCATACCCTGACGCATCTTTTCCGTCCGCGGACAGTGTGGGTTGGCGGCAGAGAGTTACGAAGGGGAACTGACTGGTTCTTCAACCGGCGAAGCGGCGTGCTTCGTGTCACCACGAACCTGAGGCCCGGAGTTGCTTTGAAGGTGTCTGCCGCGAGGCGCTGAAGCCGAGCTCTGTCAGAGCCGGCAGGTTGACAGCGACCTGCCGGACATGCCAAGACCGAGACTCTTCATAAACAACGTTCCCGTACTCGATCGCCTGATCGCGCTGGGGTACGGGCGGGTCGACGACGGTATCGACCCGAAAAAGATGACCCGTGGCGAGAACGGGGTCTTCGTGATGATTGAAGAGGACGAACCGGTCGGCTTCGTCTGCCTGGACTTCTCATCGCTGGATCTTGCTGAACCTTCCAACGAAGACCTCTGGGAGGGACCGACCTTCGACGTACCGGTTCTCGGCGTTGAGGAAGTAACGATCGGCGAAGTCGCGCTGGCAGTCCGATCGACTTTCGGCGACGAGCCGACCCTGAACAGGATCTATTTCGAACGGGCCGCGGGACTGGAAGGCCAGGCCGCGATCGACTGCTGGCGGCTCTGTCTTCAATGCGGGGATTCAATGGCCCACTTCGGTCTCGGCACGACGTTGCTCGAAGCGGGTCAGGCCCGGGAGGCCTACCAGCACCTCCGCCATTACGTGAGGATCGCTCCGCTGGTCGCCTGGAACTGGCGCTGGTACGGGAAGGCCGCCGAAGAGATCGGCGAAACCGGAGAAGCGAGACGCGCTTATGGCCGGGCGATCGAGATCGAGAGCAAGTATTGCCAGGAGGAGACCGACGCGGCCAACCTGCTCGCCGCCCTCGAAGGGTCAAGGCGTCAGAAGGACGGTCAGACCGACGACCCGGGTGAGGAAAGCAACCGGAAGGACAACCCGTGATCTCGTTCAGAAACATCCTCATCGCCGCCGCACTCCTGACCTCTCTAGGCCTCTGGTCTACCGGGAGCTCGTCGGCCGCCCAACCCACCGAAACCACCCGGATAGTCGAGTCCGCGCTTGACGGCCGTGATCTCGGCGTAGTCGACTCCGGCGCAACAAGCAGCCGCCGCAAGCGTCCGAAATTCATGCCGATGTACAAGGCGAAGAACAACGCCAGATACACCGCGTACCAGATCTATCTTGACCCGGAATTCAACTTCGACCGGTACGGGACAGGGTCCTGCCGAAGGCTGAACCGATCAACCGTCTACTGCTACACGTGGGCATCCGAGGACTACTACGACGATCTCGGCTACTACGTCGACACGATGCTCTGCGACTGGTTCACCACCAGCACCTACAACCGTCGCGGGCGGATGAAGATCAAGATCGAGCAGCCCGAGTGCGTCTGGGCGTCAGAGATCTAGGCAACGGCGCCCTAGCCCCCGTCCTCGACTTCGGGGGTCGGGGGCGGGGGTGCTGATGTCATCCCTGCAAGTTCTGCCTGGGCCGAGGCAGCAGCCGACTGGGCTTCCGACGCCGCCTGATCCCTGACCACGATCGTCACCGCTGACTCGGCGGCCATCCCGCCGGCGATGATCCCGTGGCTGCGTCCCGACCGTTTCCCGTCGATGAATCCCTGCCTCGCCATCGCGCGGCTCACCTCCGCCCGAGTCCGTTCCCGGGCCTGCTCGAACGCCTGCCGCTCGGAGAGATCCTGACCTTCGTCACCTCCCCGGGTCAGGTAGCCGGCACCAAAGCCCAACGCTCCGGCCAGCACGAGGACGGCCGCCGCGAAGACCACTGGCCTGACCCACGGTCTCGGGTTCTTCGCTTTGGGAGCCTGCTCTTTCTCAGGGTCGGTCACCGCCGGCTCCCTTCTCCTTCTCCTTCTCCGCCTCGGCAGCTGCTTCTCGCGCCGCCTTGACTGCCTCCTTGTAGGCGGCCAGTTCATCGCTGGTCGGGCACCAGCCAGGGGCGGAGGCCAGCACTCCACAATTCGCCTCCCTGGCCGCTATCTCGGACTCGGCGGCGGAATCGGCCGAGTCGGCGGCCTTCTGTGAAGCGACCGCTTCTTCGATCTGGGCGTTCCCGGCGCCGATCACCAGGCCTTCCCGCGATCCGGTCTTGGCCCCGGCGAGCTTGCCCCTGCTGGCTCCGACCTTGAGACCCTTGCTGACGGTCATCTCGCGCGTTTCCACGAAAGCGGCTTCGTAACCCAGGCGAAAGCCTTCGTCGCGGGCGGTTTCAGCTTCGCTCTCGCCGGTCGCTCCGTTCGCTCCGATTGTCCAGCCGATCAGGCCGGCAAGCAAGAGCGCCAGCACGCTGCCGATCAACCAATGCGTCTGTCGCTTCGGATTCAAGGCTCCGGAACTTCGATGTCTTCCGGCTTCGGCGCTTCCATCCCGGCTTCCTCGTATGCCCTTATGTAGTTGCGGCGGTAGGAGGCTGCATACGATTTCTGGAACGCCACGTCCCGGCCCTTCTTGAATCCCGCCGCATAGCCCTTTGTCGCGCCGGCAACCGCCCCGGCCTGCCTGCCCGCAAACTCCCCTTCGAGCCGCGCCTTGTCCAGATCTTCGCCCGAACCTTTGCCGAGTACGTATCCGGCACCACCGACGAGCAGGGAGATGGCAACTATCCCGGCGACGGCCAGTACCTTCTGTCCGTTTATCTCCTGGTTGGGAAGCTTGATCGCTCCGATCCGGGCCAGAAATCCTGAACCGACAGCGCGGGTTCGAGTCCGGAACTCGGCAAACCAGACCTTGAGATCCTCTCCCCTGGAAGGTGCCGCTTCAGCGTCGGCGTCAGTCGTCTCTTCCTCGGCTTCGGGTGTCTCGTCGTCGAACTCGTCAACGATCCCGTCGTCTTCCCACTCCTCGTAATCGTCTTCGACCCACTGCTCGTCCTCGATCGCAGCGATCACTTCGGGGTCATCCTCGGGAGGGGAATCCTCCCCGCTGGCTTCTGCGCTCCGGGACGCTTCGGCGACAGCGGCGTACTCCCTGGTCTCCTCTATATCCGTTACTTCCTGAAGGTCAGCCGTTTCTTCCTGGTCGGTCGGCTGCTCCGCGGGCTCACCGCCCCCGGTGGTGAACATCTCCTGGGTGTCTTCCGAGGGACTCTCCTGTCCCGACTGCTTTTTCGACTTCCTGGGGAAACGCATCGGCTAGTGACCTTTCCTGGACCCCCCATGTTTACGCATGCGAGCACAGATCGAAACCGAAAAGGAGCAGGTGACGCGAATACCGCAGGAAAGGAAGCCCCCGGATCCCCGGGCAAGAACTGGAAACGACACCGCGATCAGGGGTAAGGTTCCTGAGCAGGCGTTAATCGGAACTGAAATCAACCGGGGGAGCGGCGGTCAGATGGGGGAGAACTCAAGAGGGATGCGTACGATTCTGATCGGGCTGCTTGTGATGGCAGGAATGGCTTTGCTTCCCGGACCGGCCTCGGCCGTGACCGCAGGCACAGGCCAGACATTTCCGGTGAGCTGGCTTCCTCTCAAGGCGGGTGAGATCCCGGGAACACAGGCGGGCACCCTGGGGATGGGCAACTCTTCCAATCCGATGAGCGACAACGGACGCTTTGTGCTCTTCACGGCCATATCGAACCTGCTTGACCCGGACGGAGCGGTCGACAGTCTGAACATCTATCGCCGGGACATGCAGACGGGCAAGAGCATCCTGGTCAGCCGCCGGGACGGCAAGAACGGTGCCGCTTCGGGGGCTTTCTTCTACTCGTTCGATCTGAGCGCCAACGGGAACCTGGCGGTCATGGTGACCGAGGACCAACTGACCGCGGATGACGCCGACAACACGCCAGACGCTTTCCTTCGAGACATCGCCGCCGGGACTACGACTCTGATCACACCCGGCACCTCGGGATCTGTAGGTGACGCGAAGATTTCCGGCGATGGCAAGTACATCGTGTTCCCGACCGAAAGCGCATTGGTACCGGGAGACGTAAACGGGCTTTCAGACGTCTACAGGCGACGCCTCTCTGACGGGACCATCGACATCGTGTCCCGTACCCCGGCCCTCCCCAATGCCGGAAATGACAGCTCGTACGAGTCAGCGATCAGCGGCGACGGCCGCTGGGTTGCGTTCAGTTCCGATTCCACCAACCTGATCGCAGGCTTTACCGACAACAACGGAGCCTTCGGTTCCGACATCTACCTCAGGGACATGGTCGATGGCGTGACTTATCTGGTGAGCTCGCGGTTCGATTCCTCGACCCAGGGAGCCAATGGTGAGTCGGAAGAGCCAGTCATCGCCGGTACGCCCGGCGCCCTGGCAGCGGTCAAGGTGGCATTTGCCAGCCGCGGAAACAATCTGGTCGACAACGCAGTTACTGACACTGCGACTGATTCTTCGGTCTACCTGAAGACAATGCCGAGCCAGGCATCCGAGCTGATCAGCCGAGCGACCGGCGCCAACGGAGTAAACGCAGACAGTCGAGCGCATACTCCAAGCATCAGCAACAACGGCGAGCGGGTCATTTTCTCCTCCGACGCGGGGAACCTCGGCGCCGGACTTGACTACTACGGCGTATACGTGCGCGACCGTTCCAGCTCTTCCACCAAACTTGTCTCCGCACGCAACGAATACGCGGTGTTCGGAGTCATCTCCGGTAACGGTTCGTGGGGCACCTGGGCTGAGTCTGGAGGAGGGACGCCCGATAGTGACTATGACCTGCAGGGAGTCTTCCGTCGAAACCTCAACGACAACAAGATCCGCTACGTATCCCGGCCGAAGGGAAGCGCGAAGGTCGTCTCCCCGGGCTTCAGCAACTATTCCGACGGGGGAATTTCGAGGACCCTGAGCGCGAACGGTCGGTACATGGTCTTCTCGACCTGGTCGAGCAGGCTGCCCGGCGGCGCTCCACAGGTCGAGCAGGTATACCGCCGGGACCTGGCGACCGGGAAGATCGTTCTCGTCTCCCGGGCAACCGGGGCGAAGGGCGCAATCTCCGAAGCAGCTAGCGAACCCTCCATCTCTGGTGACGGCAACCGGGTCGCGTTCGTCGCCTACAACTCGCTCGATCCCGCTGACACCAACAGTGTTGGCGATGTCTACATAAGGGACATATCCGCAAACCAGACCATCCTTGTCTCAAGGGCCGACGGCCCGGGCGGCGCGGTCGGTGACGATTCCAGTACCGCACCAAGCGTCAACGGCGACGGTTCTGTCGTGGCCTTCTCGACCGAAGCGACGAATCTCGGCTACGGCGATGGCAACCCGAAGGTCTTCACCAGGGACCTGGGCACAAACCAGACCGAGATCATCTCGAGGGCAAATGGTGAGGCCGGAGCAACGGCGAACAACACGGCGGAGCTCCCGGCGATAAGTTCGGACGGTTCGAGGATCACTTTCGCTTCCAGCGCGACGAACCTTTCTCCGGATGACGCGTCATCAAGTCGCAGCATCTACCTTCGCGACCGCAACACCGACCAGACGATCCTTATTTCAAGGGCACCTGGGCTGGCCGGGGCCTCGATCACCAGCTTCATCTACGACAGCACCATCAGCCCGGACGGTTCCAGGGTCGCCTTCGTTACCAGCGACTCGGCTACGGTTCCCGCGACCGCCCCCTGGCCTGCCTTCCAGGGCCAGATCGTCGTACGAACAGTCGCTGACGGAACGAATACGCTCGCCAGCGCCTCTCCAGGCGGTGTGGTCGGTGACGGAGACTCTGCCGACCCCAGCTTGAACAACGACGGAAGCCTTGTTTCTTTCTCAACTGCGGCAAGCAACATCCGAACCGACGTCTCGATCGCCGGTGACACCGAGGGGGTCGTTGTCAAGAATCTCGCCGACGGCAGTACGTCAGGGCCGCCGCTCTTCGGAACCCCAGGCGCCTTCCTGCGTGGAGCCCGGGGCCCCCAGATGAGTGCCAATGGCAACTGTCTGATGTTCTCGGCGGAGGGAAGTAACGCAGTCAGTGGTGTGATGGGAACCATGCGGTCGACATACATCTACGTGAACTCGGGCACTTGCCAAAACCCGCGGGCACTCGTCCCGAAACTGACCAAGGTCAGCCTCAAGCCGTTCAAGTTCAAGGTCTCGAACAAAGGCAAGCGGGGCAGCAAGCTCCGCTTCACCCTGAACACGAGAGCGAACCTCACGATCAGGGTTGATCAGAAACTGAAGGGCCGAAAGGTCGGAAAGAAGTGCGTGAAGCCGACCGCGAAGAACAAGACCCGGAAAGCCTGCAAGAGACTCGCCTTCAGGGGCAAGCTGACCCGCAAGAACCGCCCGGCCGGCAAGAACACCGTGGCGTTCAGTGGCAGGATCGGCAAGAAGGCCCTTCGCCCCGGCAAGTACCGGGTGGTTATCCGCGCCTCCGGCCCGGGAGGAAAGTCCGAGCCCGTATTCAGAAGCTTCCGGATCGTCAGGTAGTGCTTGACGTAAGCATGCTGCTTCAGTCGGCTTCGCCCCGGTAGAACTCGGTCGAGAGCATGTCCATCAGCAAGGCGTCATGCCAGCCCTTGCCGTCCGGGTCCCTTTCCGAGCGGCGAGTCACGCCGACCGGCCTGAACCCCACCTTCTCGTAGACCCTGATCGCCGCGTGGTTGTTGACCGCGGGGTCGATCTCCAGCCTGTGATGGCCTCTCGCCTCGAACAGGTACCGCGCCACGTCCCTCACGGCGCGGGTTCCGATTCCCTTGTTGTGGAGCGCCGGATCGATGAACAGGTCAATGCCCGCGTGGCGGTACTTGGGGTCGTCCTCTTCCCAGTACTGGATCATGCCTCCCACCTGGCCATCGACCAGGATCGTGAGCCGGGTCGACTCCGGTTCGTCCCAGGGAAAGTCGTCAGCCGGTTCGTCCCACCAGCGAGCCACCCCCGGACGTTCATGGATCCAGCGGAGATCTCCGACATGGTCTTCGGCCAGCGGTCGGAGGGCAATACGGTCGGTGTCGAGGTCTTCGGGGTCGGGACGACGGGAGACGCCCTCGTCCTCTTCCCCCCGGGTCGGGTCGTCTTCCATTTCACTTCAGGCTAGAGCGAAGGAAGGTCCGGAAGGCCGATTGGAATCGACCCGCAACCGGCTTTTCGCAATGGCCTCATGGCTGCACAGGGCATAGGCTTCGGGAATGGCGCAGCATTTCCTCAAGCCCCTCTTCGACCGGGTCGTGATCAAGGAACTCGAGCCCGACCGCATGCGGACCTCAGGCCTGGTCGTCCCGCCGGGCACTTCGGAGCCCCCGCCTCAACACGGCATCGTTCTGGCCGTTGGCCAGGGAATCGACTGGTGGGAGGCAGCCGGGGTGAGGATGCCAGTACGGCCCGGAGACCACGTCGTTTTTCCTGCCCAGGCGGGTAACTGGGTCGAGGTCGATGAGGAAAGACTGCTCGTCTGCCGAGTCACCGAGCTGCTTGGCGTTCTCGAGAACGCCAGGGATCCGGAAACCCCCGAGCTTGGCGGCGAAGTAATCGAGTAATCCACAGGTGCAGCGCTTGGGCCCGATCTCCCCCGGATCGGGCCCAGCGCCTCCCTGCGTTGTTGGTTCCCTCCCAATTGGAACCCTGGCTGCCAAACCTGGCGGCTGACAACCGCCCCTTATAACCGGATAACCCCGCAGTTGTTTCGGTCCCTCTCCGCAGCGAGAGAACGCAGCTGGCCGGTCCGCACATAGTCTTTCCTGCGATGGCCCTCTCTATCGGAATCGTCGGGCTTCCCAACGCCGGGAAGTCGACCCTCTTCAATGCCCTGACAAAGAACGACGTGCTGGCAGCGAACTACCCGTTCGCGACCATCGAGCCAAACATCGGGGTGGTCGGCGTTCCCGACCCCAGGCTCGAGAAGCTCGCGGCGATCTACGGCTCGGAGAAGATCCTGCCGGCGACCGTTCAGTTCGTGGACATCGCCGGAATCGTCAAGGGAGCCTCCGAAGGTGAAGGGATGGGGAACAAGTTCCTCTCCAATATCCGGGAGTCCGACGCTATCTGCCAGGTCACCCGCGTCTTTCAGGATGACGACATCACCCATGTCGACGGCGAGGTCGAACCGAAGAACGACATCGAGACGATCAGGACAGAGCTGATCCTTGCGGACCTGCAGACGATCGAAAACGCGCTCCCTCGCCTGACCAAGGAAGCGAAGCGCGACAAGGATCTTGAGCCGCAGGTCCGGGCCGCCGAAGAGGCGAAGGAGATACTCGAGTCAGGCAAGGGGATCTTCGAGTCCGGCTTCGACCCTGAACCGGTAAGGGAACTTCACCTGATGACCGCGAAGCCGCTGCTCTACGTCTTCAACTGTTCCGAGGAGGAACTCGGGGACGAGGCACTGAAGGACAGTCTCCGCGAGATCGTGGCTCCAGCAGAAGCGATCTTCCTTGACGCCAAGTTCGAGGCCGAACTGGTTGAACTGGACGATGAAGAGGAAGCCCGGGAGATGCTCGCCGACATCGGGGTCGAAGAAGCGGGACTCGACGTTCTGGCCCGGGTCGGCTTCCAGACTCTCGGGTTGCAGACCTACCTGACCGCGGGCCCGAAGGAAACCCGGGCATGGACAATCCCGATCGGTGCCACGGCCCCGGAAGCGGCGGGGGTCATACACACCGACTTCCAGCGTGGATTCATCAAGGCGGAGACGATCTCCTTCGATGAGCTGCTCGAGTACGGCTCAATGGCCGATGCCAGGGCAGCGGGCAAGGTTCGCCTTGAGGGCAAGGATTACGTCATGCAGGACGGCGACGTAGTCGACTTCAAGTTCAACGTCTGATCGGCCGGTCCGGCTGACGTCTCCGGCTCAGGGAGGCGAATCAAAGATGTGCCGGAGATTGCCGAACCGGATCGCGATCATCTTCAGGAGATTTTCGAAGAGAGTCGCGACAAGCGCGGGATCGGCAGCTCGCAACACCTCGAGCTCACCAGAATCGAGCACCCAGGCAGACACCCGGGTGTCGGCTACCGAGATCCCGACCCTGTCACCCTCGTTCAGCATCGCAACCTCACCCAGGGTCATACCCGGCGACAGGGTGGATATCCGCCGCAGTTCACCCTCTCCGGTGCGAAGCATGATGCTGATCTTGCCCGCGGAGACCAGCAGCATCTCGTGAACCTTCTTCTCGGTGTCTTCGTAGATCACCTCTCCCGGTTCGTACTCCCGGTGGTCGAGGTGTTCGGCCAGAAGGGCAATCTGGTCGGGGCTCATGCCGATCGTCGCACCGTGCTGGGCGAGGCCAAGTTCCTGCTCTGATTCGATCTCGCCGTACTTCTCGATCAGACCCTGTTCACACCATTCGAGGGCCAGATCGAGGTAGGGGAAAGTCCTGACCGGTTCAAGGCCTTCCCTTTCGCGGTGGCGGGAAAGTTCGTCGAAGAAGATCGGATGCCGGTCGACGTCCGAGAAGGCGATCTTCCCGTCGGCCCCTTCGACGCTTTCGATCAGGTGGGAAAAGATGGGCACGTCGATCAGGTCAATGGATCTGACCGCCCGGAAGTCCAGAACCGTGAAGTCCGTGTGATCGGCACGATGAAGCGCGGAACCGGTGATTATCTCGCCAGCGGCGAAGGAGAGCTCGCCCTGAAGTTCGAGTACCTTGACGCGGCGACCGTGCTCTGCGAGTACTGCCTGCTCGGCTGGGCTACGCATCCGCTTCGACCTTGAATCCACGCAGCTGCGTTCAATCCTGACCGGAGGTGGGGGCCTGCGCGCCGGGCTCATCACGTGGAGGTGAAGCTCGTCCGAGAGTTCCTCGCAAACCTTGATCCCCCTGACACTGTTGCCGTGGATGTCAAGCGGTGGTGAATAGACGGCGATGCCAAGCTGGCCCGGCAGCACCGCGATGATCCCGCCGGCAACACCGGACTTGGCAGGAAGCCCCACGGTGTAAAGCCAGTCGCCAGCCGAGTCATACATGCCGCAGCTGGCCATCACACTCAGGACGTTCCGGACCGTGTCTTCCCTCAGAACCCGCTCGCGGGTGACCGGGTTGAAACCCGTCGAAGCGAGGGTCGCTGCGATCACCGCCAGGTCCCGGCAGGTGACCAGGGTCGAACACTGGCGGAAGTAGGTCTCCACGACTTCCTCGACCTCGTGATCCACCACCCCCGCGTTCCGGAGCAGATAGGCGATAGCCCGATTCCGGTGACCGGTCTCGTTCTCCGAGGAGAAAACCTCCTCGTCGATGCTCAGGTCCCGCCCCGCAAATGCCGAGTACTCGTTGAGGATGCGGTCAATCGGCCGGTCGAACCCGAGAGGTTCGATCAGGGATGTGGTTGCGATCGCCCCGGCGTTGACCATCGGGTTGAGTGGGCGTCCGGTGCCGGGCTGCAGGGTGATCGAGTTGAAGGCTTCCCCGCTGGGTTCGACGTCAACGTGCTTTCGGACCTCCTCCTCGCCGATCGCCTCCAGTGCGAGCGCGAAGGTCAAAGGCTTTGAAATCGATTGAATCGTGAACTCGTGGCGGGTGTCCCCCACCTCGTAGACCGACCCGTCAGCAGTGACCATCGAGATTCCAAACCAGGCAGGATCAGCCCTCGCCAGTTCCGGGATGTAGCTCGCGACCTCGCCCGACATGTCATCCGCATGCCGTTCATGCAGACGTTCCAGCAGCGCCTGCACCGGCGAGGAGATTCTGATCTCTGAATCGGTGCCACTCATGCGTCACTGGACTCTCGCACATGCACGCCTTCAGGTTTTGGCTAGGCTCAACCTGTGAGTCCGGCTGCAGCAAGGAAGACAGAGTCGCTGCCCACCGCGGCGGTGGAGGATTACGCGAAGGCGATCTACTCGCTGACCGGCTGGGGCGAGGAGACGGCATCGACCAACGACCTGGCGGAAAGACTCGGGGTCAAGGCCGGTTCGGTCTCGGCGATGATCAAGAAGCTGGATGAAGCCGGCCTGGTCGAACGGGTGCCCTACCACGGCGTACGCCTGACTGCTGATGGCACGAGGTTGGCAATGGCCGTGCTCCGCCGCCACCGCCTGCTGGAGCTCTTTCTCGCCGAGGTACTCGATGTTCCCTGGGAGCGGGTTCATGACGAGGCCGAAGTGCTCGAGCATGCCCTGTCAGAGGATCTCACCGACCTGATCTCGGCCAAACTCGGCGACCCTGGCTTCGACCCGCACGGTGATCCGATCCCCGACCGTGACCTGGAGATAGTCGAGACCGAGACTGCGGCCCTGGCTGATCTGGCCCCGGGTGACTCCGCGCGCTTCGTCCGCGTCTCGGATTCGAACCCGGAGATGCTCGCCTACCTGAGCAGGTGCGGAATCGCGGTCGGTGACCAGCTGGAGCTGATCGAGCGCCAGCCGTTCGACGGTCCGATCACCGTCAGGATCGACACCGCCACGCATGTATTGGGCCTGACCCTGGCGCAGGCGATGCGCGTCAACCAGACGGCCTGAAGCTAACCTGGCTTCGGACCGCCCGGGATTGCGATCCCTGAAGGTCCGCCCGGGATAGGTGTCGGGTTCGGTTCCGGTTCCGGAACCGGGTCGGGCGTTGGGGCCGGATCGCTGGGCACGGGCGGGTCAACCGGATCGACCGGGTCGGGAGAGGTGTTTGCGGGTGGCGAGCCGTTCGAGCCGCCGGTGTTGCCGCCTCCCCCTCCGGAACCCCCGCTACTTCCGGAACCTCCCGGGCTGTCCGTGTTCCCTGAGCCGGAAGGTGTCGTCGACCCTGGACCAGTGGCGGGAACGGTGACCCCGGGGTCAGAAGGTTCGTCGGTGACCTTGACGAGATCCCGCCGCCGTTCGGTGTCGGTCTTGCTCTTTTCCTCGGCGACCTGCTCCTTGCCCGAGAGCTGTTCAAGCTTGACCTGTTCTTCGGCCCGGTCCCTCTCGGGAGCGTTGGCTTCGGCCAGCAGCAGGAAGGCGAGCAGGCAGGCAGCGATCACGGACCCGGCGCCCACCAGGACAGCCCTTCTGGTTCCGTTGGCGCCGGCAACGGGATCTTGCGTATCTCTCACCGCTTCGTCACCGTCGCTGTCGGGCCGCTCCACCCCGGACCAGTCGTGACCGTTGATCTCGCTTGCGCGGGCCATGACCTCCCGGAAGACCCAGGCTGCCGGGAGCACCGGAGCCCAGGCACGGTAGGAAACACCGGCTTCCGCCATTTCCTCACTGGCTACCTGGCAGCTGGGACAACCGGCAAGGTGGGAGGTCAGCCAGGCGTTATCGACACCGGACTCACCATCCTGACGGCAGGCCATCTCTCCATGGGCCCGCTCGCAATCACTTGACACCATCGCCACGGAAGCTGCGGCGCCAACCCTCATTTCCTTGCGCAGCGAGATACGCGCCCTGGAGATCAGCTGGGAGACCGCGTTCGGCTTCATCTCCATGACGCCGGCGATTTCGTCGTAGCTCAGGCCGTCGAGCTCCCGCAGCGCCAGGACCTCTCGCTGCCTCTCCGGCAGGCGGCCGTTTGCTTCCCTGACCGCCTCCTCCTGCGAGCCGGCCAGAACCGAGCGCTCAGGATCCGACTCCAGGTCCGACAGCTCGCCCCGGTAGGGGGACTCCGCCTGGTCCGGGACCGGTCCGGTCGGCTCCAGCTTCTTGCGTCCGGCGATCACGTCGTAACCCGCGTTTCGTGCGGACGTGTACAGGTAGGCGCCGAACTGAAGGTTTCCGGTGTCAAGTTCCGGCAGCTTTGCCATGACCCGGATGAATGCCTCCTGCGTTGCATCTTCGGCCTCGTGACGGTCACCGAGCAGACGCAGCAGGTAATTGAAAATGCGCTTCTCGTACGACTCGTAGAGTCGCGCGAATGCCGGGCCGTCCCCCTCGGCGGCAGCCCGGACGAGGCGATTCTCCTCGGACCCGGAGAGCATTCCATCAGGGTAACACCGCTCCGGGTCCGGGAGTTCATTTTTCACGCCTTCGTTCCGTCGGCCCCGGGTCGGTTCAACGGACGCCGGGGCCGGAGATCCGGAGGCCACGGGTCAGGGTTCGCTTGTTGCCGGCGAGATCCCTGGCCTTGACGACCGCTTTCAGCCTCGGCGCGCCACTCGCCTTGCGAAGCGCCTTGCGGGCCCGCTTCGACAGCTTCACGGTGATCGCGCCAGTTTCACCGGCGTTGACCGTGAACTTGCCCCTTGCGGCTACGAGACCACCATTCGTCCTCAGGACCAGGTTGCCAGTGCAGGGGCCCGAGATTTCGGCCACCTGGCAGCGGAGCCTGAGCGTGGTCTGGCCGGCCCGGTTCAGCTTCAGCTTCCGGTTCTGCAGCTTGGCATGGACCTTGCTGTCTTCGGTGATCCGCCAGATCTCCCAGCCATGAGTTCCATCATCGGCAGAGAAGTAGAGGGACTGCCCGAAAGAAGTGAAGTCGTAGGGGTCGCCCGAACCGTCACCCGGGAGGATGTCCCGGACCAGCTTCGGAGCACCACCGCTCGTCTTCCAGAGTTCGAATCCATGCCCTTCGTCCTCAGCGGCGAAGTAGACCGCGTCGCCGAACTTGGTCAGCTGGGAGGGGTTCGAGTCCTCCTCGCCGGGGTAGATGTCCCCGAGCATCACGACTTCGGTGCCGTTGGTCCGCCAGAGCTCGTTGCCACTCGCCTCGGTGCCGGCACGGAAGTAGAGGTAGGAACCGAGTTGGGTCATGTAGTTCGGATCCGAGCCCCAGCTCCCTGGATTGATGTCAGCGACCAGTTCCGTGTTGGCGACAGGATTCGCTCCGTCGGTACGGAACAGTTCGTTCCCGGTGGCACCGTTGTTGGCGCTGAAGTACAGGTGCCCGTTCATGGCAACCAGGTTCTGCGGGTAGGCATCATCAGCGCCCGGATCGATGTCGGCCACGATTCCGGTTGTGATCCCGTTGGTGCGCCAGAGTTCCCAGCCCGCTGCTGCGGTATCGGCAGCGAAGTAGAGCTGCCCGTTGAAATCGACCATCTCCTGAGGGTAGGAGTTGGCCGCACCAGGGTTGATGTTGGCAACGAGGCTTGCGCCGGTGCCGTCGGTCCGCCACAGTTCTTCACCGACCACGCCGTCATTTGCCCGGAAGTAGAGGTTGCTGCCCAGTGAAGTGAAGCCGGAGGGATTCGAGCTCTGAACACCAGGACGAATGTCCTTGGCGAGCGTGGCTGTGTTTCCGTCGAAAGACCACAATTCGCGTCCTGAGGCGGGATTCTCGGCGGCGAAGACCATGCGGCCGCCAATGACAGTCAGGTCGTTGGGGTGTGAGGATTCCTGCCCCGGATTGATGTCGGTCGCCCGCTCGGTGACCGCGCCATCGGTACGCCAGATTTCCCGCCCGTGCGTTTCCTCGTACGCGACGAAGTAGAGATGGCCCTTGAAGGCGGTCAGTGACGACGGACTCGAGTGCGCAGCGCCGGGGTTGATGTCCCTGACCAGGCTTGGCTGCCCTTCGCTGAGCTTCCACAGTTCCTGACCTTTGCCACCGGCACTTGCCGTGAAGTACAGGTCACCACCGAAGGGGATGAAATCGCTGGCTCCAGAGTTGCTGGGCCCGGGGTTCACATCGCGGTACATGTGCGAGACCATCGCCGCGTCGGCACTGGTGCTGTTGAGCGTGAACATGCCCGCCACCATCGCGGCGAGACCGATCATGGCCACAACGACGTGGGTCAACCGGGAACTGCGGCTCCCGGTCGTTGCTGTTTCTGCTGTGTTCATTCTGGTTCCTCTCGTCTTGAAATGAGCGGGCGCCACCTGCGCCCTTCATTCCTGCAACGACAGAACCGTCCGTTTCTTACGCGGACCCGGAAAGTTTCCTGAAAGCGGGATCAGCCGCCGAGTTGCTCGCGGAGGTCCTCGACCAGTGCTTTGAGTCCCGCGACTTCACGCGAGAGTTCTGCCACCTGGCGTTCCAGCCCCTCGACCCGCTCCGTCTCCGGTGTATCGACCGGGACCGGAACAGGCTCGGGAGACTGTCCGGGAACTACCTCGGAGACTTCCCGGGGTGCCGGCTGATCATCACCTTCTTCCTCGAGGCTGTCTCCTCCGAGCAGTTGCCGGTAGCGATCCTCCTTTTGACCTGGCCGGCGCGGAAGCCTTTCGACCAGATTCCGACCGGACAGCGCGTCAAGCGTGGTCTGGAGTGCGTCGAGGTCATGGAAACCGAACATCCTTTCGGTCCGCTGCTTGAGCTGGCCGGGGGTCTGCTCGCCACGGAGCATGAGGACGGCGAGGATCGAGATCTGGTCGTCAGAAAGGGACAGCTCCGTATCGAGCAGGTGGCGGTACTTGGGCGAGCGGCTCGTGTGGCCGGAAGCACCGCGAATCCAGCGTCGCCGGCCCAACTCTCCGAGCGCCTTGCGGATCTCCGCCTCGTCGTAATCGACCACCGGCTCGCGATTGGTCGACTGGTTGCAGGCCAGCCTGAGCGAGTTGAGGGTGAGCGGGTACTGATCCGGGGTTGTCCGCTGCTTCTCGATCAGGCAACCGAGCACGCGAATCTCGACATCTGACGGCCCGATCAAGACTCGTGTTCCTTTGACAGTCCCGCGGCTTCGATCACCCTCTGGGTGGCCTGGGGAACGGTGATCTTCTCGGCGTCGACATCGGCGCGGGCACCGGCGATCGCCTCATCGACACCGGGACGGGAGTGGACCGCGTCCAGAACCGCTTCCTCGATCATCGAGTCCAGCCAACGCTCGGTCTGGCGGCGACGTCGTTCCTCGAGCTGACCGCTCTCCTCGAGCAGGGCCCGGTGGGCTTCGACTGCATCCCAGATCTCGGTCAGGCCAGTTCCCTCGGCGGCCGAAGCGATCTGGACCGGGGTCTCCCAGCCGGGCGTCGACGGCGGCAGCATCCTGAGGGCATGGCGGTAATCGCCCCGGGCCCTTTTCGCCAATGGCACCCGGTCACCGTCGGCCTTGTTGACAACGATCACGTCCGAGAGTTCCATGATCCCCCGCTTGATTCCCTGCAGCTCGTCACCTGCCCCGGGGACCAGCAGCAGCATCAGACAGTCGACCATCTCCGCGAGTTCCGCTTCGGACTGGCCGACCCCGACCGACTCGACGATGATCACGTCGAAACCGGCGGCCTCACAGAGCAGCATTGCCTCGCGGGTTTTCCTGGCGACGCCACCCAGAACCCCACCGGAGGGGGATGGCCGGATGAAGGCATCCTCGTGGGAGCTGAGCTGATGCATCCGCGTCTTGTCACCAAGGATCGAACCGCCGGTACGGGCCGACGTCGGATCGATCGTCAACACCGCGACCTTGTGACCCCGCTCGATGAGCAGCAGGCCGAGCGACTCGATCGTGGTCGACTTTCCCGCCCCGGGCACCCCGGTTATCCCGACCCGGATCGCCTTGCCAGTTTCAGGCAACAGGTCTGCGATCAGTTCCTGGGCATGTTCCTGATCATCATGGCGGCGGCTTTCAGCCAGGGTGATCGCGCGCGAAAGTGCTCCGCGGTCTCCCCCGGTGATGCCTTCCTTCAGTTCCTGGACCGAAGGACGAGTTGACATCAGGCCGAGGGGGACCCGGTCTGGACGTCGAGCCCACGCTTTTCGATCAGCAGCAGGAGCAGTTCCTCTGCGGCCTCACCGATGACCGTGCCTGGCGGGAAGATCAGGTCTGCGCCAGCCTCGTGGAGAGGTTCGAAGTCAACCGGCGGAATAACCCCACCCGCGACGATCGCGATGTCTTCACGGCCGAGGTCATCGAGCGCCTTGCGGAGCGCCGGGACCAGGGTCAGATGCCCGGCCGCAAGTGTGCTCACACCCACGGCGTGAACGTCAGCTTCGATCGCCTGACGGGCGACTTCTTCCGGGGTCTGGAAGAGCGGACCGATATCAACGTCGAAACCGAGATCGGCGAATGCGGTAGCGATGACTTTCTGACCTCGGTCGTGGCCATCCTGGCCCATCTTGGCGACGAGGATTCGTGGCCGGCGACCATCCGCTTCTTCGAATTGTTCAACCAGGCGCTTGGTGTCAGCGAAAGTACCCTGGTCCACACCGACCTCCTGTTGATAGACGCCCGCGATCGACCGGATCTCGGCCTGATGCCGACCGTACTCCTTCTCCAGAGCGAGGCTGATCTCGCCGACCGTGGCATGGACCCTTGCGGCCTTGACTCCCAGGTCGAGCAGGTTGCCCTCACCGCTGCGGGCAGCATTGGTCAGATGTTCAAGGGCCTGCTGAACGGCGGCATCATCGCGCTCGGCCTTGAGCCGTTCGAGTTTTGCGACCTGCGCCGCACGGACCTCGTTGTTGTCGATCTTGAGCACGTTGACGATCGCGTCGTTTTCGGGCTTGAACGAGTTGACGCCCACCACGGTCTGCTTTCCGGAGTCGATCCGGGCCTGGGTGCGGGCAGCGGACTCTTCGATTCGAAGCTTCGGGATGCCGGCCGCGATCGCCTCCGGCATGCCACCGGCCTCGTCGATCTCCTTCATGTGGGCGAGCGCCTTCAAGGCAAGCTGCCGGGTCAGGTACTCGACGTAGTAGCTGCCGGCCCAGGGATCGATCACCCGGGTGGTGCCTGATTCCTGCTGCAGGAATAGCTGGGTCTGGCGGGCGATCCGGGCCGTCCGGTCGGTTGGCAGGCCCAGCGCCTCGTCCAACCCGTTGGTGTGGAGCGACTGGGTGTGGCCCTGGGTGGCGGCCATCGCCTCGACGCAGGTGCGGACCA
Organism: Solirubrobacterales bacterium; assembly: GCA_020438355.1. Taxonomy (GTDB): domain Bacteria; phylum Actinomycetota; class Thermoleophilia; order Solirubrobacterales; family 70-9; genus 67-14. The sequence continues at coordinate 26,029 of JAGQUT010000011.1, read as the reverse complement.
CGTTGTTGTAGACGTCCTGGGCGGCGAGACTCCAGCCGGAGGTCTGGCAATGGGTCCGGAGCGACATCGAGCGCTCCTTCTTCGGATCAAACTCCTTGATCAGCGAGGCCCAGAGCAGGCGGCCGGCCCGCATCTTCGCGACCTCCATGAAGAAGTTCATCCCGATCGCCCAGAAGAAGGAGAGCCGGGGTGCGAACTGGTCGATCTCCAGGCCTGAATCGAGGGCGGCCTTTACGTACTCGACGCCATCCGAAAGTGTGTAGCCCAGTTCGAGGTCGGCGCTCGCCCCCGCTTCCTGCATGTGGTAGCCGGAAATCGAGATCGAGTTGAAGCGGGGAAGTTCCTTCGAGGTGTAACCGATGATGTCGGAGACGATCCTCATCGATGGCTTGGGCGGATAGATGTAGGTGTTCCGCACCATGAATTCTTTGAGGATGTCGTTCTGGATCGTGCCGGTGATCTGGTCATGGGGCACGCCCTGTTCTTCTGCGGCGGCAATGAACAGCGAGAGGATCGGCAACACGGCACCGTTCATGGTCATCGAGACCGACATCTCCTCGAGCGGGATTCCGTCGAAGAGGGTGCGCATGTCGTAGATCGAGTCAATCGCGACGCCGGCCATTCCGACGTCACCGGCTACCCGGGGATGATCGGAGTCGTAGCCACGGTGCGTCGCAAGATCGAAGGCGATCGAAAGGCCCTTCTGGCCGGCGGCGAGGTTGCGCCGGTAGAACGCGTTCGACTCTTCTGCCGTCGAGTAGCCCGCGTACTGGCGGATGGTCCACGGCTTGTTGACGTACATCGAGGGGTAAGGACCCCGAAGGAAAGGCGGGAAGCCCGGCTTGGTGTCGAGGAAGTCGATTCCTTCGAGCGCCTCCGAGGTGTAGGCAGCGTCGAGGGTTATTCCTTCGGGGGTCTCCCAACGAACCTCGTCCCCGTCCTTACCGGCGTGCTCCTCTAGGATCGCGTCGAGTTCAGCCCGATCGGCCGGCGACTGCTCGACCGGCCCGAGTTCCACTTCGGAGAAATCCGGAATGCCGCTCATGACTTCACCTCCACGCCGAGGCGTTCAAGGGTTGCGGTGAGTACCTTGCTGAGATTCACGCCATTCTTGACGAGCTCGTCAGCACCGGCTGCCATGGCAGCCTCGTTCAGTTCGGGAGTCGAATTGACCATGTAGACGTAGCTCGCGCCCGCTTCCCGGAGCTGCCTGACCAGGTCGCTGACTGCTTCGGGAGTCTGGTTCTTCCCGGCGCAGACGGCGACGAGATCGAAACCGCCAGCCTTGAGGGTCGATGCGAGTTCCTCGCTGCTGTCGACGGCTCCGCTGGGAACAGTCTCGACGCCGGCCACCTCGAAGAAGCTCTTGGCCCAGTTGGCGTAGTTGACGTGGCTGGCGATCGAGCCCATGCAGGCCAGGAATATCTGGGGGCGCTCCCCGCCCGACTGTTCGTGTCTTGCGGCAGACCGGCGAAGCCTCTCGAAGGGGGCTGAATCAGGGCGCAGATTGAGCGCAGGCAGCGAGAAGGTCTCGCCCGCAGTCGCGGCGAGGATCTCGTCGACCCTGGCCCCTGAGCTGGCGAGCGATGTCGCGGTCGCCAACCACTGGTCTGAATCCGCGCCGGCGAGGCGGTCGAGTCCGGAGAGTTCGGGCCGGGCCAGGAGCCGTTCCCCGTCGGCGGCAACCCTGGAAAGGTCGGGCATCTCCGGTTCGGCACCGTCGTCCCCCAGCATCGGGAACTCGTTGACGCCGGTCATTACCCGTCGCCGGTGGTTCAGGTCGTCCTCGCGCTCGTCGGCGAGGCCGGTCAGCGTCGTGGCGATCAAGCCTGACCTGAGGGCAGCAAGTGCTCCGCCCTCCCGCTCGATCTCCCGGAACCGCTCCCAGCCTGCCTGCGCAAGCTCGTTGGTCAGCTCCTCTCCATACCACGACCCCGCGAGCGGATCGGCGATACGCCCGAGCGATGATTCGTCCTGGAGGATGGTCTGGGTGTTGCGGGCAATCCGGCGGCCCAGATCACCCGGCTGGCCGATCATCCGGTCGAAGGGAGTGACGGTGACGCCGTCGGCGCCCCCGGTGCCTGCCGCGAAGGCGGCGGTTGTGACTCGAAGCATGTTCACCCAGGGATCAACCGCGCTGATCATCCGGGCCGAGGTTGTCGCGTAGGTCGGCGAGTGACGATCTGCCTCGTCGACACCTGACTCCTCCAGTACCCGGGCCCAGAGTCGACGGATCGCCCTGAACTTGGCCATCTCCAGAAACTGGTCGGGGCCAACCGAAAGGTCGAACTCGATCTGGCTGGCAGCCACGGCCGGATCAAGTCCCGCGGTCACGGCCGCGCGGAGGTACTCGACGCCGGTGGCGATGGCGATACCAAGTTCCCAGCCAGCGGTGGCGCCGGCTTCAACGTAGATCCCGGTCTCCACCGCGAGGGCCCGGGCGGCGGGCCAGTCGCGTGCGGTCTCGGCTGCAAGGGCACCGGCCCTGGCCAGAACCTCTTCCGGTTCCGCAGCCAGTTGACCCGTCCGGGCCAGAGCGGCGAGTGGGTCATGTCGGAAGGACCCACGTGCCTGTTCCGGCGAAATGCCGGTCTCGCGCCAATGAGCCGCGAGCAGTGCGGCAGCGGCGGGCGCCGCGGCACCCGCTTCAAGCGCCACGCGGACCATTTCAAGGTGTACGCCCTCGAGCACTTCACTCAGATGGTCCAGGTTGGAGATGGCGATCCCGTCAACGCCGCGGGCAGCGTCAAACCCGGGCGTGCCCGGCGCAAGTCCCTCCCGGGCTGCCTGATCGAACCGGAGGGTGAACTCGTTCACGTTCCCGTTCAGGTCCTCGAGCAGTTCGGCGTTTGCCCGGACGCGATCGGGGTTCGTCTGTTCCTGCCGGATCTGCCAGTGACGGCCGGCCCTGGTGCCGCGCACGAAGGGCACCTTGCCCGGGAGTCCGGATGGATCGGGGGCGATCGCGTCCTTCGGGGTGTAGAGCCACTTCGCTTCAACCCCGTTCTCGAGCAGGGTCATCAGGGCTACGTTCTCGTCACCCTTCGTCGCAGCTTCACTCCACTGCTCGAACGAAACGGGTTCGAAACCGTCAGCGAGGGACTCGGACATGACACTCCAGAGAGGTAAACACGGGGCTTGCAGGGTACCTGTCCGGGGCCGGCTTCCGCCTCGCCGCTCTATGCTGCTGCCACTTGAGAAGGGAGCGCAGACAACCGCCCCAGTTGCCGGTGGCCCCGACCCGGTTCCGTTTCGCCCGGGTCCAGACCGACCCGCTAAAAGCGATCCTCCAGCGAGTCGGCCTGGCAACCGCCTTGCTGATGCTGGTCACCCTGATCACCTACATAGGCAGGGATGCCTACATCGACAACGAGGATCCAAGCCAGCCGCTGACCTTCATCGACTCGCTCTATTACGCAACGGTGACGATCACCACAACAGGGTACGGCGACATCGTTCCGGTGACCCAGGGCTCGCGCCTGATCACGACCATCGTCGTCACCCCGATCAGGATTCTGTTCATCATCCTGCTGGTTGGTACTACGCTTCAGGTCTTGGCCGAGCAGTCCAGATTCCAGTTTCGCCTCCGCAAGTGGCAGCGTGACCTCAAGGATCACGTGGTCATCTGTGGATTCGGCGTGAAGGGTCGTGCCGCCTACGAGTACATCCGGGAGCACAGCGAAGAAACAGAGGTCGTTGTCATCGACGAAAACGAGGATGCCCTCGATGAGGCCAACCGGCTTGGCATTACCGGAATCAGCGGCAAGGCTTACGAGAACCCGATTCTCGACGCGGCCCGGGTGGGCACCGCTCGGAAAGTAATCGTCGCACTCAGCTCCGACGAGCAGACGATCCTGACCGTCCTGAGGATCCGCGAGTTGAACAGTGACTGCGTCGTCATCGCCGCCTGCAAGGAGGAGTCAAACCGCGACCTGCTCGATTCGGCCAGGGCGACCGAGGTGATCGTGTCCTCCAGCTCCGCGGGCCGGATTCTGGGAATGGCCGCCGAGACACCGGAAGCAGCCCGTGTGGTCAACGACCTGCTCACCTTCGGCGACGGCCTGGATATCAACGAGAGACACGTCGCGGTAGACGGCGAACCTCTCGAACAACTCCACACCGAAACCGCGATCGCCGTCATTCGCAACGGCCAGGTCCACCGGCCGGGAGACGAGTCCTGCGAAGTCCTGCGCCGCGGCGATCAGGTCATCTACATCGAACAGACCCTCCCCGACGCCGAGCAGGCCGAAGAGCAGAACGTCTGACCCGGGCCATATGGCAGACCAGCAGGTGAAGCAGGAAGTCCTCGACCTCTTCGAGCGGGATGTGATCGAACCGGCAGAGGACTTCAACGATCCGGGTCAGGAATGGAGACGGCTCTTCTCCGAGTTGTACGGGACCTTTTTTCTGGTCCTTGTGGCCGCTGGCGGTGGAATGATGGGCCAGGCCTTTCCCGACACCATCAGCCGTGCGGCCGCGGTAGTCGCGCCGGGGCTCATGGTCGCGGCGATCATCCTCTTCATGGGCAGGATTTCAGGCGCCCACCTGAACCCAGCGGTCAGTTTTGCCTTTGCCCTGCGCAGGGACTTTCCCTGGCGCAGAGTGCCCGGATACATCGTGGTTCAGTTGATCGGAGCGACGCTCGCTTGCCTGTTCCTCCAGCAGGTGGTCGATGTCTCAGCCGTATACGGCTCCAACTATCCCGCAGACGGTTACTCGAACGGTTCGGCCTTCTGGATGGAAGCGGTCCTCACGTTCGGCCTCCTCAGCGTGATCCTCGGGACTGCTTCGGGAGCGCAGAACGTCGGCACTATCGGGGCGCTGGCGGTTGGTTCCTACATCGCCCTCGCGGGACTCTGGGGAAGTCCGATCTCGGGGGCTTCGATGAACCCTGCGCGCACCTTCGGCCCGGACCTGATCGGGGGCGACTTCACCGCGTACTGGGTCTACGTCGCCGGCCCCCTGCTGGGGGCGACGGTCGCCGTAGGGGCGGCCTTCCTGTTGAGAGGCTCCGGCGGCGGGAGAATCGGATCAACGGCCGCCCAGGGCGACCTGGAGACCGAGGTCGCCGACCCCGACAAGCCCTGAGCGGCAAGACTGGGCCACCCGGTCTGTACCGGATGGCACCAGAATTCAGGAGAGTTCGACCGAGCTGATTACCTGCGGTTCGAGGGGCATGTCGCGGCCGTCGGTAGCGGTCGCCTCGATGGCATCGACTACGTCCATGCCTTCGACGACCTCACCGAAAACAGTGTGCTTGCCGTCGAGCCAGTCGGCTGCGGGAATGGTCACGATGAAGAACTGTGAGCCGTTGGTGTTGGGACCGGCGTTGGCCATCGCGAGAGCTCCACGGACGACCTTGTGGTCGTTGAACTCGTCTTCGAAGGTGTACCCCGGACCGCCGGTGCCGGTACCGAGGGGGCACCCGCCCTGGATCATGAAGTCCTTGATGACCCGATGAAAGGTCAGGTCGTCGTAGAAGCCGTCGGCGGCGAGCTTGCGGAAGTTCTCGACCGTCTTGGGCGCGTCGTCATCGAAGAATGCGATCGTGATCGGCCCGGCCGTGGTGTTGAGCGTTGCTTTGGACATGCCGCGAGCCTACACGCCGGGAGCGCTCACAGCCCGAGGCCCTGGACACCACCCTCGTCGTATCCAAGATGATGGCCGAGTTCGTGGCGGACCGTCCGCTCGACCTGGTCGGCAAGCAACTGCCGGTCATGCCCGAAGTCACGGGTCAGCGTGTCTTTGAAGATCACGATCCTGTCCGGGAAGTTGTCGCGGGCGATGCCGTCCCCCTGATAGAGGCCGTAGGCGTGGCGCTCGCGCCCCTGGTCGGAGACGATCACCGGCACTGTGGCGATCACCTCCTGAAACTGGTCTGGCAGACGCTCGATCGCCCTGACGATCAGGGCTTCGAACTCTTCGTCGGTGATGTGGGCCTCCATGCCCAGATCATGACGAATCGGTCTTAGCTACCTAGAATCTTGGCTTTCTGAGCGGCAAACTCCTCGTCGGTGAGGACGCCACTCTGGTGCAGCTCGCCCAGTTCCTTGAGCTGTGCGATCGGATCGGCCGCTGCCGGCGCAGGCGCGGCTGGGGCCTGTTCCACATACTGCTGCTGTGGCGGGGCCTGCTGAGCCTCCTGCTGTGCCCACCTCTCACCCTGACGGCGGGAAACGCGATTGCTGACGGCGGTTGCGGTTCCGGCCACCACGGCGGTCCGGGCAACTCCTCTGATTAGTCCTGGCATTTTCTTTCCTCGTCTTTCTCGTGATTCCTAGGCTTCGGCAGCGTCCAGGCTGGCGATCAGAGCCTGAACCGGGATCCGGCCACTGGCTACAAGCTGCCCGCCGGAACGGCGAACGGCAGAGGCGAAAGGAGCAGCCCAGCGGTTTTCATATACGAGCAGTGCGGCTGCCCGACCGGTTTCCAGTGCTTCCCCGGCCTCAGCATGGTCGGACTCATCGATGAGCCCGGAGGAGGCACCCTCAAAGACGGCGAAGGACTCGGTGTCACCACCCAAGTCAGAGATCTCGAGCTCGGTCACGGATCCGTCCTCGTTCTTGACGATGAACGCAAGATCAAGGATGCGGATCAGGCCACTGTCGACCAGATCAACCAGGTACGGAATGGCCTCGCCGGTCGGCTCATTGTCGGGCCACTCGACCAGGATGTAGTCGACCGGTCCCATGTCTTCGATTTCTTCGCTCAATTGACTGTCCTTCCTCGACTTTCCAGAAAACTCGACTTCACGCAATCTATTTGCATGCGCTTCTTGCGCGTCACCCGAAGCGGATGATTGCTGACCGATCCGATCACTCGCCACCATCCAGGAGCCCGAGCCGTCGACCTTCCATGACAGCTTCTGCCCGTGAGTTCACTCCGAGCTTTCGATAAAGGGAGTTGGCTTGTGTCTTGACGGTGTTCTGCGAGAGGTAGAGCTGCTCACCGATCGAGCGAAACGAATGATGACTGGGGAGAAACTGAAGCGTCCGCAGCTCGGCCCTGGTCAGGTTCATTGCTCCCGCTGCCGGCCGAGCGAGAGTCACCCGGGCTTCCTCGAGCCATTGCTCCAGCCGGGTTGCACCCTTGGTGCGCCCGACGAACACCTCGGCCTGGCCGAGAAGCTCCGCGGCAGTCTCGAACTGCCCGTTCTGGATCATCGCCTGGCACCTCGTAAGAGAGAGCTCCGCCTCGTACCAGCCGACGTAGTCCTCCATCGTTTCGCTGAGTCTCCGGCTTTGCTCCAGGGCAACTACGGCCTCCTCGGATTTGCCGACCCTGATCAGCACTTTGACGAGTACCGAGAAGACAAGTGCCATGGCGGCCATGGACCCGAGGCCACAACGCCGAACCTGGTCCCTTGCCCTGGAGATATGCCTGTGAGCGTCAACCGGCCGCCCCATTTCAAGATCGAGCAACGCCAGGTGAGCCAGCGCAAGACTCTGGATCACGGTGGACACGGCGGATGCCTCGCGAGCCGCAACCCGAAGCGTTTCTTCTGCTCTGTTGTCTTCCGTCAGGAAGTACCCGATGCCCTCGTAAAGCTTCGCGGAGACCTGAAAAGGACTGTCCGGACTGATTAGTTCGGCGGCCAGTTGAGCGTCCCTAATCATGCCTTCAGGCCCGTCGGGTCCCATGGTGGCCCTGGCGTTCAGAAAGTCCCCGTAGCTCGGAGAATCCTCGCCGATCAGGCGCTCGGCGATTGACAGCCAGTAGAAGCTCTCGTCACCGTTACCCATGACCAGTTCCCGATGGGTCCGCACAATCACCAACGGCGGATTCCTTCTGACTCTGTCGTCACCTATCGAGGCGAGCCAACGGTCCAGGGTCGCGATGCGTCCGCGACCGGTGATGTCAGCGATGTCCAGGAAAATCATCGAGCCCGCCAGGTCGAAGTCGCCCGACGCAATCGCGTGTTCCGTGGCCCGAGGGATGTCCCCGTTAGCGGCAAGCCAGGTGGCCGCCCGGAGATGGAGGTCATTCGCCTCCTCGGGTTCCCTCCTTGCCAGTTCGGACTGGAGCATTTCCTGGAAAAGATGGTGATAGCGAAAGCTGTTCCCCGCCCGGTCCAGGGGGACTATCAGGACGTTTTCGCCAGCGAGCCTTTCCAGGATCGCTTGCGATCCGGACTGCTGCATCACGGCGTCGCAAAGCGGTCCGTTCAGCTCGTTGAGGATCGATGTCCGCCACAGGAAACGGGCATCGTCGGCCGGCATTTCCTGGAAAAACTCATCGTGGAAGTACTCGACCACCATTCGGTCCCTTCCGTTGAAGCCCGACATGTCTGACGGTCCAGCTCCCTGCTTGATTGCCAAACCCGCAAGGTAAAGAGCGGCGGGCCAGCCCTCGGCGAGTTCATGAATGCTGTCCGCTCCTTCGCCGAGCTCCAGGTCCAGTCCGGCAAGTAGCTCACGGCTTTCCCGGCGGGTGAGCGCAAGTTCGTTGATCCCCAGCTCATAGAGCTCTCCCCTGGCGCGAAGCCGACCGAGCGGCAGACCGGGCTTGTTGCGGGTAGCCAGGACCGCCTGGGAACCCTCCGGCAGGGCAACGATGGCCGTATAGAGAACCTGCCAGGCGGAATCCTCCACCAGGAGGTGCGCGTCATCTATTACCAGCACGAAGGCCCTCAGCTCGCCGATCGCCTGAGAGACCCTCTCGAGCAGGACCGCGAGATCAGGGACGGGTGTCCTCAACGACTCGATGCTCTTCGAATCAATCCCGGTGGATCCCAGGGCCGTAACGAGTGCTTCGGCCAGAAGGGCCGGGTCATTGTGGCGGGATTCGCACCGGATCCACGCGAACGGTCGCGCGTCGGCGGCATCCCAGAGCTTCACGGTGGTCGTCTTCGAGTAGCCCGCTGGTGCTTCCAGCACGACGACTCTTGACCTTCCGGCGGAGGTGAGGCCATCGATCAACCTGGTCCGTGGGAGCAGACCGCCGGGAACAGGGGTAGCTGCCCCCGTCCCGCTTCTTGCCTCCGTCGCCGATTCCACCCGCCAAGGATACGCCTACGGGTTCATCCGTATGGGGTGAGGTCGTGAACGAGAACGCACCTAGTTTCCCCCTGACACGTCCCCAAGAGTGACCGCGATGCGGTCAGAAGGAGTTGCCACATGCGAGGAGCCGGAAGGGCTACATTCGCCGCCGTAATGCTGCTGGTGCTCGGCGTACTGAACGTGATCTACGGGATCGCGGCGCTCGACAAAGCCAGCGTGCTCGTCAATGACACACGCCTCATCTTCACCAACCTGAACACCATGGGCTGGGTGACGATCATCCTGGGCGCGATTCAGCTGATCGGGGGATTCTCGCTGCTCGGCGGCAACACATTCGGCCGCATCATTGGCGTGATCGGCGGAACCCTGGGTGCGATCGGCGCCCTGCTTTCGATCGGCGGAGCTTTCCCCTGGTGGTCCCTGGCGATCTTCATCCTCTGTGTCTGGGTGACCTGGGGCATCATCGTCCTCGGCGATGACGAGCCGGAGTCGATCTGAGTGAGCCGCTTCAAGGGCAAGATCGCGACCGATATTCGCGATTCGCAGCCTGACTGGACTCCCTTCCTGGCCCCGAAGGCCAGGAAGGGAGCTCCAAATGTCCTGATGCTCGTCTGGGACGACGTCGGGTACGCCACCATGGACGTGTTCGGGGGACCGGTTGAGACACCCAATATGCGGCGCATCGCCGACCGGGGCGTCAAGTTTTCGAACTTCCACACCACCGCGCTCTGTTCACCAACGAGGTCATCTCTGCTCACAGGGCGGAACGCCACATCGAACGGCATGGCGACAATCGCCGAGTTCTCGTCCGGTTTCCCTGGGATCTCAACCCGAATTCCGTTCGAGAACGGGTTCATCTCAGAGGTACTGGCCAGGGAGGGCTACAACACGTACTGCGTCGGAAAGTGGCACCTGACGCCTGGAGAAGAGACGAACATGGCCGCCTTCAAGGGTCGGTGGCCCCTGGGCCGCGGCTTCGAGCGTTTTTACGGATTTCTGGGCGGTGAGTCGAACAGCTGGTATCCGGACCTCGTTTACGACAACCACCCGATCGACGCTCCGTCCTCGCCCGAGGACGGCTATCACCTGAGCAAAGACCTGTCAGACAGGGCCATCGAGTTCATCAGTGATGCCCATCAGGTCGACCCGGAAAAGCCGTTCTTTCTGTATCTGGCGCCGCAAGCCGGACATGCCCCGCATCAGGCCCCGAAGGACTGGATCGATAAGTACAAGGGTTGTTTCGATGACGGATATGAAGCGATCCGGGAACGGATCCTTGAACGTCAGATCGAGATGGGCCTGCTGCCGGAGGGGACCGAGCTCTCACCGATAAATCCTCACGGTGAGCCCGGACGTACCAGTCCTGACGGCAAGCCCTGGCCCATGCTCGACACGGTGCGACCTTGGGATTCACTGAGCACTGACGAGAAGAAGCTCTTCTCTCGCATGGCCGAGGTCTTCGCGGGTTACATCTCGTACGCCGACCATGAGCTCGGACGAGTCCTCGATTTCCTCGAGGATTCCGGGCAGCTCGAGAACACCCTGATCGTCACTGTCTCCGACAACGGTGCCAGCGGCGAGGGCGGACCGAATGGCTCGTTCAATGAATGGAGATTCTTCAACGGGATCGCCGACAGCACCGAAGAGACCCTTCCTCACATTGATGAACTCGGCAGCCCGGAGTCCTACAACCACTACAACACCGGCTGGGCCTGGGCATTCGACACCCCATTCCCGTATTGGAAGCGGTGGGCTGGATACGAGGGTGGAGTCGCGGACATGTGCCTCATCTCCTGGCCCGAGAAGATCGAGCCGCAGAGCACTCCTCGAAGTCAGTACATCCATGCAGTAGATGTCGTCCCGACCATCTACGAACTGCTGGGGATAGAACCTCCGGAACAGATCAACGGTTATCTGCAGAGCCCCGTCGAAGGAGAGAGCTTTGCGGACGCGATCAGCGATGCTGAGGCGCCGGGCAAGGAAACCCAGTTCTACACGATGCTCGGGCAGCGCTCCATCTACCACCAGGGTTGGCTCGCTTCGGCGGTCCATCCGCCACTCTCGAGCTGGGGCAACTTCGACCAGGACGAATGGGAGCTCTTCGATCTCGAGAATGACCGTTCCCAGTCGAAGGACCTCGCTGAAGAAAATGCGGAAAAGCTGGAAGAGCTCAAGTCACTCTGGTTCTACTACGCCGGCATCTACAACGGACTGCCGCTTGATGACCGTTCCGCGATCGAGCAGGTACTCGCCGAACGCCCGAGTGGCTCACCGGACCGGGACCAATACACCTACTACCCGAACACGGCGGATGTGCCGGAACAGGCGGCAGCAAGGGTGTCCGGGCGTTCGTACACGATCAGCGCCGGAATCGAGGCCGCGGAAGACACAGAGGGCGTGATCTTTGCTCACGGCGGAGTTTCGGGAGGACACAGTCTCTACCTGAAGGACGGAACCCTGACCTATACCTTCAACTGGGTCGGAACCCACCTGCAGAACGTTGTGTCGGATCGGACGATGGAACCGGGTAAACATCTCGTAGTGGCCGAATTCACGGCAGCCGGACCAAACGACGACCCGAAAATGCCCGGCGCCAAAGGAACTCTGGACCTCTACATCGATGACCAGAAGGTAGGCAGCGAAGAGATCGTGACTCAGCCTGGCTACTTCTGTGTGGTCGGGGACGGACTCTGTGTCGGCCGCGACAGCGCCTCTCCGGTTACTCCCGAGTACCGGTCGCCGTTCAGGTTCACTGGCCAGATCGAGAAAGTGGTGGTGGACGTCTCCGGGGCTCGTTACCCGAGCCACGAGGGTGATGTCCGCGCCTGGTTCTCGGTGGACTAGTCGCTGTCGGACTGAAAGGTCTGCTTCAGCGAGGCCTCCGGGAACGCGATTCCCGGGGGCCTTTCTTATGGTGGAAAAGCGCAACCGAGGCCTCTTCGCCCGGTTGGCTTAACCATGGTTCAAGCCCGCCTGACCAAACTTCGCCCCCTTCTTGCAGCAGTACTGGCTGCCATTTTTCTGGCTTGCTGCCTGGGATCGGCGGCCCATGCAGCGGTCCTGAAGCCGCCCCCGGGCAAGGTGTTCTTCGGGGTTACCGATACCGGTGATGCCGACGATTTCCGGGACTTTTCACGGTCCGTCGGAAAGCGCCCGTCGGTGATCCAGACCTTCCACCAGTGGGGCAACAGCTGGGACAAGTCGCTTCCCCGCTGGCGCGCACTGAAGGCCCGCCCGATGCTCCACATGACGACCCGTGCGGACAGTGGCGAGGAGCTGATTACCCCGAAGCAGATCGCCCGGGGCCGTGGTGATGACTACCTGGTCCGGATCAACACCCAGGCTGCCCGCCGCAACCTGCGCATCTACCTGAGACCACTCGGCGAACCGAACCGGTGCCTGAACTACTACGCCGGAGTCGATTGCGCCGGCAACGTCAGGGGCGGTGACTACAGCTACGGCTGGTACAAGCAGGCCTTCCGCCGGATCGCGATCATCACTCGTGGCGGAGCCAAGCGCGGATTCATCAACGCGCGACTGAGGGACCTGCGGCTGCCGAAGGTCCAGAAGGTCGGGGACGCGAAGCGTCTGCCCCGGCGCCTGCCGAAAGCACCGGTTTCGCTTGTCTGGAGTCCCCTTCCCGCCGGATCGCCAACCGTGAGGGCCAACCTCCCGGCCAGGTACTGGCCCGGCAAGAAGTGGGTCGACTGGGTCGGAACCGACTTCTATAACCGGTACAACAACTGGAAACACCTGGCGAACTTCTACAAGAAGTGGTCTTACAGCAAGAACAAGCCGATGGCCCTGACCGAGTTCGGGCTCTGGGGCAGTGACGGCCCCGGATTCATCAAGAGGATCATGTCTTTCGCCCTGAAGCGGGACAAGGTCCGGATGCTCGTCTACTACCAGGACTTCGGGTCATCAAATTCTTTCCGGATCCAGAACTTCCCGAAAGGCAGGAAGATGCTTTCGAAGTTCCTCAGGAAGCGCACCTTCCCGAAGTACGCACCGGCTTTTCCCCGCTTCCGCTAGGCGATCAGCGAAACGCCGGAATGCCGGTGAGTGCCATGCCGATCGAGAGGGTGTGGATTTCATCCGTTCCCTCGTAGGTGAAGACCGACTCGAGGTTGTTGGCGTGACGAAGGACCGGGTATTCGAGGGTGATCCCGTTGGCTCCGAGGATTCCCCTGGCCGTCCGGGCCACGTCCAGTGCGATCCTCACGTTGGCCCGCTTGCCCATCGAAACCTGCTCTGGCTGTATACGCCCCTCGTCTTTCAGCTGTCCGAGCCTGAGCGCGAGCAGATATCCCTGCTGGACCTTTGTCGCCATGTCGGCGAGCTTGGCCTGGGTGAGCTGAAAGGAGGCGATCGGCTCGTCGAACTGCTTGCGGGTCATCGAGTACTCGAGGGCCGATTCGAAACATGAACGGGCTGCCCCGATAACGCCCCAGACGATGCCGTAGCGGGCTTCGTTCAGGCAACTGAGCGGCCCCTTCAGCGACTGGACCTCGGGCAGCCGGTTGGCGTCCGGAATCCTCACGTCGTCAAAGGCCAGCTCGGAGGTCACCGATGCGCGAAGCGAAAGCTTTCCGTGCATCTCGGGTGCCGTGAAACCTTCCATCCCCTTTTCGACCAGGAACCCCTGAACACCGTCGTCGGTCCGTGCCCAGACGACCGCGACATCGGCGATCGAGCCCGAGGTGATCCACATCTTCGAACCGTTCAGGATCCAGTCCTCGCCATCGCGCCGGGCCGTAGTTCGCATCGAACCGGGGTCGGATCCCGAGTCGGGTTCGGTCAAACCGAAGCAGCCAATCAACTCACCGGCCGCAAGCCCCGGAAGCCAGCGCTGCTTCTGTTCCTCGCTGCCCCATTTCCAGATCGCGAACATCGCGAGTGAACCCTGGACGGAGCAAAACGAGCGGAGAGCCGAGTCGCCCGCTTCAAGCTCCATGCAGGCGACGCCGTAGGCGACAGCGCTCGAGCCGGCACATCCGTAGCCGGTGAGGTGCATGCCAAGGACGTTGAGGTCACCCAGCGCCTTCGGCACCGACTCGTCGAAGGTCCCGTTCTCGAAGTGCTCCGCCACACCGGGCAGGTACTTCTCGTTCACGTACCGTGAAACGGTCTCCTTGATCAGGCGCTCCTCGTCCGTGAGGAGCCGGTCGATTTCAAGATAGTCGCGCGGGTTCACAGGACCAATCTAGTCGGTCCTGTGTTCAGGGAAGCCGTTTGCGCTTCTCGCAGCCTGCGGCTTTCCGTCGGTCGTTGTCTGTGCCGCCGTCGCAAAAGTCGTTCCCGCCGTCGCCACCGTTGAGCTTGTCGAAGCCGGAGTTGCCGTAGAGCTTGTCCTTGCCGTGGCCCTCCCCGTACAGGGTGTCGGCGTTTGCGCCCCCTTCCAGCCGGTCAGATCCTTCCCCGCCCTTGAGGATGTCTCCGTGGTTGTGGCCGTAGAGCTTGTCGTCTTTTGCTCCGCCGAGCAGCTTGTCGTTGCCGTCACCCCCCTTGAGGATGTCGGCACCGTCCTGCCCCAGGGCCCGGTCATTGCCTCCACTGCCGGTCACCGTGTCAACGCCGTCACCGGCGCAGATCAGGTCATTTCCTTTCTTCGGGTTGATCTCGTCCTTGCCCGCCCGAGCGACGATCACATCCCGGCCGTTGGTGCCGTTGATCGTCTCGCTGTTGTTTGTGCCGACGATGGTGGCCTTGATCCCGTCGCACTTGTAGACGACCGGCTCCGGCGGACAAAGGCTCTGGTCCGTCTCGCAGGTAGGCGGGCAGAGCGAGGGGTCGGTGTCGCAGGTCGGCTCCGGTTCGAGGGGCCGGACTATCGTCTCGCAGTCAATGAACAGTGACGCCGGTTCGACCAGTGACGGATCAGCAGTCACGGTGTCGCTGCCGGGGCCGCAATTGACCAGGGCGTCTGCGACGCCATCGTCAACCACGATCGAGTCTCCCCCGCCACCGCCAAAGACCGTGTCGACGCCGGCGCCGGGATTGATCTGGTCGGCACTCTCGCCTCCTCTCAGCAGGTTGCTGTCTGGAGACCCGGCAAGGACGTCCGCCTGCGGGCTGCCGGTCAGGTTCTCGATCGAAAGCAGCATGTCAATCGATCCGTGGATGGCCTGATCGAGTGCGAGGCTGGCCCCGACGCTGCCGGTCAGGTCGCTGAAATCAGCCGTGTCGGACCCGGTACCGCCGGAGAGGATGTCCCCCGCGTCACCGCTCTTCAGGTTGTCGTCACCACCGCTGCCACAGAGCACTTCCCCGTCGTCGCCGGCGATCAGTTCCTCCCCGGAACCGCTGCCGGACTGGTCGCAACCCTCGCCGGACTGGGGCCCGAACTCGGAGGTGACCGGTCGGTTGGCGACCGGGTCGAGGCGGGTGGCGGTTCCGCTGAGAGTCGATCCGCCGGTGAACGGGGTCGCCAGGACCCGGGAGAACGGGACCGTCGAGTCCCCGGCCGGTGTCTCCACCCCGAAACCACCGAGATAGCTCTCTCCTTCCCCGAGGCCGGAGGGGTCAGGGGTCTGACTGCCGAAGATTTCGATCCGGAAATCCTCGGCCGGGGTCGAGTCGAGCGACCCGGTCAGCAGCAGGTTGCCGCCGACCGCGAGCGCCGCGTCGATCACCGGATAGTTCTGGAGTCCGTTCGGTCCAGTGTCCCCGTCACCCGGATCGTTGGGTGTGACCCCGGAGGGCAGGGCGGCAAGGTCGATACCCAGTCCGAAGTTGTCCCGGATCTGGTTGCCGAGAATCGCCACATGGTCAGAGTTGCTGCCGACCACCACGCCCGGGTTGATGGTCGAACCGGCAATCACGTTGCAGTCCCCCGTACAGGAGCCCGCCGTCAGGCCGGTGACGCCACCGACCACGTTGCCCGGACCGATCGGGTTGGCCACGTCAACAAAGTTCACTCCCCGGCCATTCGCCAGGATCGCAGTTCCGGCGGCATTCAGACCGATCCGGTTGCCCGTGACCGTCGCACCAGACGGCGTGTTGGGCACTCCCACGGTGTCTTCGAAGTGGACGCCAGTGTCACTATTGCCGGAGATCAGATTCTGCTCGATCGCGGTCGAACGCGAGTCTCCCCGGATCGACACACCAAGCAGGTTCGGCAGGGCAGCGGTTCCGGCGAGGTTGGTTCCGATTCGGTTGTTGCTTATGACGCTGCCGTTGTTGCTGTCAGTTGCGCTCCCGGTGACCTGGACACCTGGGCCACCGTTGCCGGAGATCAGGTTGGACTCGGCCGGCGAACCTCCAACAAGCGTTCCGTCCGCATCGCGTATCGAGATTCCTTCGGCATTCGGAATAGCCGCCGTGCCGGTGCTGTTGGTCCCGATCAGGTTGCCCTGGATCTTCAGGTCCTGGACCAGCCCTCCGGCGACCCGTATGCCCTGCTGGGCGCTGCCGGCGATCACGTTGTCCTCGATCACCGAGTCCTGACCCTCTTCGACCAGGACGCCGGCGACCGTGGTCCCGAGTCCTGTCCCGTCGGACTGATTGGTGCCGATCCGGTTGTTCGCCGCCCGGTTTCGGTCTCCGGTGATGTAGACCCCGTAGCCCCAACGGACAAGCGACAGACCGACGACCGAAGAGTCGTTTCCGTCCAGCCAGAGCGCCACGTCAAATGTGGTCAGGGTCCCGTCGAGAATGATCTCGTCGGGTTCCGTGCTGCCGTCGACAATGGTGGGACCGGTGAGCGCCGGGTATTGGGTCGCCGGTGTGATCGTGTGGGGACCGGACCCCGCGAAACTGAAGGCGATCACGTCCGCGCCGGCACCCGCCGCACACTCGCCGGGGTTTGTACCACTCGCGAGGTCGGTGTTGGCGGAGACGATGGCTTCCCTGAGGACGCAGCTGCCGGCATCGGCTACGGAGTCGCCAGTGTCGTTCACGGTGATGGTTGCCGCTTCCGCCGGGGAGGTCCCGGCAAGCAGCAGAGCTGCCGCAACGACCAGTTGTCCAGTGATCTTCCGAATCCCCAAAGCAAACCCCCTTGCTCCCGACTTTCCCCGATGCTCCCCGAACAACCGTGAATTGTCAACGTTGCGGCGGTCTTTCATTCAGTACGAAGCGCAGGGTAAGGTTGGGGGCATGCAGATCGGGGGAACGCTCATCACGGGTCTTGTTCGCGTGCTCGTTGTGGTTGGCACGCTTGCCGCGGCCTATTACTTCATTGTCAGGCCGGTGCTGGATACGACCGAGAAGGTCTCGACCGGGATCAACAGCAGCATCCAGCAGAGCATCGACGAAGCGAACGACGCTTTCGACCAGGCGAATGTCAATCCCCAGAACCAGAGGGTCATGACCAACCGGATCAAGACCGTTCCCACCTCGCAGATCCCGAAGCTTGAGCGCTGCATCACCCGCTCGGGAACCAACATCAACGCGATCAACCGCTGTATCGATCGTTACAGCCAGTAGGTCGCCTGGCCGAGGCCGGCACTGGTTAAGCTGTCCCTGTTCATCCATACGCCGAATCCGCCACCAAGGGTGTCGGAGCGGGGGACCCATTGGCGACCGTCAGGTTGCCGGGGGCGAATCGGATCGGTTGATCCGTAGCGCAGCTTCTTCAGCGCGAGCCCGTCAGCTAACCCCGCAGGCACAACGAAGAAGGAGGTACCCATGGATCTGAACAGACACGTGGTGAAACCGATGACCGAGGAGACCGGCGTTCGCGCCGCGCTCGGGATGACGGTTGGAACCCTGGCAGGGGCGGCCATCGCGCTGCCCCTTCTGGTCGGAGTCTTCGGGCTCTAGAGCGGAAACGACCGACGGCCGCCGTGCTTTCGCGCGGCGGCCGTTCCGGTCGTGTGGGCAGGCCGGCCAACCCGGAAGGTGACCGGCCAGCCTCACCCCCGAACCCGGACGATCACCGGCTTCGAGGCCGCCCCGCTGTAGGGGAAGCGGAGCGACGGGATGAGAAGAGCGCGGAGTCGGATCCGGGCGGTCCCCGTGATGTAGCGGAACCTGTACCCGGTCCGGTAACGGCCATTGCGGTCGGTCCGGGTGATTTTTACCGGCCGCCACTTTCGGGCCGACTCCTCGAAGTACTGGATCTGGACCAGGTTTCCCCGGGGCGGGTTCCACGCCTCACGACCAAGCACCCTGCCCCGGAAGTCCACCCTCGAACCGGTCCTGAGGCGCTTCGGTCCGGCCTTGAAATTCAGCTTTCCGCGGACCCGGAGTTCAAGTACTCCGGAGGTGGCCTCCTTGAGCCTTCGGGTCCCGGCGAACCGGACGATGACCTTCCTGCCAGGGCCGGGCTTCAGCCAGGCCTCGAACCGTCCTTGCCCGTCAGTCTGAATGACTCTCCTTCGCACACCCCAACGAGAACCGGGAAGGGGAATCTCGGTCACTGTCAGGTGGGTGCTTCCGATCCCGCCGCTCTCTACGCCGGTGAGGCGACCCTCGAGAAGGGCGCTTCTTCCGTAATCCGCGAGAACCCGGTCCCGGCCCCCGCTCCGACCATTGCTCAGGGCCGCGGTGATCATGGTTTCGTCAAGAAGCGGAGTGCGAACGGTCATCCTGGACCCGTTTGCCCGTCTGTCGATCACGCCCAGGTTACCCGCCGCGTCGACCACCACCGCCCTCAGTTCCCAGACACCCCGGGGAAGGCCATCGGGAAACCGGGCGACCAGCGTTGGTTCGCCACCGGTCGAGAACCGGGTTGGGAGTTCATGCCAGGCGCCGCCCGATTCACGCCACGCGATGCTGCCTCCCCTCACTCCGGAGTGTCGGTCGCTGACGGGCACCCGCAACAGCGCTGGATCATCCTCGGGAGCGTCCTCAAAGTAGCCGACCGGTGGCAGATCATCAAAGCGCAGTGTCGCTTCGGCGGCATGACTTTCGTCGGCGTTGCCAGCCTGGTCAATGAGCCAGACCCGCAACCGGTACTCGCCCGGTCCCGGCAACTGGATTCCATTGACTTGGCCACCACCTTCAGCCGCCCATGGTCCACGGGTGAAACCTTCCGGGCCCTCCAGACGGAGCAGACTTGCCGCAACGGGTGATGCCACCCCCTGGTCCGGGTTCATCCAGCCCAGATCAAAGCCGTTTGTTCGATGCCAGCCTTCTCCGCCAACCACCGAAAGCTCGCGCGGCGCGGCTGGAGCGTTGTTGTCCACCTTGATCGTCTGCGAGGGAGCGCATCCAGTGGAGCCGGCGAAGTCGACCGCGCAGTGCTGCAATGAGTGAGGACCGTCGGAAAGGGCCCTGGTTTCCACGGTGTGGCTTCCGCTTGCCGCGACCGGACAGGGCTGCATCTTCGTTCCCCTCCACTGTCCGGACACCATGACCTTCTCGCATGTCATTTCCGAACTGCCCTTCAAGGAGCCGTCTATCGAAGTCTGGGCGAATCGCAGCCCCGCCCCGGTGTCACGATTGCTGAAGGTCAGAGACCTGGTACCCCTCATCCAGTTGCCGGAGGTGATGTCGCCACCCGTCTGGACTGCAGGACGAACCTGGTCGTCGATCGAAATCGTCAGGGACCGGACACCGGCCAGCACCGTGCCATCTGCGGCGCAGGTCCGGTCCGAGGGCCTGAAGCAGACCAGCCGGCTCTCGAAAGCCTGGGCGTAGGGCTCGAAGCCCTGCCAGAAGTCGCGCTTGGTTCCGTCGCTGGTCTCGAGCTCGAGAAACGGCTTGAAACCTCCGTTCGCGGGAATGCCGCCGAGCCGGTGCTGGAAGCCTTCCTTCAGGTACTGCCAGCGCTGACCGTGAACATTGACGATCCCGGTGCCGGGTGGCGCCTGCCATCGCCATGAAGCGAACCTCGTTCCCCCTACGGTCTCCGTCGAGGCCTTGACCTGGCTGATCAGGTGAACGCCCTCGAACGGGTCGGCCGAAACCGGCGGTTGACAGTAATTGCTGCGACCGAAGCGGTCGGCACTGGAGTCGAACCAGCTCGCATCCTGCCCGGCCCGCCAGCCGCACTGGGCAACCACGTACCTGGCTCCGGCAGCGCCCTCGACGGCTGCGACCGCCAGGACCAGGAACACCGCCAGGGTGAGCAAAGCCAGCCTCAAGCCTGCGGATCGGTTTCGAAAAGACATCGGGTCCTCCTCGGTCGGGTTCATCTGCCCCGGATAAGGGCCCGGCGGCCCGGACTCTCCCCTCCCCGGGACCCTGCCTCTGCGAGAATCAGGTCATGTCCCTCCCGACCGAAGAGCAGGTAAGAGAGAAGCTGACGGCGGTCATCGACCCCGAGCTTCGCCGCAACATCGTCGAGCTCGGCATGGTCCGCAGCATCGAAATCAAGGATGACGGCCAGATCAATGTCACCGTCTCACTGACCACGCCCGGATGCCCGATCCGCTCCCACTTTCAGGATGCCGTGGTCAAGCAGGTCAGCCAGCTGGATGGTGTGTCCGGAGTAGGAGTCGGATTCGACGTCCTCTCCGAAGACGAGAAGGCCGGCCTGATGCAGACCCTCGGTCGGGGCAAGCTTCCGCAGGGAGCGCTGGCCCAGGTCAAGAACGTGATCGGGATCGCCTCCGGAAAGGGCGGCGTCGGCAAGTCCACCCTGACCGCGAACCTGGCCGCGGCGATCGCGGCGGAAGGGCACTCGGTCGGAGTTCTCGACTGCGACGTCTACGGCTACTCGATTCCCCGCATGCTTGGTGTCGACCTCAAGCCCGAAGTCAATGCCGAACGAAAGATCCTCCCCCCCGTCGCGGAAAGCGGCGTCAGAACCATGTCAATGGGCTACTTCGTGAACGACAACGCCGCGGTCGTGTGGCGAGGCGCGATGCTCCACAAGGCGCTTCAGCAGTTTCTCGAGGATGTGGCCTGGGGCGAGCTGGATTACCTGCTGCTCGACCTGCCCCCCGGCACAGGTGACGTGGCAATGTCGATGGCCCAGCTTCTGCCGCAGGCGAAGATCGCCATCGTGACCACGCCGCAGCCTGCCGCCCAGTCGGTTGCCGCAAGGTCGGCCGAGATGGCGGGCAAGGTTGACGTGGAGGTCATGGGAGTGATCGAGAACATGGCCGGTTTCACCACGCCTGGCGGCGAGACTTTCTCGATCTTCGGCGAGGGCGGAGGCGAGATGCTCGCCAACGAGCTCGGAGTTCCGCTGCTCGGCGATGTGCCGCTTTCGGAGGAACTCCGCGAGCATGCCGACACCGGTAACCCGCTGACGATCGATCAGCCTGATTCACCGGCCGGCGAGGCGATCCGCGGGATTGCCCGAAAGATCATCGCCAACACCCCGCGGGAGTTGCCGATGATCCAGACCGCCCAGACGGCCACTCCTGAGATCGCCCCGAAGCTAGGAAAGAACGCCCGGGAACTCCCGGTCCTCTGAGGGCGGGTCGGACCCGCCCGACTGCAGTTAAGCCTGCTTGAAGTAGGCGGCGTTCTTTTCGGCGAAGTGCGCCCACTCGGGCGGGAGCTGATCTTCGGCGAAGCAGGCGTCAACGGGGCAGGCCTCGACGCAGGCATCGCAGTCGATGCACTCGTCGGGATCGATGAAGAGCATGTCGACCTCGTCGTATCCGGGCTCGTCCGGGGTCGGGTGGATGCAGTCGACCGGACATACCTCCACGCAGGAGTTGTCTTTCTGACCGATGCAGGGCTCTGCGATGACGTAACTCATGGCCTGCATATTAGACATTGGCGAAGCGGGACCTTCCCCTCGTCTGACTTAGGAATGCCTACCTCGCCGCCTCTCTAGACTCCTGCCGGTGATCCTCCTAACCGGCGCAACAGGATCGATCGGCTCCCGACTGCTGAACCGTCTGATCGACGATGGTCAGCAGGTCCGCTGCCTTGTTCGCGAACCACGCAAGCTGGGTGACCGCCGGGTCGATGTCCAGATAACGATGGGCGACCTTCGCGAACTCAGCGACCCCTACATGCTGCGGCAGGCGATGCGCGGCATCGACACGGTGATCCATCTCGCGGCTTCCATCCGGGACCAGCCTCCCTACCGCGTAGAGGAGCTGAACGGACTCGCAACGGTTCGTCTGCTCGAGGCCGCCGAAAGGGCCGGCGTCAAGCGATTCATCTTCTTCAGTGCCCTGAATGCTTCTGCCGTACAGCGGACCCGGTTCTTTCGTGCGAAATGGACGGCCGAGCAGGCCGTCGCGAAGTCGAAGATCGATTCCACGATCTTCCGCCCCTCGATCGTCTTCGATCACTCCGATCCGTGGATCACCCTGCTGAGGCGATTCTCCTTCCTGCCTCGAATCCCGATCTCCGGCAGTGGCAAGTCCCGGTACCAGCCAGTCTGGGCCGAAGACGTGGCCCGCGCAGTCCAGCACTCCCTGAAGACGGACGGCCCGGGCGATCATGTCTACGAACTTGCCGGTCCCGAGATGATCACCTATGCCGGAATGTCGGAGCTGGTTGGCCGTCTGGCCGGCCGCCCCCGACCCGTGATCAGGATTCCGCTTCAACTCGTCTGGCTCGGCCTTACCGCGATCCACAAACTGGTCGGAGAGAACGCTTTCGCCACCTGGCAGGAAGCGGAACTCATGCGGGTCTCGATGACGACCAGCCGCGGAACCAGCGACCTCGAAGAGCTAGGAGTCCAGCCGCGGACCATGCAGGACGTGCTTTCAGAGGGCCAGCTCCTGTAGTTCCGTGTGACCGGCATTGATCCGGGTACTGGCTGGATATGACCGGGGTATCGAGATCGGTCGTCGTCCTGGCCCTGTCCGGGGTGATGGTGTGGGCCGGTTTCATGTTGGGTCCGCGACTGGCTGGCACGACTACCCAGGAGACCGCGCTGGGAGATGTCTCTTTCAGGCTGACGACCACCATGGACGGGGGTGTTGAGGGTTACGTCCCAGTAACGAACTGGGGCGTCAGGTTCGATGGACCGCCGGTTCCATTCCGCCTGCGAGGCGAACTCAGAACTCTTGACAGAAGGGCCGTACTCCAGGCTGCGGAAGGAGACCGGGTGGTCCTCGATACTTCCGAGGAAGCGTTGCGCAGGGGGGCTCTACAAACCGTGGGCAAGAACCTCGCCTGGTCGTTTCTGGTCACTCTTTTTCTTCTGGCTTTCCTGACAGTTTCGTGGCGAAATCTTCGGCCGCGCTGGGCCCCTTTGGTGACCGGTCTGGTCATGTTCGTCGCCTTTGTTCTGGCCGCCGGGCTGATCGCCCGAAACTCCTTCGATGAACGGTCTCTGGGCAATCCGACCTACTTTGCTTCGGGCAGGGAACTTCAGCGCATTGTTGAAGTGCTCGAGACCGAGAAGGTCGAGAGCTCCTACGCTTCCGAGTTCGAGAGCATCGTTCGCAGTATCGGTGCCGTCCTCGCTCCCGACTCGCCTCGAGCGAATGAAGGGAGGGGCATCTATCTGGGCTCCGATCTCCATGCGAATGCCCTGGTGATTCGACCCATGTCCAGGCTGGTGGATGATCGCCCCCTGCTCATGGCCGGTGATTTCGGTCAACGGGGAACCGAGGTCGAGGCTGACTTGCTGGTTCCGCGGATCTCGGCGCTCGGAAGAAGGGTGATTGCCGTATCTGGCAACCACGATTCGCAGGCACTTATGCGGGATCTTGCGGCTGCGGGTGTGACTGTTCTTGATCAGGCCGGAAAGTTGAACCCCGAAGGAACTTTCGAGCCTCCAGCTATCACCAACGTCGACGGACTCAAGGTTGCGGGGTGGTCAGATCCCTTCGAGATCGGCAGTCCCCGTCGGCTTATGGGTTCGACCTTCCAGGACCTGGGTGATCCCGGAGCCGCCAAAGGCCGGATCGTCCGGAATATGACGGACTGGTTCATGAGTCTCAGACGGAAGCCCAATGTGCTGATGGTTCATCAGAACTCCCTCGCGACCCTGTTTTCCGAGGCGCTGTACTCGGCGGGTTACAAACGTCCCCTGACGATTGCGACTGGCCACAATCACAAGCAGTACCTCTCCAGGATTGGTCCGATCACAATTGTGAACGCAGGTTCGTCCGGGGCTGGAGGGGTCTTCGAGGCGGGAGCAGCCGCGATAGGACTCGCTCACCTCAATTTCTCCCCCAAGGGTGCGCTTCGTTCAGCCGAAATGATCCTGGCCGAACCATTCTCGGGTAGCGCCCAGGCAACTCGTGTCGTCGTGGATTCACTTTGTCCGGAAGATGATCGCTGTACGGTCGAGGTGCCTGACCGGGTGGTCGGTTCCTGAGCGCCAGGCGGGTTTCGTGTCATCGCTTCGCCGCAGGCGCTTTAGCGGGAAGTGCCATCATTCAGCTACCCGTGAGGTTCTCTCTGGCCCGATTTGTTCTCGCGGTGGTCGTCGCCGCCCTGGCTTTTCCCGGTGTTTCGGGGGCCTCCAAGTTCCTGCCCGCAAAGGGCAAGATCTATACGGGCGTGACCGACAACGGAACACTCCAGGGATTCGAGAACTTCGCCGAGGCAACCGGCAAGCATCCGGCGGTGCTCCAGACGTACCACCCCTGGGGCAATGGTCTCGAACTCGCCTACGAGAGGTGGCAGAACGCGAAAGTCCTGCCGATGCTCCACATATCCACCGCGGACGACGAAACCCGCGCGGAGCTGATCACACCCCAGGAGATCGCAATCGGCGCCGGAGACCCATACCTGATCCTCGTCAACCGGTTCTTTTCCGAAAAGCGCCAGCGGGCCTTCATCCGGCCGATGGGCGAACCCAACCGTTGCCTCAATCCGTATTCGGCCTTTACCTGTACGGGCCGCAGGAAGGGCGGCGAGCACACGCGCTGATCACCCGAGGCGGATCGACCTCGAACGCTCTGGACCGGAAGCTGAAGAAGCTCCGCATGCGCAAGGTCAACTGGGGATCGATCCGCCGACCGGCCAACGTGCCGAAGGCGCCGGTCTCGATCGTCTGGAGCACGCTGCCATCCGGGTCTCCCGAGGTGAAGGGCAACTACCCGGCGCTGTACTGGCCTGGCAGCAAGTACGTCGACTGGGTCGGTACCGATTTCTTCTCGAACTATCCGTACTGGAAGGATCTCAACCGCTTTGTCCACTCGAAGAAGTGGAAACGCAAGCCGATCGCGCTCACCGAATGGGCGGTGACCGGCTGGGATGACGTGCGCTTCGTCAACCGGCTGTTCGAATGGGTGAGATCGCAGCCCCGGGTCCGGATGATGATCTACTACCGCGGCTTCGGAGAGGACGCCTACTACCCGTACAGCTATCCGCGGACCGTACGACTGATCAGGAAGAAGCTGAAGAGCACCCGCTTCATCCAGTACGCGAAGGGTTACGCCCGCCGCCGCTGAGCTTGCTCGCCACAGCGGGCGTCGAGATTGAGTTGAGTCGCAAATAGCGCGACTGAACTCAATCTCGACCGGAACCGGTGGGCTCACGCCTGGATCGGGTGCTCCCATGACGGGATCGCGTCGGGGGTCGCCGGACAACGAAAAGGGCCCCGGTTTCCCGGGGCCCTTTGGTGAGGCCTGAGCCTCGATAGTTCGGCATCGGATGCCGGAGGCGAAAGCCTCCCTACATCATGCCGCCCATTCCGCCCATGTCGGGCATCGCGGGCATGCCGGCGCCACCTTCCTCCGGCGGCTCGGCGATGATCGCCTCGGTCACCAGGATGTTCTTGGCGATCGACGCGGCGTTCTGGAGCGCGGAGCGGGTCACGACGGTCGGGTCGAGCACGCCTGCCTTGACCATGTCGCCGTACTCACCGGACGCGGCGTTGAGGCCCTCGCCCTGCTTGAGCTCGCGGACCTTGTTGACCACGACTGAACCCTCGAGACCGGAGTTCTCGGCGATCTGCCGGACCGGCTCCTCGAGTGCGCGGTGGATGATCTGCGCACCGGTGCGCTCGTCGGCATCCTCGAAGGAGTCGACGTCAAGCGCTTCCTGGGCGTTCAGGAGAGCGACACCGCCACCCGGGACGATGCCCTCTTCCAGCGCCGCACGGGCTGCCTGGAGAGCGTCCTCGACGCGATGCTTCTTTTCCTTCATCTCGGTCTCGGTAGCAGCACCGACCTTGACCACGGCAACGCCGCCGGCCAGCTTGGCGAGGCGCTCCTGGAGCTTCTCGCGGTCGAACTCGGAATCGGTGTTCTCGATCTCCGACTTGATCT
>JAGQUT010000119.1 GCA_020438355.1 Solirubrobacterales bacterium | reverse complement strand
CGATCGCGAGATCGCCTGAGCCCTCAGACATGGCAGACGGCGAGGAAGTCCAGGGAGCTTTCGAGGTCGTGGTTTGAGAGCCGGAAGTCCGAGGCCGATATGGCGGGGGTGAACCGGTCGTAGAAGGGCTTGCTCAGGCCGAGCGACTTGTGGACACGGTCCCAGCCCAGCGAAAGGGCCAGCTCATGGGCCTTGAGCTTGCGGGCATGATGGAGACCGAGAATCTCGACCCGCGAGAAGTGAGGCTCGAGCAGCGCCCGGTACTCCTCGAGGCGGTACTCCTTGATGTGCCACGGGTTGTCCGACTTTTCGGCCCCCTCCGGCGCCAGGGTCAGCAGGTTGGGCGTCGAGATGTACGCGACCGGAGCGATCTTCGCGAATCCGGCAACCAGCGAGTCGGGGTCCTGAACGTGCTCGATGGTCTGAAGGAAGATGATCGCGTCGCGTGGCTCGGCGAAACTCTCCACGAGTTCCCGGCGAAAGCTGACGTTTTCTGTCGTGTACTTGGCACTGGCGTGTTCAAAGGCCTCGGGATTCGCGTCAACGCCGATCACTTCGGCCGCGGATCGACCAAGTACTCCTGAACCGTAG
>JAGQUT010000118.1 GCA_020438355.1 Solirubrobacterales bacterium | reverse complement strand
AGACGCATATCGTAAATACGTCGCCGATGCCCTGGTAGCGGCCGGCGAATCCGAAGAATTCCAATATGCCCCGCACTGGGTCCTCGTTGCTGACACATTTGAGGGTGAGTGCGTACCTCTTCACAACATTATGGGAATCTTCAACAATGCTGAACTGGCGATGAATGCCTATCTAGATTTCTGCGAGGAAGCTAATGGCGGCCAGGGCATTCCCGAAGGATATGAATGGCATCAGCAGGATGCTGATGAGGACAGCATTGTCCGTAGCGTGAGCTACGTCATAGCTACTTGTGCCAGTCCTGGCTGCGACGAAACTCACGCGATCCCCTTGTCGCTCCTCGAGTTTCCAGAAGCCTCACATCTGTCTGAATTTCAGGGTTGCCAGTCAAGCGTCAGGTCAACTTCGATTTATCAGTCGAGAGAACGTTGTGCTGAAGTGCCTCTATTTTAAGAGTTGGGCCGATCTGGGCTGCGACGTGTGGCACACCGCCGCTTCGCTCCTCCTATAGTGGCTGAGTACCAAAGAGATTCAGACGTTCACGAGGCACAGGGCTTCACTCCGAATACCATCGTTCATCCGATCATCGAGGAC
>JAGQUT010000117.1 GCA_020438355.1 Solirubrobacterales bacterium | reverse complement strand
GGGTCGTCCGCAGCCGGCGGCCCGAGGTGGTGGCCACCACCAAGCGCCAGGTGTCCGACGCGGCTGCCGCCCTCGTGCCCACCGACGGCGAGTGGGCCGGCACGCAGCACCTGGTGGAGGCGCTGCGCGCCCTCGGGTGACCAACGGCCCTGGCCTCGTCTCGGCTCCAACCCGATGATGGGCGGGTGATCGAGCTCGACGGCGTGGGCCGGGAGTACGAGACCGGCGGCGGCACGGTGGCGGCCCTCGCCGACGTCGACCTGCAGGTGGACGCGGGCGAGCTGGTGGTGGTGCTCGGACCCTCCGGCTGCGGCAAGACCACCCTGCTCAACCTGGTGGGAGCGCTCGACGTGCCGACCTCGGGGACCATCCGGGTGGCCGGGAAGGACCTCACCGCCACCTCGCGCGCCGCCCTGGCCGCGTACCGGCGGTCGACGGTCACGTTCGTCTTCCAGACGTTCAACCTGTTCCCGTCGCTGACCGCGCTGGAGAACGTGCGGTTCGGCGCCGACGTGGCCCGGCGGCCCGACGCGGCTGCCGCCTCCCGCGAGGTGCTCGAGCGGGTGGGGCTCGCCGATCGCGCCGGACACTTCCCCGGGA
>JAGQUT010000116.1 GCA_020438355.1 Solirubrobacterales bacterium | reverse complement strand
CGGTGCCATGTTCATCATCACGGCAATCGGAGGTGGCGGCACTTCCCGGTTTTTCACCGCCCGCATGTATTCGAGGCCGGCCAGCTCGAGCCCCTTCGAGGCCATCGCCATCGGATCCTGCCAATGCAGGGTCAGCTGACGACTGTCTTCAGGGTTCGCGGCGGCTAGTTCGGCCGCGAAGGCGCGGGCGGTTTCCAGCGACCGTCCGGAAGTCAACGGAGCGAATTTCCGGAACGGTTGGCGACCGGCTTGCGGGCCTGGCCGTCGACGCCATACCGGAGGTCAGCCATGATTTCGGCGTCGCTGATCGTGACCTTCAGCGGTTTGATCTGGAACCGGCTTCGATTTCTCGGATTGCGCTTCATGGTGTTCCCCTCTCGGGGTCGGGGTTGACTTTCTTCTGGGAAAGCCACTACGTGGCTGCGAGACTATCGCAGTGAGTCGCATGAAGCGACCTACTATGAGATATCTCACACAGGGGAGGAATTCACCAGCTTTCAACATCCAATCCGAACCGGGGAGCCTTCGGGCCCGAGCCGGGGAACCCACTCGGTTCCGGGGCAAATAGGATCGCTGCCATGAACTTTGATCTGACCGACGA
>JAGQUT010000115.1 GCA_020438355.1 Solirubrobacterales bacterium | reverse complement strand
CCTGCTGTTCGAGAACGACCTCCGCTTCCTGGAGCAGTTCGCATGAGGGTGCCGCTGAGCTGGCTGCGGGAT
This sequence comes from Solirubrobacterales bacterium, assembly GCA_020438355.1. GTDB lineage: Bacteria > Actinomycetota > Thermoleophilia > Solirubrobacterales > 70-9 > 67-14. Next base: position 530 of record JAGQUT010000115.1, on the reverse strand, counting down.
CACATCGATCCCGCGCGTTCGCCCGAGGACCTCGCCGAACTGCTGTGGAACAGCGGTACCGAGGTGGAGTCGATCGAGTCCCGGGTGCCCGAGACCGACGGGAATCTCGAACACTTTCGGGTGGGCTTCGTACGCGAGGCCGTGCAGCACCCCGATGCCGACCGTCTGCGCGTGTGCACCGTGGACGTGGGCGAGTCCGAACCCCGCACCATCGTCTGCGGCGCGCCGAACGTCGCCGCGGGACAGCACGTGCCCGTCGCCCTTCCGGGGGCGGTGCTGCCCGGCCGCCCGCCGCTTGGCACGGCCAAACTGCGGGGCGTCACGAGTCACGGGATGATCCTCAGCGCGAGCGAACTCGGGCTGTCGGACGAGAGCGCCGGCATCATCGAACTCGCGACCGGCGCCGCACCCGGCACCCGCCTGGACGAGGTGCTGCCGATCGTCGAGACGGTGTTCGATCTCGAGGTCACGTCCAACCGGCCCGACTGCCAGTCGGTCTACGGGATCGCCCGGGAGGTCCACGCGGTCAC
>JAGQUT010000114.1 GCA_020438355.1 Solirubrobacterales bacterium | reverse complement strand
GAGTGACAAGACCCTGCGGGAGGAGATCGACGCCGGTCGAATCGTGATCGATCCCTTCGAGGAGCGCCTGATCCAGCCGTCCAGCATCGACCTGCGGGTCGATCACAGCTACCGGGTCTTCAACAACTCCCGGTACCCGTACATCGACGTCAAGGATCCAATGGAGGATCTGACCGAACTGGTCAAGCCTTCGGAAGAAGAGCCCTTCATCCTGCACCCGGGCGAGTTCGTGCTCGGCCAGACCCTTGAGCGGGTCACCGTCCCCGATGACATGGTCGCCCGGCTTGAAGGCAAGAGCTCACTCGGCCGTCTGGGCCTGCTGATCCACTCGACGGCAGGGTTCGTCGATGCCGGCTTCTCCGGGAACCTGACCCTGGAGCTCTCCAACGTCGCCAATCTGCCGATCACCATCTACAAGGGAATGCCGATCGGCCAGCTCTCTTTCATGAGGATGGATCGCGCCGTCGACTCCGCCTACGGCTCCGACGAAAAGGGCTCCAAGTACCAGGGCCAGGCTGAACCGACAGCTTCCCGGTACTACCTCAACTTTCGCGACTGATTCCCCAGTCCGGCACTGATCCGGGCTCGGGGCGCGTTCGTAGGTAC
>JAGQUT010000113.1 GCA_020438355.1 Solirubrobacterales bacterium | reverse complement strand
AAGANGGCCCGGCGACCGATGCTGATGGCAACGTGGTGACGCCCGCTTTTGCCTTGACCGGCGGCCTGCCCACCACACTCGCACTGATGTTGGCGGAAAGCGACACGTTGGGCACCTACATCACCGATGCTGACGGAATGTCTCTGTACACCTTCTCCCGCGATGTGCCGGGTACCAGCAACTGCTACGATCAGTGTGCCATTGCCTGGCCGCCGCTGTTGGCTGAAGATGGAGCTGTGTTAACGGCCGTTGATGGCATTTCCGGCGAGTTGGGCACCACCCAGCGTGACGACGGCACCTTGCAGGTCACCTACAACGGCTGGCCCCTGTACTACTGGATCAACGACGCCGCGCCCGGCGACACCACCGGCCACAACGTAGGCAACGTCTGGGCCATCGCCTATCCAGACCCGCTGGTTTTCTTGAGCAACAATGAGGAATTGGGCGATTTTCTTGTGGGCCCAGAAGGGCTTACCCTGTACCGCTTCAATTTTGACGAACCGGGCGTGAGCAACTGCTACGATCAATGTGCCACCGCCTGGCCGCCGCTGTTGGTTGAAGCTGGTCAGGTTCCCACAGGGAATGCTGGCGTAGTGGGCCAATTGGG
>JAGQUT010000112.1 GCA_020438355.1 Solirubrobacterales bacterium | reverse complement strand
GTTGCGGTAATACTCGCTCGCCGTCGGCCCGACCTGCCCGTGGTACTTGCCGCGGTACGGCGCGTCCACGGGCGTGGTGAGGGTCAGGAACGAGATCTGGCCGATGGGCATGCCCGGATAGATGGTGATGGGGAGCCGCGCCACGTTCGAGAGCTCCAGGGTGATCTGGCCGTCCCATCCCGGATCGATGTACCCGGCCGTGGAGTGGATGAGCAACCCGAGGCGGCCCAGGCTGGACTTGCCCTCCAGGCGCCCCACGAGGTCGTCGGGGATTCCGATCCGCTCGAGGGTCGAGCCGAGCACGAACTCGCCCGGGTGCAGGATGAACGGCTCGTCCGGCGATGCCGTGACCAGGTCGGTGAGGTCCGGCGACGGGTTGCGCACGTCGATGTAGGGCTGACGGCTGTTCTGGAAGACCCGGAAACCCGCGTCCACGCGCACGTCGATCGACGACGGCTGGATCAGCGCGTCGTCGAAGGGGTCGACCACGAGGCGTCCCGCGGCGATCTGTTCCCGAATCGTTCGGTCTGAGAGGACCATCCCCGGGAGGGTACGCGGCGCAGACAGGCATCCGCTACCCTCGGAACCGTGATTCGTCATCGAGCCTTC
>JAGQUT010000111.1 GCA_020438355.1 Solirubrobacterales bacterium | reverse complement strand
GGCGGCTATCCTGAGGACGCGATGCACCGTACCGCCGCCCTCACTACGCTGCTCGGCCTCGCCGCGAGCCTCGCCCCGCTGCCGTCGTGCCTCGGCGGCTCGTGCGAGGGGATCCCGCTGGCCGCGGTCGACTACGATGACGACGCCAGCTGGCTGTGCCTTCCTGACCGAGAGGACATCTGCAGCGCCGAGCGGCACATCTACGAGGCGCTGCCGTCCGGGGCGGTCGTCGAGCGCTTCGAGGGCCCCGCCGAGGACCCGCCGATCGACTGCTTCTACGTCTACCCGACCGTCGACCTGCGACCGCGGCTCGGCGTCCAGGAGGACCTCACCGCGCTCGACCGTCCGCGCAAGGCGGCGGCCACTCAATTCGCGGCGTTCTCGGCCGCCTGCCGCCCGTTCGCGCCCGTCTACCGCCAGGTGTCGATCGGCACCTACCTCTACGGGGAGCGCCGCAGCGACCCGTGCTTCGAGGTCGCCTACTCCGACGTGCTCGCGGCCTTCGAGCGCTACCTCGAGCGCGACAACGACGGCCGCGGCTTCGCGCTCGTCGGTCACTCGCAGGGCGGGCAGCACGTCTCGCGCTTGATCCACGAGCGGATCGAGGGC
>JAGQUT010000110.1 GCA_020438355.1 Solirubrobacterales bacterium | reverse complement strand
GGATGCGATTCCGGGGCTTTCGCTTTTCCGGTCCTGCGCGATTCTCCTGTGCCAAGAACTTCAATTGCACCGCACGGGTTCCTAGATGCGACACAGGAGCTGAGCCCATGACATCACAGGATACGAAGATCATTGCGTGCCCCGGTTGCGCGACATCCAACCGGGTTCCTTCGGACAAGCTCGGATCGGGCGGGAAATGCGGCCGTTGCGGCGCTCCGCTGTTCGACGGTCAGCCGGTGGTGCTCACCGCGGCCAATTTCGAGGCTCACGCCGCGAAGAGCGACATTCCCCTGCTTGTCGATTTCTGGGCCTCCTGGTGCGGCCCGTGCCGACAGATGGCGCCCGCCTTCGCGGCGGCAGCGAAGCAGCTTGAGCCCCGGATGCGTCTCGGCAAGATCGACACGGAGGCGGAAGAAGCGATCGCGGCGCGATTTTCGATCCGTTCGATTCCGACCATGATCCTGTTTTCCAAGGGCCGGGAAATCGCGCGGCAATCCGGTGCGATGCCGACCTCGTCCATTGTCGGTTGGGCACAGCAGGCCGTCCGCCGCTAGCGGCAGGCGCGCTAGACGGCCGAGCTGAAGCGACGCAGCGAATCCTGGCGATAGGGA
>JAGQUT010000010.1 GCA_020438355.1 Solirubrobacterales bacterium | reverse complement strand
TGTTCGCCATGCCCGCTGGCGCTGCGAACACGAGGGTGTCAATCACTAACTTCTCCTGGTCTCAGCAGCCGACGATCGACCTCGGCGAATCAGTGACCTGGGACTGGCTGGGTCCCGACCTCCAGCATTCGGTCACCGGTCAGGCACCGAACGCGTCCCAGTGGGATTCAAACCCGAATGATTCCTCCCCTTTCAACCCGCTGGGGAATTCGTTCACCGTCACATTCGATCAGCCGGGCGAGTATCTGTTCGTCTGCAAACTTCATCCGCAGGCGGTGCGCGGGGTGGTCACGGTGACCAATCAGCCTGGTGACCCGAACTCGGATCCGGGTCCGCAGGCTCCCCTCAACTTCGATCTCGAGCCGCCGCAGGTCGAGGGGGTCATGCTGAACAACTACGTGCTCGGTCCCAAGGGCAACGGCACAATGCTGAACCTTCAGGTCAGCGAGAAGAGCGTGGCCGCGATTTCCTACTACAAGCTCGTGAAGGAGAGGCGAGGCAAGAAGGTCCGCACCGTCCAGAGGTTTGCCGGCTACCACGAGAGAAACCTCCACATCGGAATTAACCGGGTCCACTTTGCCAACCGCTCCGACACTTTTAAGCCGCAGGCCGGCCAATACATCGCCACCGTTCGGGTGGACGACCAGAACACCAACGCCAGCCCCGACTTCCAGATCCCATTCGAGATCAAGGGCAAGAAGAAAAAGAAGAAGTAGAAGCGACGTGGCAGCGGATCCCTAGCGGGACCGGAAGCCTGTTTTGTTCTGGCCCCGACCGGGAACTTTGATTCCAGAGGATGTCAGCTCGAGTTGCTGTTGCTGGACATGGCGAACAAATGTGTTTATGGTGTGGCGCAGGAGAGTTTTTCGTCTGACTAAAGGATTAGGAGGGTGATAATGGCGAGCAGGAAGTTCTCAACCGCCCTGGTCGTTCTGGCAGCAGGGATTCTGGGACTGCTCGCCGGGGCCGGTCACGCCACAGGAGCATCGCTTGGCACCTGTGCCACGGCGACCGCGGTCATCCCCGAAAGCGGCGGCGCCAGTGTCGTGGCGGGAGGTTGCCCCGACAGGGCCGGCAACACATTTATCGCCCGGGTTCTACCGAACGGGAAACTGGACCGCTCTTTCGGCGAAGGAGGTATCTCGAAGCTCGGCGCTCTGCATCCGGGTATGACCGTACCGGAGGCAATGAGGAAGGTCGGTGGCAAGTACATGCTCGCGGGCAGCAACTTCGCTCTGCGGTTCGACGCGAATGGTTCTGTCGATACCTCGTATGGAAACCAGGGTGTCGTCTCCGGATTTCAGGGAGCGGAAGTGGACATTCGCGATGACGGTCAACTCATCACTACAGAGGCTCCCTACTCCGATACGCCGCAGACGCTGACGATTCGGCGCTTCGACGAGAACGGTCAGCCAGTCGCCGGGTTCGGAACTGACGGGGTGGTCAGCGTGGCTGACGCGGCGAAGGGCCCGATGGTCCCGGCACTCAAGTCAGATGGCTCATTCGCCCTCGCTTACGAGTTTGGATCAATCGACATGAAGGTCAGGCGATTCACACCCGCCGGCCAGCCAGACGGATCGTTCGGAACCGGAGGCGTAGTTGACCTGACCCCTGATTTCCCCTGCGTCGATTGTTCTTTTCAGGCGTATCGTCTGATGTCACTGAGGTTCGAGGAGAACGGCAATCTCCGAATTCTTGCCAATGCCAGCTTTGTGACTTCGACTGGTGGCAAATCGCGAGGCTGGGACTTGACTCTGGGGGGAGCAAACGGCCAGGTGCTCGACTCAATGGTCATCAACCAGCCGGAGCAACCGATGCTGGAGCTTCCCGGAGGGGACCTTGTCGGTTCGTTTCGCTTCCATGGAGGTCTGCATCCATACAAGTACTCCGATCGCCTGAACGTAGCCCGTTCTGATGCGGACGGAGGCAAGGTGATCAGCTCGCTCAAGGTCGGACCCCGCGGGGCAAACGTCAATGCAGTTGCGTTCGATCAGGCCCGGGGTCAGCTGGTGGTCGTGGGGGATGCCGAAGGCCCGATCTGCTCTTCGGACTGCGTACTTGGAAGTCGGGCGCTTGTCACCCGGATCAATGCGGACACTGGAAAGCCGGTGAACTCATTCGGGACCGGCGGGACGATGCTGCTGTCGGCTTCCTGCCCGACTGGTCGAGCGAATGGCAGCTCAAAGGCAGCCTGGCCGAGATGTTCGCTCCACCAGATGAGGCTGGGCGCGGATCTAATCCTCCGAAAGGCAAATAGGGGGGTGCCGTCCGTCAGAGCCGTGGTGACCCTGGGTAACTTCAAGAATGCACCATACGGCTCGACGTTCCAGACCTCGATCAGCTTGCCCAAGGGCTGGAAATTCACCCGCAAGGCAAAGTCCAGATCCACCGCCAGGGCTTCGTTCTGGTTCCTCAAGCGGGATCGTCCAGCCACCGGGGTTCGTTTCAAGGGCCGTGAAGTACGGGTCACTTACCGATACCCCGATGGCGATGCCAGCTGGCCTGGGGAGCAAGGTCCCGAACCCTTCTACGACCAGCTCACATTCAGAATCGAGCTGAAGCGTGGCGCGATAGTACGGACAAGGAATGCCGCGGTCGGCAGGTCGTTCAAGGTGCGGGGCCGTATTTCGCCTACCCCGGCACTCCGCTGGTACGGGCCCACCCAGGCGTCGAAGACAGTTCGGGCCCGGTGACGAGAGGGATCATTGGCTGATTTTCCGGCGGGGTTGGCACCTATGCTCTGTGGGTGCCGACCTCGCTTGAGCGCCGACATAACCGCCGCCGCCGTCACGAGCGGACCCGACTGGAGCTGATCGAAGCTGCCTTGAATCAGGCCTCGGCCGGCTCTTTCAAGGACCTGACAGTTGAGGGGATAACCCGGGAGGCGGGAGTCGCGCGGTCCGCCTTCTACGTTTACTTCGGGGACAAGGAAGAGCTTCTGCTCGGAGCCCTCGAGGATCTGATCGCGTCACACCAGAACCGGCTGGGCCGTTGCTGGCTGAAGAGCGACGACCCGCGCCGGGACATCGAACGAGGCATCTACGGGATGTCCCGCGTCTACGCGGACAGTTCGGAACTGCTCGCGCTCGCCGGCGAAGCCGCGACCTATGACGAGGAGGTTCGCGAGCTGTGGAGCACGGTCCTCGAAACGATCACCGAAGGGACCCGCGAAGAGATCGAGCGACTCCAGGGAACGGGTGCGATCGATTCGTCGCTGGATCCGGAAGCCCTGTCTGAAGGGCTGGTCCTGATGACCGAAAGAAGCTTCCAGGTCCACCTGGCCCAGGGCCAGTCCAATCCGAACGATGTCGCCTCAAGCCTGACCCGGGTCTGGTGGGCAGCCCTCTTCGGCCCCTCCTCGGCCACGCCCGCGCCGGAGGCTGAAGAAGACGCTAGTTCGGAACCGGGAACCCCCGTAGCCCCTCCCAACGAATAGTTGCTTCAGATGGGAGGGGCGGGGTCGGATTGGAGGGCGGGAGCAGACCCGCCCGACTGCAGTTAGAAGGAAACGTTGGGTGTGGCGCGCTCGGCCGCGTCCTCGATTTCGAAGAACTCCCGGTCGGTGAAGCCGCCCTGGTTGGCGACGATCGAAGCGGGGAACTGCTGGATCTTCGTGTTGTAGGACTGGACGTTCGAGTTGTAGATGCGGCGGGAAGCCTGGATCTCGTCCTCGAGCTCCGAGAGGTTCCGGCTGAGCTGCTGGAAGTTCTCGGTGGCCTTGAGGTCCGGGTACTGCTCGGCCACTGCGCGCAGGTCGGCCATCGCCCGGTTCAGGCCGGACTCAGCCTGGGCGGTGTCACCCACGCTTTGGGCAGCCATGGCGTTCGCACGGGCCTTGGTGACCTCTTCGAACACCTTCTGCTCGTGGGTCGCGTAGCCCTTGACCGTTTCGACGAGGTTCGGCACCAGATCGTGTCGGCGCTTCAGCTGGACATCGATGCCGCTCCATGATTCATCGACCCGGTTGCGGGAAGCGATGATCCCGTTCCTGGTCGAGATGTACCAGATCACCGCGATCAGAGCGATCACTACGACCACAATCAGCGCGATAAGTGCGCCACTCATAGGCAATTCCCCTCGTTTGAAGTCACTGTGGCGAGAATCCTACTCCCAGAATCCGCCCGGAAACAAGAAACGGCTCCGGATGCGGATAGGGTGATCGCCGATGGGCAAGGAATCCGACCAGTGGCAGCAGATCGTCTCCTCGTACGAGGGAGCCGGTGACGTCAAGTGGGAAGCGGTAGGCGGGATCAACCCGGCCGACGGACCGGTTGCTCTCTGCGTCGGCGGCAGCAATCGCCTGACCGGACAGCTCGCTCCTGATTTCTGGGGAGCCAGCTGCGATGCCGACGAGAAAGAGGTCGGCGGCTTCATGCGAAAAAGTCTTGTACCGACCGCCATCCTCGCCAAAGCGCATATGCCGGACCTTGCCAAGGTCGTACCGGCCTTCAACGTCGAATCGGTGGAGGCCAACGCGGGCGAATTCGTCAAGCACAGAGTCTCCCGTCGCAAGGTCGAGTTCGAGTCTCTCGAGTTCAACCAGCGGTTCCTGGCGACCGTCCCGGAAGATCACGACCCGATCGCCCTGAGGGAACTCTTCTCCCCGGGGTTTCTGGAGTGGACCACGACGATCGACCGGGAGGTCGACTTCGGCATCAATGACCGACAGCTCTGGTTCCTCTGGCGCCTTCGTGAAAGGTCGGCCGAGGAGCTGAAGCTTGCGCTCGCCAACGCGGGAGAATTGTTCGAACGCCTGCATTCGGAGATGGAAGAGGAAGGAATCCACACCTACCCGGCCGGACCATGGAACGCGGGTCTTGAACCTTTCCCGGCTGACTGAGCGGATCAACCCGGCTGCCATGAAGGTGGCCGTCCGGACGGCGATCTTCATGCCGGCCACTTTTGCCGGGGCTTACGTCTTTCTCAGTCCCGACGCGACCCCCTTCGCGGCATTCGGCAGCTTCATCGTGCTGGCTATGGTGACGTTCGGCGGGCGCCCGATCCCCCGCCTGATTGCCTGGACCACCCTGGTTGCGATCGGTTGCGTGTTCATCGTCGCGGGAACCATGCTGTCGACCGCTCCGACCCTCATCGGGGTGGCTGTGGCCGGCCTGGTCAGCTTTGCGATCTTCTTTCTGGGAATCGTCAATCCGTATGTGGCGGCCGCGCGCACCGGAGCCGTGCTGCTGCTTGCCCTCCCGCTGATGATCGAGGCACCCACCTCGGCGATCCCAGATCGCCTCGCCGGATGGCTGCTGGCCGCCGCGATCGGTATACCGGCAACCTGGCTCATATGGCGACTGCCTTGGACAGGTGAGTTGACCCGTCAGGCATCGAAGGCGTGCGAGGCATTGTCGGCGCTCGTGCGTGAACCCGGGTCCGCGACCCTTAGGGAGAAGGCGCGAAAGCAGGTTTGGGCAATGCGACGGCAGTTCCTCGGCACCCCTCACCGTCCGACCGGCGTGGCGGGCGTAAGCGCCGCCCTGACCTCAATGGTCGAGGAACTGGGCTGGCTGTTCGGCTTGGTCACGGTCCCGGGCGCCGTAATCGATATCGAGGGGGACAAGACGAGCAATTTACGGCAAGCGGTAGCCGACCTCCTCGAAGCCTGCGGCGAGGCGCTGCGCGGGAAACCTGTCGAGTTGCCGGTCGGGCCGGTCGAGTCAGAGCTGATCGAGCTGGTTGAACTGTCCTCGGCGAGACTGGGTCAGGTCGGACCGGACCAGATCGACGAGACGACCCGTCGGCTCGATCACGAATTTCGTCTGAGGAAGCTCGCGTACGCGGCACTCGATACGGCCAGGATGGTTTCGATCACCACCGAAAGGGAGCCGGCCCCGGGGGTCCTGGGCCGTTTCTGGAACTGGGTCTGGTTCCACAGTGCCAAACAGGCGAAAGAAACCGGCAGGGTCATATCCGAGCATGCCGACCTCAGTTCCTCCTGGCTTCAGAACAGCATTCGCGGAGCGATCGGCATCGCACTGGCGGTCTTTGCGGCAGATCTGCTCTCCGTGCAGAACGCGTTCTGGGTGGTGCTCGGCACCCTTTCCGTTCTTCGGAACAATGCCCTCGGCACGCGGGGCTCTGTGTTTCGCGCCCTGGCCGGAACGCTGGTCGGCATCGTTATCGGCTCGATCGTGATCGACCTGATCGGTGACTCGTCTGTGGCGCTTTGGGTGGCTCTGCCTGTCTCGGTTCTGTTCGCCTCCTACGCACCAAGGGCGATGTCGCTGGGCGCCGGCCAGGCAGGCTTCGCGGTCCTGGTGATGGTGCTCTACAACCTGATCGAACCGATCGGATGGCAGGTCGCGATCATCAGGATCCAGGATGTGGCGATCGGTTGCGCGGTGAGCCTGGTCGTGGGGCTACTGATCTGGCCGCGGGGGGCCTCGGCGATGATCCGGTCCTCGCTGGGGCAGTCCCTGACCGCGGCGGCCAAGCTGGTCAAGGACCGGGCCTACGGAGTCCTCGACGGAGTTGCCGGAACGAGGGACCAACTCTGGCAGGACTCGGCTGCCGCGTCGGACCGGCTCGACGCGGTGCTTCGGCAGTACATGGACGAAGCTACCGGCGAGCACATCGATCCGGAGGCCCTGATGGCTCTCGCGGCAGCCGCCCTGAGGTTGCGTAGGGCCTCCGAAGGAATGGGCCGGATTCCGATCGAGCCCTGGTATGAGAAACCAGGGCTCGGCTCCAGCCCGCAACTGGAAGCGATGAGTGGCGAGGTCAGCGACTGGTACGCCAGCCTTGGCGAAGCCATCATGGATGGTGAGCCACCTCCGGCCGCCCTTTCTCCCGATCCCGACCTGCCCAGACAGCTGGTCGGCGGGCTCGTCTCACCGGTTCCGGGGCAGGAAATCGGCGCCGATATCGCTCGGATCTGGATGTACGAGAACATCGCCTACCTGAGCGAGTTGAGCGTCCGTTTCAACCAGCGCGCCCGAGAGCTTTTCCACATTCGTAACGCGGAAAGGTCAGCGGCGGGCGGATGAGTCAGTCGACCGGGTAGTCGTCTTCGTCGGGAAGTACGACCCGGGCGTTCCGTTCGTCCCCGATTACCTTCGGCAGTACGACCTTCGACGCGTTCGGATCCGCAGCGGCCCGTTCCATCGCTTCGTCGGTGTTGGCTGACGGAACCAGAGCTTCGAGCTGCTTGAGGGTGGGGAAGACGATCGCCATGTCGCCTGCTTCGGAAGCGGTGAGTGCGTCGACCGGATTGACCCAGATCGCCTCGGTCATCTCGAAGTTGTCCGGCTTGGCCTCGGTACCTTCGGGGGCTCGGGCGAGAAAGAACCAGGTGTCAAACCGGGTCTTGACCACTTCAGGGGTGACCCAGCGGGCCAGCGGAATCAGTTCGTTCGAGAGATCGAGATGGATACCTGCTTCCTCTTCAAGTTCCCGCGCCGCGCAGGTGCGGAGCCCGTCGATTCCTTCACCGTCCTCCGGGTCGAGCGAGCCTCCGGGGAAGACCCAGACGCTCGGCATGAAATGCGACTCGGCGGAGCGCTTCAGCATCAGGACCTCGAGCGGTCCGCCTGGCTCGCGGTCGCGAAGCAGCAGGATCGTGGCGGCAGGGCGCGGCTCGGACGGCTTGCCGAGATTAATCGCCTCCCCAGGACCCGCTTCCGGAAACGAACTCACAGGGGAACCGTACAGTCCGGGTCGCCGGTCCGCTCGCCGTGCGCGCCACTGGCAGGCCGACCTCGACTGCGCTGGAGTAATCTGGCGGCCATGAGCACCACCGAAAGCGAACTCTGGATCTGCGAATCCTGCGGCTGGATCTACGACCCGGCCGAAGGCGATCCCGACGGTGGCATCCCCCCGGGAACCGCGTTCAAGGACATCCCGGACGACTGGTTCTGCCCGGTCTGCGGGGCGCGCAAGTCAGACTTCGAGCCCTACGAGGGTTAACCCGGGCGGCCCGTCTCGGGCCCCTGTGCACGCTTGCCTTCGTCGGCGGCCGGGAACGGCAGCTCACGTACCCGCGTACTATCGCGGCCATTCCCGGCCTGTCTCCTTGGCAGCCCCGCACAGGGACTCCGAGACGAACCACCCGCTGATGAGGGTTTGTGACGGATTGGCTTCGCGGCCGTAGTCTGGGTATGAGCGTGCTTGAGGCGGTTCCAGAACCCGATTCGACTTCGCGGAAAGCGGAAAGCCCGCGAACCGGGCCTCGACCACTTTTCGAGGATCTCTATCGGGGCAACAGGGACGATCTCTACTCATACGTGGCCGGTCTCCTTCGCGACCGGGTCGCTGCGGAGGACGTAACTGCGCTTGCTTTCGAGAGGGCGTTTCGAAAGTGGGACCGGTTTGACCCGAGGCGCGGCAGCCCCCGGGGCTGGCTGTTCGGCATCGCGAGGAACGCTGCCCTCGATGAACTTCGAAAGCGACGCCGTGAGTTTCCGGCAATCGAGCCTGGAGGGCTGGAGGCCCCGGGCTCGGTCGCCGGAACCGTGATGGAACGCGAGCAGCGTGCCGATCTGATGAACGCTCTGGCGTCGCTTGGTGCGGCCGACCGCGAGATGGTCGCGCTGAAGTTCTTCGCCGGGTTGAGCAACACAGAGATCGCCGAGGCGACCGGTTACTCACCCACCAACGTGGGGACCCGGATCAACCGGGCGATGAAAAGGCTAAGGAGCGTGCTGGAAACGGGCGACTCCACGGCGAACGAGGAGGTGGCCCGATGAGCCACGACAACGAGACAGACTTCGAAATGAACCGGGAACTGAGCAGCCTCGCGCAGGCTCTCCGCGAGAACCGTCCGACCCCGGAGACGGGATTCACCGAGCGTCTAGACCAGGCGGTCGCCGATCACTTCCCGCCCGAGTGGGCAGTAGAGGCCGCGCTTGGCAAGGGCGACAAGGGCCGACTGGGGAATTTCACAGAACGCCTGCGTCGCAAGATGAATGGCCGCCGACTCATACTCCCCGCCGTAGCCGGTGTGGCATCGGTTCTGATGCTGGCGACGGTCGTGGCCATCGGCCTCGACAACGGCCGTTTTGGCAGCGACCCGGGTAGTGACACAGGGACGGCTCAGAGCATCTCTTCCTCCTGGTCTCCTTCCGGGCCAGCCGCAGACTCCGGAGCGCTCGAGGAGGCATTGCCCGGGGACTCTGCCGCACAGCTCTATTCGGGTCCTATGGCAGGCCGTACGTCGGCACCGGCCTCCGCAGATGCCGCCTCCGGGTCGATTCAGGGTGGACGTGACGTCGCCAGGGAGGCGGAGATCACTCTCGGCACCGACCCCGAGGGAGTTCAGGACGTGGCGAACGAGGTGATCTCGGTTACCGATGACCACAACGGAATCGTCATGGATTCGAAGGTCGTTGACGGCGAGGCTGGCAGGGCGGGGGCGACGTTCAACCTGATGATTCCGTCAGGCCAGATCGAATCCGCTGTTGCGGAGCTTTCCGGGATCGCTGACCTTCGTTCCCGCAGCCAGGAGCTGACCGACATCACGGCCCCGACCAACAGGGCCGAGGATGCGATCGCCGACTCGGAAGCAAGGATCAAGAGCCTGCTCGGGGAACTCGAAGTCACCTACGACGATGACGATCGGGCAGCGATCGAGCGGCAGATCCGGTTCGAACGGCGGGAGAAGCGGTGGCAGGAGGCAACGCTCGAGCGGCTGGAGAGACGGGCCGACCTGACCCCGGTGCTGCTGCGCGTCGAAACGGGCGAAGACAACCTGCCCGAGGAAGGGTCTTCCTGGGGTCTCCAGGATGCGCTCGATGACGCAGGGAAGCTTCTCGGCGCGGCGGCTGGGGTGACGGTTCTCGCTCTCGCGGTGGCGATCCCGATCGGCATCGTCGTCCTGATCGCCCTCGCCCTGAACCGGGCCTGGGTCCGTCGCTCACGACGGCGCATCCTCGCCGACGACGAATAGGAAATCGTCCCACGAGAACGACCGAGTCTGGCGAGATAACGAAAGTCGGCGATTATCGCTGACTTTCGTTATCTCGATGTTCGGGGGCCGGGTAGGTTGATACGCGTGATGTGCGTCACATTGGCAACCTTTGCGGTTGACAAATAGTTGCGAAAGCGCAAGTATCTCCGCCATGACCGAATCGGGGACACTCGCAAGCACCGCATCCGGGCCCGGCGTCCGTGAGGCCGAAGTGGACCGGAGCGTCGCCGAGGCGGGCATCGCGGGCCAGGAAGTCATCGCCCAGGCCTCGCCCGAGGCCGTACGCGTTGCGATGCAGCTCGGAACCCTCTTCCGGCGAATGCTCTCGTACGGTGCAGCGGCCACCTCGCTCCTCGATTCCGGGGCCTACAACCTCTCCTTTCTCGAGTTCAAGACGATGATGAACCTCGGAGTGTTCGAGGAGCAGACGAACTACTGCCTCGCGGACATCGCCGGAACCACCGGTGCCTCGATGCCGGCCGTCAGCCGGGCCGTTGACAGCCTGGTCCGCAAGGGCCTCGTCTCCAGGGTCGAGGATCCGGAGGACCGCCGCCGGCGGCTGCTCAGCCTGACCGAAGACGGTCACCAGCTCGCGAACGCGGCCCTCCTGGGTCGCGCTGTGGGTGCGGTGAAGCTCGCGACCAGCTTTGAAGAAGACGAACTTCATGAACTTGACTCCCTGCTCTCGCGCCTCATCGAGCGGGAGGATCTGAGCAGGATCTACCAGCAGCTGGAAGGAGCGGTGAAGCAGTGAGCCGCTACCAGCACCTGATCACAGACGAGAACCGCAAGTGGTGGACCCTGGGCGCGATGTGCCTGGCGCTCTTCATGGTGATGCTCGACAACACCGTGGTCAACGTCGCGCTTCCTTCAATCCAGGAGGACCTAGACACCTCGATCTCGGGTCTCGAGTGGATCGTCAACGGATACACGCTCTCGTTCGCCGTTCTGCTCGCCGTCGGCGGACGGATCGGCGACATCTTCGGCCGCCGGAAGGCATTCATCTTCGGCGTGATCATCTTCACCGTCGCCTCGACCACCGCCGGATTCGCCCCGAGCAACTTCGCCCTGGTCGCCAGCCGGGTGCTCCAGGGCATCGGCGCTGCCTTCATGATGCCCGGCACCCTCTCGATCATCACCGACGCCTTCCCGGCCCACGAGCGTGGCAAGGCGATCGGCACCTGGGCTGGCGTCTCCGCTCTGGCCCTTGCCGTCGGCCCCGTCCTGGGCGGCTTCCTGACCGAACAGGTTTCGTGGCGGGCAATCTTCTACATCAACCTGCCGGTCGGAATCATCGCCGTCCTGGCCGCGCTCTTCGTCGTTCGCGAGTCACGGGACACGACCGTCGGCCGCAAGGTCGACTACACCGGCGTCGGCATTCTCACGGTGAGCCTCACCGCCCTGGTGCTCGCCCTGATCGAAGGCAACTCCTGGGGATGGGAATCCCCGGCGGTGCTTTCACTGATCGCAGTTTCGATCATCGCCCTGGTCGCCTTCGTCTTCACCGAGAACCGGGTTACGGCACCGATCATCGAGTTCGGACTGTTCAAGAGCCGAAACTTCATCGGCTCCGTTATCACCGCCTTCATCATCTCCTTCGCGATGATGGGCGTCTTCTTCTTCCTCGCCCTCTACATGCAGAACGTGCTCGGCTACACCGCACTCGAAGCGGGCGTCAGGTTCCTGCCAACCACCCTCGTGATCATGGTCATCTCGCCGATCTCGGGTCGCCTCGTTGACCGGATCGGACCCCGCTGGCTGATCGTCTCGGGAATGGCCCTGATCTCCCTGTCTCTCTACATGTTCTCGACGATCGAGAACGGTTCGACCTTCTCCGACATCCTGCCCAGCTTCCTCCTGCTCGGTGCCGGCATCGGCCTGACCATGTCACCGATGTCAACCGCAGCGATGAACGCGGTCCCGAAGACAAAGGCGGGCGTGGCTTCAGGAGTCCTGTCCATGTTCCGGATGGTGGGAGGGACCTTCGGTGTCGCTGCCCTCGGCGCGCTGTTCCAGAGCGAGGCCAAAGGTCGTCTGGCCACGACGCTCGGAGGCCAGAACGGGCTCACCGAGGCCCAGAGGTCCGACTTCGCGCATCAGCTCACCGGCGGAGTTCCCCAGATTGACGGGGTCTCGCAGGCCAAGGCGGACCGGCTCGTGGCGGCGGGGCAGGATGCCTTCATCTATGGCCTGAGCCACGCGATGAAGCTGTCGGTCGCGATCGCCGCGGCAGGTGTGGTGATCGCTTTCCTCATGCTCGGAGGCAAGTCGGAAGCCATTGATGAAGACACGCGGGAAGCAGCCGAGATTGCCGAAGCGGCCTCGCCGGTCGCCTGATCCGCCTGCTTCCGTACAATTTGCCGATCCGACGCCGACCGCAGGAGCTTGACTTGAACGTCCGATCGCTGTCCCATGTGCCAGGCCAGAGCCGCCTGATCGCCTCACTCGTGCTGCTTGTCGCAGCCGCCTTCTTCCTGGTTGCAGGTGACGCCAGGGCAGCCAACGGCGGTGCCAGCGCCGACGTTCCAGCCAAGGCGACCGTGAAGATCAAGCTGAAGGGACTGGACGGACGCCGGGCCAAGATCATGAGCCGGGTCGTCGTCGAAGGTTCTCTCAAGCCGTTCCGCAACCTCCAGAAGGTCAAGGTCTACCTCTACCGCGACGGCAAGCGATTCTCCACCCGCGCCGAGAAGGTCTACAAGGCCGGCGAGAACTACGGAACCTTCCGCAGCGTCTTCTACGTCCGGAAGGGGAACCGCTACGGGGTAAGGGCCAAGTACTGGGGCAAGGCCGGACAGCGCCCGGTCAGCAAGGACTCGACCGAACACAAGACCTTCAGGGTCCGGTACGTCGGGCTTTCGCACGGGGCTTGCAACCGGGTTGTGGCCGGATTCCGCAAGGCCCTCAACCGACTCGCCCTGGTACCTGACAAGGGCCGCTGCTTCAACGGCAAGATGGACCGTGCCGTTCTGGCCTACCGCAAGCTGAACGACATGACCCGTAACAGCCGGGCATCGAAGACGGTGGTCAAGCGCGTCTTCAACGGCAAGGGCGGCTACCGCGTGCGCCGGCCCGGGCTTGGTGACCACATGGAGGCACCGCTCTCCAAGCAGGTGATCGTGTTCTCCAAGGGCAAGAAGCCCTACGCAATCTTCCCGATCGCGTCAGGCGCCCCGGCCACTCCGACCATCCTCGGCACCTACAGCTTCTACTGGAAGGACCCGGGCTACAACTCGCTCGGCATGTACTACTCCTCGTACTTCATCCGGGGCTACGCGACGCATGGCTACCAGTCGGTTCCCGACTACCCGGCCAGCCACGGCTGCCTGAGGACCTTCATCGCCGACCAGCCGCGGATCTACAACATCACCGAGATCGGCATGCCGGTCTACACCTTCGGCAACGCCTTCCGGGGCAAGGTCGAGCCTTACAAGGTCAGGCAGACCGGCGGGGACCTCGGCCCGGACCTCGGTCCGACCGGCGGCCTCGATCCTTCCGCGCTCGACTGATTCGGGGCGGGGCCAACTCGTGAAACGCGCAGGAATCGCCGCACTGGCGGTCCTGATGGCCTGCGTAATGACGGCCGGTACCGCTTTGGCCAGCCAACCCCCCGGCTCGACGCAGGCCTTCGACCAGATCGCGACCAGTTCCAGGGCGAAACCCGTACCCGCCTGGATCCATCAACGCTTCATACCGTTCGGGGCGAAGCGGAAGCACCAGATGGCCCGGTACTCGCTTCGTCATTACGGCGCCCGGGCTTGGCGGCTGAAGCGGCCCCGCCAGATCGTCGAGCATGTAGCGGTGGCCGGCACGGTAGCCCAGGTAATCCGGGCGTTCGTTCCGAACCGGCCCGACCCCGAGTTCGGCGAAACTCCCAACGTCTGCTCGCACTTCGTGATCTCCGGGCGGGGGAGGGTGGTCCAGCTGGTCCCGACCGGCATCAGGTGCCGCCACGTCGTTGGTCTGAACCACGTATCGATCGGGATTGAACACACTGGCTTCCGGGACGGGGACGTGCTCGGCAACCGGCGCCAGTTGCGGTCTTCGATCCGCTTGACCAAATGGCTCCGCTGCCGGTATCGGATCGGGATCCGGGACGTAATTGGCCACGCCGAGAGTCTCAGTTCCCGGTTTCACCGGGAACTGGTGCCTTCGATGAAAAACGTGACTCACGGTGACTTCCGTCACGCATCGATGAGGGTCTACCGCAAGGCGCTTCATGGCGCGGGCCGCTGCCAAAGCTGAAAACCCGGCTCGTTCAGTAATTACCCGCAGCAACTGACGGGATTTACCGCAGGTTTAGGCGGTCTGCCCGGTCATACCCTTCGCGCATGATGAAGGTGGACCAATGAGCAGCATCGCAATGACCAGTCTCGACCTCGCCCGCTGGCAGTTCGGGATAACAACCCTCTATCACTTCATATTCGTGCCGCTCACGATCGGCCTTGCCTTCTTTACGGCCTGGTACCAGACCCGCTGGTACCGGACCAAGGACGAAAAGTGGCTGAGGGCGACCCGCTTCTGGGGCAAGCTCATGCTCATCTCGTTCGCCCTGGGCGTCGCCACCGGCATCGTCCAGGAATTCCAGTTCGGAATGAACTGGTCCGAGTACTCACGCTTCGTCGGTGACATCTTCGGTGCGCCGCTGGCCATGGAAGGTCTCGCCGCGTTCTTCGTCGAGTCGACCTTCCTCGGCCTCTGGATCTTCGGCTGGGGGCGTCTCTCTCCCAAGGTGCACCTGATCACCATGTGGCTGGTCTCTGCCTCGACCATCCTCTCGGCTTACTTCATCCTGGCGGCCAACTCGTGGATGCAGCACCCAGTCGGCTACGAATTGAACGAGGCCACCGGGAAGGTCGAGCTGACCTCGATCTGGGCGGTACTGACCAACAACACAGCGCTCTACGCAATGACCCACACGATGCTGGCGGCTCTGCTGACCGGCGGAATGGTCATCGCCGGCATCTCGGCCTGGCATCTGCTTCGCAAGAACGAAGTGTCGGTCTTCCACTCCTCGATGAGGATCGCCCTGCCGACCCTGGCCGTCGCCGGACTGCTCACCCTCGTCGTCGGACACTTCAACGGTGTCCTGATGACCGAGCAGCAGCCGATGAAGATGGCCGCCGCCGATGCTGTCTTCGAAACCGAGAGCGGAGTCGGGCTTTCCCTCTTTGCGACCGGCGACTTCGAAGGCAACCCGGGCAGCACCAACAGGAACATCCAGATGCCCAACGCGCTCTCGTTCATCATGACCGGCAAGCCGGACTCCGAGGTCAAGGGCATCAACAACCTGAACGCCGAGTACCAGGAGAAGTTCGGGCCGGGCGAGTACGCACCGATCGTCTGGATCTCCTACTGGTCATGGCGAATCATGCTGGGCTGCGGCTTCCTGCTGGCCCTGTTCGGACTGATCGGATGGTGGCTGAACCGCAAGGACAAGCTGACTACCTCGCCCCGGTTCCTGAAGATCTCCATGTGGGCCGCTTCGCTGCCATTCATCGCATCGGCAGCAGGCTGGATCTTCACCGAGATGGGACGCCAGCCCTGGGTCGTATTCGGCCTGCTGGAAACCGAGAACGGGGTTTCGCCCACCGTGAGTGCCGGAGAAGTGTGGATCACTCTGGTCGGCTTCACGGCCCTCTACGGCGTGCTGGCAATCATCGCCGGAAGGCTCTTCTTCAAGACGGCGGGCAAGGGCCCGGCCGAGGTTGAGGAAGGCGACGCTGACAAGCCCTACCTGGGCCTGGCCTACTAAGGAACTGGAGAAGAACCATGGAAGACACAACAACACTTCAGTTCATCTGGTTCGTACTGATCTCGGTCCTCTGGATCGGCTACCTGATCCTTGAAGGCTTCGACTTCGGGGTCGGCATCCTCTTCAAGCTGATCGGTGGAGACAAGGAAGAAAGGCGGGCCATCCTCCACACGATCGGCCCGGTCTGGGACGGCAACGAAGTCTGGCTGCTGGTTGCCGGCGGCGCGACCTTCGCGGCATTCCCGGAGTGGTACGCCACCCTTTTCTCCGGCTTCTACCTGGCGCTCTTCGTAATCCTGCTCGCCCTGATCGTCCGCAACGTCGGATTCGAGATGTGGGGCAAGAGGGATTCGGACGCCTGGCGCACCGGCTGGGAATGGTGCATCGCCCTCGGCAGCCTGCTGCCGGCACTCCTCTGGGGTGTGGCCTGGGCAAACATCATCAGCGGAATCCCGATGGAACCGGTCGCAACCAATGGCCGGGAATCTCTGGAATACGTAGGCAACTTCTTCGACCTGCTCTCCGTCTACACCCTGCTCGGTGGCGTGGCCTCCCTGGCGATCTTCTTCGCCCACGGAGCACTCTTCCTGGAGATGCGGACCGAGGGTGAGCTTCGCGAGAAGGCGAAAGCTGTAGCCGTCAAGGCGACACCCGTTGCCGCACTTCTGGGAGCCGTCTTCATGGCCTGGACGCTGATCCGCCAGGACTCGCTGGAGATCCTGTCCCTGATCTCCGCGGTTGTCGCGGTCGGTGGCTTCATCGTCGCGGCGGTGTCCGCGAAGAGCAATCCGGTCCGGGCCTTCATCGGCACCGCAGCCGGCATTGCCTTCTACTTCATCGCCCAGTTCATCGACCTGTTCCCGAACGCGCTGGTTTCGAGCATCAGCCCGGACTTCAACATGAGTCTGAACATGGCGAGCTCGACCGACTACACGCTGACCGTCATGACCGTGGTCGCCGTGTTGTTGGTGCCGGTGGTCCTGGCCTACCAGGCATGGACCTACTGGGTCTTCAGACATCGCGTGTCGGCCGAAGGTTTCGGCGACGTGAAGTCACCACTGGATCTGCTGGACCAGAAGAAGGAGGCCGCGGGTGGCTCTGGGTCGAACCCGGGCGCCGGGGGCGAGCCGGCAGGCTCGTGAAACCCAGCGACGGCTGGCTCGTTCCAGCCGCGTCGCGCGCAACCATCTGATCGTTACGGTCGGCCTGGGCTTTGCCCAGGCCGTCCTGATCATCGCCCAGGCGACCCTGCTGGCGAAGGTGATCGCCGGAGTCTTCATGGACGGCGACTCCTTTTCTGATGTCGCGCCCTGGCTGATCTGGCTGGGCGTGATCTCGGTCGGTCGCGGACTCGCTGCCGCCGGCTTCGAGAGTGCGGGCCGCTTCGGGGCGGCAAGAGTTATGTCGGAACTCCGCGAAAAGCTCTCGCGGCACCTGCTGCTGAACCGTCCTGGCGCTCTCCAGGACGAGCAGTCCGGCGACCTGGTCAGCTCGGCCATCGACGGGGTTGCCGCACTCGAGAACTACTTCGCCAGGTACCTACCCCAGATGGTCCTCGCCGCGATCGTTCCGATCGCCGTGCTGGTCTGGGTCGTCCAGTACAACTGGATCTCGGCCGCGATTCTCGCTGTAACCGCGCCCCTGATCATCATTTTCATGATCCTGATCGGGCTGCTCACCGAGCAGCGCACCAGGAAGCGTTGGGAGCGTATGTCCCGCCTTTCATCTCACTTCCTCGATCTGGTCGGTGGTCTCGCCACTCTCAGAGCGAACAGCCAGGCCGAGTCACAGTCCGGGTCGATCCGGACCGTCGGCGAGGAGTACCGGCGGGAAACGATGGGTGCCTTGAGAATCGGGTTCCTTTCCTCTCTCGTACTGGAGCTGCTGGCGATGCTCGGGGTGGCCATGGTTGCCACGGCGATCGGCATCCAGCTCGCGGGGGGCCACATGGAACTGGTAGCCGGACTGACCGTGCTCCTGCTTGCCCCGGAGCTCTACATGCCACTGCGCCAGCTGGGAGCCCAGTTCCACGCCAGCGCCGACGGTATGGCGGCAGCTGAACGAATTTTCGAAGTGATCGACCAGCCGGCGGCTGTCACATCGCCGGAAACACCAGTACCCGTTCCCGACCCGGCCCGCAGGTCGGTTGCCATGGATGGCATTTCATACGCGTGGCCGGGTCGGGAACGGGTGCTGGACAAGGTCGACCTTGAGCTGATGCCGGGCGAGACCGTCGCCCTGGTCGGCCCCAGCGGAGGAGGCAAGACGACTCTCGCCAACCTGCTGCTCCGCCTGGCTGAGCCAACCGAGGGAACGATCACCTGTGGCGGCACGGACCTGGCGAGCGTTGACCCGCGTGACTGGCGCAGGCAGATCGCCTGGGTACCCCAACGACCAACCATCTTCAGCGCCACCCTCGCTGACAACCTCCGGCTCTTCAACCCGGGTGCGAGCGATCAAGACGTGGCAGTCGCCGTTGGGACCGCCGCCCTCGGGGAACTTGTCGGCAGCCTGCCGGAGGGGCTTGACACCCTGGTCGGCGAAGGCGGTCGCCGCCTGTCCGCCGGCCAGACCCAGCGCATTGCGCTGGCCCGCGCCCTTCTCTCCGAGGCGCCTCTTCTGATCCTCGATGAACCGACGGCCCACCTAGACCACGAGACCGAGGTCGAACTCGCCGCGGCGATCAACGATGCGGCGGCCGACCGGACCGCCCTGATCATCTCCCACCGTGAGGAACCGATCGCGCGGGCCGACCGGACACTCGTGCTCGACGAGCACGGTCTGAGGGAACGGGTGGCGGCATGATCACCGCAAGGCTTCAGCGGACCCCGCTCGGCAGGGCCGCACTGGCAACCCGCAACCGCTGGCGGCTCTTTGGCCTGTCGGTGTTCCTCGCCGTGGCCACGGTACTGGCGGCGGTCGGACTGCTTACCGCCTCTGGCTACCTGATCAGCCGGGCCGCCCAGCGTCCGGAGATCCTCTCCCTGACAGTGGCGATCGTCGGCGTGAGGTTCTTCGGGATCTCCCGGGCACTGCTTCGTTACGGAGAGCGTCTCAGCTCCCACGACCTTGCCTTCCGGACCCTCACTGACCTCCGTGACCGGTTCTTCCAGCGGCTAATTCCGCTCGTTCCGGCAGGGGTCGACGGCTCCCGGCGAGCCGACCTGATGAGCCGCTTCGTCGGTGACGTGGACCGGCTCCAGGACCTCTACCTGAGGGCGCTCTCACCCCCGATCGTCGCTCTGGTCTGCTCGGCCTTCTGCGTCGCCCTCGCATCAATCATCCTTCCCGTCGCAGGGCTGGTGCTCGCGTTGATGATGCTTCTGGGTGGAGTGCTGGCGCCCTATGCGACCCGCCGCGCAGCCCGTCACGCGGGCCGGAGGCAGGCTGCCGCGCGGGGAAGGCTGGCCGGAGACCTTCACGAGATCGCGGTCGGTGGTGCGGAGATCGCAGTTGCCGGCCGAGAAGATGACTGGCTCGCCCTGACCAGCGCCGATGATGGCGAGCTGGTCTCGCTTCAGCAGAAGGACGCGATGAGCGAAGGCCTGGCCGAAGGGCTGGGAACAATGTTCGCGGTGGGAGCTGCCGTTGCCGTCACTGCTGCTGCGGTTCCGGCGGTCATTTCGGGCGAGCTCAACGGAGTGCTTCTTGCCGCGCTGCCGCTGCTCACCATGGGGGCCTTCGAGGCGATCATGCCGTTGAGTCAGGCTGCGGCGGTCATCGATGCGACCGATGAGGCGGCCGGACGGATCGAGGAGGTCACCGAGCGTCCCGTCCCGGTGGTCGACCCTGAATTTCCTCACCAGTTGCCGGCCGGTGGCTCAATCCGTCTTGAGGGAGTTGATTTCAGGTACCCGGGCGGCGACCGTCTGCTGCTCGAGCGCGCCAACCTCGAGATCCGCCCGGGCGAGGCGGTCGCCCTGACTGGACCGAGCGGCATAGGCAAGAGCACCCTCGCGGAACTCCTGGTCCGCTTCCGGGACGTGGATGAAGGCAGCATCACCTTCGGGGGCGTTGACATTCGGGAACTCGAACAGGACAAGCTTCGCGATGCCGTGAGGCTCGCACCTCAGGACGCCTACATGTTCAACACGACGATCGCTGAGAACGTGAAACTCGGGCGGCCCGAGGCCGATCGCGAGCGAATCGTAGAGGCTCTCGCCGAGGCTGGTCTCGAGGACTGGATCAACTCCTTACCCGAAGGCATTGACTCGCCGGTTGGCGAAGATGGAGCAAAGATCTCGGGCGGTCAGCGCCAGCGGATCGCCGCGGCCCGGGTCTTCCTGTCGAGGGCCCGGTTCCTGATATTCGATGAGCCGACGGCCCATCTTGATCCGGAGGGTGCAGCGGCGCTGGAGAGGTGCCTGGTCGGTCGGAGGAACCAGGGTTGCGGGATTCTCGTGATCACCCACACGATCGCCGACCCGGACTCGTTTGATCGCATCCTCCGGCTCGGCAACGGCCGGTTCCACGAAGTCCTGGACTGACCGGCGCTTAGAGCCGGCGGGCCGGAAGGGCGGCGTTGATGGTGGTTCCGTCTTCGCTCGACCTGATGTCAAAGCGTCCTCCGGTGAGGCTGACCCTCTCGCGCATGCCGAGCAGGCCGAAACCACCACCGGCCCTCTTCGGATCGAAGCCGCTTCCGTCATCGGTCACCCGGATCCGAATCTCGCCGTCCTCCTCGATCACCTCGACGATCGCTCTCGCGGCTTTACCGTGCCGGACCGCATTGTTCAGTGACTCCTGGACCAGCCTGTAGGTGGTGTCCTCGAGTTGCGGTTCGTATCTGGCACCGGTGTCATCTTCCGGAAAAAGGTCGACGTAGAGGTCGATCTCTACACCTGTGGCTGAAAGACGCTCGACCAGCGAAGCAAGTGCGGCTTCGACGCCAAGTTCGTCGAGCGCGGCAGGCCGGAGGTCGGCAATCAGGCGACGAAGCTCGACGATCGTCTCGTCGATCCTTTCGATCGCCTGGTCGAGGATCGGCGAGACCGGGCCCATTGCGGTGCGCCGTCGGGTGCCGGAAAGCAGCACCCGCAGCCCGGCCAGGTTCTGGAGGGTCTCGTCATGAAGTTCCCGGGCCCAGCGGCCCCTCTCCTGTTCGGCTCCCTCGATGGTCAGGCGCACTCGCTCCGCCGCGGCCGATCGGGCGTTGTCAATCGCGATCGCGATCCACTCGGCAAGAATCACCACTGACTGCTTGTCGGCTTCGTCGAACAGCCCCTCTTCCTTCTCGGTGAGGTAGAGGTTGCCCCAGGCCTCGCCGCGGATCTGCACTGGCACGCCGAGGAAGGAATGCATCTCGGGATGGCCGGGCGGGAACCCCTGGGAGCGGGGGTGATCACCGACGTCCTCGAGGATCAGGGGGACGGGCTCCTCGATCAGCAGGCCGAGGACCCCGCCTCCATGGGGTGGATGTCCGATCTGATCCTTTTGGCGGTCATCGATGCCTAGAGTCAGAAACTGCTCGAGTTCCGACCTGCGGCTGTCGAGGATCCCGAGCGCGGCGTACTTCGCACCGGTCAGCTCCCGCGCGGCATCGAGTGCTTCATTGATCACCTCCGCCGGGTCATTCTCGACCACGAGGGTGCGCCCGACCTCGATCAGACGGCGGAGACGAGCCTCGTCGAGGCTGACCGTCGCTTCGCTCATTGGTTGATTGTATGGCGGGACCCCCGGAATGGCTCGCGGAAGTCTGCGGAAAGGTACGGAGAACGGATGTAGACGGTACGGGTAGCCTTTCGGTGGTGGAATCCGGCATGTCATCACCGGCGGAAAAACTGACTCTGGTTCTCGTTGACGATCACGCCGTCGTTCGCTCGGCCCTGAAGGTGCTGCTCGAGTCCGAGCCGGACATCGAGGTGGTCGCCGAGGCGGGCACCGCTGACGATGCGATCCGGTACGTCGGAGCCCACAAGCCGACCGTGCTGGTGCTTGATCTCAACATGCCGGGCCGCCCCAGCCTCGAGGCGATCCCGGACATCCAGAACGCGTCCCCGGAAACGAAGATCGTGATCCTTACGATGCGGAACGAGCCCGCGTTCGCCCGCCAGGCCCTTCAGGCCGGGGTTATGGGTTACGTGCTCAAAGAGGCCGCCGATGCCGAACTGGTGCTCGCGGTGCGGAGGGCGGCAGACGGAGAGACCTACCTCCAGCCTTCGCTCTACCAGCACCTCGCTGACAAGGACCGGGCTGAAGGAAGGCGTGGCCGCACCCTCTCCGATCGCGAGGTCGAGGTGATGCGACTGATCGCGCTCGGTCACACCAACGCCGAGATTGCCGACCAGTTGTTCCTCAGCGTCCGCACGGTTGAGAGCCACCGGGCCAGCATCCAGAAGAAGCTCGACCTGGGCAGCCGGGCCGAACTCGTCCGCTACGCGCTCGATCAGGGCCTGATCTCGGCTTAGGGGCTTAACTGCAGTCGCACCGGTCTTCGCCGGTGCTCCAATCTCAACCCGCCCCTTCCATGGGCGACCAGGAATGGTTGGAAGGGGCTCTCCGGGGAGGTTCACAGGCTTGGCGGCTCGGCTAGATTCTCTCCCCGATGCTGATTCTGCTTCCTCCTTCCGAGGGCAAGGCCTCCCCTTCCGGGAAGGGGCGCCTTGACCTTGATTCCCTTGCTTTCGCGGAGCAGCTCGGGTCGAAACGGGCAGAGTTGATTTCCGCGCTCGAGAAACTGGGCAAGGCTTCGCAGACCAAAGCGATAGAGGCGCTTGGCATCTCGGTCGGTCAGGCGGAAGACATCGCCCGCGACGCCGAGATCGTTTCGTCGCCGGTGGCTCCTGCCTCAGAGGTGTACACGGGGGTGCTTTACGACCGACTCGATTTCGCTTCTCTGCCCGCGGCCGGGAAACGGCGGGCCTCAAGGAGCGTGTTGATCTCTTCGGCCCTCTGGGGTTTCATCGCACCGGGAGACCAGATTCCCTATTACCGATTCTCGATGAAGGCGAAGCTGCCGAAGATCGGTGGTCTGCCAGCCTTCTGGCGGGACGCCCTTTCCGACGCGATGGAGGGGGCCGGACACGACAGCGAAGGTGGTTTCGTGCTCGACATGCGATCCGGTGCCTACTCGGCGGCCTGGAAGCCGAAGCAGGCTCGTCTGGTCACGGTTCGCGGCTTCACCGAGACGGCAGGAAAACGCAAGGCGATCTCCCATATGGCCAAGGCGGTGCGGGGCGAAGTCGCCCGTGTTGCCCTCTCGGCGAAGGCGATGCCGAAAGATCTGGAGTCCCTGGCAGACCTGCTCGAAGGCGAGGGATTGCGGGTGGAACTGACCGACAGGACCCTCGACATCATCGAGAAGGCCTGACCCGGCAGAAGATCGGATCTGTGTTCGATTTGTATGGGCTATTTCCACGCAAATCGAACACAGTTACCCAGGCAGCCCCGCGTATCATCGAGGTGTGGCTTCCGTCCTGAAGATTTCGCCTCGCAGCCGGGTTGTGCTGTTCGTGTTGCTGCTGGCCGGGGTGGCCGGTCTGCTGCTCCTTTCCTCGCGCGGGGAAGATCCGGGTACGACAACCGAATCCACCAACCCGGCTGCCGTCGGGCCCTTCGTCGCCGCTGAGACTGCGACCTCACCGTTCCCGCCTTTGACCCGCAACCTCTCGGCCGGAATGAGCGCCGGGCAATTGGCCGGTCAGCGTGTCGTCGCCGGCTTCGAGGGGCGCTCCGTTCCCGACGTGATCAGGAGGCAGATCAGGGAGGGCCTGATTGGCGGCGTGATCCTCTTCGCCGACAACCTGGGCTCGCGGAGCCAGATCCGGCGGTTGACTTCATCTCTTCAGCGTGTTCAGCGTCCCGCGGGACTTCGCAGATATCCCCTGATGGTCATGGTCGATCAGGAAGGGGGGCTCGTCAAGCGGTTGGCAGGTGCCCCCAATACATCGGCTGAACAAATGGGATCCCGCGGCTCGGCCTTCTCACGCAGACAGGGCAGGCTGACAGGCAGAAATCTGAGGAATGCCGGGTTCAACGTGGACCTGGCCCCGGTGCTGGACGTGGCGAGGCCGGGAGGGGTGATCGCCGACACTGATCGCGGCTTTGGCTCCACCGTTCGCAGGGTCAACAGCACTGCGATCCCGTTTTCGCGGGCGCTCCAGGCGACCCAGGTCGCCGCTACCGCCAAGCACTTTCCAGGGCTCGGCGCGGCGACCGAGAACACCGACTTCGCTGTCCAGCGAATCCGCCTGTCCAAGCGGACGCTGCGCAGGGTCGACATGGCGCCGTACCGGCCCTTCATCGCCAGCGGAGGAAAGCTGGTCATGGTCGGCTCCGCGATCTACCCGGCACTCGGACCCAGGCCCGCAATGTTCGAGCCCCGGATCGTTCGGGGTGAACTCCGTCAGCGCCTCGGCTTCCAGGGGATCACGATCACCGATGCGATGGGAACCGTTGCTGTGAACGACTTCGGAGGGACCAAAAGGGCGGCGATCGCAGCCGCCCACGCTGGAATGGACATCCTGCTCTACGGTGACTGGCAGTCAGCCAGCCGCGGCAGGGTTGCGATCGCCTCCCGGCTTCGCAGCGGAAAGCTTCCGCGGGGACAGTTCACCCGTGCGACCAACCGGACCCTTCAGCTTCGCGCCGGTCTTCCGGGCTCCTGATCCGGGCCGGACTGGATTCCGGCGCTAGCGACCGGTCCAGTTCGGTTTGCGCTTCTCCGCGAAGGCGGTGATGCCCTCCAGAAAGTCCTCTGAAGCGAAGCATGACTCGCGGAGTTCGACCAGCTCCCTGACCTGATCTTCCGAGAGGACCGGGTTGTCGGTGATGGTCCGGAGCGCCTGCTTGTTGCCACTCATCGAAAGCGGGGCATTCGCGGCGATGCCAGCAGCAAAGGCAACCGACTGTTCCTCGAAGTCACCTTCGAAGACCCGGTTGACCAGGCCTATCTCGTCGGCCCTTTCGGCGCCCAGCATGTCGCCCGTGAAGAAGAGCTCCCTGGTGCGGGGAAGGCCGATCGAGCGGACGAAACGGATCAGGCCGGTGTGTCCGTAGATCAGGCCGAGCTTGGCTGGCGGCATCCCCATTTTCGCTTTCGGGGCTGAAACCCTGAGGTCACAGGTGACGGCCATCTCCAATGCGCCACCGAGGCAGTGCCCGTTCAGGGCGGCGACGGTGGGCCAGGGGAAGGCCTCGATCGCGTCGAGGGCAGCGGTGAAGGGATGGGCGACCAGGGCTTCGGCATCCTGCTCAAAGCTCTCCGGCGGAATTCCGCCGATGTCGTAGCCGGCCGAAAAGACCGGGTCTTCGCCGGTGATGACCAGGCACCGGACTTCGATACCGCTGTCGAGACGGGGCACCGTCGCGGTGATCGCGTCGAGGATCTCGTGATCCAGTGCGTTCCGCTTGGGAGGATTCGAAATGGTGAGGCGGGCTACCGCCTCGGCCGGGAAGTCGAGCCGGACCTTTTCCGTGCCGGTATCGACGTCCACTGGCGCTACTCGAGAACGATCAGGACGTCGCCTTCGGTCACGGACTGGCCCTCTTCACAGAGGATTTCCTTGACCACGCCGTCGTCCTCGGATTCGACCGGGATCTCCATCTTCATCGATTCGAGGATGATCACCTCGTCGTCTTCGGAGACCTCGTCTCCAACTTTGACCTGGATCTTCCAGACGTTCCCGGTGATGTGAGCTTCGATGTTCGCCATGAGCCGGAACTCTATTCGAAGGAGGCCGGTCACGGCGCCGATAAAGTGCCCCCGGTGGAGAGCCCTGGCGCCAACACACTTGCCGTTCTGATCGCGGCCCGAAACGAGGCCGACGTGATCGGCGCGACGATCGCTTCCCTGAAAGAGACTTTCCCGGGAGCCACGGTCTGGGTTGCCGACGACGCCTCCGACGACGGCACGGCAGATGCCGCAATGGCCGCCGGAGCGAGGGTGGTGAGCCGGGGTCGGTCACACGGCAAGGGGGGCAACATGACCGCCTGTGCCGAAGCGATGCTGAGCGACCCCGATCAGCCCCGGTTCGTCCTGCTCTGCGACGGCGACCTCGCCGGATCTGCCGGTGAACTGGGACCGCTGGTCGAGGCGGTGAAGCAAGACGAATGCGACCTGGCGGTGGCGATGTTTGCCAGGCGGGTCGGTGGTGGTTTCGGTTTCGCTCTGGGATTTTCCGCCTGGGCCATCCGCCAGCGTTGCGGGGCAGAGCCCCAGGCCCCGATCTCAGGACAGAGGGCAATGAGCATCGATGTTCTGCGGGCCGTCCTGCCTTTCGCTCCCGCATACGGAATGGAGACCGGCATGACGATTGACGCGGTGCGCGCCGGCTACCGGCTCGGCGAGTACGAGATCGACCTGGCCCACAAAGCGACAGGCAAGAGCTTCAAAGGTTTCGTCCACCGGTTCCGGCAGCTGGTCGACTTCGCCAGGGTCTGGTGGGCGAGGAGAGGCGGCCGGGGTCCGGACGGGAGGAAGCCGGCTTGATCCTCGCGATCGATCAGGGAACCACCGGCTCGACCGCGCTGGTCTTCAACGATGAAGGACGGATCGCCGGTCGCGGGTACGCGGAGTTCCGGCAGCATTTCCCGAAGCCAGGCTGGGTTGAACACGATGCCGAGGAGATCTGGGAAGTCAGTTGGGGGGTCGCCGCGAGGGCTCTCGCCGGCGCCGGAATCAGTGGACCGGACCTCGACGCGATCGGGATCACCAATCAGCGCGAAACGGTTGTCGCCTGGGATCCCGCGACCGGCAAGCCGCTTCACCATGCCCTCGTCTGGCAGGACCGCAGGGGTGCCTCACGCTGTGACGAACTCAAGGCCGAAGGTGTTGAGCCTCTGGTCCGGGAACGGACCGGGCTGGTCCTCGATCCTTACTTCTCGGCGACCAAAATCGAGTGGTTGAGGCAGAACGTCGAGGGAGCCGAGAGGGCGGCCTTCGGGACTGTCGACTCGTGGCTTGTCCACCGGATGTGCTCGGAACACGTGACCGACCTGAGCAACGCTTCACGAACAATGCTCTTTGACACGGGAAGCCTGGACTGGTGTCCCGAACTCTGTGAGATCTTCGAGGTCGACCCCGGTTCCCTTCCGGAAGTTCGGCCATCGTCGGGGATGTTCGGCGTGACTTCCGGGTTCGGAGGCGAAGTTCCCGTCGCGGGGATCGCAGGCGACCAGCAGGCAGCCCTGTTCGGCCAGATGTGCCATGAGCCGGGCATGGCCAAGAACACCTACGGGACGGGCAGCTTTGTCCTGTTGAACGCTGGTCAGGAGAAGCCGGACCCGGGGGAGGGCCTGCTTGGCACGGTCGCCTGGGGAATCGGCGAGCCGGACGGCGAAGTAGAGGTGGACTACGCGCTTGAAGCATCCGTGTTCGTCACCGGCTCTGCGGTCCAGTGGTTGCGTGACGGGCTAGGCATCATCAAGGACGCCAGCGAGACGGAAGCGCTGGCCGCTTCGCTGGACAGCAACGAGGGCGTGTACTTCGTCCCCGCACTGACAGGCCTCGGGTCACCATGGTGGGATCCCTACGCGCGGGGGACGATCGTCGGCCTGACCCGCGGCACCAGTCGTGCCCACATCGCAAGGGCAGCACTGGAGGCGATCGCCTACCAGACAGTCGATGCCGTCAGGGCGCAGGAACAAGCCTCCGGCGAAAAGCTGGAAATACTGCGGGCCGATGGCGGGGCGGTCAACAACAAGTGGCTGATGCAGTTCCAGGCCGACATGCTCGGGGTGCCGGTCGAGATCCCGGAGATCAGCGAGACGACGGCCTTCGGGGCGGCCTGCCTCGCCGGACTCGGAAGCGGCGCCTGGACCATCGACCAGGTCCGGAGCATGTGGAGACCGGCAGCTCGTTACGAACCGAAGATGAGCCGCGACCAGGCCGGTTCACTTCTGGCCGACTGGCACCGCGCCGTGGAGAGATCCCGGCAGTGGTCCGTGTAACCCGATTCGGGTACTGGGGTAACGAGGCCTAACCCATGTCAGAGCTCAAACCGCAGAAGTACAAAGATCCCCGCCCTGCCGAGTACTTCGACCACATACACGAGCGGTCGCGGAATCACGAGCCGAACTGGGTCTACGAGGCGGTCAGGGCAGTACTCACCCCAGTCGCCGTCGGGCTCTACCGGACACGGGCGATTGGAACGGAGAATGTGCCGACCGAAGGGCCCGTACTGCTGGCACCGAACCACTTCTCAAACATGGACCACTTCTTCGCCGGTGTCTACCTGCGAAGGAAGATCCGCTTCATGGCCAAGTCACAGCTCTTCGGCGCTCCCGGCCTGACCCAGATCTTCAAATACGGCGGCGTGTTCCCGGTGCGTCGCGGCTACAAGGACGAAGAAGCTTTCACCACCGCCAACCGCATCCTCGAGAACGACGGTTGCGTGCTCGTCTACGCCGAAGGCGGACGGTCACGGACGGGTGGACTAGGTGAAGCCAAGCCCGGTATCGGCAGGATCGCCCTCGAGAACGGTGTTCCCGTTGTGCCGGTCGCTATCCACGGGTCGGCTTCGGTCCGCAAGTGGCGAAAACTGGTGCTGCCGAAGGTCACGGTCCAGTTCGGCGAGCCGATGGTCTTCCCGGTCGTCGCCGAGCCCACCCGCGAGCAGCAGCTCGACTGCTCGAAGGAGGTCTTCGACCAGGTCAAAAAGATGTACACGGCCCTGGACGAGAAGGGCAGGCGCGGAGTGAAGCAGGCGTTGCGCGAAAAGGTGAAGGCGCCCGAGCCGGGCCGCACCATCGAGCCGTAGGTCTCGACTTACTCCCAGACTTCGGGGGCGTTTTCGTAGAACTCCGTGTCGTGGCCGGCAGTAATGACGGCTGACGGGTAGTTCCGGCGAAAGAGGCGCAGCTCCTGCAGCGAGCGCTTGTAGTTGTGCTCGTCGTGCATCGTGCCGGGGAGGTTCGCTCCGGCTTCCAGTTGACGCTCCTCGTAGATCGCGTCGCCGCTGATGACCATGTCCCGTTCCTTCAGCCGGCAGATGATCGACTGGTGGCCGGGGGAATGACCCGGAGTGAAGGCGAGCCTGATCGAGCCGTCGCCGAACAGGTCAAGTGTTCGCCCGAAGCTCGCGTACGAGTTGACCTGGTCGGAATCAAAGGAGATCGTGCGGAAATCAAAGGCGTAGTCGTACTGCTGGCGCCGGTAGCCCTTGAACTCCGGGTTCCGGACCGTCGCCGCGTACTGCCACTCGACCGAGTTGACGATCAATGTCGAATCGGGGAACTCGGAGATCGCCGAAGCATGGTCGTAGTGGAGGTGGGTGAAGAGGACCATTCGTATGTCCGAAGGGCTGATGCCTTTGTCTCGAAGCTGGGAGAGGACGTCCTGGCCCGGTTCCATCGAAGGGCGCATTAGCCAGTTTGTGAAGCGCCCGAGGTTTTCGGTCGGGTCTGAGGCGACCGAGGGGTGGAGGCCCGTGTCGACCAGGATCAGGCCAGCCGAAGGGTGACGGATCAGAAAGGAAGGAATCGGACTCGGCGTGCGTTCAGCCCTCGTCGATCGAAGGATCGCCAGCGAGCCGGCCTTCCCCTTCGGACTGTCGTGGAGAATCGGGGGGCCGCTGAAGGTGCCGGTGATCATCGGCTCGACGGTTACGGTCGCGCCCTGTCCACCGCCAGGTAGCGGCGTCTCGAGGGGCCTTGATTCAGCGTGGATGCTCACGCATGTGACCTTACCGGCGGGTAGCCCGGAGATAGGATTCATTCCAGCCAATGGGAGAAAACGTACGCTCAGAGATTTTCCGTGATGACCTGCTCAAGGGAAAGGTCGTCGTCCTTTCAGGGGCAGGCACCGGACTTGGCCGGGAGGCGACTCTCGAGATGATCCGGCTGGGAGCTACCGTCGTCGGCTGCGGCCGCCGTCCGGAGCCGCTGGCGGAGACGGCGGCACTGGCGGAAGGTCTGCCCGGAAAGTTCGAATCAGAAACCCTCGACATCCGTGACGAGGAGGCGATTGATTCGTTCTTTGACGGTGTTGTCGAGCGTCACGGGCGAATCGATGTGCTGGTCAACAATGCCGGTGGCCAGTTCCTGAGCCCGGCCGAGATGATCAGCCCCAAGGGTTTCAGGACCGTGATCGAGCTGAACGTGACCGGTACCTGGCTGATGAGTCACGCTGCGGCCACCAAGGCTTTCATTCCCCAGGAGTCCGGGGCGATCATCAACGTGACGCTCTCGCCCCACAACGGTATGCCCGGCATGGTCCACTCCGGGGCGGCCAGAGCGGCCGTTGAGAACATGACCAAGACCCTCTCGATCGAGTGGTCGCGCTTCAACATCCGCACCTGCGCAATCGCAGCCGGGCAGTTCGCCACCGACACCTTCGTGAACAAGTACCCGAAGGAGATCGTCGAGTCCGTCCACCGCACCATCCCGCTGGGAAGAGTGGGGGAGTCGGAAGAGATGGGCTGGCTGATTGCCTTCCTCGCCTCCGATGCCGGTGCCTTCCACTCGGGCTCGGTGATCACCCTGGACGGTGCACGTGACAACTGGTTCGGGCCCTGGCCCCCGGCAGCTATCGCGAGTGAGGGCGGATCCGTCCCGGCCGAAGAGCGGAGGGAAAAAGGTGATGGGTAGCTTGACTTGCCTCGCCCAGACAAGTACGTCGAGACTCCCCGGGGTCGCACTGCTCGTCGGTTTGACCCTCGCTGTTTCGGTCTGCTCAACTGCGGATGCGGCCGCGGCGCCCAGGATTTCGGCCGTCAATGCTCCGGACAAGATGGTCCAGGGCAGCTCCTACATCGTCACCTCCGTCATCCGGAATCCGGAGAGGGTCAAGGCGACCGGGAAAATCCGGGTGACTCTTTCGACCAGTCGGGCCCCCGGGCCGTGGGTGCTTGGTCAGCGCAAGGTCTGGGGTGTCGCTCCGAGGGGCGTCAAACCCGTCTTGGCCGGAGCAAGGATCAGAAAGAGCATTGCGCCGGGCCGGTACGTGATCGTCTCCTGCTTCAGAAGTCGCTGGGGGAGGGCATGCAATTCGAGTGACGTGAGGATCGTCCGGATGGCAACCGGGCCTGTGGGACCGACCGGACCAACCGGGACAACCGGCTCGACAGGTACGAGCGGACCGACCGGAACGACTGGCGGTACCGGCCCGACCGGCCCATCTGGAGGCAACGGCCCGACCGGCGGCACGGGACCCACGGGTGACACGGGCTCCACGGGACCGACCGGTCCGATCGGCCCGACGGGTGAGACCGGACCCACCGGACCCATCGGCCCGACCGGAGACACCGGCCTCACCGGCCCGACCGGTGTGACTGGTGTGACTGGCCTGACGGGGCCGACCGGCGTTACCGGAGAAACCGGCCTGACGGGGCCGACCGGCCTCACGGGACTGACGGGTCCAACCGGCGTT
This sequence comes from Solirubrobacterales bacterium, assembly GCA_020438355.1. GTDB lineage: Bacteria > Actinomycetota > Thermoleophilia > Solirubrobacterales > 70-9 > 67-14. The sequence goes on along the minus strand of JAGQUT010000010.1, from coordinate 52,963 downwards.
ACCGGCGAGACCGGCCTCACGGGATTCACGGGCCCAACCGGATTCACAGGTGAAACGGGCGACACCGGTCTGACCGGCCCGACCGGCCCGACCTAGCGGGTCCGGAAACCGAAAGTGATTCGGGATAGAAATTCGGACCAACGGGTAGGAGAGAGCATTACCTGGAGCTGCTGGTTCACCGGGAAGCGGCCTTCAGGCATGTTCGAGGAGGAGATTTAACGATGGCCTTGAGTTCCCCGAGGGTTTCCGCTTCAGGGTTGATCGTCGCTGTGACAGTGGCGGTCTTGCTTCTGTTCACCTGCACCCCGCTGGTCAGCTCCAGTGATGCCGCCGGCAAGCCCAGGGCAGTAGGTGTAACTGCTGCCGGCAAGATGGCGCAGGGCAGTCAGTACATAGTCGCCACGAAGATCCGGAACCCTATGGCCCGTCGGGTCAAGGGCAGGGTCGTCATGTCTCTATCCAGCAACAGGTCGGCTGGTCCGATCAGAATCGGATTCAGAAACCTTACCGGCGGGCTTCCGGCCAGGGGAACCAAGACAGTTCTGGCGGCAGCAAAAATCCGCAGGTCGATCGGCAAGGGTCGGTACTTCGTTGTCTCCTGCTACCAGGCTCGCAAATACCGCAGCTGTGCATCGAAGTCGGTCAGGGTCGTAGGAGCCGGCAAGGGCCCGAAGGGTGACCCTGGAACGACCGGACCGACCGGTTCCACTGGTGGAACGGGACCCAGCGGTCCCAAAGGTCCGACCGGCGAAACCGGCCAGACCGGGCCTACGGGTCCAACAGGTCCAACGGGAACCACCGGTGACAACGCCGGGTATGGACCGGGCGCAACGACCGGCAACGACCCTCTGTTCACCGGGATCGGAAACGGCGGTTACGACGCCCTCCACTACGACATAACCCTCGATTACAGCCCCTCGGCCAACACTTTCGCCGCGGGCACCAGCACGACGATGGAGGCAGTGGCGACCGAGGACCTGTCTGCCTTCAGCCTCGACTTCGATCCGAATTCGATGTCAATCGATGACGTCCTGGTCAATGGTGTCTCCTCCCCCTGGGAGCTACGGGACGTCTTCGTCCAGCCCTCCACGACCTACGCCGATGCCAAGCTGGTAGTGAAGCCGCGACCCCAGCAGTGGATCGCGGACGGTGACACCTTCGAGGTAACGGTCGAATACAGCGGGTACGTGGATCTGGTCACCGACCCGGACGGCTCCTGGGAAGGCTGGGTCAGGTACTGCCGGTCCGGTAGCCCGGCCGATCCGGCGAACCTGAACTGTCACGGCTCCTTCACGGTGAACGAGCCGATCGGTGCCATGAGCTGGTTCCCCAGCAACAACATTCCGTACGACAAGGCTACGTTCACGACGACCACCACAGCCCCTGGAACCCATGTCGCGCTGGGGACGGGAGAGTTGGTCTCCAACACCGACAACGGGAACGGCACAAGGACGTGGGTCTGGAACACAGATCTGCCCACCGCCACCTACCTGACGACAGCCACGGTCGCGCCGATGATCCAGGGCACGGTAACGTCGGTTGACAAGACGGGAACCGTACCTCTGGAGACGATCCCGGCTTACAACTACTACGACGACCAGGCCACTCCGGACCAGATCACCGCTCTGGAAACACGCTTCGCGGCCCAGCAGGGAATCATCGACCTGTTCACCCCTATCTTCGGCGAGTACCCGCTCGATTCAGGGGGCGACATCGCCGGATGGGTGCCACAGCTCGGCTATGCCCTGGAGAACGTCGGCAAGTCGCATTACGCAGGTAGTGGCTCCGGCCCGAGCATTTCGGCCGGCACCCAGGCTCACGAGTGGACCCACCAGTGGTTTGGCAACACGGTCGGTCCGGCCACCTGGCTGGAAATCTGGTTCAACGAAGGCTGGGCCACCTGGGGTGCCTGGAGGAGCGTCTCCGCTGCCAATCCGGCCGTCCAGTGGACCAACAACTACACGAACCCCGAGAGCAGCAAGTGGACCCAGCCACCTGCCACCGTGGGTGGCGACCCGGCGAACATGTTCAATTCATTCCCCTCGTACACGCGACCGGGAATGGCATTGGAGGGTTATCGGCAGATCGTCGGTGATTCGAAATTCACCGAGTATGCGCAGGAGTTGATGGCGAGATACAGCTACGGCGTCATCACCACCCAGCAGGCAATCGATCTGGCCCTTGAGATCAGCGATTTCACGGGGGCTGAACTCGAGCTTCTCGAGGACTACTGGCAGCAGTGGCTTCTTCAGTCCGGGATGCCGACGATCACTCCGTCGAGCTTCATCCCCTAGCGGGCAGCAAAAAGAAACAAAGAAAAGGGCCCCGGGAAACCGGGGCCCTTTTCGGGCTCAAGAAGTGCGGCGACTTCTTTACGTGTACATGCCGCCGAACTGGCCGCCGGTCACGTTCAGGACCTGGCCGTGAACATAATCGGAGAGGTTCGAGCCGAGGAAGAGGACCGGACCGGCAGCTTCCTCCGGCGATGCAGGACGGCCGAGCGGAATGATCATCGAGGCCATCGCACGCATCTGCTCGGGAATGCCGAGCTGGATTTCCTCGCCGTCAGGGGCGGTAATCGTCTCGGCGTCACCTTCTTTGGCGGCGGTGAGGCGGGTCTCGACGAACCCGAAGGCAACCGCGTTCACGTTGATCTTGAACTGGCCCCACTCCTTGGCGAGCGTCTTGGTCAGTCCGACCACGGCCGACTTGGCGGCGCTGTAGTTGACCTGACCGGCGTTACCCATCGTGCCGGAAACCGAACTGATGTTGATCAGCTTGCGGAAGTACTCGTTTCCTTCGGCTGCTTCGGCCTTGGCGGCTTCACGCCATGCCGGGGCGAGGGCGCGAGCGACCCGGAACGGGACGATCGTGTGGATGTCGAGCATCGCCTGGAACTGGTCATCACTCATCTTGTGAGCGACACCGTCCCAGGTGTAGCCGGCGTTGTTGACCACGATGTCGACCGAGCCGAAAGCTTCCTGTGCGGTCGCCACGAGCTTGTCGCAGGCGTCGCCCTTGGTCAGGTCGCCACCGAAGACGGCGGTCTCACCGTCGATTTCGGACGCAGTCTGCTCGGCGACGTCGGCGTCGAGATCGTTGATCAGAACCCTGGCGCCCTGGGCGGCGAAAAGTTCGGCAGTAGCCCGTCCGATGCCCCGGGCGGAGCCGGTGACGATCGCGTTCTTGCCTTCAAGTAGTCCCATCGAAAGAAACACTCCTTGGATTGGTTGCGCGCCGCACTATAGAGCCAATCGAGCGGGGCACACCCGGTCGTACCCAACGAATCGTGTCAGGCGCGGCGGGAGTCCGCAAAGTCCCCGCAAACTCGCCGCAAGGGCCGTTCTGGAACCTGCTGCCATCAGCAATCCCGCAAACCGGAGGTCACGCACCATGAACATCCCTAAACCCGAGCAACGCAATCCCGTCATCAACCCGCGTCCACGGGCTCGCCTGGCGGATGGCGGTTTCAGGGCAGGGCTCATCGTCTTTACCGGGCTGTTCCTGGCCTGGTTCATGTTCGCGGCCGACTTCGCTGGAGCGACGCCCTACAAGGGCAAGACCAAAGGCGGTAACCAAGTGACCTTCAACCTCACCGGAAACGCTGCCAAAGGCATCAGGACGCTGGTCCCGACCATTTGCCTGGAAACCACCGGCAACTACTCGTCGAGGGCTGGCGGGGAGCTCTTCCAGCCTGCCGCGCCGGCTCGCGTCGGGAAGACGGTGAAGAGCAAGGACCTTCAGCCAGCCGCGATGAACATGGGCATAAAGGCGACCAAGAACTACGAGGTGAGGCTTCGGAAAAACGGAAAGGCCGTGTCGGGAAAGCTCAGCCTCAACTTTTCCTTCCTGGTCCCTGATCTCTACGGAGCCAGGATCTTCATCTGCTCCGGAACCACCACCTTCACCGCCCGACCCCGCTGAAGTATCGGCGGCCCTGATTCACGTCGGGGCCGCCGGGTAGTTTCGCCGGGCATGAAGATGATTCAGGGGTACAAGGAGTTCATCAGCCGGGGGAATGTGATTGACCTCGCGGTGGCTGTCGTAATCGGCGCGGCATTCACCGCCCTGGTCAACTCGATGGTGGCCGACCTGTTGACCCCGGTCGTGGCGGCGATCTTCGGCGAGCCGGACTTCTCGGCGTTGTCGTTCACGATCAACGGCTCCGAGTTCACTTACGGCAACTTCATCAACGCGCTGATCGCGTTTCTTTCGGTCTCAGCGGTCGTCTACTTCTTCGTGGTCGTGCCGATCAACCGCCTTAAGGGTCTGGAGGAAGACACTCACCGGGACTGCCCCGAATGCCTTTCCGAGATACCCGTAAAGGCCACCCGGTGCGCACACTGCACCGCCGAGGTAACTCCGGTCGCCTGACCTCAGGGCAGGAGCTTCGAAGGCTTTGCGTCCTTCAGCAGAAGGTTCGAGAGCAGGATCACGACCGGTTCGCTTCCGTTGTTGGCCGCCCTGTGGTGGTTAGAAGGCTGTTCGATCAGCCACTGACCGGACTTGATCCTCGCGGTCTGACCGGACTTGATCAGCCGGACAAGCTTCGCGTCATCACCGGGTCCACTCATCACCTTCGCCTGGCCTGACTCCACCGTGTAGGTCAGGGTGCCGGACTGGATGTAGCCGAGCTGCGTCCCCTGGTGAAGGTGAAGAGGGATCTTCGCCCCGGGCTGGATCACCACGCGAGAGAGGCCCAGTGCGCGGCCCGGGGCCCCGATCGGATTGACCACGCGGGCGAGCGAGTTGTACTTCGGGGCGGGTGGGTCACTGGTCGCGGAAATGGCGAGGGTGGCGCCGACACCGCCGACGGCAACGAGGGCGATGGCGGCGAGTCCGAGCATCAGGCGGCGACTGCGATTTCTCATGAAGGCATCCTACGAGTAGCGGATCGCGCCGTCATGAAGGTCCGCCTGGAGCAACTCGCGACGGTCGGAGAAATAGTTCATGTGAAGCACCCAGGGCGAGCGGTCCCCGGCCTGGGGAAGGCGGGATCGTGCCCGCTTGATGTAGCCCGAATCGAGGTTCAGCAGGGGAACGGTCTTCATCGGCCCGGGAGGTGCCACGGGCATGCCGCTCTCGGCGCCCGAGGCCTCGACCTCGGAGATGAAGCGGCTCGCGAAACGTGCGATCAGCTCCGACTTCAGCGTCCAGGAGGCGTTCGTGTAGCCGACCACGAAGATGAAGTTGGGCACCCCGGAAAGCATCGCGCCCTTGTAGACCAGGTGATCGGCCGGATCTACGGGTTCGCCATCTACAGTCATCTCGATCTCCCCGAAGATCAGGATGTCGAGCCCGGTGGCCTTGACGATGACGTCGGCTTCGAGCTCGCCACCTTCCCGCAGATGAATCCGGTCGGATGAGACGCGCTCGATGTTTCCGGTCTCTATCTTCGCCCGCCCGGAGGAGATCGCCTCGTAGTAATCGCCGTCGGGGGCGAAGCAGACGCGCTGGACCCAGGGGTCATATGCGGGGTTGAGGTGCCTCTTCTCGAAGCCGGCCGGCAACTGCTTGCGAGCGCCGCTTATGAACATCCGGCGGAAGAAGTTCGGGTAGCGCCGGGAGAGGTTGAACTGGGCTATCTCTGTGAGGACACCCATCCAGCGGATCAGCCAGGCGGCCCGCTTGCGGGAGAAGAAGCGTTTGATCCAGTCCCCGATGCCGCCTGAGTTGGGGACGCTCACCACGTAGCTCGGCGAGCGCTGCAGCATGGTGACTTCCGCGCCGGCTTCAGCCAGTGCCGGAACCACGGTAACTGCGGTGGCGCCGCTGCCGACAATCACGATCTTGCGACCCTCGACGGGCATGTCTTCCGGCCACTGCTGGGCGTGGAAGAGGTCACCCTTGAAATCTTCTTCGCCCTCGAATCGAGGCGAGAAACCACGGTCGTAGCGGTAGTAGCCGGTGCAGCCGACAAGGAAGCGGGAACGGATCTGCGTTGTCTCGCCGGTGTCGCCACCCTCGCCGGAAGCCTGAATGGTCACGGTCCACCTCGCGGATTCGCTGTCCCAGGCGGCGGCTGTCACCTTCTGTTCGAACCGGATGTGACGGTCGATTCCGTACTCGGCGGCGGTCTCCTCGAGGTAGTTTCTGATTTCCTGCCCGGTCCCGAAGTGGCGGGTTCCGGTCCAGGGGCGAAAGGAGAAGGCGAAAGTCCCCATCCCGGAGTCAGACCGGATGCCGGGGTAGCGGAAAAGATCCCATGTACCGCCGATCCGCTGGCGGTTCTCGATGATCGCGTAGCTCAGGCCGGGGTGGTCAAGGCCGAGCTGATGGGCCATCGAGATCCCGGAAATGCCGGCCCCGACGATTACGACGTCAAGCTCTTCGATTCCCGCTGCCATGTGCGAAGGGTAGGGGAGAAAAGAAAAGGCCCCTCACCCGCTCGGGGTGAAGGGCCTTTCCAAAATGGCGTGGCAGTTGTCTAGAGGCCGTAGGAGCGACCGATCACTTCGAGCATGACTTCGTCGGTGCCGGCACCGATCCGGTTGAGACGAACGTCGCGGTAGTGACGCTCGACCTCGTACTCCTTCATGTAGCCCCAGCCACCATGGACCTGGATCGCGTCATCGGCGACCTCGCAGGCCATCTGGGCGGAGAGCAGTTTCGCCATCGAGATCTCCCGCACCGGGTACTCACCGTTGGCGAAACGCCAGGCCACCGTGTAAGTGAACTGCTTGCTGGCCTCGATCTTTGTCGCCATCGCGGCGATCTTGTGGCGGATCGTCTGGAACTTGCCGATCGGCCGGCCGAAGGCCTCGCGCTCCTTGGCGTACTGGATGGTGGTCTCGAGCAGGCGCTCGGCACCAGCATTCGAGCCAGCCGCGGCGACCAGGCGCTCGCCCTGGAGCTCCCAGGTGATGTGGTAGAAGCCCTTGCCAACCTCGCCGAGTACGGAGTCCGCCGGGACCCGCATGTCCTCGAAGGCGATCTCGCAGGTGTCCGAAGCCTCCATGCCCATCTTCTCGAGGTTCTGGGCGACGGAGAAGCCGGGCAGCTCGTTGCCCTCTTCGTCACGGATGTCGATCAGCAACAGGGTGATGCCGTTGTGGCCCGCGTCCGGATCGGTCTTCGTCACGAGGACGATGAAGTCGGCCCGGGCGGCGTTGGTGATGAAGGTCTTGGAGCCGTTGATCACGTACTCGTCACCATCGAGAATCGCCGTGGTGCGGATGCCAGCGACATCGGAACCGGCTCCGGGCTCGGTGATGCCGAGGCAGCCGATCCGGGTGCCCTCGATGCCGGGCTTGAGGTAGGTCTGCTTCTGCTCTTCGGTTCCGAGCATCTCGATCGGGGGGAGGACCATGTCGGTCTGAACGGCGAAGCCCATTCCGAGACCACCTGAGCCGGCGTAGGAAAGTGCTTCGGCCCGGACCAGTGAGTAGTAGTAGTCGCCGCCCTGTCCGCCGTATTCCTCGGGGAAGCAGAGGCCCAGGTAGCCGAGCTCGCCGGCGCGCTGGATGGCCGAATCGGGCCACTTGGTCTTTTCCCACTCCATGCGGTGCGGGTAGAGCTCCTTCTTGACCCAGTCCTCCATCGACTCCCTGAGGTCCTCGTGCTCCTGGGTGAAGATGAAGTGCTTCTGTGCTGCTTCGAAGTCGGGCTTGATGACGGTATCGGTGGCCACGCGTGTCTCCTCGGTATTTGCTCGCCGTGCCCGGGCGTACAGCCGACAGGCACCTTTCCTACAAATTCTGAAAGTGGACAGTAACACTTTCTACTCTCGACTAGCTGGTATCTTTGCCGCCATGACCCAAGCCAGCCCTTCCTTCGAGAAGATCCGGTACGAGGTCGCCGACTACGTCGCGACCATCACGCTGGACGATCCCGAGACCCGAAATGCCCTCTCAGACCAGCTGCTGAGCGAACTGATCCAGGCCCTTCACCAGGCCCGGACCGACGAAGCGGTAAGAGTCGTCGTTCTCGCTTCCTCACATGAAAAGGTCTTTTCGGCCGGTGGCAACCTCGCTGCCTTCGGCGGTGACGCCAACGCCGTCCAGAAGTTCGAGGGGGCGGAAAACTTCGTCGAGGCATTCAAGCTTCTGGGCCAGCTCGGCAAGCCTTCGATCGTCGCCGCCCGCGGTCACGTGCTTGCCGGTTCGCTTGGGCTCGCCCTTGCCTGTGACCTGATCCTCTCGAGCGAGAAGGCAACCTTCGGCACCCCCGAGATCAACGTCGGCCTCTTCCCGTTCATGATCATGGCGCTGATCTACCGCAACGTTCCCCGCAAGAAGGCGAACGAGATGCTGCTGCTCGGTGGTCGCATGAGCGCGACCGAAGCGAAGGAAGCCGGCATCGTCAACCACGTTGCGAAGGGCAAGGAATTCGACATGGTGCTCGATGACTGGACCCGGATGCTGGCTTCGAAGTCGCCGCTGGTGATGAAGCTGGGCAAGGACGCGATGTGGCGTCAGATGGACATGGACCTGGCCGCCGCCCTCGACTACCTCCGCTCACAGCTCGCGATCGAGCTTTCCAGCGAAGACGCGATCGAGGGCGTGAAGGCCTTCTTCGAAAAACGCGAGCCTGAATGGAAGGGACGCTGATGAGCGAGAACGAGAACGGGGCCGAGGCTCCGCAGAACCTGCTGCCCGGCACCGCGCCTCTGACCGCGCTCACCGAACAGCTCCATGAACGCCGGGGCAAGGCAAGGCTCGGAGGTGGCCTCAAGAAGATCGAGGCCCAGCACGCCCGCGGCAAACTGACCGCGCGCGAACGGATTGACCTCCTGGTAGACGAGGGCACGTTCAACGAGATCGGCATTCACGGGCGTCCGCATTACTCGCAGCCTGCGATGCAGAGCAAGGAAGCCCCGGCCGACGGCGTCGTGACCGGCTGGGGAGACGTCGATGGCCGCCCGGTGGCGGTCGTCGCATATGACTTCACGGTGATGGCCGGTTCGATGGGCCAGACCGGCGAGATCAAGGTGACCAGGATCAGGGAGATGGCGCTGCAGAAGCGGATGCCACTGGTCTGGCTGCTTGACTCCGCCGGTGCCCGGATCCAGGAAGCAGCGGGTTCGCTGTTTGCCGGATCCGGTCATCTGTTCCGTGAGGAAGTCCAGATGTCGGGAGTGGTTCCGATGGTTGCGGCGATGATGGGACCCTGCGCCGCCGGTACCGCTTACATCCCCGGCCTGTCCGACTTCGTTCCCATGGTGGTAGGGCAGGGAGCGATGGCGCTGGCCGGGCCGCATCTGGTCAAGGCAGTCACCGGTGAGGAAATCGAGATGGAAGATCTCGGCGGAGCCAAGGTTCACTGCCGCAAGTCGGGCGTGGGTGACCTCGAGGTCAAGGATGACCCGGAATGCATCGAGGCGGTCAAGAAGTACCTCAGTTACTTCCCGTCGAACTGCGAGCAGAAGCCGCCCGTGCTCGAATGCTCGGACCCCGAGGATCGCGGCTCGGACAAGCTGCTTGAGATCATCCCGGAGTCACCGCGAACGCCGTACAACATGTACGACGTGATCGAGGAGATCGTCGACGACGGCGACTACTTCGACATCAAGCCGAAGTTCGCCAAGTCGCTGATCACCTGTTTCGCCCGCATGGGAGGCCAGTCGGTCGGAATCGTGGCCAACCAGCCGAAGCATCTGGGTGGAGTCCTCGACGTCGATTCGGCCGACAAGGCGGCAAGGTTCATCAACCTCTGCGATGCCTTCAGCATTCCGCTGCTGTTCCTCCAGGACGTGCCGGGATTCCTGGTCGGCTCCAAGGTCGAGCAGCAGGGCATCATCCGGCATGGCGCCAAGATGCTCTACGCGGTCAGCCGGGCGACGGTGCCGAAGATCACCGTTCTGGTTCGCAAGGCCTACGGTGCCGGCTACTACGTGATGTGCGGCCGGGCCTACGAGCCCGACCTGATCGTCGCCTGGCCCGGCGCCGAGATTTCGGTCATGGGAGCGGAAGGCGCGGTCAACATCATCGGCCGCTCTGCAATCGACGCCGCTGATGATCCCGAAGCCACAAGGGAAGCGATGCTGAACGCAGTGCGTCAGCAGATCGACCCGTACATCGCTGCGGGCAACGCGATGATCGACGACATCATCGACCCACGTGAGACCCGTCAGACGGTGATCCGCGGCCTGAAGATGGCCAGGGACAAGCATGTCGAGCGACCGTGGAAGAAGCACGGAGTGATGCCGGTATGAGCGAAGTCATCGAGGTGCTGCTGCCCCACGATCAGGAGCAGATGCATGGTGTGGTCCGTTTCGACGGAACCATCGTGGAATTCCTCGGGTTCAACGAGGTCAGGTCGGTCCGGATCCACATCCACGAGATCGATTCAGCCGAGCTGTCGACAAAGAAGGGCATGCTCTCGCAACCACACATCATGTTTCGGGGCCACTGGACCGGTGGCGCGTACAACCACGTGATCGATCCGCCGGACGAACTGGTGCCTGAACTCGAGGAGCTGGTTGCCGCAATCAACAAGACCGTTGGCGCCGCCTGATCCGGCTCAACGAAAACGGAGGAATTTTCAGTGAGCAAGTTTGAAGACCCGGTGATCATCAGCAACTCGATCTCCGGAGTGATCGCCAACCGGGACCAGTGCCCGGCGATTCCCTACACACCCGAGGAGTACGCGGCCGAGGCGAGGCGCTCGGTTGACGAGGGCGCCAGCCAGATCCACATCCACGCCCGCAAGCCCGACGGCACGCCGTCCTGGGAGGTCGAGGATTTCCGGGCGATCACCGAGGCGATCAAGGCCGAATGCCCCGACGTGATCATCAATTACTCGACCGGCGCGATCGGCGTTCCTGTCGAGAAGCGGATCGAGTATCTGGATGCATGCAGGCCCGACGTCGCGGCGCTCAACATGAGCTCGATGAACTACGCGAAGTACTCGCGACGGCGAAAGGATTTCGTCTTCAAGGCGGTCTTCGAGAACTCCTTCGACGAGATCATTCAGTTCATCACCGCCATGAACGACCTGGGGATCAAGCCTGAACATGAGTGCTTCGATGCCGGTCACGTCGCCAACCTCGATCCGTTGATCGACATGGGGCTGGTCAAGGATCCGCTCCAGATATCACTGGTGATGGGAGTCACCGGCGGCATCCGTCCGACGCCTCGCAACGTCTCGGTGATGGCCGATCAGGTTCCCGGCGGACCGGAGGGACCGAACAACTGGCAGGTGATCGGAATCTCGCGTGACCAGTGGAAGCTGCTTGCCGCCGCGATCACCCTCGGCGGAAATGTGCGGGCCGGGGTGGAGGACAACCTCTACCTTCCTGACGGAACCATGTGCAAGTCCAACGGCGACCTGGTCAGCAAGGCAAGGCAGATGGTCGAGGACGCCGGCCGCCGGGTCGCAAGCATCGACGAGGCCAGGGAAATGCTCGGCCTGAAGCCCGCGGGCGGCAACTGAGATGTCCGCCGAAACCTTCAGCACCAGGCTGGTCTGGGAGGGCGGCGAGGACATCCGGGCGCACCGGGTGGAGATGGGCACCGAAGTGCTTCACGGATCCTCGGCGCCGGGATTCGGCGGCGATCCGGACAAGGCGAACCCGGAGGAGATGATGGTCGGGGCGATTTCCTCCTGCCACATGCTTTGGTTCATCGCCTACGCGCGGGCCAAGCGACACCCGGTTTCCGCCTACGTGGACAACGCCGAGATCGTTCTCGAGGAGGACCGGTTCACCTCGGCCGTTCTGCGGCCGGAAATCGAGTTCGAGGGGGAGCGCCCCGACGAAGATTTCATCGCCGGCCTCCACGATCGGGCACACAAAGCCTGCTTCGTGGCCAACTCGGTCAACTTCCCGGTCACGGTGGAGCCTCGGTGAGCGAGAGGGCACTCCCACTGGAGGGGATCACGGCCCTCGACCTGACCCGGCTCCTTCCGGGCGGCTTCTGTTCGCAGATGCTGGTCGACTTCGGCGCGGAAGTCATCAAGGTCGAGGACACGGGTCCCGGCGACTACATCCGCTACGCACCTCCGCTCCATGAAACGGATGCCGAAGGAGCCCCGGGAGACGTCGACCCCGACACCGGGGCCACGAGATCCGGTCTTTACCTGTCGCTGAACCGAGGCAAGCGTTCGATCCGCCTGGATCTCAAGAGCGATGCGGGCAGGGAAGCGTTCTACCGGCTCGTACCCGGGGCCGATGTCGTCCTGGAAGGTTTCAGGCCGGGAGTGGCCGAGAAGCTGGGTGTCGATTACGGAACCCTGAAGGACCTGAACGAGGGTCTCGTCTATTGCTCGATCAGCGGTTACGGCCAGGACGGCCCCGCACGGGACCGGGCCGGGCATGACATCAACTACCTCGGCGCGACCGGCATGCTTGCCATGACCGGCCAGGCGGGCGGGCCCCCGATCCAGCCGGCCGGACAGATCGGCGACCTTGGCGGCGGGGCGATGAACGCTGCTTTCGGCATCCTCGCTGCCCTGATCGAAAAGGGCCGGAGCGGCAAGGGCCAGATGGTGGACATCTCGATGACCGACGGGGCCTTCGCCTGGCTGGCGATGGCCGCGGGAGCCACCCTGGTGGATGGCAACAGCCCCAGGCGGGGAGAAGTGATGCTCGCCGGCGGCATCCTCTGCTACCTGACCTACGAAGCTGCCGACGGATGGGTCAGCTGTGGTGCTCTCGAGCCGAAGTTCTGGCGCGCATTCTGCGAGGGCACCGGGCATGAGGACCTGATCGAGCTCCAGTTCGAACGACCCGGTGGCGAAGCCTGGGAGAAGGTCGCGGCGGTGTTCAGGGAAAGGACCCGCGATGAGTGGAAAGCGTTCAACGACACTTACGACTGCTGCATCGAGCCGATCCTCGAACTTGATGAGGCTCTCGATTCCGAGCTGTTCCGCGAGCGCGGAATGATCGTCGAATTCGACCAGCCCGGGATCGGGCCGGTCCGTCAGATCGGGTCGCCGATCCGGATGAGCGGCACGCCGGCCGCCCCGGCGAGTGCTGCTCCCGCGATCGGCGCGGACACCCGTGAAGTACTTGCAGCCGCCGGGTTCAGCGGCGAGGAAATCGACGGACTCTTCGAGACCGGTGCTGCCGCCGGTCCGGGAGTCGCGGGAAAGACCGAGTTCCGGGCGTGACCCAGCAGGCCACCGACGAGAAGCTGCTCAAGATGTCCGGTCTCGTCGAGGCCTCCGGAGTTCCTGCCCCCACGATCAAGCACTACCTCCGAGAAGGACTGCTTCCGGAGCCAGTCAAGACCAGCCGGAACATGGCCTGGTACCGGCCCGAAACAGTTGATCGCATCAGGCTGATCAAGCGCCTCCAGGAGGAGCGGTACATGCCGCTGAGGGCGATCAAGAAGGTGCTGGAGGAGGAGCCTGACCAGGCCGAGGCGATGCTTGAGGTCGAGGACCGGATTCTCGAACGGGCGCTGGCCCGGGAGCAGACCAGAACCAGCGCCGCCGAGGTCAGGAAGTACGGGGTGCCGAAGAAGGCGCTGGAACGGCTGGCCGAGATCGGAATTCTCACCCCGAACTCACGCGGTTACTCACCTTCGGACGTGACCATCATCGAAGCGATGTCACGTTTCCGGGCGGGCGGTTACGACGAGCAGATCGGTTTCACCGTCTACGACACCCTGCGCTACAAGCATGCGCTCGAGGCACTGGTCAAGGAGGAAGTCGACGTCCTTATGGAAAGGCTCGAGGGCGAGATGCCGGCAGAAACCGCCGTCGAGCTGATCGAAGCAGGCGTCGAGCCACTCAAGGACCTGATTGCCGCACTCCATACGAAGTTGATGGTGGAAGAGGTCGAACGCCGGCGCTGAGAGCCGCCCACGGGTTCATGAACACGCTGTAGTCTCTATCTCATGGGAAGGGACCTCGCGTTCAGGATGTTCGCGCGGGCCGGGGCTGTGCTTGGCCTCGCCGCGATCACCTCATTCGGCTTCGCCGGCCAGTCCGGAGCGGCTCCGGCCGACCGGCCGACCGATCCGGTCGTGCTGAAGGGAGCGTCGCTTCCAACAAAGCTGAACGTGCGGCCCGGAAAGATCGTCGGATTCAAGTGGAACGGGAAGTGGAAGCAGATCCCGGTCCAGGTTGACGAACGTCACGTGGTCAGCGCCCGCAGCCTTTACCCGGACATACCGGTCGGCTACATCAACGGGCAGGTCGGAGTCGACGAGGACATCCGCAGCTTCGATGTGGAGATCTACGCTGACCCCAAGACCCGCTCGGGGGCCGATGCGAACGCGAACTTCGACGCCGATGACGAGCTGGTCTTCCTGGGCGGAGACGCCGGCAGCCAGGCACCCGGCTCGGCGGTCGCACCCCAGGGCGTCGACGCCTCGACGGCCACGAAGGTCGCCGTGAACGACCCGGCCGGAGGCGGCTCAGCCTACGTCTACCTGTTCAAGGCGAGCGGAAATCTTGATCCGTCGGCCGGTAAGGATTACGTCGACTACGACTTCAACCTGCTCAACTTCGAGCCTGGCGACACCCTGATCGACGATTACGGGTGGACCAACACTCCCAACCCCGAAGACTCGACCGTCAAGACCGCCAACTACGAACTCCATTCCATTGACCGCTGGCGTGAAGACGAGTTGAAGATCACGGCTGGCGAAGCGCCTGGCATCGACATTCTCGATCGGGAAGGCGTCTCGGCCGGCGGCCTGAGCAGCTGCGGACGGAGCGAGTTCACCTTCTCCGCCAACTGGAAGCTCGACACCGACCCCGGCAATGACTTCAACACCGACGACGAAGGGACCTATGTCACGGTGATCGACGGACCGGTCAGGGCGATCCGCTCATACATGGGTGCGAACTCGGGTCCATACGTCGAAGACGTCCACCTCTACTACCCGGACCGGGAGGACCGCCGTGTGAACGTCCGAGTCCACCCGATCCCGCAAATGTACGTCTGGACCGATTACAGCGACGCGGCCCTCGGCATGACCTACCGGGACCAGAAGAACCTCACCGGGGTCACGATCGACGGCGTACCTGGCCAGGTGAACGGGCAGCCAGGCGACGACTCGATTGACCTCTTCGATCACGAGGACTTCAGTGACGGCACCTACGCCTGGCAGCAGGTAAGTGGCGACAAGGGGACCACGACCACCCTCGCGACCGCCGAAAGTTCCGCCACCCCGGAGACTTTCCCGGCGTTCAAGGGCTTCAAGGGGTACTACCTCGATGACTCCACTCCTACCGACAACGCCGGGGAACGCCAATGCGGTGGTGATCTGAAGGCCTACGGTGCCAGTGGCTTCGGCATCGACGGCGTCTACCCGAACACTGACCCCATCTTCGGCATCGGGGCGGAACCGGAGAAGCTCTCAGTGAACCGGATCCGCTACTTCGGACCTCCCAACCAGACCGCCGCCGACGCCGACGACTACCGCGCCCGCGCCCAGGACCCCCTCGCCAGTTCGGCCAGCACGGTGAAGGTAAAGGCCCCCACCGCAAAGGTCTACGTCTTCGACAAGGGCAAGGCCCCGACCGCCCGACCCGGAAAGGTGATCCGGATCAAGGCGAGGGCCTTCAACAAGGGAACCGGCGCATCCGGAAAGGTCAAGGTTTGTGTGACCGGGAAGGACCTGGCCGGCAAGAAATGCAGGACGGTCGGTCCACTTGGTGCCGGCAAGTTCAAGGATGTGATCCTGAAGCCGAAGGTCAAGAGGAATGCCAGGGGAGTGCTTTCAGGTCGCAAGACCTTCGTGACGCTCACAGCCGCGACCGGAGATAACGTGGACGGACTGGGCTACTTCATCCCGTTCAAGCGTTGAGTGCCTTTTCAGGAATGCCCGTGAGGAACGTCGGGGTCGGGCTTCTGGTCTGGACCCGATTCCTTTCGTGCCTGATCCATCTCGCCGGTGTCAGGTGTCTCGTACTCGAAAGTGCCGCGGGTCACAGACACGACCTGCTCCGCAAGCTTCGCTCCGTCTGACGGCTTCACGGGAGTGGCGCTGATTCGGAGTACCACTTCGTCGCGGTCGACTTCCTCGAGTTCGATCCGGGGAGGTCGCAGGGTCTGGACGGTGATCGCCTGGTTGAGCATGTCCTGAACCGTGGCCGGACTCAGGTGGCTGTCGAAGCGGGCCCGGATGTCGATCGAATCGGGCTCCCGGAGCGGCTCCACGGCCAGTAGCAGCAGCAGGCTGTTGGGGATCATCATCCGGTCCTGGCCCTTGAGGATCGTCGTGTAGAAAAGCCCGAGCGAGCTGACCGTTCCCTCCACTGAACCCGCCATTGGACCACCGGTCAGGCGCACCCGCTCTCCGACCCGGAAGGGCCTGGTGCTCTGGAGGACGACCCCGGCAAAGATGTTGCCCAGGGTCTGCTGGGCGGCAAGACCGAGAACGATCGCGGTCGCCGCACCACCAACCGCAAGGGTCTGCGGCTTGACTCCGGCGATGCCGAGGGCGACCAGGCCGACCAGGAGGATCGTGACCAGCCGGATCGCGAAGCCAAGGGTGCCAGCGGTGCCGGGATCCAACCGGCGCATGATGAACGGGGTGAGGGTGCGTCCCAGCGCCGAAGCGAAACCCCAGCCCAGGATGAAAAGCAGAATCGCGGTGAGGATTCTTGCCTCGGTGCCGTATCCCGGGGCAATGTCCTGCCGGTGATTGAAGGCGAAAAGGACCGCGGCTATCAGAACCGAAAACAGCAGCAGCTTCGGCCAGGTCCGGCCCTGCGAGTCGACGGTGATTTCTTCGCCAAGGCCGGCCTCATGCCAGCGGTGGGTCCGGGTTTCGAACATCCAGCGGGGCATCTGGGCTCGCGTGCGTTCGGCCCGTTTCTTTTGTCGCTTCGAAGCCACGACGGTTCACCATACAAACCGGGGCAGCCTTTATCCGGGCCTGAGGCCCGCCTGGCTCAGGGCATTCCCATCCAGCCGGCGGCCCAGCAGGGGTTGGTCCCGCAGGGATTGGTCACCTTGCCGTCGGTCTTCAGGAAGTCCGCGATCTGCTTGCGGATCAGCGGCGACTCCTCGATAACCGTGTCGTGAGGATCGATACCGCTGGTTTCACCTAGCGGCGTGTCCGAGCCGCCGGTAGTCGGCGACGTGTTGGTCAGGGGAGCCGGGTCTGTTCCGTAGAGGACCCCCGATTCGAGCCGCTGCGGACCGATGTCCCAGACGAAGAACGCGTTTCCGTTCGCTGCCGGTCCCGCCAGGTCCCCTAGTGTCTCGTGGCCGTAGAACGGCTCGATCAGGCCTTCCGGATGGCGGTCGGCCGACACCACGCCATCGTTCAGGCCACCCGCCCCGACCCGTAGCGGCGCGCCGATTGTCCTCGCTTCCACTTCTGTGGCCACGTTGGCCACCTGATGGTCACCGTAGGACATCTCGATCATCACGTTGTGGGCGGGGGTGCCCGGCAGCGGGTTGCTGGTCATGTTGTTGGCGTAGCCGTTCGGCTCGCCCCGGTCCCACATGGTCTGCATCAGGGCGAAGATCGAGGGCCGCTCGAGCTCGTCCTGATACCTCGGGTAAAGGATCGTCGCGTAGTCCTCGAAGTCCGTGCTGCGGGTAAGCAGGGTCGAGTAGTTCATGCCGGGCACGTAGAGAACCGACCTCGTGAAGTCGGTCGCCACTGCCGTCAACGCACCGCCGGCGATTCCGCCCTGGCTGTTGCCGTAGTAGAAGAGGTCGTCGGTGTCGATGACCGAGTTGCCGCCGATCTTGAATGCGTCGGCGGCCGCGAAGCCGTCCGGATGTATCAGCAGGCGTCCGAGGAAGAGGAAGTTGAGGAAGCCCTGCTGCAGACGGTCGGGCAGCGCCGGGAATTTGCTCAGGTCAAGCAGCGCCGGCAGCGCCGCGAATGGCACGTCTTCGCTCGCCATGCCGATCCAGTCGGTGCCGCAAACGAGGACATTGTTCTCGACGCCGAGCTGACGAACGTTCCCGGTCGTGACCTCGTTAATGGACCCGAAGAGTCCGTGGCCGTAAAGCGAAGGCCGGGCTTTCCTCAGGAATGTGGTGTCATCGCCACCGCCTTCGCCATCACCGACGACCGAGCGCGGGATGTTGCATGAGAACCGGGCGTTCATCGTGTTGCCTTCGATGCGGATCGGCTTCTGGTCCTCGTCGAGGTTGAAGGTGGACCCGGAGGGGCAGGCGGTCTGATTCAGGAAACAGGGGACCTCGAAGGTGCCTTTCACGACTCTGATGTCTTCGACTCCCTGGCCGGTCTTGTTGCCGGTGTAGTCGGTCACGCTGGTAACCGTGAAGGAGGGTGCGTTGCCCTGAACGGTGCCGTCGGTCAGGTTCGTGTCGCCGAGTTCGGCGAAAGCGCGGTTCCGGATCGAAAGCATGCGCCCGGTCAGGTTCTCGGTGCTGGCGACCGTGAAGTCCCAGGCCAGGTAGAGCGACTTGCGCCCGATCCCCGCCTCGGCCAGGTCCGAGAAGATCGACTCGAAATGCTCACGACGGCTCTCGATCGTCGGGTTGGACGTCCGGTCCGAGTCCCGGTAGAGCCGGAAGGCAGCCGGCGCCGGGATCAAGTTGCCATCGGCGTCTTTCAGGTTTCTCATCGCGACGATGTAGCGGTGACCGTTCCGCAGATTCTTGCCGGGGCGGATGATCAGGTTGCGGTCCGCATCGGTGGTCGCCTGGCTGTCGAGTTCAGCCCAGATCAGCTGCCTTTCACCACTCTCGGCATCGATCAGCACGACGGGCTGGGAAGGCTCGTAGGTCCGGCTCATCTCCTTGATCGAGACGATTCCCGACTGGTCGAAGGCCGGCTGGTTGTCAAGTCCGGGGATCTTCACCGAAAGTAGTGGCCCGGGGCTGAAGCCGTCCGACTGGTTCAGCGGGACGACCGATACGTGGACACCGTCGCTGTTCTGCGGGGTTGACTCGGGGTCGAGATCAAGCCGCTTGCCGGTCTCCGAAGTCGAATCTTCCCGTGTGTAGAAGTCGTTCGGGAAAGGCGCGAGACAGGCGTTATCGGTCCCGGCGATGAAGTCGCACTTGTCGGCCTGGCTCAGATCGATATCGGCCGGCACCGCGCAAAGCGACTTCTGGGGGGAGAGGCTCGTGCTCTGGCGGAGGATCTCCGGTTTGCTCCGCATCCGGTACCTAGCGGTCACGCTCAGCTTCGGGGTGCCGCAGTCGCCGACGACCTTTCGGCCGTAAGCATTGAGCCTGAGTGTCACGGTCTTCGTCCGGTTCGGCTTCACGGAGAAGGTGCCCGAGAAGGCGCGGTTGGATCGGGGGGACCAGACCACCGAAGCCTTGCCTTCGACCTTCACCTTGACCGGTTTGGTGCGCTGGCTCTTCGGTGCCTTTCGGGGGACGGTGATCCTGATTCGAATCTTGACCTTGCCTGCCTTCTTGACGTCTGCCTGCCTCTTGGAGGTCAGCTTGAGGCTGCCCTTTGCGGCGGAACTGCCTGCGGCGCTGGCGCCGGCCGGAATCAGAAACGCGATCGCAGCAACAGCCGCCAGGACGAACGACAGATTGACTCGGTTCACTTCTCTCCCCACTTCCCTCTGGTTTCTCCCCCGGGCGGACTGCCCGTACGAGGCAGGATAGCGCCGTTTTCGGTTCCGGATCAAGGAACACGGATGAACTCCGGGAATGCGGGCGTACGGAACGCGGTTGTATGCTGGAAGCGCTCCGAAGAGTGTTTTCGGGGGTTTGAGGGACTGGAGAACTGAAGGGCCGCAGGGGCCCTTCGCCACAGACTGGAGAGAACTTGAAGCTGATCAGAATGCTGATCATCGGCCTCGCCGTTTCGATGGCGTTTGCCGTGACAGCCGGCCAGGCAACGGCCAAGCCCAGCATTTCGAAGCAGGCGAAGCAGATCTGCAAGAAGAAGAAGGGCAAGGCGAAGAAGAACTGCATCAAGAAGCAGACGAAGCGCCTCAAGGCCAAGGCTGAGCGTGAGCGCAAGAAGGAGCTGAACCGGCCCGGAGTGACCGTGAGGACCACCGAAGGTGGAATCCCGCGGATCATCGCCGACAGCTGGCGTGGGCTCGGCTATGGCTACGGCTGGTCGCTGGCCAAGGAGAACATCTGCTCCATGGCTGACATCTACACCACGGTTCGTGGCGAGCGCTCGAAGTACTTCGGCGCTGACGGCAAGTGGATGCTGACCGGCAACGGAATCGAGTTCACCAACCTTGAATCGGACTTCGCGCACAAGCGCGTAATCGCCGAGAACATCATCCCCAAGGCGCTCAAGATGAAGCCGCCGAACGGTCCGCGCGAAGAGGTCAGGCAGGTAGTCGACGGTTACGTCAAGGGTTACAACGCCTGGCTGGACCGCAACAAGTCGAAGATCCAGGACAGCGTCTGCAAGGACCAGCCCTGGGTGCGCAAGATCAACGCCCTCGACGTCTGGCTCCGCTTCTACGAGCTCGCCACAATGGCGGGTGCCGGTGCTGCCGTTGACGGCATCGCCAACGCGTCTCCGCCACTGATGATGGCCAGCGCGGATTCGTCTCCGAGTGAAGAAAACGTCACGGCCGAGGACTTCGAAGCCCTCAACAAGCCGGCCGCTATCGGCTCAAACGCCGTCTCTCTCGGTTCCGAGTCAACTTCGACCGGTAAGGGCATGCTCTACGGCAACCCCCACTTCCCGTGGTCGGGTTCGGAGCGCTTCTTCCAGTCGCAGCTGACCATACCCGGCAAGATCAACGTTTCCGGTGGGAGCCTCCTGGGCAGCCCGGTCATCCAGATCGGACACACCCAGGGCGTGGCCTGGAGCCACACCGTCTCGACCGCCCGTCGGTTCAACTTCTTCCGGGAGACGCTGGTCCCGGGCGATCCGACCAAGTACATCGTCGATGGCGAACAGAAGGCGATGAAGGAGACCACGATCACGGTCGACAAGGGCAACGGGGACACCGAAACCCGGACCCTTTACTCGACCAAGCACGGTCCGATCGCTACCTCGGTCCAGAAGCAGCCGCTGTTCGGCTGGAACGAGGATTACGCCTATTCGCTGTTCGACGCCAATGCGAACAGCCTCAGGGTCGTGAACCAGTTCTTCGCGTTCAACCGCGCCCAGAGCGTGGCCGACATGAGGAAGGCGCTGGAGCAGAACCAGGGAGTGCCGTGGGTCAACACGATCGCTGCCGACTCGAAGGGCAACGCGATGTACGCCGACGTCTCGGTCGTGCCTAACCTGACCGACGAACGGATCACCGAATGCAACACCCCCGGCCTCGGTGACGTGGCCTGGGGCTCAGCCAAGGTGGCCGTCCTCGACGGTTCGACCAGCAGCTGCGACATGCAGAAGGCGCCTGGCGCAGTCGCGACCGGTGTCCTGCCTCCGAGCCAGATGCCGATCCAGATCCGCAAGGACTACGGCTCGAACATGAACGACAGCTACTGGCTCTCGAACCCGGAGGCCCCGCTGGAGGGCTTCCCGAGCATCATCGGTAACGAGCAGACCGCAAGGTCGCTTCGTACCCGTAACGGTCTGAACCAGATCGAGGAACGCCTCCAGAACGGGGGCAAGTTCACCCCCGACACCCTGCGGGAGTTCATCAATAACGACCGCCACTACGGGGCCGAGCTGCTGATCCCGCCGCTCGTCACCTACTGCAAGGCCAATCCGACGATCAACACGGTTGATGTCAGCGCGGCCTGCACGGTGCTCGAGAACTGGGACCTGGCCGACGGACTCGACTCGCCCGGCGCCTACCTTGGCCGCGAGGTCATCGGGCGCCTGCTGTCAGTCCCGGGAGGACCCTGGACCGATCCGTTCTCACTGGGCGATCCGGTCCACACGCCGAACGGACTCGACACAACCAAGCCACAGGTTGGCCAGGCTCTGGTCGATTCCATCGCATACATGGAGAGCAAGAGCATTCCGCTGGATGCGAAGTGGCGCGAGTACCAGTACGTGACAAAGAACGACGAGAAGATCCCGATCCCGGGTGGTCCTGGTGGACAGGGCGTCTTCAACGTGATCACCGGTGTCAAGAACACGACCACCGGCGAGTACGACAGCGTCCGTCACGGGTCCAGCTTCATCATCATGGCCTCGATGAACGGGTCGAAGTGCCCGGACGTCAAGACGATCCTGACCTACTCGCAGGCCGCGACGAATGAGCTGTCGCCGCATTACGCGGACCAGACGAAGCTGTTCTCGCAGCACAAGTGGCTGACCGACCGCTTCTGCCCTGGTCAGCAGAAGAACTCACCCGGTCTCAAGGTCACCAACCTGAATGGCGGCTCCAAGGCCGTCAAGAACGGCTGGTAAGCGGGACCGCAGAAAGTGGAAGCACCCCCGGGGTGGCTAAACGCCATCCCGGGGTTGCGATCCGTCGCAGGGCGGATCGCACCTATTATTGTCCTGATTGACGTGTCAATCAATTTGGCGCGTCTTTTCATTTGTCCATGCGTGCTGCCGTCGTACAGATCAACTCGGGTGCCGACCGCGCCCGCAACCTGGAAGTTGCCGGTGACCTGGTCCGGGCAGCTGCCGCTGAGCGGGCGGAGTTCATCGTGCTGCCGGAGAAGTGGCCGCTACTTGCTGATGGCCAGACCCTCTCCGAGGGTGCGGAGTCGCTTGAAGGAGAAGCCATCAGCGCTGCCCGTGGATGGGCTTCGGAGCTGGGAGTACATCTGCTAGCCGGCAGTTTCACCCGAAGTACCGGGGGGATGCCGACCAACTCTTCCGTGCTGATCTCACCGACCGGAGAGATCGTGGCCACCTACGACAAGATCCACATGTTCGACGTCGAAGCAGGCGGCGTCGAGTACCGCGAGTCCGACCATGAAACGGCCGGTGACACGATCACCGCGGCTTACCTCGGAGGTCAGCGGCTGGGCATGACCATCTGTTACGACCTTCGGTTCCCCGAGCTCTACCGGGCGCTGCTCGACCTTGGGGCGACCCTTTACTCGGTCCCTTCAGCCTTCACTGCGGCGACCGGAAAGGACCACTGGGAAGTGCTCCTGAGAGCCCGGGCGATCGAGAACCAGGCATTCGTTCTCGCCGCCAACCAGGTCGGCACCGCTTCACCTTCATATGACTCCTGGGGGCACTCGATGATCGTCGGGCCCTGGGGCGAGGTTCTGGCCGAGATCGATAGTGGAGAAGGGTTCGCCTGCGCCGACCTCGACTTCGAGCAACAGGCCGAGATCCGGGCCAAACTGCCTGCCGTAAGGCATCGACGAACCCACCTCTTCAAGGAAGGAACCCCAAATGGCTCGTGAGGCGGCGCCCGAGCGGCGGCGACAGATCCTCGACGCGGCTGTCCGCGTGTTTGCCCGCCAGGGTTTCCACTCGACCAGGGTGGCCGACATCGCCGACGAGGCTGATGTCGCATACGGCCTCGTCTACCACTACTTCTCCTCCAAGGAAAACGTCCTCAACGAACTGTTCGTCCAGCGCTGGTCGCTGCTGATCGAAGCAATCGACGAGGCGGACCAAAGCAGTCTCACCCACGAGGAAAAGCTCGGGGCGGTGGCCGGCTTCATCATCGACTCCTACCGCTACGACCCCGACCTGATGAAGGTGATCATCGTCGAGGTCACCAGGGCTGCCAACTCTTTCGGGCGGACTCACCTCGAAGAAATCAACCGCGCATACGAACTGATCGGCAGGATCGTGGCCGACGGTCAGAAGACGGGAGTTTTCAGGGAAGACATCGACCCCGCTTTCGCTGCGATGGTCTTCTACGGCGCCATCGAACAGCTGCTCTCCGGATGGATATTCGGTGTGATTCCCGGCAGCGATCGCGATTTTGACGAAGCGAAGGAACTGATCGTCAAGACAATCTGCGAGGGGCTCCAGCGCCGCTGAGCCGCACCGGATCTGTCTGGCAACTCCTGAGTTATTCGTTCTCCGGAGGCTTGGGTATTGTGAACGGGACATGGATAACGACATCGTCAGAAGAATCACCTGGAGCATCATGCTCACCGCGAGTAGCGCGCTGGCCAGCCTGATCGCGGCACGTCTCGCCGCCGTGGCCTACCGCCGGTTCTTCAACGAGGACCCGCCGGAATAGACCGTGGCACCGCAGGATTACCAGCCGCCGCCGAACCAGCGCCCTTCAGGGAGGCCCGACCCGAACCGTCCCGCCTCGGACAAGACGGTTGGCGAGATGGTCTTCGAGGTCTCGGAGCGCACCTCCAACCTGATCCGCGAGGAGATCGAGCTCGCAAAGACCGAAGTCAGCGAGAAGGTAACCACTCTGGCCCGCGGCTCGGCCGTCGGAATCGCCGCCGGAGTATTCGCCTTCCTCGCCCTTATCCTCTTGATGCACTCGTTCGCGCTTGGCGTCGCCTCCCTTTTTGGCTGGGGTGCCTGGGCCGGTTACCTGCTCGAAGGTGTGATCTTCATTCTGATCGCCGCCGGCGCCGGCTACTTCGCCTACAACTCCTTCGAAAAGACCGGCGCACCGATCCCCACCGAGGCGATCGAGGAAGCGCAGAAGACCAAGGCCCTGCTCACCCCCGGAGACGAGACTTCATGAGCGACCCGATCGAACCTGACAAGCCGTTTCGCCCCGAGGGCATCGGTCCGGAAGCCCCGGCCCCGAACAAGCCGAATGCTTTCGCCCCGGCTGAAGGCACCCCTGCACCGCCCCCCGGCACCCCGGGTTCCCCGTATGCCCCGCCACCCCCGAAGCGCACCTCCGCGCAGATCCGGGCTGACATCGACGCCCAGCGCGCCGAACTCGGGCAGTCTGTCGACCAGCTCCGTGACCGGGTCACCGAACTGACCGACTGGAAGTCCCAGCTTCGCAAGCACCGCAAGCAGATCATCGTGGGCGCGGTAGCCACCGGTTTCGTAGTGGGCGGCCTAATGGCCCTCCGCCGCCGGTAGCGCGGGCGGCGCCAGAAGCCACCAGCCATCCGCTGACTTCGTCGGCGGCCGGAAACGGCAGCTTCACGTACCCGCGTACTATCGCGGCCATTTCCGGCCTGTCTCCTCGCCAGCGAACGGCTGGAGGCCCCTGGCATCCACCGCCGAATTACGGGGAGGGTCGCCCCACCAGCCGCGTTGCCACGGAAGCTCGCCGACTACTGATAGTTCTGGCGGCGGAAGAGGTCGTCAGTTATCGAGGCGACCCGGTCGAGGAAGAGGATTCCGTCGAGGTGGTCGATCTCGTGGAGGACGCAACGGGCCTCGAATCCGGAGAGCTGGACCTGATTCATCTCGAGGCCCCGCTGACCATCCTGAAACTCGACCGTCGCTTTGCGGGGCCGCCGGACGTTGGCAGTCAGGTCGGGCAGGGAAAGGCAACCCTCCCGGCTCACCTTGCTGCCCTCAGAGCGGTGGACGACCCTCGGGTTGACCAGAACCATCAGCCCGTGTTCGTCCTTTGCCTTCGGATGGCCGGTGATGTCGACCACTGCGATTCGTACCGGCTCGCCGATCTGGGGCGCCGCCAGTCCGACGCAGTGATCAAAGGAGTTCATCGTGTCGAGCAGGTCGTCGATCACCCTCTCGGTCTCTTCGCGCTCGGCGGGACCGGTCTGGGCAGGCGAGCAGACCGTCTTCAGGATCGGATCGGGGTAGGTGAGAACCTCGCGCGCAGCCATCGGCACCAGAACCTCAGTTGCAGGTCACTAGAAGACCTCGGACTCGAGCTCGGAGAGCCGGGCTTCCAGCTGCTTCGATTCCCTGAGTCCGTCCAGGGCACGGTCGAGTTCGGGACCGACCCCTTCCGGTACGGCTACCTCCACCATGAGCGTGTAGAGCGGGGACGAGGAGTCGCCGGTACGACGGGTTCTGAGGTCGGTGATGTTGACGTTCAGCTCGGCGAGGGTCTTCGCAGTGTCGTGGACTATTCCGGGGCGGTCGGCGCCGTAAACAGTCAGGACGTGGGTCGGCCCGGCACCGCGGCCCAGTTCCTCAACGGGGCTGACCGTGACGCCTCCGAGTTCGAAGTCACGGCCCACCTCGTCGAGCCGGGCTTCCAGCGATTCGAGCGAGGCGTCTTCCGGAACCGAGACGATCAGCATCACGGCGAAGTGGCCGTGAAGGATCGACATCTGGGAGTCATCGACATTGCCGCCCGCTTCAAGCAGGGCACTGGTGATCGCGGCGACGATTCCGGGTCGGTCACGGCCGATCGCCGTCACTGCGAGATTCATCAGAACTTCGAACCGACCGCAGCTGTGGGGACGGTGCCGATCGCAACCAGCCCCGGCCCGGCGTGACATCCGAGAACGGTCGACATCTCGTCGAGGAAGGCACCCTCGCACTGGAAGACTTCCCGACAGTGAGCGGCGAGTTCGGCCGCCAGTTCGGGTGCCTGGATGTGCTGTGCTGTCCAGGTGATCTCCTCTCCCGAGGCGGCCTTCTCACTGGCGAAGTCCTTCAGCCGCTGCATCGCGCGAGCGGAGGTTCGAACCTTGTCCACTGGCTCGACGGTTTCGCGCAGGGTGATCAGCGGCTTGATCTTCAGGGCGCCACCGATCCAGGCCTGGGCGCCACCGATCCGGCCGCCCTTTCGAAGGTAGTCGAGGGTGTCGACCAGGATCAGGGTGTCAAGCTCGTCGCGGCAGGCCATCACCTGCTCGACCACGCCGGCGACATCCTTGCCCTCCTTGATCGCGTTGGAAGCAGCGAGGTTGCAGAAGGCGAGGGCGCCACCTGTGGTTCGCGAATCGACCACGGTGATTCTCTCGCCGCCTCGGCCGTCTGCCTCAAGCTGGGCTGCAGCCTGGCGGGCTGCTTCGCAGGTTCCCGAGATCCCTCCGGAAAGGTGAAGCGAGATCACGTCCTTGCCCTGATCGAGGAGCGGCCCGTAGACCTCCATGAAATCCCCGATCGAAGGCTGGGATGTCGTGGTGAGCTGGGGAGACTCGAGCACAGCCTTGTAGAAGGCTGCGTAGTCATCGATCTCGTTCTCCGGTCGCTGCTCACCGTTGAGGATCACGTAAAGGTTGACCACGCTGATGTCGAGCCGCTCACGATCCTCAGGCGTGAGCGAGGCAGTCGAATCGGTCACCAGCGCGATTGAGCTCTCGGCGGACACGTAACGGTTCTATCAGAAGGTGACGCAAGTCACCGGGATCATGGAACCGAAGCGCTACTCTTTAAGCATGTCCGAAAAGCCCGAAGCCGCAATCACGTTGACCGAAGCCGCCGCCGACAAGATCGCCGAACTGATCGGTGACTCGCCGGAGAGTGAAGAGCAGTCGCTTCGCGTTGCCGTTCGCGGAGGAGGCTGCTCCGGATTCCAGTACGCGCTCGCCTTTGATTCCCGCGACGAGGATGACCATGTCTTCGAAGACCGTGGAGTTTCGGTGATCGTCGACAAGGTCAGCATGCAGTTCGTCTTCGGCTCGGAAGTCGATTACGTCGAAGGTCTGACCGGCGCCGGGTTTCAGGTCAACAACCCGAACGTCGTTGCAGCCTGCGGCTGCGGCTCATCCTTCCAGGTGAAGGACGACGCCGAGGCCGCCACAGCCACCGCCTGATCTACTGACGCCGACCTGAGTTGCCGCCCGGACTTTCCGGGCCATATCCCGGGTCAACTCCGTTCCTGAATCAGCCTCGCGGCTGAAAGATGACGTGCGTTCACAAAACGTTCCCATCCCTGTGCCAACTTCGTAACATCCTCGGCCAGAGGCCGAAGGACACTTGCTCCCGAAGCGTGAGAAAGGCTCACGCTGACCGACAAGGAGATGAAGCAAGTGTCGAATTACTCAATTGGCTGGGGGAAAAGGGAGGGCAAACACCTGCTCATCTTCGCTCTCGGTCTCATGCTGGCCGTGATCGGATCGTTCTGGGCGATGTCGCCCGCTACTGCCGGAGCGGAGGACGAGGAAATCGTCGAACTCAAGTGTTCAGGGGAAGTCACCACTGATGACAACTCGATCTTCGACGACGCCTACAAGTTCGATTTCGGTTGCAACCAGGACGTCTATGCCATGTCCATCGTTTCCAACCGGGAGATCGATTCCTTCGAGACCGAAGTAATCGCCCTCCAGCCTGACGGGGAGCCAGGTGCCAATGAGGACTTCTTCTGTGTAGGAGCTGTTCCGGCCTTCGGCTTTGCCTGCTACGGCTCGCCCGGCAAGACGCCTGTAACCAAGGCTTCGGCCGGCAACATGATCGAGGGTAAGTTCACGCTCTCGGCACCAGTTTGTGATGCCAACGTTCAGCCGAAGTTCATGGCTGTCCCGATGATCGAGTACCAGACGATCAACGACCTGGCTGACCCGCCGACCATCCGCAAGTGGTACGGGACCGCGGAACCGTTCGTCCTGGACAACTCCGCGATCCGCTGCAAGGTCCTGAACCCCAAGGCCAAGGCGAAGGCCGCCTGCGCCAAGGTCAAGAAGGCGAAGACCCGCAAGGCCAGGGCCACCGCAAAGCGGAAGTGCGCCAAGGCGCGCG
This sequence comes from Solirubrobacterales bacterium, assembly GCA_020438355.1. Classification (GTDB taxonomy): domain Bacteria; phylum Actinomycetota; class Thermoleophilia; order Solirubrobacterales; family 70-9; genus 67-14. Next base: position 24,728 of record JAGQUT010000010.1, on the reverse strand, counting down.
CTCTCGCCCAGGCCTCCTGAGCCAGAGACCTCGTAAAGAGAAAAGAACAAGGAGAAGAGAATGAAGAACTCAAAAGGTTCTGTGCTGGGACTTTTCCTGATCGCCTGTCTCGCCCTCGTGGCGCTGCCGGGTGTGGCCCAGGCAAAGCCCACCATCACGATTAGCGGATCGACCACGGTTGCGCCGCTGGCGACACAGCTCGCGAAGGGCTACATCAAGTCCTGCAAGAGCTGCGTCAAGTTCAAGATCCTCCAGGGCGGTTCTGACATCGGCGTTGCCGACGTCGCCCGCGGCCGGGTCACCCTCGGGATGTCATCCCGTATCCCGAAGCCGAGCGACCCGGGCGGAATCGTTTTCAACGAGATCGCCAAGGACGCACTCTGCATCGCGACCCACCCAAGCAACCCGATCGCGAACATGACCCAGGAACAGGTGCAGAACGTGTTCTCCGGTGACGTCAGGAACTGGAATCTGGTTCCGGGCTCATCGAAGAGCGGCACGATCAACGTAGTGGTTCGCACCGCGGCATCTGGAACCCAGGACGCGTTCGACAAGATCTTCATGGCCCCGAAGAAGACATTCTCCGGTGCCACGGCGAAGGCGTCGAACGGCCTGATCGAGCAGCAGCTCGAGCGTGACCCGCTGGCGATCGGCTACCTGTCGCTCGCCTTCCAGAAGGGCGTGCACATCGTCAGCTACAAGGGCGTTCCCTGCAACCTGCGGGCGGCCAAGTCGGGCCAGTACCCCGGTACCCGGCCGCTGTTCCTGGTCTCCAGGGGCGCACCTACCGGTGCTGCCGCCAAGTGGATCCGCTGGATCCGCAACAACCCCAGGGCGCTCCAGATCGCAGCGACCAGCTGGGTTCCGTTCAAGTAATGGAAGCAGCATCCCTCGGCACCAAGGCGGTGCCGAAGGAAGAAGATCCGACAAACCGGCGCGTCGAGCTTTTGCTCGGCGCGCTGGCGTCGTCGATCCTCCTCTTCATCGCGGGGATGGTCATCTTCGTCTTCCTGAAGGGCTTCCCGTCCTTCGCTGCGAATGGCTTCGCCTGGTTCGGTGCCGGAGGTAACGTCGACGAACAGCTCGCCAATATCTTCAATTCGCCCGCCGACCCGGCCGAGTACGTCTACTTCCTCCGGGCCTGGCCGCTGCTCTGGTCCACCTTCCTGATTTCGGCGACTTCAGTCGCAATCGGAATCTTCGTTTCCGTCTTCACATCGATCTTCATCGTCGAGTTCGCCCCGACGGCGGTTGCCCGGGTGCTCGAACCCGTTGTCAAGTTCCTCGCCGCAGTGCCGTCTGTGATCTACGGCCTTATAGGCATCCTGGTCATCGTCCCCTGGATCAATGACACCTTCATTACCGAGGAGATGAGGGAGTCGGTCGCCTACGTGATCCAGCTCGATGGTTCGAGCGTCATCGCGGGGGTAGTGATCCTCACGGTGATGATCTGCCCGATCATGATCGCGATCGTCACCGACTCGTTGCGCCAGGTTCCGCGCAACTGGAGGGAAGGGGCGCTCGCCCTCGGAGTCAACCGTTTCCGCGCGCTGAGGACTGTTTCCGTCCGCGCGATTCGCCCCGCGATCGTTGCCGCTGCCGTGCTCGCATCAGCTCGGGCTCTGGGCGAGGCGATCATGCTCTCGATGGTCACCGGTTCGATCGGATTCGCACCGAATCCGTTCGACGGAATCCTCTTCTTCTTCGAGCCGTCGCGTCCCCTGGGGGCGACCATCGTCGACGGCGCCGAAGGCCTTTCGGTAGCGCCCTTCGGACAGACGATGTACGCGTTCGCCTTCATCCTCATCATCTCGACTGCTTTCCTCTCTTTCGCCGGATGGGTCGCCCGCCAGTCACTCGCCAAGTACAGCGTGGGGGCCAAGTAGATGGCCACCAGCCGGAAGAAGCAGGCGCAGGCGAGGGCGCGAAAGAAGAAGGTGCGGACACCGGGACTCTGGAGTCTCTCCGACCGTATCGGGGTTTTCCTCGCCTGGGCAGCGGGACTCTCGCTTTGCGTGATCGCCGCCGTGATCACCCTCTTCATGGCCTGGAAAGGCCTCTCTTACTTGAACCTCGACGTGGTGACCCAGAGCCCCGAGGCATCCCTGGAACAGGACAAGACTGGCGGCTTCCTCGACCCGATCATCGGCACCGTGATCCTGACCGTGATGGGTGCGGCGATCGCGACACCGATCGGAATCGGCACCGCGGTCTGGCTGACCGAGTACGGCAGGCCGGCACCCCTCGCCCGCTTCGTCGAGGCGGGCGTCGAGATTATCGTCGGAGCCCCGTCGATCGTGCTGGCGATCTTTGGCCTGCTCGTTTTTCAGCAGGGCTTCATGGCTCCCTTCTCGTTCACTGCCGCCGGTGGCGAGGTGTTCGGCCGCTCGTTCTTTGCGGCCGGGGCTGTGATGTCCCTGATTGCGCTTCCTTTCGTGGTGGGCGGAACGAGAGAGGCGCTCAACTCGATTCCCAAGCATGTCCGGGAGGCCTCTTACGCGCTCGGCAAAGACAAGGCCTCGACCATTCGCCGGGTGCTGATGCCCAGTGCGAGAAGCGGAATAGCGACCGGAGCGACCCTCGGCATGGCCCGGATCGCCGGCGACACCGCAGTCGTGGTCGTACTGCTCGGGGCATCGCTGCAGCTTGCGCCCGAAGGAGGCCTGCCCGTCATAGACGTGCTCAAGGGAACGGGCAGCACGCTCACCAGCTACGTCTTCCAGAACTCTCCGGCGGGCGAGGGCAACGCGCCGGAGAAGGCGTATGCCGCTGCGTTCGTGCTGCTGATGATCGTGGTCGGGCTGAACCTGGCCGTCAACTGGATTGCCAAGAGAGGACAGCACAAGTGGGTGTAATCGACGAAGAGAAGGCATCGGACAACGGTTACGTTCCGCCGCTGAGGCAAATTCAGGTGGGTGGGACCACCGAGCCGATAAGCGTCGCGGAAAGAATCCAGGAACCGGACCCTCTGCTTCAGCAGGAGGAAGTCCCCTACTTCGATGACACGCAGCCCGAGTGGTTCGAGCAGATCATGCGGACGGAATCGCTCAGCATCAGTTTCGGGGACAAGAAGGCGGTCAAGGAAGTTTCCCTGCCGGTCAACGCCGGTGAGGTTCTGGCACTCATTGGTCCCTCCGGCTGCGGCAAGACCACCCTGCTCAGGTCGCTGAACAAGCTCGTGGACCTGACCCCGACCGCGAAGCGCGAGGGCCGAATCCTCCTGGACGGAACCGACACCGATCTCTACGACGACACCTACCTTCGTCGCCGCGTCGGGATGCTTTTCCAGCAGCCCAACCCTTTCCCGATGAGCATCTTCGACAACATCGCCTACGGCCTCCGCGAACGGGGATCGAAGCGGCCTCGAAAGAAGGAACTCGAACCGTTGGTGGTCGACTCCCTGAAGCGCGCTGGCCTCTGGAGCGAAGTGAAGGACATCCTGAATCAGCCAGCGCTGGCGCTCTCGGGCGGCCAGCAGCAGCGACTCTGCATCGCGCGTTCGCTGGCCGTGATGCCCGAGGTACTGCTGCTCGACGAGCCCTGCTCTGCCCTGGATCCGATCTCGACCTCGATCATCGAGGAGACGATCGTCGAGTTGAAGGACGAGATCGCGATCGTCATCGTCACCCACAACCTCCAGCAGGCCGAGCGCGTCGCGGACCGGGTTGCCTTCATGTACCTCGGTGACCTCGTCGAATACGGCGTGGCCGAGCAGGTGTTCAATGCTCCGCAGGCGGAGCGGACGAAGGACTACGTCAGGGGAGACTTCGGATGAGGCGGCGGGCAGGGATCGCCTGGGTACTTCTGGCTGGCATCGCGCTTGTCGTTTCCGGTTGTGAGTCGACGCAGAGCAAGAGCGCGAAGCTCGAAGCCGAAGGCGGAAAACTCGCAAAGGTCGAGAAGATCGAGATCGGTGCTTCGAACAAGAGCATCAAGGTTCTGGACAAGTACATGTTCACCGACCAGTACGGGACGGCGATCGTCCTGAAGGTCGAAAACGAATCCGGTCAGGGTCAGGTCGACGTGCCGATCGTGGTGAACGTCAAGGATGCGAAGGGCAAATCCGTCTACAGGAACAACATCGAAGGACTCGAGGACGGACTCCTCGGCATCGGCCTTATCGGCCCGGGAGAGACGGGCTACTGGGTGAACGACCAGGTGCTGGCGACCGGCAAGCCGGCCACATTCAATTATGAGATCGGCGCGGGGGAGGGCAAGTACCCGGCCAAGGTGCCGGAGATCGTCGTCACTCCACCGAAGCTTCAGAACGACACGGTTTCTGGCCTCTTCGTCAGCGGCGAGGTGACCAACAAGTCGGAAATCGAACAGGTTGACCTGCTTCTCACCGCTGTAGCGACCAAGGGCGGCAAGGTGGTCGCGGCCGGTCGCGGCGTTATTCCCAAACTCAAGACCGACGGCAAGGCAGAGCCCTACCGCATCTATTTCATTGGCGACCCGACCGGGGCGAAAATCGAGGTCTTCGCGCCTCCCACCACTTTCTGACCAGGAGCGTGAGTTAAGTGAACACAGTTCAACAGCAGACAGCCCCGCCCCCGCCCGAGGCGGCGCAGGGGACGACCAGCAACGAAGTGACAAGGGTCCAGCGGCCGCCGGAAACGGTCCGGTGCTCGGGTTGTGGTCACCCCATGGCGACAGACCAGCGCTACTGCCTGGAATGCGGCACCCGTCGCGGGGGCCCACGGGTCGACTTCGACGAGTACCTGGGCGACAGGGGGCACGCAGAAAAACCGGGGCTCCCGGCCGGCCCACCACCCCCGCCGGTGAATCCGGGTTACTCCATGGGGAACCCGGACCCGGACCCGCGGCCGGTGAGGGAAGTCACTCCGCTGATGGCAGCGGCAGGACTCATGGCGTTCGCCCTGATCCTGATCTTCGGTGTGCTGATCGGAAAGCAGGGCAACAGCGGAAACAGTCAGGCCCCGATCGTGGCCACGACGGGGCTTCCGACAACCAGCTCCGGAGGTACCTCGACCTCAACCGACGTCGCGGTTTCCTTCCAGTCCGACTGGCCTGCCGGTGAGGAAGGATTCACCGTCGAACTGGCGACGCTGTCCAAGGACGGAACCGACCCGTCGGTGGTCGAGTCGACCAAGACCGACCTCACCGCCCAGGGTGCGACTGACGTGGGAGTCCTCGATTCAGACGAATTCGGCTCATTGCCGGCCGGCAACTACGTGTTCTACTCGGGCCAGTACGCCAGCAAGTCGGAGGCGCAGACGGCGCTTTCGTCGCTCAGCTCCAGCTTCCCGGATGCTCAGGTGATCGAGGTGGCTGCCGAGGCTTCAACCCCCGCAGCGGCCAAGAGCTCCGGCGGAGGAGGGGATGAAGAAGGCGAGGAATCGATCATCCTCGATGAGGGCGAGACCAAGAGCACGGCCCCCGTTCAGGCCAGTAAGGAGGCTCTTGAGGAATTGAACAGCGGCACCGCTGAGGAGACCCAGGAGGCGCTGAAGAAGCTCCCGCCGACCATTGAGACCCCCGGCGAAGCGCCGCCGAAGGACAACAAGGCACCCGGAGGCGGTTCCGGAAACGCCGTGGAGATCGGCTGATGGCTTCCTTCAACCTCCCTGGCCGGTCGACCAAGGCTCCCGCGCCCGAAGAAAAACCGAAGACCGTGCTCGAGCAGCGACGGGACGAACTCCGGACCACCTTCACCGAGATGCAGTGGGATCTCGGTGGGGCCGCCTATGAGATGGCGGCCAGGGACTATTTCCGGCTCGACGTGCTCGCCAAGATGGCGGCCCGTCTCCAGGTGGTGGATGCCGAGCTGGCCGAGATCGAGAGGATCACCCGGCTGCAGGAAGCGGGGGCCGCGGGAGCCTGTGCCGGTTGCGGTTCGCTGCATGCCCGCGGAGCCATCTACTGCTGGCGTTGCGGCCGGAACGTTGCCCAGCCCCAGGGTTCGGCAATGGTTCTCCCGGCTGGCACCACGACCCCGCCGCCACGGAACGGCAACGGAAGCCCGAACGGATCCCGTCCTGAAGCACCGGCGGAACGGACCCCCGTCTTCTCCGACACGTCGGTGATCGATCACGATCACCGACCGGTAACTCCTGGCCCGACTTCCCGCCCGGAACCGATGGCTGGTCATCTGCCGACCGAACCACCGGTTCACGCGCATGAGCCTGGAGAGGTAACCGAGAGCGCGAACGGAAACGGCTCGTCTCATTTCTTCGAGCCCCATGCCCAGGCCCCGCTGGAGGATCTCGTCGATCCGGAGCCGGCCACTTTCGAGGACGATGGACCCGAGCCTGAGGACCTGGATCAGCCCGAGGACATGAACTCGTTCGAGGGCATGATTCGCCCTGACGAGCCGGACTTTCCGGGAGACCAGCCAGCGAGATGAGCAAGGCGGTTCCCGGCAAGTCGCCCAGACCTCCGCGCCGGCTTCCGTTCCGGGTGAAGGTGCCGGAGCGGAACGAGCTGATCGCGTTTGCGCTCGCGACCCTGGCGGTCGGGTTGATGGTCGGCTTGGCGATCGGGCCGATGATCACCGGTGCCGCGAGCCCGATCACCCTGCTGATTCCAGGCACGGCGACCGAGGAAGGTGAATCCGCGGAGACGACGACCACCGCGGTGGCGCCGCCTCTCGGCTCGCCAGCAGGTTCCAAAGGGGGTGGCCAGGCCAACTCCGGAGAGACCACGGTTGTTTCCGCTCCGGCCACCGTCGTAGTCGAGACGCCCGCCCCTGAGACGCCGGTTGAGGAACCTGTAGAGGAAGATCCGCCGGTCGAACCTGCCGGAACGCCCGACGACACGAATCCCAAACCCGACCCCGATCCCGACCCGGAACCTGAACCTGACGGTGTGCTTCTCGAGGGGACCGTCTTGGCCAATTCTCCTTCGACCAAGACCTACTGGGTCAACTCCGGGGGTGATCTCGTCACCATCTTTGCATCGACCGTGCCCGATCCCGGGCTGGTCGTCTCTACCCGGGTGCTGCCACTCTCGAACGGCACCCTGACCGAGTCCGATGGCCGCTCTGCGGTCGACATAGCCAAGACCTCCGAGCTGAAGGCCGTCGTCAGTTACGTGAACCCGAACGCCGGACTCGTCGTCCTTTCGGGACGAGGGGCATCGCTTCCGGTGTATGCGGCGGACCCGGCAACCCTGGCGGGAGTCGAGCAGGGCACGGCGGTGGATGCGGGACTCCGGCTTGACGTCCCCGACCCTGAGAACTTCGTTACCAGGGCGGGGGTTGATCCGTCGGAACTCTCGATCCAGCTCGAGACCATCGAACCCGTGTCCGAGGCCGACGAGATCGAGTTCAGCGGCCGTCTGGAGTCACTGGATCCCGAAAACGGCGTGATCAGCCTCGTCGTCGATTCGACCGGTCAGATCGATTCGACCGTGGAGCTGATGGTGCCATCCGACTTCCCGTTCGATTCGTTCAAGGCGGGAAGCAACTACAGCGCGACTGCGACGAGGGTGGACGGCGTGCTCCAGCTCGTCGGGTTCTCCCCGGCGAACGGAAAGGCGGCCGCCAACGATCCGGCCCGGGCTTTCGGCACGCACGCGGGATCCGACAATTCCCGCGCAGGGGATGGTTCCTAGGAACCCTCGATCGTCATGGGCGGGCTCTTGTAGGGCTCGTCGCTGGCTGGGGCCTGTGCTTCCGCCGGAGCAGGTTCGGCTGGCTGCTCGACACCGAGCGCCTCGGCAAGTTCGCCGTTTTCGAACATCTCCTCGACGATGTCACAGCCGCCGAGCAGTTCGCCGTTGACATAGAGCTGCGGGAAGGTCTCCCAGTCGGAGATCTCGGTGGTCACCTCGCGCAGCGGCTGAAGGGCAGGCAAGACGTCAATCGCTCCGTACTCGACACCCATCGAGTCCAGAACCTGGACGGTCCGCAGCGAAAAACCGCATCGCGGCTGCGAGGGAGTGCCCTTCATGAAGAGCAGTACGTCGTTCTCCGCGATCAGTTCGCGAACGCGGTCTGTGAGTTCCTGATCAGCCATGGAAATGATGTTACGCGATGAGTTCACCCGACCCGGGGTGCCGCATCTGTCAGTCGAGGATCTTGATCGTCAGCGCGTGGATCGTGCCGTCATCGAATCGCTCCCGGACCGCGGCCTTGACCATCCGGTGCTGGTCGATCCGGCTCCTGCCCTCGAACTGGGGTGCGGAAACCTCGGCCCGGAGGTGGTCGCCTGTCCCGGTTTCGTCGATCACTGTCGCGCTGGCGCCCGGCAGCGCCGCTTCGATCATCCCTGCGAGTTCTTCCAGGTCGGCAGCCATCACTCGCCTCCCGCCGGAGCGCCGGCTTCGGCCTCCCTGACGGCCGTGTCGAGCATTTCATCGATCCGGACGAACTTGACCCTCGGCCTGCCATGCGGCTCGCCGCGGCCGACTTCTTCCGCGTCGATCTTCTGCCAGCCGCTGAAGGTGACGAAGTTGGAGCCGCGCTCGGCCAGGAGTGCCTCGATTGCGTCGGGCTCGGGAGATTCCGGCTCGAGCAACCGTCCGTTGTTCACGTCCTCGAGGAGGTGCTGGACCGTCTCGGTCGCGCACTTCTTGTTGGTACCGATAACTCCGGAAGGCCCGCGCTTGATCCAGCCGGCCGTGTAATGGCCGGTGCGGTGGTCGCCCCCGTGGCTTTCCAGAACCCTGCCGTGCTCGTTGAGAATGGTTCCGCGACGCTCGTCGAAGGGAACTCCCCTCAACGGGATGCCGGTGTAGCCGACCGACCTGAGGATCAGGTCGCAATCGAGCTCTTCGCGCTCGCCGGTGTCTCTGGCGCGAAGGCCACCGTCCTGCTCGACCAGTTCGTTCCTGCCGATCACGATCGATTCGACCTTGTCGCCACCCTTGATCTCGACCGGAGACGCGAGGAACCGCAGGACGATTCGCTTCGGCTTGCCGGAAGGTGCGCGAGAGGCGTACTCCTTGACGATCTCCACGTTGACCCTTGCGGTCTTGTCGGCCTCGTCGGATTCGATCCAGGCCTGGCTGGCCGGGTCAAGCTCGACCTCGGCCGGGTCGACGATCACGTCGGCTTCCTCGAGTTCCCCGAGTTCCTTGACTTCAGGGTTGGTGAATGCGGCCTGGGCGGGCCCGCGGCGGCCAAGCACGACGATCTCCTCGATCGTGGAGCGGTCAAGCAGCTCAATCGCGTGATCGGCGGTGTCCGTCCTGCGCAGCTCAGCATCATCGAGGGCCAGCATCCGGGCGACGTCGAGCGCGACGTTGCCGTTTCCGATCACAACGGCCCGTTTGGCCTGGTCGAGCTTGAAGTCCCGGTCGGCGTAATCGGGGTGAGCGTTGTACCAGCCGACGAAGGCGGTGGCAGCAAAGCTTCCGGGGAGGTCCTCGCCCGGGATGCCGAGTTCGCGGTCGGCTTCGGCCCCGAAGGTGTAGATGATCGCGTGGTAGTGCTTCTCGAAGTCCTCGACGTTCAGGTCCCTGCCGACCTCCACGTTGCCGAAGAAGCGGAAGCCTTCCTTGGCGGCCGTCCGTTCGTAGACCCGGGTCACCGACTTGATCTTGGGGTGATCCGGCGCAACGCCGCCGCGAACCAGCCCGTAAGGCGTGGGCAGGCGATCGAACAGATCCACCTGGGCGTGGGTTTCCGGATCCTTGATGATCTGGTCCGCCGCGTAGAAGCCGGACGGACCGGCCCCGATGATCGCGACGCGAAGCGGGTTTTCGGGAGTGCCTGGGTTACTCATGCGACCATCCAGCATAAGGAATAACGGCCGGGAGCAGGCCTGCTCGCAGGCCTGCTGCCCCGCGGTGTCGGCTACTTGCCGGCGCGCTGGGCGACGCGGTCGATCTCGTAGACGAACTGGGGCCAGAGCTGCTCGGGGATGTCGTGACCCATTCCCTCGTAGATCCTCAGCTCGGCGTCGGGGATAGCCCTGGCGGTCGACCTGCCGCCGCGTGGGAAAACAAGCTTGTCGGCCGAACCGTGAAGAACGACGGTCGGCACGTCCAGGCGCGCCAGGGCTCGGTCGCGCTTCGGCTGGCAGTTGATCGCGTGGAGCTGCCTGGCGGTTCCTGCGAGATTGATTCCTCGATGAAATGCGACCGTGGCCATCTGGCGCAGCCGCTCCCTGTTGGTCGGAAAATCAGGTGATCCGATCACGGTCGCAATTGCCTCCATCCCGTTCAGGTAGCTCTCGAGGCTGTCGGTCGGTCTGGTTCGCATAAGGGCTGCGAGTTCGCGGACTCCCGGTACAGCGTCGGTTCGGGATCCGGTCCTCGACATCATCGAGGTGAGGGACAGAACCCGCCCCGGATGGTCGATTGCCATGGTCTGGGCGATCATTCCGCCCATTGAGTAGCCGATCACGTGGGCGCCATCGACACCGAGATGGTCCAGTACCCCGACCGCGTCCGCGGCCATGTCGTTGAGCGTGTAGGCCAGCCCGTGAGGGATGCCCATCATCATCGCCGGCAGGGCCGGCTTGCCCTTGTGTCTGAGGATCGTTGATGCGCCGTTGTCCCTGTTGTCGATCCTCACGACCCGGAAACCGCGGTCGGTCAGCATCTCGACCAGCGGCAGATCCCAGTAGACCATCTGGGTGCCCAGGCCCGGTATGACCAGCAGAACGGGGTCTTCCGGGTTGCCGTGAACATCGAAGGCGATTTCGACTTCGCCAACCCGGGCGTGCTCGACTTCGGGAACGGCGACGGGACTCTGACCTATCGTTGCGGATGTCATGCGGCATCTGAAGATACCGGGGAGGAGGGCGTGGGCTGCAGGAATTGCTTTCCTGGCGCTCCTGGCCCTGGGCACCGGAGGGACTCTCGCTCCGCCGCTTTCCGAGGCTGCCGATCAGTCGGTGAAGGACACCGCAGCCGGCCATCACGGCCAGGTTTCGATCATCGTTCTGCCTCAGGGCACGAGCCCCGAAGATCTGACAGCCCTTGAGGGCGCCGCTCTCGGGCTCATGAATCCCGGCCTGGGGGAGGTCTCGGCGCAGCAGACCTGGCTCGACGTGTCGCAGGGAGCAAGGGCGTTTGACACCTCGTATGACACACCGTTAGACCGAGTGTACCCGGGCGGAGAATCGGCGCAGGGATGGGAGAAAGTACTCCGCCGCGCGAAATCGACCGAGAGTCCGGTGATCCCCGGTCTTCTGGCCTCGGTTCTTGCCCGAAATGCGCTGGCCGCGGCGGCCGCGGAGTCGGCTGGTACCGCGTCGCTGTCGGTGGTCAGGCGGGATGGGGTCGTCGCCCGGGCTCCAAGGGTCTGCGGAGGTCCCGCCTCCATGATCGAGCCGGATTCACCAGGCTCACGATCTGCAATCAGGGGATGCCCGGACCCGGTCACGGTCCTTTCGATGCCATTGGACAGTGCGATCGAAGCCTCCGAACGTCGCCGGAGCGCAGATCTCCAGATTTTCGTCGAAAGGCCCCCTGCCGAATCCGGCGGTCAGCTGACGATCGCCATCGCCGGCCCCGGGACCTCGGGAATGCTCGAATCCGGCAGCACCAGGACCGAGGGTTACGTGCTGTCAACGGATCTTGCCCCGACGATCCTTGGTCATTTCGGAATCAGGCCCCCGAAGTTGATGACCGGTCAGCCGATCGAGTCAGGCGGTGAACTTGACCTCGAGCAGCTGTCGGACCTCGAGAGCCGGTACGAGGAGGTTGGCAAGCGGCGCGGAGCCGCCCTCGCGATTCCGCTCATGTTCTGGATTGCGATCGCCGGACTGGTAGCCCTGGCTACGAGGGGCCTCTACGCCCGGCCGGCCGTCCGGCTGCTCTGTCTTTCGACGGTCCTGTTGCCGGGGGTCCTCCTGCTGACCGCGGCGCTCGAACCGTCCCTGACGGTGGAGAGGACCATCGCCACGATCATGCCGGTGATGATCGGGGCGCTACTGATGCGGTTCGCCCCCGGCTGGCAGTCGCTCGCTCTGGCCTGTGCCTTGACGGTCATTCCGTATGGCATCGACATGCTGGCCGGTTCGGCCCTGACCCCGAGGGCGGTGATTGGTCCCAACCCGGGGCTTGGTGCCCGCTTCTATGGAATCGGCAACGAACTCGAGTCGACCCTGATGATCCTGACCTCGGTCGGGACGGGAGCGGCGCTCGCCTGGAAAGCGACCGGGCCGCGACGCTCGGCAGCCTGGTTTCTCGGGCTGGGGCTGATTGCCACCGTTGTCTTCGCTGCCGGCAGGTTTGGCGCGGACGTCGGGGCCGCAATCGTCTTTCCAGTGGCCGCGGTGGTCGCTGCCTCCTTCGCTGTCGGGCGTCCGAGGCTGGCCTGGGTCGGGCTGGCAGTCGCGCTGCTGGCGTTGCTTCTGATCGGCCTGGCGGACATCATCACCGGTTCCGAGACCCACTTCGTGAGGTCTGTCGTGGGAGGTTCGGGGGGCTCTTTCTTCGACGTGATCGGTCGTCGGCTCGATGCGACGATCGAGAGTTTCACGAAGGTTTCAAGGGTGCCGGTGACCCTCGCCGCTCTGGCAGTGATCGGCATCGGGATCTGGAAAAGAACCACCGTTCTGGGCTGGGTCGCCGACGTGCCGATGGTCAGGGCCGGGTTGGCCGGGGCTGCCGCCGGTTCGCTGGTTGGAGCTCTGACCAACGATTCGGGGGCACTTTTCATTCAGGTTGGAACCCTGTATCTGGCTCTGGCACTGGGTTTTGCCTGGACCACGTCAAGAACTTCGAAGAAGGCTCCTTAACGGTTAACCGGGCTTCCGCTCCCTGCTTTATCCTTCCTCTTTGTGCGAATCGCCCTCGTCACACCGTATTCGTGGACTTATCAGGGCGGCGTAAACCGGCACGTCCAGTCACTCGCCGAGGAGTACATCTCCCGGGGCCACTACGTCCGTGTGATCGCTCCCTTTGATCCACCGGACCGCCTCTCGAAGGTGCTTCATCGTGCCGAAGCGGAGGATCGCGAAATTCCGGACTACCTGATTCCGGTTGGTCGCACCTTCGGGATCAACGCCAACGGTTCGGTTTCGAACATTCCAGTCTTTCCCGAGGGCATCGTCCGTACGCGGCGGGCGATCGAGCAGGGCAACTTCGACGTGGTCCATCTGCATGAGCCGATGACTCCGGTAAACGGCTGGGACACCTGCCTCTCCTCGGATGTGCCGGTGGTCGGAACCTTCCACGCGTACTCGACCAAGCCCGTCCCCAATTTCCTCGCCAACGCCGCCGGTGCGCGTCGGGTGCTGAACAAGCTCTCCGGCCGGATAGCCGTCTCTCAGGCCGCGGCCTGGACCGGGCGACGCTGGTTCGGTGGCAACTACACGATCGTCCCGAACGGGGTGGACGTGGACGCCGCCCCGACCGGTCCGAAACCGCAGACCGATCACCTTCGGGCCCTGTTCGTTGGCCGGCCCGACGAACGCAAGGGACTGCCGGTGCTTCTCAGGGCCTTCTCCGCCCTGGTCGACCACGTCCCGGCCCGCCTCTCCGTAATTGGTGCTGACCCCGCGGATGTCCAGCGGATCCTCGCCCACCCGGAGCTGAACGACCACCTTGATCTGCTCGGCCGGGTGTCCAATGAAGAGCTCTGGCAGCAACTTCACGACGCGGACGTTCTGGTCGCACCTTCCCTCTCGGGCGAGTCGTTCGGGATGATCCTCACGGAAGCCTTCGCGGTCGGCACACCGGTTATCGCCTCCGGAATAGCCGGTTACAGCGACGTGGTGACAAACCACCACGACGGGGTCCTCGTGCCCCCGGCAGACCCCCAGGCTCTTGCCGAGGAACTCCAGCGAGCCCACCATGAGCCTGAACGGCTGGCCAGGATGGGGGAGGCTGCGAGGGAAAGTGCCCAGAGGTACTCCTGGCAGAACGTCGCCGACCAGGTGACCGAGGTCTACGAGAGGGCCATTGAAGTTCCCGAGCCCGAGGAGTCGGTCGACAGGGCGAGGCGGCGCTTCGGCATCACGCCCTCTGACGGCCTGCCCTGGGCTCCGGCCGTAAAGCTTCCCTCTCTGGACCCGCCCGCTCCAAAGGGTGCCGGTGGCCGCAGCTGGCTCCGCAAGGCCGCCCTGGGAATGGTTGCGCTTTTCGGACTGGGTCTGACAGCAATTGCCGCGCAGAAGATCGGGGTCGACCAGGTCGCCGACAAGCTTGTCCGCTCGGACATTTCGTGGGTGCTTGTGGCGCTGGCGCTCATGGCCTCTTCGCTCTTCTTCCGCGCCTGGTCGTGGTTCTTCATCGCGAAGTCCGCATTGCCCCACTCGGGTCTCAAGAGAAGGGACTTCGCTTCGGCCACGATGATCGGGGTCCTGATGTCGGCGACCCTTCCCGCCCGCCTCGGCGAGCCTGCGAGGGCAATAAGTCTTGCCCGTCACACGGGACGGGCCAAGGAAACGCTGCCGGTGGTGATCGGAACGATCGTCTCCCAGACCATGCTGAACATCCTCGCCATCCTGCTGCTCGGGGTTTTCGTGCTCAGCGCAATGGACACCGTCTTCCACGGTGCCACGAAGCAGATCCTGCTCTACAGCATGATTCCTGCCTTCCTGCTCCTCGCGGTGATAACCGCCCCGACGCTGCTGAAGAGCCAGGGCGGGAAAGGCCGGATAGCGCGGATCGGAGCGGTCGTTCACTCGGTAATGCTCCAGGTCCGTCGCGGACTGACGGTCTTTCGCCACCCCCGGAACGGCGCTCCGGCGGTTGCCCTTCAGCTGTTTGCCTGGGTTATCCAGCTGCTCTCCTGCTGGGCTCTCATGTTCGCTCTCGGCCTCGAAAGCCAGGCCGGGCTCGCCGCTTCCGCGGCCGTTCTGCTGGCGGTGAACGTCACCGCCATCGTGCCCGCGACGCCGTCCAACATCGGTGTCTTCCAGCTGGCCGTCGTCTTTGTGCTTCACAAGGGATGGGGCGTTTCGACCGACGCCGCGCTCGCCTACGGCGTGATCCTGCAGGCCGTGGAAATGGCCACGGCCGCCGCGCTGGGAGTTCCCGCGCTGCTCCGTGAGGGCCTCACATGGTCCGACCTGCGGACCCAGGCGATCGCCACCGCTCCGGTCGAACTGGATCCCTACCCGCAGAACAGCAAGCGCGAAGCGAGCCAGGAAGTCACCTACACCCGCTGACCGGCCGTTTGTCCGGTCGGCTGGCGCCACGATCAGCGTCGCAACCTTGACGGATCTCAGTTCGCCTGTATAGTGAACCAAATGGTTCAGTATTTGAACAGCGCTTCCAGGGCTGCGGCGGACAAGTTCTCCGCCCTCGCCGACCCCGCCCGGATGGCGATGGTCGAGCAGCTCGGGCGAGGGGGAGCCTCGATAACGGAACTCGCGAGCTCCACGGGAATCACGCTGACCGGGGCGCGAAAGCACGTCCGCGTACTTGAGGAAGCAGAACTGGTGGTCACGGACAAGCGGGGCAGAACCCGGTGGTGCGAACTCAGCTACGAAGGATTCGATGAGGCAGCGTTCTGGCTTGACGAGTTCAGGCGCCGACGTCACCAGCAACTGAACCGGCTGGAGAACCTGATCGACAAACACAAGCAGGAGGAAAATGGATGAGCGAGCTGACAGAACTTCACAAGACGTTGGTGACCACACCAAGCGACCTCGAGATTCGGACCGAGCGAATCCTCGACGCCCCTCCCGAGGTCGTCTTCCAGTACTGGGTCGACCCTGAGCTACTGGTGCAATGGATGGGACCGGACGAGCTGGAGATGACCGTGGAGGAGTACGACGTCCGGCCAGGCGGGAAGTACCGATACATCCACCGCGACCCGGGCGGAAATGAATACATCTTCTTCGGCGAGTTCCTGGAGGTCGAGGAGCCGAACCTGATCGTCCAGACATTCAGCTTCGTGATGGAACCACAGCCGCCGCCCTCGATCGACCGGCTCGACCTGATTCCGATCGAAGGAGGCCAGACCCGCCTCGTCACCCTCACCACGTTCGAAGCGAAGGAGCACCGGGACGGACTGCTTCAGTCCGGCATGGAGACCGGCGTCAACGAGGGTTACGCCAAACTCGATGCGCTACTCAGAGAACCTGGCTCCAGTCAAGGCGTTCCGGGAACTTAGGGAGGTCGTCGTCCGGGACCGGGAACCAGGGTGCTGCGTAGTCGGTGAACTGATGGGCCAGCGGCCTGATTCCCGGGTCCTGGTCCAGCGCCCCCATCCTGATCGCCAGGATGTCCGGGTTCTCCGGATGGCTGGTGTAGAGATGGCCTCCGCATTCCTCGCAGAAGTACTTGTCGAATCCGCCGTCACCCGGTTCGTAACCGTGGACTGATTCGACACCCTCGGTGATCGTGAAGGAGCCTGGCTGGGTCAGGCCCGTGACGGACACGCCGGTCCCGGTACGCCTCTGACAGCGCTTGCAGTAGCAGTACGCGGCTCCGATCAGGGGCTGGTTGACCTCGAAGGAGACTTTTCCGCAGGCGCATTTGCCGGTCAGGTGGCCAACCGGCTCGGATCCTTGATCCGCAGGAGAGCTCATGGTCGAACCATAGCCGCGAGGCCTGCTCCCGGAGTATTCTGCCCGGGAGGGAATCAACCAAAGGAGAATCATGCGGCAGGTGTCTTCGTCCGGTATCGCTCGTCATTTTGCGCTGGGAGCAGGTCTCTTGCTGATGCTGCTGGCCCTGATCGCGGTGCCACTCGCCAGTCAGGCACAGGCCGCCAAGAAGCCGCCGAGGGTGACAATCCGCACCACCGAATACGGCATCCCGAGGATCCTCGCGGACAAGCCGTACGGTCTCGGCTACGGCTACGGCTGGTCGATCGCCACTCACCAGCTGTGCACTCTGGCTGACACCTACACGACCGTTCGCGGCGAGCGTTCCCTTCACTTCGGCGCCGAAACCGCCGCACCCAACGGCATCTCCAACCTCGATTCCGACTTCTTCTGGAAGAGAGTCCGCAAGGAGGGGACGGTCCAGAAGATGATGAAGCTGAAGCCGCCGAACGGACCGCTGCCGGTGGTGCGCGAAGTGGTCAAGGGCTACGTCGCCGGCTACAACGCCTACCTGAAGAAGACCGGTGTGGGCAAGCTCCCCGACCCGCGCTGTCGCGGCGAGGCCTGGGTGAAGCCGATCTCCGTCCTGGATGCGTACATGCGCTTCTACCAGCTGCTTGGCTACGGCTCGACCGACCCCTCGATGGATGGCATTGCCCAGGCGCAACCTCCACAGGTCGAACTTCTCAAGGCGGGGAGCCAGGCGGATGACGGTCCCGATGTCTCTGAGATCACCGCTGAAGACTTCGGTCCGGACTTCGGAAACTTCACCGGCGGGCTCGGTTCCAACGCCGTCGCTCTCGGAAAGAATGCTGTCCAGGGTGGCAAGGGGCTCCTGCTCGGGAACCCGCACTTCCCCTGGCAGGGTGCCCAGCGTTTCTTCGAAGCACAGCTGACGATCCCAGGCCAGCTGAACGTTTCAGGTGCGAGTCTTCTTGGAGTTCCCGTGGTGCTGATCGGCCACACCAGGAACATGGCCTGGAGCCATACGGTTTCTACGGCGCGTCGGTTCATCGTCTTCCAGGAGACGCTTGATCCGGAAGACCCCACCCGCTACATCGTGGACGGACAGTCCAAGCCGATGAAGAAGACGACCGTCTCGGTAACCGATGACGAGGGCGTCCGGCGGGAGCGCACCCTCTACTCGACCGAGCACGGGTACATCACGAATTCGGTCCAGGGCACTCCGCTGTTCGCATGGTCGCCGACCACTGCCTACTCGCTCTTTGACGCGAACTCCGGCAACTTCCGGATGATCAACCACTTCTACTCGGTGAGCCGCGCCCAGAGCGTTCCGGAGGTCCTCAGGATCCTCAAGAAGTACCAGGGCATTCCGTGGGTGAACACGATCGCCTCCGATTCGAAGGGCCGGGCGCTCTACGCGGACATCGGCGCGGTGCCGAACGCCTCGGACGAGCGGATCGCCCAGTGCAACACCGGTATCGGAGCGATCGCATGGCCGTCCTTCCGGCTGCCCGTCTTCGACGGAGCCGATTCGAGCTGTGACATGAGCAAGAAGGCAAAGGGCGCCGCCGGCCCCGGCCTGCTGCCCGCGACGGAGATGCCTTACCTGTTGCGCTCCGACTACGTGGAGAACTCGAACGATTCCTACTGGCTCTCGAACGTGGACAAGCCGCTCGAGGGCTACGACAGGATCATCGGGGAGGAGCGGATCGCCCAGTCCGAGCGCACGCGCCTAGCCCACAGGATGGTCAACGAGAAGCTGGACAACGGCAAGTTCACGCTGTCCAGTCTCAAGGCGATGCTCTACAACAACCGGGTCCAGTCTGCCGAGCTGCTGCTCGAACAGGTCGTCGCGTACTGCGACGCGAACCCGGTCGTGGTCGGCACCAGCGGCGCTCAGAACACAGCAGCCGCCTGTGACGCGCTGGCGAACTGGGACGGCAGGAACAACCTCGACTCGACCGGCGGACTGTTCTTCCAGCGCTTCGCAAACCGCCTCTACTTCGGGAGCGCCGGTCCGGTCTACTCGAACCCGTTTGATTACACCGATCCGGTTGGTACTCCCTCCGGGCTGAATACCTCAAATCCGGATCTGCCGGTGGTACTGGCCGACACGATCAACGAGTTCATCACGCAGGGGATTCCGTTCGACGCGACCAGGCGCGAGTACCAGACGGTGACCCGCCAGGGTCAGAAGATCCCGATTCCGGCCGGCGACTACGAGCCATACGGTTCCTTCAATCCGGTTTACGGTCCCTGGGTCCCGGGTGAGGGAATCACCGAGATAAGCGACGGGTCGAGCTTCATCCAGGCTGTTCACCTGACGGGAGCGAAGTGCCCGAAGGCCAGCATGATCCTCACCTACTCGCAGTCGGAGAACCCCAAGTCGAAGCATTACGCCGACCAGACCAGGCTCTACTCGAAGAAGGGCTGGGCGATGGACCGGTTCTGCCCCTTCCAGCAGAAGCGGTCACCCGGTTTGAAGGTGAAGCGCTTCGGCGGCGGTGCGAAGGCAGAAAGGCGCGGCTTCTAGGTTGGCGCGCGCCACCACCGTTTTCGACCGGCAGGCCGCAACGTACCGCGGCCCGCGCGAAAAACTGATCCCTCAGCTCGACCGCTTCTATGGGATGGTCCCGGAAGCGGTCGGGCTGGCCGGGAAGGGTTCCGGCGGGGCTGGCTCCGGGCTGCGGATTCTTGATCTTGGAGCAGGAACGGGGATGCTTTCGGCTGTGGTTCAGGCGGAGTTCCCGGATGCGGACTTCACGCTTTTCGATTTCTCGCCGAGAATGCTGGAACAGGCCCACGACCTGCTCGGAGACCGGGCCATGACGGTCACCGGCGACATGTATGAGGGGATCCCCGCGGGGCCGTGGGATGCGGTCATCTCTGCCCTGGCGATTCACCACATGACCGACGAGGGAAAGCGCACCGTTTACGAGGCGACCTGTCGAGAGCTCACTTCGGGCGGGATCTTCGTGAACGCCGAGCACGTGTTGGGCGAGACCCCTGAACTCCAGGAGCATTACGCGGAGTGGCACCGGCAGCAGTCATTCGAAAAGGGTCTAACCGATGCAGAGTGGGCGGACACCGTCGAGAGGATGAGCCACGACCATCTGAGTACGCTGTCGACTCAGCTCGGCTGGCTCGAGGAGATCGGCTTCACCGATGTTGATTGCCTGTTCAAGGACCACGGTTTCGCCGTGATCTTCGGGCGCAAGCCCTGATTCAGGCGAGCGCCGCGGTTCCGCTGATCAGGGCGGCGACTTCGACCGGAACCTCGAGCTGGGGGCAGTGCCCGACCCCTTCGAGTTCGATGAACTCCGCGGTGGGTAGCCACTCTTCCCTGAAACGGACCGCGGTGTCGGGCCAGCGCAGGAGCTTGTCTTCGGTTCCCCAGATCAGGCGGACGGCGCAGGTGATCGCCTCGGCGTCAAGTTCGAATCCTTCCCTGCGGGCGAGTTCGATCATCGGCTGGGCCCCGGGACAGCTGGCGGCGCCTACCAGCTGGTGAACGACCATC
Source organism: Solirubrobacterales bacterium (assembly GCA_020438355.1). Taxonomy (GTDB): domain Bacteria; phylum Actinomycetota; class Thermoleophilia; order Solirubrobacterales; family 70-9; genus 67-14. The sequence goes on along the minus strand of JAGQUT010000010.1, from coordinate 4,826 downwards.
CCGGCGGTGATCAGGCTGTCGTCCTCGACGATGAAGCGGGTCGCCTGCCTGCGGCCCTCCGGGGTGGCCGCGATCTGGTCGGCGAAGGCAGCGGCCTTCTTGACCAGTGCCTGCTGGGTGATGAAGTAATCGAGCGCGTACTGGTTCTGGAACTCCGGTGACCAGCCGCCCGCTGGTGCGAGGCCGGTGACGCTGAGGGCGCGTCCGCGGGCCGCCAGCTGCAGGGCAACGAAACCTCCGAGCGAGTTTCCGACCAGATGGGCGGCTTCAAAACCGGCTTTGTCCATCGCCTTGGCGACGCCATCGGGGAGCGTCTCAGGTGTGTACGTGTCCGGTCCGGCAGGTCCGCCGGCGTGCCCGGGCAGGGTCACGGCGAGGACATCAAAACTCTTCTCGAGAGTAGGGATGACGAGCTCCCAGGTCCGCCAGGTGTCAGTAAACCCGTGGATCAGAACCAAAGGCGGACCGGACCCGCCGCGATATTCCGGGGTGAACTGTCGGCTCATCGCACCGAATCGATTCCCATCTCAGTCAACTTGCGGTCGAAGTCGATCATTCGCCCGGTATCCACGTAGAAGTCCCTTTGCTCCGTGACCTTCCCCCACCGGGTACGAACCATGATCATGGTCTGGTTTGAGTAGAGCTCTTCTCCACCGGCCCCGGTCGCATGGTCATCGAACCGGGCAACTGCCGTCAAGGCCCAGGGCGGACCGGACGTCCAGAATTCCCTGATTTCACCCTGAAGTCCGGCGGCGACGAAATCCTGGAGGAAGATCTCGATCTGGTCTCTGCCCCGGTGCTCTCCGGCCCAGCGATGAGGGGCATCATTGAAGTGGAGGACGGCGTCGTCGGCGAAGCCATCAAGGAGCGGACGATAGTCACCCCGGTTCAGGGAATCGACACTGTGTCGAAACTGCCGGAGCAGCAACCGGCGGATGAGAGCCTGGCATCCAACCGTCAGGCCGATTCCCGCCAGGACAAGTCTTAGACGCGCCATTCTTACCTTTCTAAGGGAACGGTTTCAACCTACAAGACCCTCAGAGCCGGACCGTCTGGGAGAATCCGACGATGCCGGAAACCGGATCAGAAACCGTCTCCCTCCGGGTTCACGATGCGCTGCGGCGCCAGATACTCAGCGGTGAGCTCGCCCCCGGTGACCGGATCCCTTCCGAACGGGTGCTGGCAGAGGAGTTCGGAGTGAACCGTCACGCTGTCCGGGAAGCGCTCAAGCGCCTCGAGCAGGCCGGCCTGGTCCGCATCACTCACGGAGGCGCGACCCGGGTCCTCGACTGGCGTGATTCGGGTGGTCTGGAGGTTCTGCTCGACATCGGCGGTGACCAGGTCGCTCCACCCGCGGAGATCGTCCGCTCGGTGCTCGAGATGCGTGCTTCGATCGGTGTTGACGCGGCGCGCCTCTGCGCGGGCCGGGCTGATCAGGCCAGCCGTAGTCAGATCGAGAGTCTGGGGGAGACGGCTGCTGCCCTCGCTGGTTCAGGTGAGGACGAAGCAGTGGACCAGGCGTTTGCCGAGTTCTGGCTGGCAGTGGTTGGCGGCTCGGAGAACATTGCCTACAGGCTGTCCCTGAACTCGCTGCTTGGCATGCTCGGGGTTGGTGAAGTGGCTGACCGGGTTCGCCCCCAGGACGGCGCCCTGATCGCCCGCCTCGGCCGGGCAATCGGAGCCGGTGACCCCGATACCGCCGCCGAAGTAGCCGGGCACATGCTCAGAGCCGACATAGAACGCGCGGGCCCCTAAACTGGTATAACCACTTTTCAGATGGGCGATCTGATCATTTATGCGATCCCGTTCTTCTTCCTGGCGATGGGGCTGGAGTACCTCACCCTGCGGCATGCGGCGCAGGAGCACGCCGAAGACGCGGCGGAGAATCCGGAAGCTCCGATCGGATTCGAGGCCAGGGATACCGCGACAAGCCTCAGCATGGGGGTCGGCCATCTCTTCATCGCCGGCGCCTGGAAGCTGGTCGTGCTGGTCATCTACGCGGCGATCTACTCGATCAGTCCGATCCAGCTCTCGCCCTCCGACTGGTGGACCTGGGTGCTGCTCTTCTTCGTCGACGATCTGGCCTACTACACGTTCCACCGCAGCCATCACCGGATCCGACTCTTCTGGGCGATGCATGTGGTCCACCACTCCTCCGAGCACTACAACTTCTCGACCGCTCTGAGACAGGACTGGTCGCCGTTCAGCTCGATCTTCTTCTGGATGCCCGGGGCCCTGCTCTTCGAGCCGTGGATGATCTATCTGGCCTTCTCATGGAGCCTGCTCTACCAGTTCCTCCTCCACACCGAGGCGGTCAAGAAGCTGCCGCGGCCGATCGAGTTCATCTTCAACACGCCCAGCCACCACAGGGTTCATCACGGCTCCCAGGAGCAGTACCTCGACAAGAACTACGGCGGCATCCTGATCATCTGGGACCGCATGTTCGGCAGCTTCGAGCCGGAGGAGGAACGGGTCAGGTACGGCCTGACCAAGAACATCAACACCTTCCATCCGGTCAAGGTGGCCTACGGCGAGTACCTGAACATCTGGCGTGACGTCCAGGCGGCCGACAACTGGCACGACCGGTTTGGCTACGCCTTCAAGGGTCCGGGATGGGAACCGGGGGTTTCCGGGGATCCAGTGGCGGAGGTAGCCTCGAAGAATGAGCGGATTCAGCCTGACCCACATAGGCGGCCCGACGGTCCTGATCGAGATCGACGGCTGGCGCCTACTGACTGACCCGACATTCGACCCGGCCGGCGGCAAGTACGCCTTCGGCTGGGGCACCAGGTCCGAGAAGCTCAGTGACCCCGCGGTCGGGCTAGATGAACTCGGCAGGATCGATGCGGTCCTGCTTTCTCACGAGCATCACGAGGACAACCTCGATGCCGCGGGCCGGGCGATGCTCCCCGATGCCGGGAAGGTACTTACAACTGTTTCCGGCGCGCAGACTCTGGCCGGGCACGCGGTAGCGATCGGACTCGACGACTGGCAATCGACGATCTTCGAAGCTGAAGGGAAGCCGACCATTACGGTGACTGCGACCCCCTGCCGGCACGGTCCCCCACTGAGCCGACCGATCACCGGAGACGTGATCGGCTTCTCGCTGGAGTGGGAGGGACAGCCCGGCTCGCTCTGGATTACCGGAGACACAGTGCTTTACCCGGGAGTTCTCGAGGTGGCGGGGCGCATTGACGTCGACACCGCGATCGTGCATCTCGGAGGTGTGCGGTTTCCCGTCTCTGGTCCCCTCAGGTACACGATGACCGCGGCCGACGCGGTCAGGCTCTGCGACCGGGTCGGCCCCCGCAACATCGTGCCGATCCACTTCGAAGGGTGGAAGCACTTCCGGCAGGGAAGAGAAGAGATCGAAGCCGAGTTCTCGAAGGCCCCGCTCTCCTTTCGGGAGCGAGTCAGATGGCTTGAGCCAGGGGTACCGGTCGAATTCGGCCGTTCAGAGCAAGACCCTCAGACCTCATCGCGCCGGAAACAGCTGGTCAGGTGGGTGTTCACCAGGCCGGTCGCTTCCATCAGGGCGAACATGTTGGTCGGCCCGACGAATTTGAAACCGCGGCGTCGAAGCTCCGCGGCCAACTCGGCCGACTCCTCGGAGCTGGTCGGAACATCGGCCTGAACCTTGGGCGCGGGCTGGCTTGCCGGACCAAATTCGGCGATCAGCGCCTCGAGGCCCCCATCTCCCCTCAGTTCGATCGCCGCGATCGCATTGGACCTGGTCGCCTCGATCTTTGCCCGGGCCCTGACGATTCCCTCGTTGCCCATCAGGGTCTCGACTTCCCGGTCAGAAAGTCCGGCGCAATAGTCGAGGTCGAATTCCCTGAATGCCTCGCGAAAGGCTTCCCGCTTGCGCAGGATCGTCGCCCAGCTGAGGCCTGCCTGAAAGGCCTCGAGGGAGAGACGCTCGAACATGGCCTGCTCCCCTTCGAGTCTCACTCCCCACTCCTCGTCGTGGTAGGCCCGCATCATTTCGCTGCCGTTGGCCCATCCGCAGCGGCTGATTCCGTCGTCCTCGAGAGCGCTCACCGGGCCATTCTGGCAGCGGCAGGGGATAGGTTTGGCGAATGACCCGGCGCGCCGTCCTGTCGCTCTCGCTGCTCCTGCTTCTTCTGACCCCGGCCTCGGCGGAAGCTGGCCGAATCGAAAGGGAGCTCGTGGGTTACTCGGTCCAGGGCAAGCCGATCGTCAGCTGGCAACAGGGTGGAAGCGAGCCTGACTTCAGGGTGCTCGTGGTCGGCTCGATTCACGGGGACGAGTCTCAGGGAATGCGTGTCGTTTCGCGGATCCGCCAGAACCTGGCCGGTCGCAGAGGCCCCAAAGGAATCGGCATCTGGACGATCAAGTCGGTCAATCCGGATGGCTCGGCCTCGGGAACGCGCAAGAACGCGCGCGGGGTGGACCTGAACCGGAACTTCCCCTACCGCTGGGACGGCAGTCTGGATGGTGGCTACAACTCGGGTCCGAGCCCGGCCTCCGAACGGGAGACCAGGGCAGTGATGCGATTCAGTCGCCGATTCGACTTCGACCTGGCGGTCTGGTTTCACCAGCCCTGGGGAAGGACGCTCGCTCCCTGCGACGGGCAGCGACGCTGGGCGTTTCTCTATGCCCGCCTCTCGGGCCTCGGGACCGGTGGAAGCTGTGACCGGGGCCGCTACCCCGGCAGTGCCGTCTCCTGGCAGCACCACGAGCTGGGCACGACTGCCTTTGTCGTCGAGTTCGGATCAGGGCTGCAGACCCGGCCAGTGATCGCCCGCCACGCCAGAGCCGTGATTCGCCTTGCCCGGCGCATGGCCCCGGGATAGACAAATCAT
>JAGQUT010000109.1 GCA_020438355.1 Solirubrobacterales bacterium | reverse complement strand
GTCACCGAGTCCTATGCGCGCGCCGCCGGGGCCTCGGCCATGGCGGGGGCAGCGTTCATGGAAATCATGAACGCCGGCCCGGAAGACGACCGGCTGATCTCGGCGACGAGCGACGTCGCCCGTAAGGTCGAACTGCACACCCATGTGATCGGTGACGATGGTGTCGCCAAGATGGTCCATGTCGAGGAAGGTTTCGTCATTCCGGCCGGCGGCATTCACCTCCTTGAACGGGGCGGTGACCATGTGATGTTCATGGGCCTCAATCGCAGTCTCGACAATGGCGACATGGTGACCGTCACGCTGACCTTCGAGAAGGCCGGCGAGGTCACGATCGAGGTGCCAGTCGACAACGACCGCAAGCCGGGCATGGCGCACGGCCAGATGAAGATGGGCGATTGATGCCTGATGGGGGCCGGTGCGTCCGGCCCCCTATCCCTTCGACAGGATGTCCTCGACCCAGGCGGGGACGATCTCGGTCGCGGGCCCATGCACTGCCCGGTCGAAATCGCTGATCCCGAGCGACGGTTCCAGGTTCAATTCCAGCGTCTCGACCCCTGCGCGGGACGCGTCCTGCACGAAGGCCGCCGCCGGGTAGACATTGCCGGAGGTGCCGAT
>JAGQUT010000108.1 GCA_020438355.1 Solirubrobacterales bacterium | reverse complement strand
CGGCCGTCCACGGGACGACGAGTATTGATGTCCCTTCGATCGCATTTCAGGACGTCGTCCTCTAAAGGTGTGGCGGTTGCAGCACGGCCAGCCTGCTGCACTTCGCGTGAGACGGGTAGAGATAGAAGCGCAGCCCGCCAATGTCTGCAGATTGGAGACCTGTCGATGCGTCGTTATCTGGCCGCAGTCGTGACGGCGATGTGCCTGGGCGTGCTAGGGGCGCTGAGCCAAGCGCCCGTCGCCTCAGCGGAACCTGCCTTCACCCTGCCACCGCTGCCCTATGCCGCAAGCGCGCTGGAACCGGTGATCGACACCGAGACCATGAGGCTGCACCACGACAAGCACCATCAGGCCTACGTTGACGCACTCAACACCGCCGTGGCTGCCAATCCGGCGCTGCAAGGAATGTCCCTGGAACAACTCGTCACCTCCGCGGGCGAATTGCCCGCAGCGGTGCGCAATAACGCCGGCGGACACTGGAATCACACGTTCTTCTGGGACACAATGACCGCGCCGTCGCAGACCGGCCAGCCCTCACCTCAGCTGCGGGAAGCCATCGATCAGCAGTTTGGCTCCCTCGACGGGATGAAGTCAGCGGTCAATGACGCAGGTGCCAAGCGGTTCGGCTC
>JAGQUT010000107.1 GCA_020438355.1 Solirubrobacterales bacterium | reverse complement strand
CTCTGGGCCGACTCGCTCGGCCTGACCGCCGCCCAGCTGCGCAAGCTGAGCGACGATGACCGGGCCAAGCAGATCAAGGAACTCACCAAGAACTTCGAGGCCGAGATCAATGACACCGAGGCCTACATCGAAGAGGCGATCGAGCGGCTGCAGGAAGTCTGGAAGATCTTCCAGACCATGAAGCCGAAGGACGTGATCAACGACGAGACCGTCTTCCGTGAGCTCAAGGACCGCTTCGGCAGCCCGTTCGGCTGGGGCGAGTACTTCCGCGGCGGCATGGGTGCCGAATCGGTGCGCGACCTGCTCGAGCAGATCGACCTCGAAGCGACCTGCGAGGAACTCGAGGACCAGATCAACACCGCCAAGGGCCAGAAGCAGGCCCGCGCGGTCAAGCGCCTCAAGGTTGCCTCGGCCTTCCTCAAGTCCGAGAACAAGCCCGAGTGGATGATCCTCGACTGCATTCCGGTGATTCCGCCGGAGCTCAGGCCGATGGTCCAGCTCGACGGTGGCCGCTTCGCGACCTCCGATTTGAACGACCTCTACCGCCGGGTGATCAACCGGAACAACCGCCTCAAGCGGCTTCTGGACCTCGGCGCGCCGGAGATCATCGTCAACAACGAGAAGCGCATGCTGCAGGAGTCGG
>JAGQUT010000106.1 GCA_020438355.1 Solirubrobacterales bacterium | reverse complement strand
GGTCGTGAAGCAGCGTGCCGGCGAACTGGACCTTCTGCTGCATCCCCTTCGACAGGTCCTCGACCTTCTTCTGGGTCCACTCGCCGAGCCCCAGGCGCTCGAGCCACTCGCCGGCGCGCTTGCGCGCCTCGCCGCGACTGATGCCCTTGGTCTCGCCGAGGAAGACCAGCTGATCGAGGACCTTCATCTTCTTGTAGAGCCCGCGTTCCTCGGGGAGGTAGCCCAGCTTGTCCGAGAGCGCCCGGGCGCCATGGGTCGTGCCGAAGAGCTCGACCCGGCCCTCATCGGCGAGGTAGATCTCCATGATCATCCGGATGGTGGTCGACTTCCCCGCCCCGTTGGGGCCGAGGAGGCCGAAGATCCCCCCGGCGGGAACCGTCATCGACAGGTTGCGGACCGCCGTGTGGCCGGCGAACCGCTTGGTCACCCCGTCCAGCAGGACAGCGGGTGCGGACATGGGCCTTCTCCAGGGATTGAGGTCAGCCCCATAGGACGCATCGGGGCGAGCAGTGTTTCGGGGAGAATCAACGTACGGCAGCCCACCGACGCCTCAAAGAGCACCAGCTCGAGACGTTACTATATGAACGCTCATTTATGGCATCTACATCCAGCGAAAACTCGAAGAGCGGTCGTTACCTGTCGAATCG
>JAGQUT010000105.1 GCA_020438355.1 Solirubrobacterales bacterium | reverse complement strand
GTCGAAGAGCCGCACCACGTGCTCCAGCGGGTCTCGGTAGCCCCGCTCGAGCTGCTGGGCGAACTCCATGACCGGGGTCCGGACCTCGCGATACCCGAACGTGTGGAACACCCCCCGCAGGGCGTCCTCGGCGGCCCGCAGCTCACGTGCCTCGAGCGGGAGCACGTCACGTGCACCGGTGGGCAGTGGCGCTCCACCCGGACTCACCGACTCGCGATCAGTCGTCGTCACGCGCGATCTCGGCGCCGAGCGCCCGCAGCCGTTCGTCGATTCGTTCGTACCCGCGGTCGATCTGGCGGATGTTTCCGATGGTGGTCGTCCCCCTGGCGGCGAGGCCTGCGATGAGCATCGCCATCCCGGCGCGGATGTCGGGACTCTCGACCCGTTCGCCGTAGAGCTGGGAGGGGCCGCTGACGACACATCGGTGCGGGTCGCAGAGCACGATGCGAGCACCCATCGCCACGAGTTTGTCCACGAAGAAGAGTCGGTTCTCGAACATTTTCTCGAAGATCATCACGGTGCCGTGCACCTGGGTGGCGACGGCCGTCGCGATCGAGGTCAGGTCGGCCGGAAATGCGGGCCAGATCCCGTCATCGATCTTCGGAATGGCATCGCCCTCGTCGGCGATCACGCGGAGATCCTGATCCGGCGGGACGCGCAGCGAAGAGCCGTCGAGC
>JAGQUT010000104.1 GCA_020438355.1 Solirubrobacterales bacterium | reverse complement strand
TTCGCCGGACAGGTGAACTCGATGTTCGATCGCATCAGCGGTGTCTACGACCGCATGAACCGGGTGATGACCGCCGGCCTCGACCAGAGCTGGCGGGCGAGGGCTGCCGAGCGTGCCCGTCTCGAACCCGGAATGAAGGCACTTGACCTCTGCTGCGGCACCGGCGACCTTTCGCTGATGCTGGCCGAAAGGGTGGGCCCGGAGGGCGAGGTCATCGGCGCCGACTTCTCCCAGCCGATGCTGGACCTTGCCCTGGAAAAGGCAAAGGACGAGGGACTCAGGCAGGTTCGTTTCAAGTGGGCTGACGCTCTTCAGCTGCCTTTCGAGGACGAGAGTTTCGACGCCCTGACGATCGCTTTCGGGGCCCGCAACCTGGCTGATCTGGACCAGGGCCTGAGCGAGATGCGAAGGGTGCTGGTTCCCGGCGGCCGCCTGGTGATCCTGGAGATCACCCAGCCGCGTCGCCAGCCACTGGCCGGCTTCTTCGGTCTCTGGTTCGATCGACTGGTCCCGATGCTCGGCAAGGTTGCCGGGGACTCCTCCGCGTACACCTATCTGCCCGAGTCGGTCAGAAGTTTCCCCGATGCCGAAGCCCTGGCCGGTCGTATGGACTCAGCCGGCTTCCGGCACATTCGCTGGACCCTGATGGCGGGCGGCATCATCGCCCTCCACTCCGGGGTCCGGTGACCGGCCCGGAACCCGAAGAAACCCGCCGCTCGCTGCCCGAGCCGGTCACCGCTGTTACCGATACCGCCGGGTCCT
>JAGQUT010000103.1 GCA_020438355.1 Solirubrobacterales bacterium | reverse complement strand
ATTGATGAAGGGACTGAAGAGATCGGTCCTCGGCGGCGAATCACTCTTCATGACAACCCTGACCGCCCCGTCGGGCGGCGGCTGGGTTGACGTCGCCGCAAACCTGCCGGGGGACGCGGTTGTGCTTCCGGTGGGCGAGGAGCTCTACCTGACCCGCGGCGCCTACCTGGCCTCGGAGGCCAGCGTCGAGATCGACACCAAGTGGGGCGGCTTCAAGAACATCGGCGGAGGCGAAGGCGGCTTCCTGATCCGGGCCACCGGCGGAGGTGACGTGGTCGTCTCCTGCTACGGCGCGATCGACCGGGTCGAGCTGGCGGCCGGCGAGCAGATCGTCGTCGACTCAGGGCATCTCGTCGCCTTCGAGCCGAGTGTCGAGTACAAGACCCGCAAGGCATCCGCGGGAATCATGAACACGCTCAAGAGCGGTGAGGGTTTCGTGATGGAGTTCACCGGACCGGGCGTCATTCACACTCAGACCCGCAACCCGGACTTCCTGGTCACCTGGCTGACCGAGGTCCTGCCCTTCACTCGCGCCTGAGCCGCGTGGGGCCGCTCAGGTCAGGCCGTGCTCGAGCGCGGTCTTGACCTGGGCGTCTAGTGCGTTCAACCGGTAGAGGGCTATCGCCTCGGCGGAAGGGAAATTCCTGAGGCGCAGGGCATCAGTGCCGTGGTGACACATCACGGTTGAGAGCAGGGCATCACGCTCGGCTGCCTCGAGGCCGGCCCGTTCGCGCGCCGCGCCGATGAGTTCGGCCCCGATCTGAAGGTGGCCGAGAGTCCGGCCCCGTTCGCTCAGTCCGATCTCGGCGCCGTAGGTGAATTCGCCGGTCTTTCCTATGTCATGGACCAGGGCGGCTGCCATCAGCAGGTCCGAGTTCAGTTTCGGGTGGAGCACGCAGGTCTCGGTCACGAGGG
>JAGQUT010000102.1 GCA_020438355.1 Solirubrobacterales bacterium | reverse complement strand
CCAGTTTCAGTCTGTGGCGTCGCTTAGCCGAGCGCCTCTGCGCCGCCCACGACTTCCAGGATTTCCTGCGTGATCTCGGCCTGACGGACCCGGTTCATCTCCAGGGTCAGATCGTCGATCATGGTTTCCGCGTTCTCGGCCGCGCTGCGCATGGCCGTCATCCGGGCCCCGAGTTCAGATGCTGCGGACTCGAGGAGGTTGCGGTAAAGCGATGTGTTCACATAGTCGGGAATTACCGTGGCGAGCAGATGCTCTGCGTCCGGCTCGTACTCCCAGGAAGCCCGGCTGTGGGCCTGAGCCAGTTCGCCGGTCTCCTCTTCCCCGCTCTCGTCCTCGGAACCTTCACCGATGACCTCGGCTTCCTGAACCGGAAGCAGGATCAGACGGTGGACGTTCTGGGTTAGCGGGGACACGTAGCGGTTGTAGATGACTTCGACCCGGTCGACTTCACCGTCGATGTAAGCCGAGGCAAGGGTTTCGCCGATCTCGCGGGCATCCGAGAATGCGGGCCGGTCGGTGAAACCGGTCCACGACTGCTTCGGCTCGGCCTTGCGGAAGGTCAGGGCACCATCGCCTCGACGACCGACCGCGTAGAAGACAGTTTCGATTCCTTCGGTCTTCAGCTCTTCACGGCGGTTGAGGCCGTCGCGAAGGATGTTGGCGTTGAAGGCACCAGCAAGGCCGCGGTCACCGGTCACCAGCAGCAGGGCGACCCGCTTGACGTCATCACGCTGCTCGAGGATCGGCACGTGGGTCACCGTCCCGGCCTCTGCCGCGGCGCGCTGGGTCATGCGCCGCATCGCCTGCGCGTATGGGCGCAGATGCTCGATCCGCGTTTCCGCCCGACGAAGTCGAGCGGCAGCCACCATTTCCATCGCGCGCGTGATCTGGCGGATGTTCTTGACGCTGGTGATCTGGTTTGTGACTTCTTTGCGGTTGGCCATTCG
>JAGQUT010000101.1 GCA_020438355.1 Solirubrobacterales bacterium | reverse complement strand
GGGTCTTGTCACTCAGGACCATGAGGCGGGAGTATCCCAGAGCGGCCGGACTGAGGAGAGGCCGCCCTCGCAGCCAGTGCCGGTCAGCTGTAGCGCAGCACCACGCCGTCGGCGATCAGCTCGAGGAGTTCACGCTGCTCGGCCTCGATTCCGGCGTCCGTCAGGCCCTGCTTGGCCTCTTCGATCAGGGCGATCGCCCTGGCCCGGACTTCGTCGAGGGCGCCGGTCGCCTCGATCCTGTCGCAGGCGATCGCCGCTGTTTCCTCGTCAAGAGACCTCAGATCGAGGGCCGCCAGGGCTGGGTCGAACTGCGCGGCGATGATCAACGGCAGGGTCACGGTGCCATCCAGAAGATCGGTTCCCCTTGCCTTGCCGGTGCGCTCCGGGGGTCCGGCGATGTCGAGGACGTCATCGAGCAGCTGGAAGGCAAGGCCGATGCGGTGCCCGAACTCGCCGATCGGGCCGGGATCACCACCGGTGCTTGTGCGTCCGAGCACGCAGGCGGCTTCGAAGAGGCGGCCGGTCTTCAGGCCGCAGCGCTCGAAGTACTCCTCCTCATCCAGCTGCATGTTGAAGGCGCCTTCACGCTGCTTGAGCTCGCCGCGCGCCAGGTCAACCGCGGTGGCGCTGACCTCCACCACAGCGTCGGCGTCGCCACCTTCGACCAGCACCTTGAAAGCGGTGGAGAAAAGCCTGTCACCCAGAGAAGTCGCCCGCTCCCGGCCCGAACTGGCATAGACGGTAGGAATGCCTCGCCGGAGCGGAGCCCTGTCAAGCACGTCGTCGTGAACGAGGCTCGCCATGTGAACCAGCTCGACGGCGATCCCGGCGCGCACCGCCGCGTCACCCGCATCCGGCCCGGCGCAGAGCAGGACCAGCATCGGGCGCATCCGCTTGCCTCCGGCGTTCAGGGTCCGGACGGCATCGTCCGACAGCTCCCCCTCACCCTGAACCGCGCCAAGCAGGCCGGACTCGACCTCGCTCATTCTCGCCGGAAGCCAGGACCCGGCGGTATCGGTAACAGCGGTGACCGGCTCGGGCAGCGAGCGGCGGGTTTCTTCGGGTTCCGGGCCGGTCACCGGACCCCGGAG
>JAGQUT010000100.1 GCA_020438355.1 Solirubrobacterales bacterium | reverse complement strand
CGAAGGAAAGTACGCCGCCGCGGACTGGTACATCCGGGAACTGCGACGGCTGGTCGGCCCGAAGTTCCCGCTCGGACTCTCCTCGTTTCCCTACGTCCACTACCACCCGGGCTTCCCGTACTCGGTCTTTCTCGGCCCGGGCGCAGCCAACGTGAACGTGCCCCAGGTCTACTGGCACACGATCGGGGATTCGGTCCGGACCTCGCTCGAGATCACCTGGGAGCAGAACACGATCTACAAGCGGCCCATTCGTGCCACGGGGCAGACCTGGGACGGTCCACCGAAGCGCGATCTGCTGGCTTTCCGCAAGTTCATGATCAATTACGGCTCGGCGGCCAGCTGGTGGTCATGGCAGGAAACCGATTCGAATGAATGGGCTGCGCTGGCCAGGCCGGTGACGCGCGTTGCCGGCTACCGGGCCTACTCGGGAAAGGTGCCACTGGACCGTGGCGACCGTGGGGACCAGGTCGTCTGGCTGCAGCAGCACCTGATCGCACTCGGCTACAAGATGCAGCCAACCGGAATCTTCAACCGGGTTACCTACCGCGCGGTGCGCCGCTTCCAGAAGAGTCGAGGTCTCGGCGCTGACGGAGTGGTCGGCACGCGGACCTGGAACCGCCTGATGCGGGTTACGCCGGTCAGGGTCAAGTGGTCGGCAGCGAGGACGAGAAGCCGCCCGGCAGGGGCATCCGCTTCAGGAGTCGCCCCGGCCGCGCCCCTGTCGGCGAATCTGCCAGCGATCAGAAACGAGATCGCCGGCGCCAAGCCCTAGGCGCCAGGCAGATTACGGTCAGACCGCGATCCTGGTCTTCAGTTCGCCAAGCTGAGGTGAACTGACGACAAGCTCGTCACCATCTTCCAGCCAGACCCTCGGGTCCATGGCGAGCCCGACCCCGGAAGGAGTTCCGGTCGAAATGATGTCACCGGGTTCAAGGGTCATCCAGGTCGAAAGCGTGGCCACGAGCTCCGGCACCGAGAAGATCAGATCGGCGGTCGATGAACTCTGCCTCTGCTCGCCATTCACGTGCATTTCGATTCCGATCGCGTCGTGAGGGCCGGCCTCGTCAGGGGTGATCAGCGCCGGACCGCAGGGGGCGGCACCGTCGAACACCTTGCCGGCCATCCACTGCATCGTGAGTCCCTGCAGATCCCTGGCCGAGAGGTCGTTCAGGAGGGTGTAACCCGCAACATGGTCGAGGGCCTCTTCCACCGGAACCGAACTTGCCCGCCGGCCGATCACGAAAGCGACCTCGGCCTCGTAATCAACTTTCCGGCTGGCGGCAGGCAGGGTGACTGTCGACCCGTCAGGCACCAGGGCGTTCCGGTATTTGCCGAAAATCGTCGGAGCCTTGGGAATGTCAGCGCCGGTTTCCTCGGCATGCGCCCGGTAGTTGAGCCCGATGCA